>NZ_JACZKG010000076.1 GCF_014860165.1 Devosia sp.
CTATCGGGGCGCAGGCGGGGCGTGAACTCACGCGCGGGCCGCTCGGCGCCAGCATCGTCGCGGCGCGGACCGCGCGGCGTACCGGTGAATTCGCGGCCCTGCGGCGGACGACCGCCCTCGGGACGCGGACCACGTGGACGGTCGCCAAAGGACGGGCGGCCGCCAGCGGGGCGAGCACGGTCGTCGTCACGGCGCGGACCGCGCGGCTTGTCGCCGAAGGCCTTCTTCTCGTAAGGCTTCTTGTCCCCGTAGGGTTTCTTGTCCCCGAAGGGCTTTTTCTCGCCGAACGGCTTCTTGCCGGCGGGCGGACGCGGCGCGGCCTTGCCGAAGGTCTTGGCGGACTGGTCGTCGCGGTCGGGGCGCTTGACGATGCGGGTGTTGCGCTTGGCCACAAATTCCTCAGGCGCACGGCCGTCTTCATCGAAATGGATGTGGCGCGGCGGCGGCGCGTATTCGTCGTCGCGGGCCTCGTCGCGCTTGGGAGCCGGCTTGCGGCTGTCGAAGCGGCCGGGGCGATCCTGGCGCGGACGATCGGCGCGGATTTCTTCCTCGGTCTTTTCGGCGCCATCGGTGAAGCGGAAGCGCTGGCGGGCGATCTCGACCGTGTTGGTGCCGCGACCGGTCAGGCGGTCGCGGGTCGGCTTGCCTTCGAGCGCATTGGCCTCGGGCATCTCGCTGTCGAAATCGACATCGGCGGCATCGGCCAGCTTCTTGCCGAGCTGGTCGCGCAGCATCTTGGCCTTGACGGTTTCGACGCCGCCCACCGGTATGTCGCCGAGCTGGAACGGGCCGTAGCTGACGCGGATGAGCCGGTTGACCTCGAGGCCGAGCGCGCCCAGCACATTCTTGACTTCGCGGTTCTTGCCTTCACGCAAGGCGAGGACCAGCCAGACGTTGGCGCCCTGCTCGCGCTCGAGCGTGGCTTCGATGGCCCCATATTTGATGCCGTCGATCTCGATGCCGTCCTTGAGCTTGTCGAGCGCCGCCTGGGTAACCGTGCCGTGGGCGCGCACGCGGTAGCGGCGCAGCCAGCCAGTGGCAGGCAGTTCGAGCACGCGCTTGAGGCCGCCATCATTAGTCAGCAGGAGCAGGCCTTCGGTATTGATATCGAGGCGGCCGACGGTGACGACGCGCGGCAGGCCATGGGTTTCGAGATGCTCGAAGATGGTGTCGCGGCCCTCGGGGTCCTTCTCGGTGACAACAAGGCCGGCAGGCTTGTGGTAGAGCCAGACACGGGTGCCCTGGCGCGCCGCGAGCGGGGCGCCATCGACCATGATCTTGTCGCGGTCGGTGACGTTGAAGGCCGGCGTCAGCACCTTCTTGCCGTTGACCACCACGCGGCCCTCGGTGATCCACACCTCGGCGTCGCGGCGGGAGCAGAGCCCGGAGCGGGCGATGACCTTGGCGAGGCGGTCGCCGGTATCGGGTTGGGCTGGGGTGTCGCTCATCGGGCGGTCTTTCATGTCATGCGGGACCCATATGCCCGAGATATCTCGGGCGGGCGGCGCGGAAAAAGGCGAAGCGGCCGGATGGTCCGGCCGCTTGAAAAGTCAGAACGGCGGAGGCCGTCAGTTGCCGAGAGTAATTTCTTTCTCGGTCAGGCCCACGCCCGGACCCGAACTGCTGTTCGAGCTCGAAGGGGCGGCATAGGCGGCACGGATCGCCTTGCGCACCGATTCGGGGCATTTGGGATCGTTGATCGAGACCACTTCGCCATTGCCCACGGCGCAGACCAGTTCGGCATCGCCGACGCGGGTGAAATACTCCTCGGGCGGCAGATAGAGCGGGCGCTTGCCGTTGTTGGTGGACACATCCATGTTGGCCGCCTGCATGCGGGCCACCAGGGTGCGGGTTTCCTGCTCGGTCAGCGGGCGACCGGCGACGGAGCGCAGGTCGACGACCTTGGCATTGCGCAGGCGCGTCAGGTCGGCTTCGGTGAGGTTGGTGGTGTCGACGCGAACCGTGTCGCTGTCAGCGGGAAGCTGGGCGACCGTTGCCTTGGGTGCCGGGGCCGGCAGCGCCTGGCCCGAGGCCGGCAGCACCAGCGGTGCCCGCGCGGTGGTCAGGTCTTCCTTGGGCGTCTCGCCGGGAACCAGACCAACGCCACGCGCCGTGGTCATCATGACCTCGCGCTCAAAGGTGCCGAAATCGGTCAAGGCGTTGGTGCCTTCCACCGTGGTGCAGGCACTGAGCGTCACAGCCAGCAGCAGACCAAGCGAGGCCAATCCAGTCCGGGTAACCGCTCCAAGAGCAGAATGCTGCCCGGTCAAACCAATACGCATGAAACGTCCTTCAAGATGTCGGCGGCGCTTATAGCGCATAATCCCAGCTAAGGCCAGATTCTGGCGGCAACGTGTTCTATGCAGTCACGCGGTCGACTTGCGTGGCCGGCCAAGGCCGATGAGATCCGCGATCAGCAGGATGACGCCAATGGTGATGGCCACGTCGGCGACGTTGAAGATGTAGAACGACCACGTGCCCCAATGCAGGTGGAAGAAATCGGCGACGGCGCCATAGATCAGCCGGTCGATGGCATTGGACAGCGCCCCGCCGATGCAGAAGGCCAGGCCGAGGCGGATCAGCGCCGAATCGGCGCGCAGCCACCAGATGCCGAGCGCCACGATCGCCACCAGCATGACGAGCCCGAGGGCCCAGACGGGCAGACCATCGAGCAGGCCGTAGGAAATGCCGGTATTCCACACCAGCACATAGTCGAAGAAATCGGTCACCCGCACGATTTCGCCGCCGCGCCAGCCGGTCATGGCGAAGGGCACATAGCTGGTGAAAACCTCGACGCAGGTAGCGGCGCCGATGGCGATGCAGTCAGCCGAGACCTGGAACGCCTTGTGGGCCCGGTCGAGGCCAAAGGCGAGGATCGCCGTGGTCAGGGAGAGGTAGACGGTGGGGTTGGCGAGGTCGCGTATCGTCACGAGGCAGGGGCTCCTTCTGCCTTCTCCCCTTTGCGGGAGAAGGTGGCGCGCAGCGCCGGATGAGGGGGTTGGCAGGATGCACGCCACATTGGCGACACCCCCTCACCCGCCCTTCGGGCACCCTTTCCCACAAGGGGAGAGGGAAGTCGGGCCGATGGCCCGGATCAAAGCCCCGCCGCGGCGCGTTCGCGCAAGGCCTGGGCGTCGCGCAGGGAGACGTCCGGGTAATCGGGGTCGGTGCCGACCTCGGGCAAGACGCGCCACGAACGGGCGCAGCGCTGGCCCTGGGCCAGGGCGAAGCGGACTTTCACTCCTGGGACATCCTCCAACCAGAAATCATTGGCTGTCTCGCCAGTAGTTTGAATCTCGATGCCGGAGGTGATGGCGATTTCGGCCAGGTCCTCGCCGGCCATGGCCGTGAGGTAGCGCTCGTCAGTGATGAACACCTTGGGCGCCGCCTCAAGCGAGGAACCGATGCGCTTTTCGCGGCGCTCGATCTCGAGGGCCCCGGTGACGACGCGGCGCACGGCGCGGATCAGGGTCCACTTGCTGGCCAGATCGTCATCGAGCCACTCGGTCGGTACCTCGGGGAAGAGGCGCAGATGCACGGACGAGCCGGCTTCGGGGTGCCGTTCCAGCCACACTTCTTCCATGGTGAAGACCAGGATGGGCGCCAGCCAGGCGGTGAGGCAATCGAACAGGTGATTGAGCACCGTCAGCGACGCCTTGCGCCTGGTCGAGCTGATCGGGTCGCAATAGAGCGTGTCCTTGCGGATATCGAAGTAGAAGGCGCTGAGCTCGATATTCATGAAGTTGGTCAGCGCGGTGACGATCTTGCGATAGTCATATTCCTTGTAGGCGCCGCGCACCTGCTCATCGAGCTGGGCGAGGCGATGCAGCATCAGCCGCTCAAGCTCGGGCATGTCCTCGAAGCGGACTTCGTCGGACGGCTGGTAATGGGCGAGATTGCCCAGCAGCCAGCGCAATGTGTTGCGCAGCTTGCGGTAGCTGTCGACCGTGGTCTGGATGATTTCCTTGCCCAGGCGCAGGTCTTCCGAATAATCGGACGATGCCACCCAGAGGCGCAGGATATCGGCGCCATATTGCTTGATGATGTCCTGCGGGGCGACCGTATTGCCCAGCGATTTGCTCATCTTGCGACCTTCGCCATCCATGGTGAAACCATGCGTCAGCACGCTTTCATAGGGGGCGTGGCCGTTGGTGGCGCAGCTTTCCAGCAGCGAGGAATGGAACCAGCCGCGATGCTGGTCGGAGCCTTCGAGATACATCGAGGCCGGGAATTTCAGGTGCGGCCACTTTTGTTTATTGCGCAGTACCCAGGAATGGGTGGTGCCGCTGTCGAACCAGACGTCGAGCACGTCGGTGACCATCTCGTAGTCGTCGGCCTTGTAGGCATCGCCGAGATAGCGTTGGCCCGCGCCCGGCTTGTACCAGGCGTCGGCACCCTCTTCCTCGAAGCTCTGGGCGATGCGGTGGTTCACCTTCTCGTCCTTGAGGATTTCGTTGGTGGCCTTGTGGACGAAGACGGTGATCGGCACGCCCCAGGCGCGCTGGCGTGACAGCACCCAATCGGGGCGATCGGCGATCATGGCGCGCAGGCGGTTCTGGCCTGCTGGGGGGTAGAACTTTGTCGCGTCGATGGCGTTGAGGGCGCGGTGGCGCAGCGTATCGCCCAAGGCGCCGTCGATGTCGCGGTCCATATAGACGAACCATTGCGGCGTGTTGCGGAAGATCACCGGCTTCTTGGAACGCCAGGAATGGGGATATTGATGCTTGACGCGGCCGCGGGCGACCATGGCATTGCGCTCGGCCAAAGCCGCGATGACGCGGTTATTGGCATCGCCCTTCTTGCCGTTGTCGTCGATGACGCGCGCGCCTTCGAGGCCGGGAGCCTCATCGGTGTAGAAGCCGTCGTCGCCGACCACATAGGGGATGGCGGTGTCGATGCCCTTTTCGCCCAAGAGGCGCGAAGAGTTCATCCAGATTTCGAAGTCGTCGAGACCATGGCCCGGCGCGGTATGGACGAAGCCGGTGCCGGCATCATCGGTGACGTGTTCGCCATCGAGCAGCGGGACTTCGAACTCGTAGCCGCCGCCGAGACCGCGCAGCGGGTGGTGGCATTGCAGGCCGGCCAGAACGGCAGGCGGCACATCCTGCAGGCGGATGAATTCCTCGACCTTGGCCTTGGCGAAGGTCTCGGCGGCCAGCTTGTCGGCCAGCACGTATTTCTCGCCTGTCGAGGCCCAATTGCCATCGGGCGCCTTGGTAACCTCGTAGAGGCCATAGGCAACCTTGGACGAGAAGCTGATGGCGCGGTTGGCGGGGATGGTCCAGGGCGTCGTGGTCCAAATGACCACGGAGGCACCGGTCAGGTGTTCGCGACGCGCGATATTGTCTTCGACGCCCGATCCGGCGGCCGCCGCGATGTGCGACGTCTGGAACTTCACCCAGATGGTGTCGCTCTCATAGTCCGCATATTCGATCTCGGCCTCGGCCAAAGCCGTGCGCTCGACCACCGACCACATGACGGGCTTGGAGCCGCGATAGAGCTGGCCAGTGCTGGCCACCTTCATCAGTTCGCGGGCGATCTGGGCTTCGGCGTCGAAGCTCATGGTGAGGTAGGGATTGTCCCACTCGCCCAGCACGCCGAGGCGCTTGAATTCCTCGCGCTGGATATCGACCCACTGCTCGGCAAAGGTGCGGCATTCCTGGCGGAATTCGACGACGGGAACCTCGTTCTTGTCCTTGCCCTTGGCGCGGTACTGTTCCTCGATCTTCCATTCGATAGGCAGGCCGTGGCAGTCCCAGCCCGGCACATAGGCCGAGTTGTAGCCCAGCATCTGCATGGAGCGGGAGACGAGGTCCTTCAGCGTCTTGTTCAGCGCGTGGCCGATATGGATATTGCCATTGGCATAGGGCGGGCCATCATGGATGGTGAACAGCGGCCGGTCCTTGGCCTGCTCGCGCTGCAGCGCGTAAATGTCCATCTCTTCCCAGCGCTTGAGCCAGCCCGGCTCGCGCTCGGGCAGGCCGGCGCGCATGGGGAATTGGGTTTCCGGCAAAAACAGCGTGGCCGAATAATCGGTTTCGGTGGCGCCCGCGGCGGTATCGGTCATGGAAACGGCAATCGGTAAGGGAAGATTTGGGCCGCCTTTTAGCAAGGCGGGGCGGATGGGGCAAAGGATGATTTGGCCTCCACCTCTCCCTTTGGGGGAGAGGTCGACGCGAAGCGGCGGGTGAGGGGGCCTTTACTGGGTGAGGTGCGCAAGAAACGCCCCCTCACCCGGCTTGCTCCGCAAGCCGACCTCTCCCCCAAAGGGAGAGGTGAAGCGCAGTGCCCTACCCCACAAACCCCAATTTGGCATCCAGCTCGCTCAGCGGCGAAGCCTTGGCCAGTGCGTCCCGCGCCTTCTTGCTGTCGCGGTCCATTGCCGCAATCAGCTCGTCCAGCCCCGAAAACACTTCCTGGCCGCGGATGTGGGAGACCAGTGCCACCGATATGGTCTGGCCGTAGATGTCTTCGTCGAAATCGAACAGATGCGTCTCGAAGGGCGGCAACTGGTTGTTGAACATGGGCTTGCCATAGGCGGCGACGCCGTCGAACAGGCGATCGCCCAGGCGGGCGCGGACGGCGTAGACGCCCTGGGCCAGCTGGAAATTGGCGCGCGTCATGGTGTTGGCCGTGGGGTAGCCGAGTTCCCTGCCCCGCTGGTCGCCCTTGACCACGCAGCCGTCGAAGAACCAGTGATAACCCAGCAGCCTGTTCGCGGCGATCACGGCGCCTTCCGACAGGGCGGCGCGGATGCGCGAGGAGGAGATGACTTCGTCGCCCTCATCCATCAGGTCGAGCGTCTCGACGGCAAATCCCTGTGCTTCGCCCGAGGCCTTGAGGAAGGTCGGCGTGCCGCGGCGCTGGCGGCCGAAATGGAAATCGGCGCCAACGATGACGCCGGTGACATTGAGCGCATCGACCAGGAAGCGGGACACGAAGTCCTCGGCCTCGATCTGCGAGAAGGCGCGGTCGAAGTTCAGCACCGCGATGGCGTCGAGGCCAAAGGCTTCGGCGAGGCGGGCCTTGGCGTCGCCATCGGTGAGGCGGAACATGAAGGGCGCCGGCGCGAAGACATCGCGCGGATGCGGCTCGAAGGTCAGCACCATGGCCGGCACACCGGCCTGGGCGGCGCGGGCCTTGAGGGTGGTCAGCACCGACTGATGGCCGCGGTGGACGCCGTCGAAATTGCCGATAGCGACAAAGGCGCCGCGCAGGGCGGCAGGCACGGCATCGAGGCTATTGAGGCGAATGAAGCCGGTCACGGCTTCACCAGGACAGGCGCGGCAGGAAGCCGGCCATGTGGGCGCGGCTGGGGGCGACGAGATCGGCAATGGCCTGCGGATCGGGCTTGCCGAAGGCATCGAGCTCGGCCGCATGGATGGAGCCGGTGACAAAGAGCAGGTCGACGCCGAACTTGGCGGCACCGGTGGCGTCGGTGCGCACGCTGTCGCCGATCGCGAGGACGCGGGACTTGTCGAGCGGCCTGCCGGCCGCCAGCTCGGCGAGGCGGAAGGCTTCCTCGTAGATGGGCTGGTAGGGCTTGCCGGCCATCAGCACCATGCCGCCCATGGCGGCATAGAGGTCGCCCAGCGCACCGCCGCAATAGATGATCTTGTCGCCATGTTCGACCACCCGGTCGGGGTTGGCGCAGATCATGGGCAGCCTGCGGCTGAGCCAGACCCTGGCCCGCTCGCGGTACATTTCGGGCGTATCCTCGTCGGTATCGAGATCCGTGACGACCACCACCTCGGCCTCGTCGGCGCCGGTCCGGCGCACATCCAGACCATCGTAAAGCGCGTCATCCTCAGTTGGTGGGCCGACATGGTGGATGGCCCGGCCGCGATATTTGCCGATCATGGTGCGGGTGGCATCGCCCGAGGAGACAATGGCGTCGTAGGCGGCGCGATGCACGCCCAGCCGATCGAGCATCTCGATGATGGGGCCGGACGGGCGCGGCGCATTGGTGATGAACACCACCTTGCCGCCCGCCGCGCGAAACTGGCTGAGGGCATCGACCGCGGTCGGAAACGCCTCGACGCCGTTATGGACGACGCCCCATACGTCGCTGAGCACAGCGTCATAGCGACCGGCCAGGTCGGCAAGGCCAGAGATGGAAGGCAGGGGGCTGGTCATCGCGCTATTCCGATGCGAACAGGATGGCCGTTCTATGTGGCAGCTTGCCCCTCGGGATCAAGGGGAAACCGATATGTGCCCTGGTATCATAGGTCTGGCATAGGTCCGAATTCGGCGCTCGCTGCCCCAACCGCCGCTGCGCCAGACTAGAACTCCACCCGCCGCAGTTGCGGCGCCTGGCGGGCCGGCTCGGTCACCAGGTCGGGACGGACGGGGCCGGCGGCGGCAATATAGGGGCCCTGGACCAGGGTAATGCCGTCTTCGAGCAGTTCGACGATCTGACGCTCGTTGGCGATGCCGGTGCCCAACAGCTTCACGTCGAAGCGGGCAACATAATTGGCGATGTCGGAAGCATGGAAATCGGTGAATACCTCGGGTTCCTCGATGAAGCGGGCCGCGTCGATGCGCAGCGACCGCACACCCTGCGCCGCCAGTTCGGCCACGTCGACGCGGAGCGACCTGACATTGGCGATGGAAAAGCCGGCGCCCTTCTTGACCACGGCGTCGGCAATGGCCCGCTCGCCAGTGGTGAGGGACTGCCAATCGGGCTCGCCGATAACAAAGATCAGGCCCGGCGCGATGGCGCGGTTGGCTTCGAGCGAGACGATCAACTGCTCGGAGGCGGCCGAATCGCCCAGAGTAGCGCGCGACAGCGGGATATAGAGCGTGATCGGCTGGCCGCCGGTGCGGGCGCGGCGGCAGATGGTGATGGCCTCGACCAGGCCAGCGCCCTCGATCTGGCGGATCACATCCTCGCCGCCGCGGCGGGGCATGAAATCGGGACGGTCGGCGAGGTCGCCGTCCTCCATCATCAGGCGCGGGACAAGGTCATAGCCCTGCGGCCGGCGCTGCGGCAGCGTCACGACGGGCTGGATATGATGGATCAGCCGGTTATCGGCGATTGCCTGGCGCAGCATTTCGAGCGGAATGGACGGATCGGCCTCGCGCGGCGGCGTTGCTGGCGGCGGGGGTGAGATCATGCGGTCGCGGCCCGCCGATGCGGGCTTGGCGACACGGTCCTCGATCTCGGCCACGGCCTCGGCCACCTGGCGGATCACGGTGCCCAGCACGGAAATATCGGCTTCCACACCCTCGAGTCGCGCACCGGCATTGAGATCGGTCATGGCATTGATACGCTGGCCGAGCACCGCGCCGGCCTGGGCATCGGTGGCAAGCAACCGGGACAGGTCCTCGATGGCTCTTTCCAGTCGGTTTTCGGCGCGCTGGCGCAAGGCGCGCTCCATCAGCACGACGCAGACGCAGCCGAAGACGACGGCGGCCAGGATGGCTTCTGCCGGGGTGAAGGTCAGGCCGAAATAGGCGGCGGCGCCGATGGCGGCAGCAGCAAGGGCGATGAACGTGTAGACCAATGCCTGCACGGCGGACCTCGGAACCCTTCGAATGCCGGGATTCGGCCCTTCCTCATAGCATCGCGCAAGGGTCGGCAAAAGCGCGGACGGACCGCTGCCCAAGCCTATTTGCTGAAGGTCAGGTGACGAAGATATTCCAGCCGCGCGAGAAGAAGCGATGGAACAGCACCAGCTGGGCCGCCCCGGTCGCTGCAGCGGCGCCACCCATATGCCCCATGGACACCCGTGGCAGATCGCCGCCACGGGGCGGAAGCGCCGCCAGGTGGTGCTCGACGCGCTCCACCAGGCTCGTGACCACCGCGCGCGGCATGACGCCGTCGATAACGGCGACATCGAACTCCACGACAGCGCGCGTGCTGAGAACGGCACTGGCCAGCGCCCGGCCGGCGTCGTCGAGCCATGCCGATGCCACCGGCTCAAGGCTTTCCCAATCCCAGTTCAGCGGGTTGCCGCGCGGGGGCGTGCGCCCCGCCGCCTCGAGCCGCTGCTCCAGGGCCAGAAGGGAGGCGATGGTATAGACGTAGCTCGCCTGCCCCTGGGCGTCGGCGACCAGGATCGCGCCCAGATTGGCGGCATTGCCGGTGCGCCCCTCCCACACCTGCCCGTCAATGGCAATGCCCGCACCCACAAGCGCGCCGACCTGGAGATAGGCCAGGCCATCGGGTCGGGGGAGCCGGTGGGCGATGAACTCGGCCCAGCAGGCGGCATTGCCGTCGTTGAACCAGGCGACCGGCTCGCCCAGCGCCCGTCCGACTTCGTCGGCCATGTCGACACCGCTCCACAGCTCCACCTGTTCGACGGGTGCGCCAAGGCGGTGGATATGCCGGTCGATACGAGATGGGGAGGCGACACCGATACCAACCAGGCGCTCGGCCTGCGTGGCCGTCATGCCGGCACGAAGGGTCGCGACCTCGGCGCTGACATCGGCAAAGATGGTGTGAAAATCGGGCCAGCAATAGCTGCGGCGGATACTGGCCAGAGTGATGCCGGCCATGCCGAACAGCAGCACCTCGAAATGCCGCCAGCCGATCTCGATGCCGATGCCGAAGGCGCCATCCGGATTGAGGAAGAGCGGCGTTGCCGGCTGGCCGCGCCGGCCGCGCAGCACCTCGCCGCGCAGGACCAGTTCGCGCGCCTCGAGGTCCGAGACGATGCGCGAGGTGGTCTGCGGCCCCAGGCCCGACAGACGGGCCAGATCGGCATTGGAGGCCCCCGGATTGAGAGCGATAAGCGTCATCACCGCCCGCTCATTGGCGATGCGCACTCCAGACTGCGCGAAGCCTCGCGCCACCCCATCGTCTACGGTCTTCCTCTGCATGGCGGCAGACTTAATCTTGAGAATGCCAGTCAGGCAAGGGCCAAGTCCATCGCCTGCAACGTAAAATTCGACGTGTGCGGAACGGTTTGTTTACCCTGTTGCGAAACAATTGGGGCAACACCGGGACAGAGCGGCAACGCCGGACAACCGGCATGGTGAGTAATCGGAACACGAGGACCAGGCCGCATGGCGATGCACAACCGACACGATAGCGGGCCGCAGGGACGGCTGCTGCTGGTCGATGGCGACGAGAAGCACGCCGCACTGGTCGCCGAAACGCTGGCCGGGAGCCTGGGCCATGGCATGTGCATCATCATCGCGGCCGGCGGAAAGCAGGCAGCCGACCTGTTGCGCGACAGCAGTTTCGACATCATCCTGGCCGATCTTTCATCCCTGGGCGACATCAGCGAGCGCAGTGACGACGCCGTGTCGCGGCTGGTGCGCCTGTCGGACGGGGCACTGTTCGTTGCCGTATCGGATGGCGCGTCGGTTTCGGCGGCGGTAGGGGCGATGCGTGCCGGGGCGCATGACTATGTGGTCAAGCCCGTCAACGGCCCGGCCATGGCCGGCCGCATTGGCGAGCTGGCGCAGCGTCATGGCAAGGGCCGCGCGCTGAGCATCGCGCCGCGCAGCGAAGGTCGGTCCGATTTTGCCGGCTTCATTGGCGCCTCGAGCGCCATGCAATTTGTCTATGAGCAGATCGGGCGCATCGCCGCATCGTCGGCGCCGGTCTTCATCACCGGGGAAAGCGGCACCGGCAAGGATGTCTGCGCCGAGGCGCTGCATGCGACAGGCCCCAGATTCGGCAAGCGCCTGGTGGCCATCAACTGCGCCGCCATCCCGCGCGACCTGATGGAGAGCGAACTGTTCGGCGTGGCGCGCGGCGCCTTTACCGGCGCGCATGACGATCGCAAGGGCGCGGCCGAGCTGGCCGATGGCGGCACGCTGTTCCTCGACGAAATCGGCGAGATGGATCTGTCGCTGCAGAGCAAGCTGCTGCGGTTCCTGCAGACCGGCACGCTGAGCCGGGTGGGCGAAGCGGGCGTGCGGCAGGTAGATGTGCGGGTCATCTGCGCCACCAACCGCAATCCGATGCAGCTGATATCAGAAAAGAAGTTCCGCGAGGACCTGTTCTATCGGCTGCATGTGCTACCCATCCACCTGCCGCCGCTGCGGCAGCGGCCGACCGATGTCATGGTGCTTGCCCGCCATTTCCTGGCGCGCTATGCCGCCGAGGAACACAAGCATTTCTCCGGCTTCGCGCCCGATGTCGCGAGCCTGCTGTCTGCTGCCGAATGGCCCGGCAATGTGCGGCAATTGCAGAACCTGGTGCGCCGCCTGGTGGTGATGTGTGATGGCGGCGAGATCAGCATGTCCATGCTGCAGGTGGCCGACATCGAGTCGCGCGGTTTGGTGGCGTCGGTCGAAGCCGCGCCGCGTGGCGACCGCCGCCAGAGCATCCTGCCGATGTGGCAGCAGGAGCAGCGCATCATCGAGGACGCCATTGCCAGCTTTGGCGGCAATATCTCCTTGGCCGCCGCCGCGCTGGAGATCAGCCCGTCGACCATCTACCGCAAGCGCCAGGGCTGGGCGGAAATGGCCGTGGCCAGCTAGAGACCCAGCGCAACCACCAGCGACAACGCAAACAGCACGGTTACCAGCGGCGTCATGGTCAACCGCTCCGGCGCGCTGCGCGAGATGGCATTCATTGGAATGCCCAGCGCGCAATAGCCCACCACGACCCAAGCCGCGATGCCCAGCCACGCTCCACCAGGCAATAGCGCGATGACACCAGCCTGCTGCAGCAGCACGGCGGCAAAGCCGGCATAAAGGGCGATTGATACGACGCTGCCGACCCGCAGCGGGGTGGGCAGGCGCTCGTGCTGGCCGCCCCAGGCAAAGCGGCCCAAAGGCGCACCGGCAATCAGGGTAGCCTGAAACACAGCAAGACCAGCAAGAATGACGGCAATGGCGATAGCTGCGACGGCGCTCATGAATGTCCCCTGACTGTCACCAAGATGGGGCAAAGCCCCCGGCGATCAAGGCGTATTGGCTTCCCGCGCCTTGATGCGGTCGATCCCCAGATAGTGCTCGCGCAGGATCACGGCGATGCCTGACAGGACGATGATGACGGCGCCGATGACCATGCTCAGCGTCGGCACGTCGCCGAAGACCAGGAAGCCGATGACCAGCGTCAGCAGCAGGGAGACATATTCAAACGGCGCGATGACCGACATGTCGGCATAGCGATAGGCGGACGTCATCAGCAACTGCCCGATGCCGCCGGCAAAGCCGGCGCCGATCAGCAGCGCCGCCTGCTGCGGGGTGGGCATGGCCCAGCCAAAGGGAATGGTGGCCAGCGACAGGATGCTGGCGCTGATGAAGAAGTAGATGACAATCGCTTCAGTGCGCTCGGTCTGCGTCAGCTTGCGCACCTGCATCATGGCGAAGGCGGTGAAGATGGCGGCGCCGAAGGCAGCGATGGCGCCCCATGTTTCGGCATTGCCCATGGCCTGGCCGCCGGAAAACAGCGTCAGGCGGGGCCAGAGGATAATGACGACGCCGAACAGGCCGACAGTGACCGCCGTCCAGCGAAAGACATGGACACGCTCCTTGAGCAGCAGGGCGCTGAAGGCCACGATGAGCAATGGGGCGGCAAAGCCGATGGCCGTGGCCTCGGGTAGCGGCAGCCGGGTCAGCGCGAAAAAGCCCAGCCCCATTGACGACGCGCCCACCAGCGCCCGCACGACATGGCCGAGGGGATTGCGGGTGTGGAGGGCCGAACGCAACTGTCGGCGCCACAGCAGCCAGGCAAGGACGGGGAGGATAGCGAAGAAGCAGCGGAAAAAGACCAGCTCCCCGGCCGGGATGGTGCCCGTAGCCTTGAGCAGGGTCGCCATGACCACGAAGAAGCAGACCGAGAGCACCTTGAGCGTGATGCCACGCATCGGCCCACCCCGCTGCGGTGCAGGGCTGGACGCGGCGGCGGGCACGGAAGTGGTCACGGCAATCTCTTGGTCGTCAGCCGGATCAGCGGCCGGGGGATTGCTCCAGCTTTTCCTTGGCGATGCGCGCCGTGGCGAACGCCTTGTGCTCGGGACCGACGGCCGAGCCTGATTTGACCACCTTGCCGGCGGCGTCGAGGATTTCCCAATGCCAGTTAGCGTTCGGGCCGCTGCCGCCCTTGAGGCGCAGCTTGATCTGAAGAGTGTTGTCCTGGGTCATGGGGGCGTTATGGCGCAGGTTGGCGCGCGGGGAAAGGGGGCGGAGGAAAAAGTTGCGCGCCGGCCTGTCACGCGGGCGGCATGGAGCCAGCGGCCCCACCCCGCCCAGCATGCGGTGCCTTTGGGCACCTAAACCTCGGAATATCTGTACTCGATCCGGTCACCCTTGAAGGCCAGGTGATCGCGGATCGGCTCCACCAGCGGGCATGGATCGGGATAGTACCAGGCCTGGTCAGGGCCGTCGGCGGTCAGCGTCTTGATGGTGTAGTAATGCGCCTCCCCCTTATAGGGGCTGGTCGTGCGGGTTTCGGAAAGCTCAAGGATGTCCTCGCGGACGTCGCTGCGGGGCAGGTAAATGCGAAGCGGCTCGCCCGGCTCGTCGAGTTCGAGCGCGTTGAGGGACGAGCCGATCTCGGCATCGTCGAACAGCACATGCACCCGGCCCTTGGCGGGCGTGATCCTGATATCCTTGTCCAGACATTGACGCGTCATGTTGTCCTGCCATGTAGGGGGTTAAAGCGATCTGGCTCAACGCGCGAGAAGAAAGCCGGTTCACGCGACCTTGACTCGATCAGGGGCCAGCCATATATCCCCGGTCACCTGTTGGCACTCTACAATGGTGAGTGCTAACAGCGCCAAGTTTGCATTGAAATTGCTGCCATAGGAGCAAAACATGGGCTTTCGTCCTCTGCACGACCGCGTGGTCGTCCGTCGCCTCGACAGCGAAGAAAAGACCAAGGGCGGGATCATCATCCCCGACACCGCCAAGGAAAAGCCGTCCGAAGGCGTGATCGTTTCGGTTGGCCCGGGCGCGCGCGATGACCAGGGCAAGATCAATGCCCTCGACGTCAAGGCCGGCGACCGCGTGCTGTTCGGCAAGTGGAGCGGCACCGAGGTCAAGCTCAACGGCGAAGACCTGCTGATCATGAAGGAATCCGACATCATGGGCATCGTCGAAGGCTAAGTCCTTTCCTGCCCTTTTCGTCGTTTCAACCCACTCTTTAAGGAGCGCCACTCATGGCCGCTAAAGAAGTAAAGTTCTCTACCGATGCCCGTGACAAGATGCTGCGCGGCGTCAACATCCTCGCCAATGCGGTGAAGGTGACCCTCGGCCCCAAGGGCCGTAACGTCGTGATCGAAAAGTCGTTCGGTGCCCCGCGCATCACCAAGGACGGCGTGACCGTCGCCAAGGAAATCGAGCTGGAAGACAAGTTCGAGAACCTGGGCGCCCAGCTGCTGCGTTCGGTCGCTTCCAAGACCAACGACATTGCCGGTGACGGCACCACCACCGCGACCGTTCTCGGCCAGGCCATCGTCGTCGAAGGCGTCAAGGCTGTTGCCGCCGGCTTCAACCCGATGGATCTCAAGCGCGGTATCGACCTGGCTGTTGCCGACGTCGTCACCTCGCTGCAGGCCGCTTCGGCCAAGATCAAGTCGTCCAGTGAAGTCGCCCAGGTCGGCACCATTTCGGCCAACGGCGAAACCGCCATCGGCGACATGATTGCCGAAGCCATGCAGAAGGTCGGCAACGAGGGTGTCATCACCGTCGAAGAAGCCAAGACCGCCGAGACCGAGCTTGAAGTCGTCGAAGGCATGCAGTTCGACCGCGGCTACCTCAGCCCCTACTTCGTGACCAATGCCGAAAAGATGACCGCGGTCCTCGAAGACCCCTACATCCTGCTGCACGAAAAGAAGCTCTCGAACCTGCAGGCCATCCTGCCGATCCTGGAAGCCGTGGTGCAGTCGCAGCGTCCGCTGCTGATCATTGCTGAAGACGTCGATGGCGAGGCCCTGCCGACCCTGGTCGTCAACCGCCTGCGCGCCGGCCTCAAGGTCGCTGCCGTCAAGGCTCCGGGCTTCGGCGACCGCCGCAAGGCCATGCTCGAAGACATCGCCATCCTGACCGGTGGCCAGGTGATTTCCGAAGATCTCGGCATCAAGCTCGAGAACGTGACCCTGGACATGCTCGGCACTGCCAAGCGCGTCGAAATCACCAAGGAAAACACCACGATCGTGGATGGTGCCGGCACGACCGAAGACATCCAGGGCCGCGTTGGCCAGATCAAGGCGCAGATCGAAGAAACCTCTTCGGATTACGACAAGGAAAAGCTGCAGGAACGCCTGGCCAAGCTCGCCGGTGGCGTTGCGGTGATCAAGGTCGGCGGCTCGACGGAAGTTGAAGTCAAGGAGCGCAAGGACCGCGTCGATGACGCGCTGAACGCAACCCGTGCTGCCGTTGAAGAAGGCATCGTCCCCGGCGGCGGCGTCGCGCTGCTGCGTGCTTCGCATGCCATGACCACCAAGGGCGCCAACGCAGACCAGGACGCTGGCATTGCCATCGTCCGCCGTGCTCTGCAGGAGCCAGTGCGCACCATCGCCAACAATGCTGGTGCCGAAGGCTCCGTCGTTGTCGGCAAGATCCTCGAGAATGCCTCCAAGACCTTCGGCTACAATGCTGCGACCGGCGAATATGGCGACATGATCACCATGGGCGTCATCGATCCGGTGAAGGTGGTTCGCACTGCCCTGCAGGACGCGGCATCGGTGGCTTCGCTGCTGATCACCACCGAAGCTCTCATCGTCGAGGCCCCCAAGGACGCAGCCCCGGCAATGCCGGGCGGCGGCGGCATGGGCGGCATGGGCGGCATGGACTTCTAAGAAGTCCGACCCGGCTTTGGAGTTCGTTTCTTCCCAGTCACGGACTTCACGAGAAAGGCGCAGTGGAAACACTGCGCCTTTTTCTTGTGCCCAGCCGTTGCGAGGGCGCTAGAATGCGCCACACATCAGCGAGGATTCCATGCGAACACCCCGGCGCGGCAGCGCCTTCGACCAGGCAGAGGCTGCCTTCAAATCCGCCACCAGCAAGCCGGTGGAAGCCGCTCCGGCCAAGCCCCTGGCGCCGCCCAGCGGCAAGGAGATGGTGACGCTGCGGCTCGACCGCGCGGTGCTCGAGCATTTCCAGGAAGATGGTCCGGGCTGGCAGGACAGGATCAACGCGGCCCTGCGCGCTGCGGCCGGGCTGGAATAGCCCCTCCCCCCACTACAGGGGGTGCCCTTTTCGGCATTTGACAGCAACGTGCCGACGTTTCATTTTCCGAGGAATTGGAGCAAGGGGGTTCGAGATGTCCATGCGTGTTGTTCTGGCTGCGGTTTTGCTGCTGGCGCTCAATCTGGCGGCCACGGGGGATGCTTTCGCGCAGAAGACCAAGACCAAGGGCACGCCCCCGGCGACCCAGTCGCAGCAACTGGATCCCAACGATCCCGATGATCTCGAGACGATCCTCGACGAGGGCGACGCGGCCTATTTCGTCGACGAGGGGCAGACGCCCGACTACGAATATGCCTTCGAGATGTATTCCCTCGCCGCCGAAGCGGGCGACCCCTATGCGATGAACCGTGTGGGCCTGATGTATGACCGCGGCGAGTTCGTGGCACAGGACTTTGACAAGGCCTTCGACTGGTATCTCAAGGCCGCCGAGGCTGGGTTGCCGGCGGCGCAGAGCAATGTCGGCAGCATGTATAATGTCGGCGATGGCGTGCGGCAGAGCTATGCCGAGGCGCAGCGCTGGTTCCGCCTGGCCGCCGATAATGGCTATGCCTATGCCATGTATGCGCTGGGCGACATGTACCTGGCCGGCAATGGCGTCGCTAAGGATGCCGAAGAGGCGACGGCCTGGTACCAGAAGGCGTCCGATGGCGGCGACGCCAATGGGCACTGGTCGCTGTCGCTGCGTTATCTCTATGGCGACGGTGTCGGCAAGGACACGCAGCGGGCGGCCGAACTGGCCTATCTGGCGCTCACCAATGGGCTGCAGGTGGCGCTCGACGAGTTCAGAGATATCCGCAATGCCGATACCTCGCCGAACTATCGCCGGGCCATCCAGGAAATGCTGAAGCGCGACGGGTTCTATACGGGCACGATCGACGGTAGCTTCGGGCCGGCAACGCAGCGCGCCATCGAGGCGGCGTTCGGCTCGGCCCTCTAGAAGAACAGCAGCCGCAGCGCCAGGGCGATCGACACCACCACGACCAGTGGACGGATGATGCGCGCGCCATAGCGGATGCCGGTGCGCGCGCCGATATAGCCGCCAACCACCTGCCCCGCCGCCATGGCGATGGCCGCGGGCCAGACCACGTCGCCCGCCGGGATGAAGATGGTCAGTGCAGCGAGGTTGGAAACCAGGTTGAGTATCTTGGTATTGCCCGAAGCCCGGGTCAGGCCCAGCCCGAACAGCATGACGAAGCCGATGGTGAGGAAGGAGCCGGTGCCCGGCCCGAAGATGCCGTCATAAAAGCCGATGGCCATGCCCATGACCGGCACGAAGAGCCCGAAGGGCAGCCGCGCCGCCTTGTCGGCATCGGAGAGATTGGGAGCGAACAGGAAATAGAGCGCAATGCCGATCAGCGCGACGGGAACGGCCACATCGAGCAGGCTGACGTCGATCTGCTTGACCACCAGCGCGCCGGCCAGGGCGCCGGCATAGGTCAGCGCAATGGCCGGGACCAGAGCCTTGAGCGACACGAAACCGCGGCGCCAGTAGGTGAGCGCCGCCATGCCGGTGCCGAACACCGATTGCAGCTTGTTGGTGGCGAGCGCTGCGACGGGCGGCAGGCCCGCCGACAGCAAGGCGGGCAAGGCGATCATGCCGCCGCCGCCGGCAATGGCGTCGACAAAGCCGGCCAGCATGCCGACCGCGGCGAGCGCGAGGAGAATAAGGGGATCGAGCATAAAGACCGGGATGGTTCAGGGCGCGTTCTGGCGCGGTGTCGGGTCGTCGGCGATGCGGCGCTCATAGATCGGGATATTGATCATCGAGGACATGAAGCCGCTCATCATCATCTGGAAGCCCGAGACCAGCGCGGTCATGGCCAGGATGACGGGACGCATGGTGCGGCTGGGGTTGAGTGGCCCGAAATCGCGCGCCGCCCAGACTGATACGCCCCAGATCAGGGCAATGATGCCCACCAGCATGAGGCTCAATGCTGCCAGCAGGATGCGTTCGAGCGTCAGGGCTTCGAGCAGGCGATCGTAATTGCCGGAGCGGGGGATGAAGCCGTAGCGCGAGGCGAAGCGCCGGCCGATGATGGCGAAGGAGATCGACTGGAGGCCCACGATGATGCAGAGCGCCGCCACCAGGAACGTGTGGATGTCGAACGAGATGTCACCAATATAGGCCGGGCCGGGCAGCAGGATCGCCCCGACCACCAGGCCGACTGCCAGTAGGGCGATGCCGGGATAGAGGAAAAGCCACCGCGGCGAGAACAGCAGCAGGAAACGCAGATGCCGCCAGCCATCGCGGATGGAGCGAAGATGGGGCGGACGCGAGCGCCCGTCCTTGACCAGGGTCGTGGGCACTTCGCGGATATCGAGATGGGCCAGGGTGGCCTTGACCACCATTTCGGAGGCGAATTCCATGCCCGATGTGCGCAGGTTGAGCGAGACGATGGCGGCGCGCGAGAAACCGCGCAAGCCGCAGTGAAAATCGCCGATCGAGGCGCCGAAGAACCGCCGGCCGATGGCGCTGAGGACCGGGTTGCCGATATAGCGGTGCAGCCAGGGCATGGCGCCGGGCGCTATCCCGCCCTTGAAGCGATTGCCCATTACCAGATCGGCGCCAGCGCGGAGTTCGGCAACAAAGGCATCGAGCCGGGAGAAGTCGTAGCTGTCGTCGGCATCACCCATGATGATGAAGCGGCCGCGGGCCGCCTCGATGCCGCCGCCCAGCGCGGCGCCATAGCCGCGCTCGGGAACCGGCACCACCCGGGCGCCCAGGCGCTCGGCGATCTCGCGGGAACCGTCGGTCGAGCCATTGTCGGCGACGAGGATTTCGCCCGCTATGCCGCTGCGGTCGAGAAAGGCGCGGGCCTTGCCGATGCAGGCGGCCAGGGTCTCTGCCTCATTGAGGCAGGGCATCAGGATGGTCAGTTCGATGTCGGCCAACGCGCCCCCCTCGGCCTCATTGTCGTCTTGTGCCGTGAATCGGGGACCAGTGACAATGGCGGTTCAGTTCCCGCCACCGTCTCCTGGCCCGGGACCATTTCGGCCTTCGTTGTTGCGCCAGAGAATGTAGAAGATCGCCACGACGGCGGCGGCGATGACCAAGGCTTCGACCCATTGTCCGTTCATCGGCAGCACCCTCTCAGAATCCGGCCGTGGTGCCCAGCCGGGCCAGCACGGCGTCCAGCTGGCTCCGGCGCTTGGGCGAAAGCTTGGCGGTGCGCGAGACGATCAGGCAGGCTTCGCTCTGCAGCATGACGCCATCTTCGAGGACGCGCAGGCCATTGGCCGCGAGTGTCGAGCCTGTGGTGGTGATATCGACCACGATATCGGCTACCCCCGAAGCGGGGGCCGCCTCGGTGGCGCCCAGGCTCTCGACGGTGCGGTATTCGGCAATACCCGCTTTGGCGAAATGCTGGCGGGTAATGGTGATGTATTTGGTGGCGATGCGCAGCCAGCGGCCATGACGGCTGCGGAAGTCGGACGCGACATCGGCCAGGTCGTGCATGTGGGTCACGTCGATCCAGGCGTCGGGTACGGCGACGACGACATCGGCCTGGCCGAAGCCAAGGGGCTTGGCGATGGAGACCGAGGCGGGACCGCTCTCGCTGGTCTCGTGGATGAGATCGCGGCCGGTCACGCCGAAATCGATGGTGCCGCGGATCAGTTCGCGGGCGATTTCGGAGGCGGGGAAGAAGCGTACCGTCACCTCCGGCAGGCCCTCGATGGCGCCGAGATAGGAGCGGGCGCCGCCAGGGCGGGTGATAGTGAGGCCGTTGGCGGCAAACCACTCACGCGTGAGTTCTTCGAGGCGCCCCTTGGAGGGCACGGCGAGCGTGATGCCGGTCATGGTGCAACCTCCGCTTCGAGGCGATCGACCCAGACCGAGCAGCCGGAGGCGGCGATGGGGGCGGTGGCGCCAAGGCGTTCGAGCAGGCGATCATATTGGCCGCCGGAGGCAAGGACTTCGCCCTTGGGGCCGGTCATCTCGAAGACGATGCCGGTATAGTAATCGAGGCGCGGCGAGAAGCTGGCATCGAAGCTGACGCGGCATTCGCCCAGGCCATTGAGATGACGGCGGATGGCGCGGATCGGGGCGCCGAGCATCAGCTTGTGGCGCGCGGCCAGCGCCTCGACCTGGGTCAGGGCCTGGAGGACCGGGCCCGAAATGGCCAGATAATCGCGCAGCAGCTTCAGCGTTGCCGGCGGAACGTGGGCCGCGTCGAGCGCCTGCTGTTCGAGGTAGCGATCGGCGATCTCGTCGGGCGTGCGGCCTTCGGAGAGGCTGAGACCGGCGGCGACCATCTGTTCGGTAACGTCTTCGACCAGCGCCTTGCGGCTGGGCTGCTGCTGGCGGGCCGCATCGGGGGCGGCTTCGAGCCGGGTCAGCAGGCGGTCGAGCGCCTCGGTATGGCCGAAGCGGTTGCGGATGCGCGGGCGCCAGGCATCGGGCATATCGGCCTGGACCAGGAGGGCTTCGAAGAGGCCCACGCCGCCCAGGCGGATATCGGGAGCAATGCCGAAGATGGAGCAGGCAGCGCGGGCGAAGGTCAGCACCTGATCGAGTGCCACGTCACCATCGGGCTGGGCCAGCAGCTCGATGCCGGCCTGATCGAACTCGGCGGCGCCGGTGTCGCGCTGGCGAAAGATGGGACCCATATAGGAGAAGGCTGCCGGCTCGCCGACGCCATCGGCGATATAGGCCTCGACGATGGGCAGCGTGAAATCGGGCCGCAGGCAATATTCCCGGCCGCTCGCATCTGATGTCAGCAACAGGCGGCGGCCAAATTCCTCGCCCGCGAGATCGAAATAGGGGTCGGCGGACAGCAGCAGTGGCGGCGTGGCGCGCGTGGCGCCCTGCGCTTCCACGAGGGATTCGAGATTGGCCCGACGGAGGGCGGCGCCGGTCATCTTACCTCTTCCCCAAAGGGAGAGGTGAAGGGGGCACGGTTGAGAGCACGGCGCATCATTGCTCGCTCAGCAGTTTCTTGATGGCGCTGACCAGCTCTTCGCGCCTGACTTCGAACTGGCCCGGCCGTGCGGCCTTCCATTCGGCATTGTCCGATATGGCCGCAGCGGCCTGCTTGCCGGCGATCAGGTCCTTGATCTGCAGGATCCCCTGCTCGCGCTCCTGGCTGCCTTCGATGACGACGATGGGCGAATTGCGCTTGTCGGCATAGGCGACCTGCTTGCCGAAATTCTTGGTGTTGCCCAGGAACATTTCGGCGCGGATGCCGGCATTGCGCAGTTCGGAGACCATGGCCTGGTAGCGGGCGGTCTGGTCCTTGTCCATGACGAGGACGACGACCGGGCCAGCCGGTTCGGTGGCGCCCAGATTGCCTGTCAGTTTGAGCGCATTGGCGAGGCGGGAGACGCCGATGGAGAAGCCGGTGGCGGGCACCGGCTCGCGGCGGAAGCGGGACACGAGGCCGTCATAGCGGCCACCGCCGCCAACCGAGCCGAAGACCACGTCCTGGCCCTTCTCGTTCTGCACCTTGAAGGTGAGTTCGATCTCGAAGACCGGACCGGTGTAATATTCGAGGCCGCGGACGACGGAGGGGTCGATCTTGATGCGATCACGCCCATACCCCGCAGCGTTGAAGAGCGCCTGCATGGTGTCCAGCTCGGCAAAGCCCTGATTCCAAGTCTCGTTGGACTTCACTGCTTCGTCCAAGGTCTTTCGATCGTCGAACTCTTGATCGGTGTCGCCAGAATAGTACCGTTCATTCAAAACGGTGTCTGTTATCAGGCCCACCTGCGCGGGCGCCAAGCCGGCACCCTTGGTGAAATCACCACTGTCGTCCTTGCGGCCAGCGCCGAGAAGCAATTTGACGCCCTCTGCGCCAAACTTATCGAGCTTATCGATGGCGCGGAGCACGGTGAGCTTCTGCTCATCTGTGATGACGCCCGCGGCGGCTAGCACCCCATCCAGCACCTTGCGGTTGTTCACCCGCACCACGTACTTCCCCGCCAGCCCCAGCGCATCCATGACGTCGGCCATCATCATGCACATCTCGGCGTCGGCCTCCGGCCCCGCCGCGCCGACCGTGTCAGCGTCGAACTGCGTGAACTGGCGGAAGCGGCCCGGGCCGGGCTTCTCGTTGCGGAAGACGTAGCCCTGGCGATAGGAGCGGTAGGGCTTGGGCAGGGTTTCGAAATTCTCGGCAAAGTAGCGGGCGAGCGGCGCGGTGAGGTCGTAGCGCAGGCTCATCCACTGCTCGTCATCGTCCTGCAGGGAGAACACGCCGGCATTGGGCCGGTCGGTGTCGGGCAGGAACTTGCCGAGCGTCTCGGTATATTCGAACAGCGGGGTTTCGACCGGGTCGAAGCCATAGCGCTCATAGACCGCCTTGATCTTGTCGATCATGGCACCAACGGCGGCGATTTCGCCGGGCGTGCGATCCTCGAAGCCGCGCGGCAGGCGGGGCGTGATCAGCTTGGTCTTTTCGGTCATCTGGAAGTCCTGAGAAGTCGCGGTGTTGTTAGCGGATCAAGGCCATGGAAACAACAGGCAGTGGTGGCGGAGCAGCCGGGAAGACCGGGATTTCTCCCGGCCTTCCCGACATAGGGGTCACATCTTCCACGTGATCACGGGAAGGGGCCTAACGTCGTCCGGCTCAGGCCAGAACCACGACCTGGGAGCCGGTGGCAGGCCCATATCGGCCCGCAGGCGGGCGGGCAGGTCAGCCGGGATGCGCGGACGGGTCCACCACGCCGCCAGGGCGACGCGCAGAACGGGGATGAAGCCCCGTCGGTGGACGGCGTTGGTAACCTCAAAGTTGAGGCGCAGCATGACGCTGCCCTCATCGAGTGCATTTTCAAACATGACGGTTTCCGGCAGCGATCGAGCGCCTGCCGGCCTTCTGATCTTGAACAGGGCAAGTGGGGAGGTCCGGCCGGGACCGGGCCTCCCCCGCGCTTACATCCCGGGTCTCCGCAGGGGATCCGGAATGCCTGAATGGCCGGGCACATCGAGCCAGTGGACGGGCAGTTGCTCGGGCGGCAGGCCGACATCGGCCCGCAGAGAGGCGGGCAGGTTGGCTGGCAGCCGCGGGCGGTTCCACCAGGCGCTGATGGCAGCGCCCAGCACGGAGAGCAGGCCCCGCTGGTGCACGGCGTCGGCGATGGAGAATTCGAGGCGCAGCACGATGCTGCCCTCAGGGAGGCTGTTGTAGGACATGACGGTTTCCGGGCGCGTCAGGACGCGGACCGGCCTCTGTTGGGTTGGGTTAGGTGGAGGATGGACGGATGCGGGACGAGAAAAGACCCGGGTCAGACCATCGCGTTTGGTTGGCTAGAAGTGTCCGCGGTCACTGGGGACCGAGGTGGCTTGGGGAGCGAGGCTTAACCTCGCGCGCAATGCCACGCGTTGGGACCCTGGCGGAGTTCAAATACTGCTGTCATGTAGTTGCCTCCCTCGGGTTCGCGTTGATGGACGTTTCGCTTCTAGCTCTCGATTTCGTGATCCGCAAGCGGGCATGTGGCGGCTTGTCGCACATGGCAGCGAATGTGGCGTATCGGCAACAGGTTAGTCAGGCCGGCCGCACCAAGGCGTGGCGCTCGGCTTCGACCTCGTCCCGACAGAAGCAGCCCTCAATGTGATCGTTGACCAGGCCCATCGCCTGCATGAAAGCATAGCAGGTGGTGGGGCCGACAAAGGCAAAACCGCGCTTGCGCAAATCCTTGGAGAGTCGCACCGAGGCCTCGGTCTGCGCCAGCTTGCGCAGGCTCTCCCAGCTCAGGTCATCGGGACGATGCTCGGGACGGGTCTCGAAGCGCCAGACATAGGCGGCGAGCGAGCCGAATTCCTGCTGGATGGCCAGGGTGCGCCGGGCATTGTTGATGGTGGCAGCAATCTTGCCGCGATGGCGGATGATGCCCGGGTCGAGCAGCAGGCGCTCGATGTCGGCCTCATCCATGGCAGCGACCTTTGGGATGTCAAAGCCGTGGAAGACTTCGCGGAACCGCTCGCGCTTGCGCAGGATGGTGATCCAGGAGAGCCCCGACTGGAAGCCCTCGAGGCAGATCTTCTCGAACAGGCGGGTGTCCGCGGTGACCGGCCGGCCCCATTCACGGTCGTGATAGTGGCGGTAAAGCGCGTCATCCCCAGCCCAGGGGCAACGCGGCAAACCATCGCGGACCGACTTGTCGGGGGCCGACTCAATTGACATGGGCATCGCACTTTCACTAATCGAGGACGTGGGAATGCTTAGACTGCCGCTCATCTGTTTGGAATTGCGACCCGATATATTCGACAAGAGACTTTGCGACGGCCAGCCCCGCGGCTTGCAGCGGGGCGGAATTTCGAGGACGTGAAGCCGTGATCATTCCGGGACGCCTCAGAGCGCTGGTGGTGGACGACAACGCCTATGCACGCGCCATTTCCGCAAGCGGGCTCAAGAAGCTCGGCGTCGGCGAGGTGGTGGAGGCCGATGGCGGTGCTGCGGCGATCCTCGAACTGCTGGGCGCGCCGTTCGACCTGATGCTGATGGACTGGTACATGCCCGATGTCAGCGGCGCGGGCGTGATGACGGTGCTGCGCGACCCAAAACTGGGCGCGGCGTCGCGGACGCCGGTCATCCTGATGACGGCCTATGCCAGCCGGGACAATATCGCCCGGGCCCGCGAACTGGGGGTCAACGAGGTGCTGGTGAAGCCCTTCACCACCGACCAGCTCGGCATCGCGCTGAGCCGCGTCCTGGGCGAGGCGGCCCGGGCGGCGGGCGACGACTCGGTGTTCCTCTAGCCTGCTTACGATCCGCTAACTAACAATGCCATCAATGGCTTAACCATGCCGCTTCACGGCGCGTTGGCCATTTTGCGGCATTCTGCAGCCAAAGCCGGATAGCCGGCGGGAATGTGGAAGTCGCCATGATCGGGATGAAGACGGCCGGCAAGGGTCTGCTGGCGCTGGTGGTTTGCCTGTCGACACTATTGCCGGCGCAGGGCGCGGGGTTGCAGCCGGGCTGGCGCTTCGCGCCGCCGCCGGGCGTCACCGTTGTCCAGGGTGCACCGCGCCATGCCTTGGCGCTACAGGGCAATATGCAGATCAATCCGGTCTATCTGCGGCAGGTGGTGCAATATCCCACCAGCGAGCGCAGCGGCACCGTCGTGGTCGATACGCGGGCGCATTTCCTCTATTTCGTGCTCGGAGACGGCCGTGCACTGCGCTATGGCATCGGCGTCGCCAAGAGCGGCTTTGAGTGGAGCGGCACGCACCAGATCACCCGCAAGGCGGAATGGCCGAGCTGGACGCCGCCGGCCGAGATGCTGCAGCGCCGGCCGGAACTGCCGCGCCACATGGCAGGTGGCCCGGACAATCCGCTGGGCGCGCGCGCCCTCTATCTGGGCTCGACGCTGTACCGCATCCACGGCACTACCGAGCCCTGGAGCATCGGCCAGAACGTGTCCTCGGGCTGCATCCGCATGACCAATGCCGATGTCATCGACCTCTACGATCGCGTCAAACTTTACACGAAAGTGGTGGTCCTTTCATAAGGATTTTCCGCGACATTCGGGTTGCTCCGCACCGGGGCCGAGAATCCGTGGGTGCCCGCGCCATGCATCGCTTCCTCTCCCTGGCCAGACGTTTCGGGCGTGACGAACGCGGCGTATTTGCCGTGCTGTTCGGGTTGATGGCAATTGTCCTGGTGGCCCTGGCCGGCGCCGTGGTGGACTATGTTGCCCTCGAGCAGGCGCGGAACCGCTCGCAGGTGGCGCTCGATGCCGCGGCCCTCGCGCTGCAGCCGCTGATTTTCGAGGAGCCGCTTAATACGGCCGACATCAAGACCAAGGCACAGGCGCTGCTGCGAGACCGCCTCGGCATCGTGAGCGGGACAGGCCAGTTCGGCGTCACGGCCGAGGTGGCGGACGTCCAGGTCAATATCGAGGATGGCTCCCTGCTCCTGGTGGCCGAGATGGACATGCCGACCAATTTCATCAGCCTGGTGGGCGTGCCGAGCATGAGTGCCCAGGTCCGGTCGGAAGCGACACGCAAGAAGCTGAAACTCGAAGTGGTCATGGTGCTCGACAATTCGGGGTCGATGCAGTGGGAAAGCCGCATGACCCGGCTGGTCGAGGCGGCAAGATGCGCAACCTATATCCTGATGTATGACAAGGTGGTCGACGCCCCGGGTAACAGCAATACCTGCGTTCCCGCCACAGGCGCCAAACTGGTGGCCGACGTGCGCGTCGGCATCGTGCCCTTCACCATGTTCGTCAATGTGGGCAGCGGCAATGCCAATGCCAGCTGGATCGACAAGACGGGCGCGTCATCCATACACTACGACAATTTCGACAATGACGACGATGAGGATCGCCTGGTTCTGAGCTGGACCGGCGGCTACTCGTTCCCCAAGCGGCAGACGCTGTTCAGTGCCAGCGGCGAAAGCTGGCGCGGCTGCGTGGAAGCGCGCCCCCATGTCAAGACTGGCACACTGAGCACCGAATATCTCGACACCGCCGATACGGCGCCAGTCAGCGGCGACACGCTGTTCGTGCCCCTGTTCTCACCCGATACGGCCAACAACAATTATGTGACAGACAGCCCGGCAGTCTGCGACCGGCCGTCCAATGGAAACCCACGCTGCGAATTCTACGAGCAGCGCACCTCGAACTGGTGGGGCTGGAACACGCCGACGGTGACGGGCAGCAAGATAACCGGCGGTTCGGTCGACTTCATCAGCAACAGCCTCTACCCCAACGGCTTCTATGGGGCCAAGCCGCCCGGCTGCTCCTGCCGCAATCCCACCTATACGAACTGGTCCGGCAATAGCTCGGTGCAGACCCGCACCGGCAGTTGCACGGGAAGCTACATACCCACCGGGCTGAGCGAACGCGAACTGCAGGAGCGCATCTGCAAATATTACGACGGCGTCAGCGGGTCCAGCTTTTCGCGCGGCCCCAATGCCGACTGCACCCGGACGCCCATCCTGCCCCTGACGGCGACGCCGGCGACAGTGATCAGCACGATCAACAACATGCAGGCCGAAGGCGGCACCAATATCCATATGGGTACGGTATGGGGCATGCGGGCATTGTCGCCGACCGAGCCGTTCACCCAGGGTGGTGCCTATGACGAGGCGATCAGCAAGGTCATGATCATCATGACCGATGGCGAAAACACCGCCTACCAGACCAACAACATGAACGGATCGGCCTATAACAGCGCCTATGGCTTCCCCTACAATTCGCAGAACACCAACGCCAACTCGACCAGCGGCGGCAATGTCACCCGCCTTGGCCCGCTCAACGCGACCAATGCGCAACTGGTCACGCAGATGAACGAACGCACGGCGCAGACCTGCGCTAATGCCAAGGCGGCGGGGATCACGGTCTATACGATTGGCCTGGCGACCAACACGGTGACCCAGAGCACGCCCGCCGTGGTGCAGGCCCTGCTGACCAATTGCGCATCCACGCCCGACCGCGCCCGCTTTCCGACCGCCTCCAGCGAACTCAAGGCGACATTCGAAGCGATCGCCAACGACCTGTCGGCCCTGCGCCTGGCTCAGTGACAATGCTAAGGGAATGGTACCGCCTCCCCGGATTGAACGGGGGACCTCTAGATCCACAATCTAGCGCTCTAACCAACTGAGCTAAGGCGGCAAATGCTCTGCGAGGGGCGGCGAAACGCTCGTCCCGAAAGCGGGCGGAACATAGGTCGAGAATTCCGGGATGACAAGCACCGATTTTGTCCGCGGACAAGGGCCGGTGGCCGCGATGCGGTTTAACCATCCCAGCCGAAGGCAGGGGTCCGGATGCTCCGCCGCACTGGACCCTGGGGAACGCGCCCTATATTGAAGAAACCTTAGCTTTCGGGTGCAACTTGTCCTGAAATGGCACGGAACTGCCCGCCGCATCCCGGAACGGAGAGACTTGTCCTATATGGATGCTGACTGGATCACATCGCCGAGCGCCCGCCGCGTGCAGCAGCATGAGGAGGATTCGCGCCCGGCCTGGCTGTGGTCGCAGGACGGCCAGTCTTTGCTGTGGCAGAACGCGGCCGCACCGCTGTTCCTGGCCAAGCTCAAGAAGCATGGGCTGAAGCTGGCGCCGCTGGCGGTGCCGATCAAGGGGCAGATTGCCCGAAATATCAGGCTCGGCTCGGTCGGGCGGACGAGCCTGGCTCGCATTCAGTTCATCGCCGGGGACAAGCCTGCCTCCAGCACCTGCGCCACCACGCCGCTGGTCTGGCAGGACGGGCAGACGGCGCTGCTTGTCGTGGGGGTCGACCCGATCGCCTCCGACATCCTGGCGGCTGCCGCCGCGGAAGCCGATGCGGAGGCCCCTGAAAGCATCGAAACGCCGGCCGAAGCCGAGGCGGAGTGGCAGGGGGCCCCTGCCCCGGACACGGAGGCCGATCTCGCGGCCGCCCAAGGCGCACTGGCCGAGCCGGATGTAGAACTGCCTCAGCCCGCGCATGACACGGTCGGCGCTTTGATCGATACCGATGAGAACGCCTATGCCCGCGAGTTGGAAAACTGGCGCGATGCCGAGCACGACGGGAAGCCGGTTCTGGAACTGGTGGAGCCTGGCGTTCCGGACGAGCCAGAGCCCGTCCCGGCGGCCGGGAGCCATTTGCCGCCTGCTGGCGAATCGACCCCGGCCGAGGACGTGCCCGCGCCGGAAGGTGAGGTTGGCGGCGAGGTGGAAGCGCCGGAAAGCGGTGCGCTGACCACCAGTCGGCTGAGCCGGCTGGTCGACAGGCTGGCAGCCGACGACGCCCTGTTCTCGCCGTTGACGGATGCAGACGACAATCCACCGCCCGGTTCCGGCATCCAGGCCGCGCCCGCGGCAGGCACGCTGTTCAAGGTCACCGGCCGAGGCTTTGTTCCGCGGCATCCGGGGCTGGAGCAGACCGATGCCGAAGCCGATCTGGCGGACCTGGCAGCGCTCGAGCCGGAGGCGGACGGCGAAACCCAGGTCGAGCCGGCCCCTCCCGCGCCCCTCGCCGAGGACGAAGCCCTTGAGAGCCTGGCCAAGGAGATGGCGGAACTAGCGCCTGTCCCCGCCGCCGATATCGAAGCGGTCGAACGCGTTTCGCGCTACAATTTCGACGAGCTGTCGCGCATCCTCACCGACCGCATCGGCGATGCCGCGCCGCCCGCCAAGCCGCCGGTGGAGACTCCACGCGGCGGGGCGCTGATCAATCTGGGCGGCGAAACGCTGGTGCTCAACCGGCTGCCGCTGGGCATCCTGGTGTTCCGCGACCAGCAGGTGCTGTTTGCCAATCGCGCCATCACCGAGATGGTGGGCTATGAATCGGTCGAAAGTCTGCGCGCCGCCGGGCTGGCCGCGGTGTTTCCCGCCGCGGGGCCGGAAGGACAGGATGCGGGGCCGGTCAATCACCTGGTGCAGCGCGACGGAACGCTGGTGCCGGTGACGGCGCGGCTGCAGTCGATTTCCTGGCAGGGCCGCCCGGCCTTGATGCTGTCGGCGAGCACGACCGAAGTCCGCACCAGCCACGAGGCTGCCGTCAGCGCCTTTGCCCAGACCTTTGCCGACATGCGCGGCGATGGTTTCCTGGAGGCAACGCGCGCCGGTGTCATCAGTGCGGCAACGCCGCGCAGCGCTGGCTTGCTGCGCCTCGATGGCCCGCTGGAGGGCAAGGCGCTTTCCACATTGGTGGCCGCCAGCGACGTCGCGTCCCTGCGGGAATTCCTCGAGCGGCCGGCCCGCTTTGCGGAAACCGCCCGGCCATGCCTGACGCTGCGCTCAGCCTCGGGCACGGCGGAGATCACCCTGTTCGGGCAGGGTCAGGCGGGCGTGATCGCCGGCTATTTCGGCTTTGTGCGCGGGCGCGAGCCAGCGCCGCTACGGCTTGCTGGCCCTTCCGATGCCGATCCGACGCTGCTGGCGCGGATCAGCCGTGGGGTGCGGCGGCCGCTCAATACTATTATCGGCTTTTCCGATCTCATCCGCTCGGAAGCCTTCGGCGCGCTCAAGAACGAGCGCTATGAAAGCTATGCCCAGGACATTGCCAATGCCGGCCAGGAGATCGCGGCGCTGGTGGATGAGTTGGACGACTATGCCCGCCTGCGCGATGGCCGCTACCTGCCGCAGCGCGCGAGCATCGAACTCACCAGCCTGCTCGAGAGCTGCGTGATCCGCATCCGCCAGCAGGCCAGCGGCGCGCGGGTCATCCTGCGCAATGCCATCTCGGAAAACCTGCCGCGCATCACCGCCGACCGGGCCTCGCTGGCACAGGCCGTGCTGAACCTGCTGGCCAGCGCCATCGACCAGACCCCGACTGGCGGCGCGGTGGTAATCTCGGCGCAGCGCGAGGATGATGGCGGCATTGCCGTACATGTGCGCGACAGTTCGACCAATGCGGTGGACATGGCCGAACGGTTCGTGGTGTTCCGCGACGGGATGGGCAAGGACGGACAGGTGATGTCCCCGGTGCGCTCCAGCGTCGGGCTGGCGCTGACGCGGTCGCTGCTGGCGGTCAATGCCTTCTCGCTGTCGGTCGACCCGGCCGGCGAACAGGGCATGCTGTTCACGCTCATCATCCCCGCCGACCTGGTCGAGCGCCCTGCTTTGCCGCAGCCCGAATAGTCGCGTGGCGCCTGCGCTGCCTTTTTGTCGCAGGTAAAATAAGTGGAATGCCACACTCAGCTAATATGCTGATTTTGCTGCATAACACGTCCGAAGATTTGAACCATTCCAGACTGTAACTCATTGATTTGGCTCCACAATATTGACTCGAACAGTCATATTGCGGAAAAGGCGCCGCAGTAGCGGGGCATTGAACTCCGCCGTATCGGAGAACGAACATGACCAAGACCACGCGCCTTGCTGTCGCCCTGCTCAGCTCGGTCGTCCTGACCGGCTCCGTCGCCCCCGCTTTCGCCCAGAGCGGCGAAGTGAACATTTACAGCTATCGCGAGCAGAGCCTGCTGCAGCCGCTGCTGGACAAGTTCAGCGAAGAAACCGGCATCAAGGCCAATGTGCTCTATGCGGGTGACGGCCTCCTGGAACGCGTTGCGGCCGAGGGCGAACTGTCGCCCGCCGACGTCGTCCTGACGGTGGATATCGGCAACCTGGTGGGTGCCGAGGAGCAGGGACTGACGCAGCCGATCACTACGCCGGACCTGGTTGCGCGTGTGCCGGAAGCCTTCCGCGACGACGATGCCAACTGGACCGCTTTGTCGCTGCGCAGCCGCGTCTTCTATGTCTCCAAGGACCGGGTGGACGCCACCGCGCTGACCTATGAGGACCTGGCATCGGAAGAGTGGGATGGCCGCATCTGCACCCGGCCGGGCGACCATGCCTACAATATCGGCCTGATCGCCCACTACATCGCCGTCAATGGTGAGGACAAGGCCCGTGAATGGCTGACCAAGGTGCGCGACAACCTGGCCTTCGCCCCCGATGGCAGTGACCGCGCCCAGGTGAAGGCCATTCTCGACGGCACCTGCGACCTGGCGATTGCCAACACCTATTACATGGGCGCCATGCTCAACAACGAAGCCGAGCCGGAGCAGAAGGACTGGGCCAACTCTGCCCGGATCATCTACCCGAATGCCGAATCGGATGGTACCCAGGTGAACGTGGCCGGCGGCTTCATCGCCAAGCACGCGCCAAACGTGGACAATGCGAACGCCCTGATCGCCTTCCTGCTGTCGGACGAAGCCCAGTCGATCTATGCTGACACCAATTATGAGTTCCCCGTTGTGGCCAGTGCGCCGATCAACGAACTGGTTTTGAGCTGGGGCGAATTGAAGGCGTCGGCCGTGCCGCTGACCGAAGTGGCTGCCAATCGTGCTGCCGCGGCAGCGCTGGTTGATGAGCTCAAGTTCAACGAAGGCCCGCAGGACTAGGAGCCCGCTTGGCAACCGACCACGAGGTCTGGACCGCATTGACCGGCAGGGCGCGCGCCCTGCCGGTCGTTCCGCTTTTTCTGGCGGCCCTGATGGGTCTGCCTATCGCCTGGCTGGGCTGGTCGGCCTTGCTGGCCATTGGCGGCAGCAATGGGCTGGGTGCCAGCATGTTGCCCACGGCCCTGCGCGAGACGGGCCTGCTGATGATTTCGGTCGGACTGATCACCGGCTGCGCCGGGCTGGTCGCGGCCTGGCTGGTGACGCATTACGAGTTCCCGCTGCGGCGGGTGTTTGACTGGGCGCTGGTGCTGCCGCTGGCGGTGCCGACATATCTGGCCGCCTATGCCTATGTTGAGGTGTTCGACTTCACCGGCCCGCTGCAGAGTGCGTTGCGGGCGGTGAACGGGGCGACGACGCTGCGGGACTACTGGTTTCCCGACATCAAGAGCCAGTGGGGGGCGGCGCTGGTGCTGTCGAGCGTGCTGTACCCCTATGTCTATGTCGCGTGCCGCGCGTTCTTCCTGATGCAGTCGGCCTCATTGAACATCGCCGCGCGGACACTGGGCGCGGGCGGCGTGCGCACCTTTTTCACGGTGACACTGCCGACATCGCGCCCGGCGCTGGTGGTGGGGGTGACGCTGGCGATGATGGAAGTCGTCAACGATCTGGGCGCCGTGCAGTATTTCGGCATCAACGCCATCACCGCCATCATCTATTCGACGTGGATCAACCGCTCCGATTTCGGCGGGGCGGCTCAGTTGGCGGTGACGGTGGTGCTGGTGATCGGGCTGCTGATCGTGGCAGAGCAGCGGGCGCGGCACGACCGGATTTATCTCGGGCGCCGCGACAGCCGGGTGCCGCCGGCGCGGGAAATCCTTGTCGGTGCGCGGCGCTGGCTGGCGCCGGGCTTCTGCCTGCTGCTGCTGACGCTGGGTTTCGGGGTACCGGTGGGGCAACTGGCTTACCTCGCCTTCCGCCTCGTCCTGCCGGAAACGGTGAGCATGACGCTGGCAGCACTGGTGCCGACGGTGACGCTGGCGGCCTCGGGCGCCGCAATCACGGTTGCAATCGGGCTGGTCGCGGCCAAGCTGGCGCATCGGTCGGGCGGGGTGGGCCGGGGCGCGATCCGGCTGGCTACACTTGGCTATGCCATTCCCGGCACGGTGCTGGCGCTGGGGCTGCTGCAGCCATTGGGCCAGGCCGATCTGTGGTTCAACCGGATGACCATGGCCTTGGCCGACTGGCGGCCGGGGCTGATCCTGAGTGGATCGATGGCGGCCTTGCTTTATGTCTATGCCATCAGGTTCCTCGCTGTCAGTCATTCGACGCTGGATGCGGCGATGCGCAAGCGCGGCAATGCCATGCTGGATGCCGGGCGGGTGCTGGGCGAGCGGGGGCTGGGGCTGCTGTTCCGCATCGACCTGCCGACGCTGATGCCGGCCATCCTGAGTGCTGCCACGCTGGTCTTTGTCGAGATCGTCAAGGAATTGCCGGCCACGCTGCTGCTGCGGCCGCTTGGAGTCGAGACGCTGGCCACGCTGGTCTATTCCCGCGCCAATGTCGGACTGTTTGCCCAGGCGGCGCTGCCCGCGCTGGTCATCGTATTGGCGGGCCTGATCCCGGTCATTCTTGCTACGCGGCTGGGGGACCGTAGGAAAGTATAACAGGCGGACCTGCTGCCATGTTAGTGACGGTTCCCTATATGATGCGGCCAAGAGCGCCGACAGGGCGCAAGCGCGGGGAAGAACGATGAACAAGACAATCAAGGCCTTCGGGCTGGCGTTGGTGCTGACGACGGCCCTGGCCGGCATGGCCATGGCGCAGCCGACCGAGGTGCGCATCGGCGTGGCGCTCGAGCCACCGGCACTTGATCCGACAGCGGGCGCTGCCGAGGCCATCGACATCGTGGTCTATCAGAACGTGTTCGAGGGGCTGACCCGTATCGACCAGACCGGCGCCGTGCAGCCGGGCCTGGCCGAGAGCTGGACCATCTCCGAGGACGGGCTGACCTACACGTTCAAGCTGCATGACGGGGTCACCTTCCACGACGGCACCTCTTTCGATGCCGAAGACGTCAAGTTCAGCTTCGAGCGCATCCTGGCTGCGGACAGCACCAATGCCCATCCCGAATTCTACAAGCCCATCACCAGCATCACCGTGATCGATCCGCTGACCATCGAGCTCAAGCTCGACCGGCCGATCGGGCGGTTCCTGTTCGATCTGGGCCGTGGCGACGCGGTGATCGTGGCGCCCGAGAGTGCCGACAACAATGCCAATGAGCCCATCGGCACGGGCCCCTTCGCCTTCGTGCAATGGGACAAGGGCAGCCGCGTGATCCTGGAGGCCTATGGTCCCTATTGGGGCGAGCCGGTCCACCTGACCAAGGCGAGCTATGTGTTCATCGGCGATACCGCCACGATGACCAATGCGCTGCTGGCCGGCGATATCGACGGCACCAACAATTTCGCGACCGATGCGCTTGCCGTGTTCGAGGGCAATCCGCAGTTCAACGTGCTTGTCGGCACGACCGAGGGCGAGACAATCCTCTCGACCAACAACAAGAAGCCGCCCTTCGACAACCTCAAGGTGCGCCAGGCCATGGCCCATGCGCTGGACCGCCAGGCCATCATCGATGGCACCACCAATGGCTATGGCGCGCCGATCGGCGCACCCTTCGCGCCGCACAACCCCTATTATGTCGACCTGACCGCGACCTATCCCCATGACCTCGAGGCCGCCAAGGCGCTGCTGGCCGAGGCCGGCCTTCCCGACGGGTTCAGCGCCACGCTGAAGCTGCCGCCGGTGGCCTATGCCCGCACCTCCGGGCAGATCATTGCCAGCCAGTTCGCCGAAGTGGGGATCAAGCTCGAGCTGATCAACGTCGAATGGGCGCAGTGGCTGGAAGATGTCTATACCAACAAGGACTTCGACCTCACCATCGTCAGCCATGTCGAGCCGTTCGACATTGGCAACTACGCCAACCCCGACTACTACTTCGGCTATGACAATCCCGAGTTCCAGGCCCTCATCGAAAAGCTCAACGGCACGACCGATGAAGCCGTTCGCAAGGACCTGGCCATCGAGGCGCAAACCATTCTCGCCAATGATGCGGTCAACGGCTACCTGTTCGAGCTGGCCCAGACCGGCGTGTGGAATGCCAAGCTCACGGGCATGTGGCAGAACTCGCCGATCGAAGGCCTGGTGCTCCGCGACATCGCCTGGACTGAGTGACGTCTCAACTCTTCTGCCTCGGGGGTTGGGGCGGGCGCTGAATCACCTCTCCCTGGGGGGAGAGGTCGCCCCTCTTGGGTCGGGTGAGGGGGCCTTCCCCACGCACCGAGCCGAACGAAGGCCCCCTCACCCGGCGCTGCGCGCCGACCTCTCCCCCAAAGGGAGAGGTGAAGGCATCTCCGCATGATCCTCTTCGCCCTCCGCCGCCTGTTTGGCTTCGCGGTTACCCTGCTGGTGGCAGCAATCGTCATCTTCTGGCTGCTCGATCTGCTGCCCGGCGATCCGGCGCAGTTCATGCTCGGCATCAATGCCACGCCCGAAGCGGTGGCACGTTTGCGTGGCCAGATGGGGCTGGATGCGCCCGCGCATGAGCGCTTCATCGGCTGGATTCTGGGCATGCTGCAGGGTGATTTCGGCACCAGCTACACGCAACGGGCGCCGGTGGCCGAATTGATCGGGGGACGGCTGGGGGTGACGCTGCCACTGGCGGTCTTCGCCATGGTGATCTCCATGGCCGTCGGTCTGCCGCTGGGCATCCTGGCCGCGAGACGGCGGGGTAAGGCGCTCGACACCATCATCATGGTCACGGCCCAGACGGGAGTGGCCATTCCCAATTTCTGGTTCGGCATGCTGCTGACGCTGCTGTTCGCGGTGACGCTACGCTGGCTGCCGCCGGGCGGGTTCACGCCATGGAACGAAGACAGCGGCGCGGCGCTGCGGGGCCTGGTCCTGCCCAGCCTGGCGCTGGCCCTGCCGCAGGCCTCGATCCTGGCGCGCGTGATGCGCACGGCGCTCGTGGACGTCACCGGGCAGGACTATATCCGCACGGCGCGGGCCAAGGGCCTCACCATGGGCGAGGCGGTGTGGCGGCATGGCGTCCGCAATGCTCTGCTGCCGGTGCTGACCATTCTGGGCCTGCAGTTTGCCTATCTGGTCGCCGGCACGATCATCGTTGAAAACGTGTTCTACCTGCCCGGCCTAGGCCGGCTGATCTTCACCGCCATTTCGGAGCGCGACCTGATCCTGGTGCGCGGCGCCACCATCATTCTTGTCGTCACGGTGACCGCGACCATGCTGCTGACCGACATTGCCTATGCGCTGGTGGACCCGCGCCTGCGGGAAAGGAGCACAATGTGAGGCGCCTGCTGAGCCATCCGAGCCTGGTCATCGGACTTGTCGCCACGGTGATCTTCCTCGTCATCGGGCTGCTGTCGCTGGTCTGGACGCCCTACCCCATCGAACAGATCGATATCGGGCGGCGCTATCTCGGGCCGAGCGCCGCGCATTGGCTGGGCACCGACAATCTGGGCCGCGACCTGGCCAGCCTGCTCATGTCCGGCACCTGGACCAGCTTCCTCGTCGCCGCGGTTGCTGTTGCCATTGGCGTTGGCCTGGGCGTGCCGCTGGGGCTGGCAGCCGTGGCCTGGGGCGGCGCGGTGGAGTGGCTGGTGCTGCGGCTGACCGATTTTGTCTTCGCCTTTCCCGCCGTCATCGTCGCCATTCTCATCACCGCGCTGATCGGGCCGGGCGCCATCAACGCCATCGTGGCCATCGGCATCTTCAACATTCCCGTCTTCGCGCGGGTCGCGCGCGGCGGGGCGCTCAGCATTGCCACGCTCGATTTCGTGGCGGCGGGCCGGCTGGCCGGACTGGGCCGGGCGATGATCGCCTGGCGGCACCTGCTGCCCAACATCATGAGCCTGATCATCGTGCAGGGCACCATCCAGACGTCGCTGGGCATCCTGGCTGAAGCGGGTCTGAGCTATATTGGGCTGGGCACCCAGCCGCCCGCCACCAGCCTGGGGCTGATGCTGCGCGACGCGCAGGGGGTGTTCCTGATCCATCCGTGGCTGACGCTGGTGCCCGGGCTTGCCATCGTGCTCATCGTCATCGCCCTCAATATCGCCGGCGACGGGTTGCGCGACGCCATCGATCCACGCCTGCGGCAGGGAAATCCCAATGTCCTTGCTTGAAGTCTCCGGACTCTCCGTGCGCTTCGGACAGACCGAGGCCGTCAGCGATGTGAGCTTCAGCCTGCAGCGCGGCGAGCGCTTCGGCATTATCGGCGAAAGCGGCTCGGGCAAGACGCTGACGGCATTGGCGGTGACGGGCTTATTGCCCGAGGGTGCGCAGATGAGTGGCGCCATCAGGCTGGACGAGCGCCCGCAACCCCGCCTCGAGCATGAAATGGCGCGGCTGCGCGGCAAGCGCATCGGCATGGTGTTCCAGGAGCCGATGACAGCACTCAATCCGCTGATGCGGGTCAAGGACCAGATCGCGGAATCCATCCGCATCAACCTGTCGGAAGCGCATGTCCCGCAACTGCTGCGCGAAGTGGGCCTCGAGCCCGAGCATGGCGAACGCTACCCCCATCAGCTTTCGGGCGGGCAGCGGCAGCGGGTGATCATCGCCATGGCGATGGCCAGCGAACCCGATATCCTGATCGCCGACGAACCGACCTCGGCGCTGGACCTCATCACCCAGCGCAAGGTACTCGACCTGATCGCGTCGATCTGTGACCGGCGGCACATGACGCTGCTGTTCATCAGCCATGACCTCAAGGCCGTCGGCGCGCTCTGCTCGCGCGTGGCGGTGATGCATCGGGGCCGGCTGGTGGAGACGGGCAAGGCGGCGAGCGTGTTTGCCGCCCCGAGGCAGGCCTATACGCAGAAGCTGGTCGCCGCCTCGCGCTTCGACATCAGGCCACTGTCGCGTCCGCCGATCGGGACCACTTTGCTGGAGGTCGACAGGATCACGCGCGACTACCGGCAGGGCGGCATGGGCCCTTGGGCCCGGAAACCGCTGCGGGCCGTGGATGGCGTGAGCTTTTCCATCAACGCCGCCGAGTGCCTGGCGCTGGTGGGGCCCTCGGGTTGCGGCAAGACCACGCTGGCCAGGATCGTTGTCGGGCTCGACAGGGCCACTGCGGGCGAGGTGCGGCTGGAAGGCCAACGCCATCACGGCTCGGACCTGCCCAAGGCCCTGCGGCGCGACATGTCGCTGGTCTTCCAGGACCCATTCGGCAGCTTCAATCCGCGCATGACCATCGGAAACTCGATCGCCGAACCGCTGCGGCTGGAGCCGGAACTGGATGCCAGGGCCCAGAGGGCGCGCTTGGAAGAAGCGGTCGAGGCGGTGGGACTTACCGTGCCGATGCTGGAGCGCTACCCGCACGAATTTTCCGGCGGGCAGCGGCAGCGCCTGGCGATTGCCCGTGCGCTGGTGACGCGACCCAAGCTGGTCGTGCTGGACGAGCCAGTCTCGGCGCTGGACGTCTCGGTGCGCGGCGAGGTGCTGGCGCTATTGGCGCGGCTGCAGGCCGATTTCGGGCTGACCTATCTCATCATCAGCCATGACCTCGACATGATCAGGGCCATGGCCGACCGGGTGCTGGTGATGGAAGCCGGGCGGATCGTGGAAGAAGGCCGGCCGGGGGAGATTTTCGTCCATCCGCAGCACCGGCTGACGCGGGAACTGGTGGCGGCAAGGCTGCCGGAGATCGGGTAGGCCAACCTGTGGCGCCTGTGGCGCCCCCTCCCAACCTCCCCTGAAGGGGGAGGAGCAGATCGGTGGCTATCGGCGCCATTTCGCCCCTCGACTGGAGCCCACCCTCCCCCTCGCGGGGAGGGCAGCGTAGCTAGGCCGTCAGGCCGTAGCGCAGCTGGGTGGGGGGATACGAGCCCCGATATCCGGGCCAACCATCCCCCACCCTTGGTCCCTCCCCGCAAGGGGGAGGGAGACGACTGCACCATCACGCAAAAGGCTATTCCTTGGCGAAAGGGCCGCCCATCATCCGCGCAACTGCAAGCCAGCCGGCCGGGCGACGCTTCGGCATGTGCGGGCTACAGCACCCCGATATAGGCGCCGAACGGCTCGAGGTCGATTTCGCCATCGATCACCGCCGCGAGGACGCCCGGGCAGCCGGCGGCCACAGGCGAGAGGCCTGATGGCACGATGAACTCGGCAGCATTGGCGCCCATGTTGAAGACACAGAGCAGGCGTTCGGCACCCTCGGTGCGGATGAAGGCAAGGACGTCGCCACTGGCGGCAAGCAGTTCGATGCTGCCCTTGGCGAGCGCCGGGTGCGCCTTGCGGAAGGCGAGCAGCGCCCGATAGAATTCGAGCACCGAACCATCCACCCCGTCCTGGGTATCGACGGCATGGACCAGGTGTTCAGCCGGCACCGGCAACCAGGTGCGGTTGGCGGTCGAGAAGGCGCCGTTGGCGGCGTGGGCCTGCCAGACCATGGGCGTGCGGCAGCCGTCGCGGCCCTTGAACTGCGGCCAGAATTCGATGCCATAGGGATCGACCAGATCCTCGAAGGCCAGTTCGGCCTCCTTGAGGCCCAGTTCCTCGCCCTGGTAGAGGCAGACCGAGCCGCGCATGCAGAGGATCAGCGTAGCAGCCAGGCGAGTAAAGGCCGCCTCCTGGCCATGGACGGCCCAGCGGCTGACATGGCGCACCACGTCGTGGTTGGAAAAGGCCAGGCAGATCCAGCCATCGGGTGCGCCGGCTTCGGTGGCGGCAATGGATGCCCTGAAATGCTCGGCCGAGAACTCGCCGCCCAGATAGTCGAAGGTATAGGCCATGTGCAGCCGGTCATCGCCGGACGTGTATTGGGCCATGATGGCAAGCTGGTGCTGGCTGTCGCCGATTTCGCCGACCGTGGTCGTGCCGGGATATTCGTCCATCATGGCGCGCAGGCGCTCGAGGAAGGCGAGGTTTTCCGGGCGCGACTTGTCGAACAGGTGCTCCTGGAAATTGTAGGGGTTCACCGCCGGAGCGGTCGAGGCGTTGAAGTCCTCGGGCTTGACCACGGGATTGGATTCAAGGCCCTGCGAGTGGAAATAGAAATTCACCGTATCGAGCCGGAAGCCGTCGACGCCGCGCTCGAGCCAGAAGCGCATGTCACCCAGCAGGGCCTCCTGCACATCAGGGTTGTGAAAGTTGAGGTCGGGCTGGGAGACCAGGAAATTGTGCAGGTAATACTGCATGCGCCTGCTATCCCACTGCCAGGCGGAGCCGCCGAAGATGGAGAGCCAGTTGTTGGGCGGGGTGCCATCGGGCTTGGGATCGGCCCAGACATACCAGTCGGCGCGGGCATTGGTGCGGTTCTGGCGGGATTCGGCGAACCAGGCATGCTTGTCGGAGGAATGGCTGATCACCTGGTCGATGATCACCTTGAGGCCCAGCGAATGGGCCTTGTGCACCAGGTGGTCGAAATCCTCAAGCGTGCCGAAACTGGGATCGATGCCGCGATAGTCGGAGACGTCGTAGCCGAAATCCTTCATCGGGCTGGTAAAGACCGGCGACAGCCAGATGGCATCGACGCCCAGGTCGGCGACATAGTCGAGCCGGCTGGTGATGCCGACCAGATCGCCGACGCCGTCGCCATTCTGGTCCTGGAAGGAGCGCGGATAGATCTGGTAGATCACCGCCCCGCGCCACCAATCCCGGTCGACCGTCGGCTCTTCGATCATTTTCGGCTCAGTCATCAGCGGGGTGGCAGTCATGGGGAGCTCCGGGAGACGGGCGTGTCAGGCAGCGCCGTGGCAGCGCTTGTATTTGAGGCCGGACCCGCAGGGGCACGGGTCGTTGCGGCCCACCGAAGCAACACGCAGTGGCGCTTGTGGGGCGGTAAGCCGGTGGGCACGATAGAGTTCGCCGGCCAGCTGGGGGATCAGCGTCGGCGCTTGCTTCTGCAAGGCGACCAGTGCCGGATCGGCCAGCTCGGCTTCGCTCAGCCTGGGGTCGCTGGCAGCGAGCAGGTCGGTGATGCCGAAGGCGGCCTCCTGAGCGCGGGACTCCTTGTGGCTGCGCAGCAGCTTGTCCCAAGCATCAAGGCGCAATGCCATGGCGGTCTCGAAACCATCCATCCAGATTTCCCAGAGGATGTCTTCGCCGTCGATGTCGTAGAGCGGCTGGTAATGGCCTTCGGCCAGTTCCGCCTGGATCGCCGCATAACGCGACAGGACAAGATTGGTGAGTTCAGCCATGTCGACGCCAAGCATGGCCGCATCGCCGGCACTGGCGCCATCGTCGCTGCCGAACACGCCCGGCAGCCACTCGGCCCCTTCGATGACCCCGGGCGATACGGCGATGCCGCAGAGATAGCCATCGAGCTGACCCAGCACCATGGCGTCGTCGCCGAGCGCGTCCAGCATCGCCTCAAGGCGCATCAGGTCAGGGTCGAGCTCTTCGAAACTATCCACGGCAGGCTTCCGGTTGGGCGTGTCACATGCCTGCCCAACCGGACGCGCAAAAGCAAGCCGTTCAGCGCGTATTGTGCAGCATGCCCTGGAAGGCGCGGTAGCTGGACTTGGGCGTACGCTGCTGCGTCTGGTAGTCGACATGCACGATGCCGAAGCGCTTGTTGTAGCCCTCGGCCCATTCGTAATTGTCGAGCAGCGACCAGGCGAAATAGCCCCTGACATCGGCGCCCTGCTGGCGCGCCGACAACACCGCCTTGAGGTGGTCGTCGTAATATTTCACGCGGCGCGGATCGTCGTCGCCCTCCACCTCGGCCATGCCGTTCTCGGTGACGTAGAGGGGAATCTTGGTATAGTCGTTGGAGACGCGGACCAGCAGGTCGCTGAGGCCCTTGGGGTAGATTTCCCAGCCGATATCGGTTTTTTCGAGCGGCCCCTTGACCTGCTCGATCGGGCCGCCATTGGTGCCGGCCTTGTAGAGGCCGCGGGTATAGTAGTTGATGCCCAGCCAGTCGAGCGGCCGGGAAACCACGTCCATGTCGTTCTGGTAGTCCCTGGGAAGGTTGTCGCCGAGCCAGTTGGTGACGACTTCCGGATATTGCCCCTTGAGCACGCCGCCGAGATACCAGCGGTTGAACAGCGCATCGCCCAGGTCCATGGCGGCGAGGTCTTCGGGCTTGTCCGAGGCGGCTTCGGACTTTTCGAGATTGAGCACGATGCCCAGATTTTTGGCGCCATTGGCCCGCAGCGCATCGATGGCGGTGCCGTGGGCGAACAGCACATGGTGCATGGCGCGGGCTGCGGCGCGGATGTCGCGGTAGCCGGGGGCATGAATGCCGAGGTAGTGGCTGAGGAAGGCGACGCACCAAGGCTCGTTGATGGTGGCCGTGGCATGCAGGCGATCACCGAATTTCTGCGCCACCAGGGCGGCATAGTCAGCGAACCAGCCCGCAATGTCACGGTTCATCCAGCCGCCCTTGTCCTGCAGTGGCGAAGGCAGGTCCCAATGGTAAAGCGTGGCATAGGGCTTGATGCCACGTTCGAGCATGCCATCGAGCAGGCGATCGTAGAAGTCGATGCCGGCCTGGTTGACGGCGCCAGTGCCCTCGGGGATCAGCCGCGGCCAGGCGAAGGAGAAGCGATAGGCATCAAAGCCACCGTCGCGGATCAGATCAAGATCGGCCGGCCACAGTTCATAGTGGTTGCAGGCGTCGCGGCCGGTATCGCCATTATGGACATTGCCTGGCGTGGACGAGAAGCTGTCCCAGATGGAAGGACCGCGGCCATCGCGCTGGCCGCCCTCGATCTGATAGGCAGCGGTCGCCACGCCAAAGGTGAAATCCGGACCGAAGTCCTTGCGGTCGATCGAGAACATAAACGCTCCTCTGGCCGGCATTCGCCGTGATTGCGGCTAGCCAGATAGCGCAGGAAAGACGGTTATGCAATCGATTGCGGAATGGATAGCCGGAGGCTCAAGCGTACCACTTGGCAGGCTCGGCCTTGGCCTTGGCCTCGTCGGCACTGCGGGCGCGGAGGACCATTTCCATCAGCTGCGTCATGCCTGTGCTGGCCTGGAAGAAGCTCGATTGCACGGCATTGCGCATGGCATCGCCCTTGGCCAATGTCATCTCGGCGGCCTCGCGCCGGGCCAGCGACCGCTGCTCGGCCAAGTCGGCATAGTCGCGCAACCTGGCCCGATGGGCCTGGATCCTGTCATAGCTGCTGACTGCGCCGATTACTGCCATGGCATCAGGATGCGCGCGCGATCCTAACAAATGCTTACTTCGGGGTAGCGGATAGTCCCGAGACGATAAGCCTGGCAATGTCCAGGTAGGCCGCGGCCTCCGGCCCGGCCGGATCGGTGACGACCGGAGGCCGCCCCGCGTCGGAGCCCTCGCGGATCGACATGACCAGGGGAATGGCGCCGAGGAAAGCAATACCCAGATCGGCGGCGGCCCGCTCGGCTCCACCGGTGCCAAAAATGTCGTAGCGCGTGCCGGTATCGGGGGCGATGAAATAGCTCATATTTTCGACGAGGCCGAGAATTGGCACGCCGAAGCGGGGCAGCATGTCGATGGCCTTCTTGGCGTCGATCAGCGCCAGGTCCTGGGGTGTCGAGACGATGACGACGCCAGCGATCTCGGCCTGCTGGAACAGGGAAATGTGGATGTCGCCCGTGCCGGGCGGCAGGTCGATGACCAGGACGTCGAGCGTGCCCCAATCGGTCTCGCGCAGCAGCTGCCGCAGCGCCGAGGTGGCCATCGGTCCGCGCCAGACCACCGCCTGGTCCTTGACCAGCATGGAGCCGATGGACATCGCCTTGAGCCCGAAGGCGTCATGCGGGCTGAAGATGCCGTCGTCGCGGATGGCCGGCTGGCCCTCGAGCCCCAGCAGCTTGGGAATGGAGGGGCCATAGAGGTCCGCATCGAGGATGCCGACGCGTAGCCCCTCGGCCTGCAGAGCCAGCGCGATGTTGACGGCGGTGGTGGATTTGCCGACGCCGCCCTTGCCCGAGCCGACGGCGATGATGTGCCTGATGCCGGGAACACCGGTCTTGCCCGGAGGTACCGGCTTGCCATGCGAGAAGGTCGGACCTGCCTTCGGGGGCGGCTTGCCTCCGGTAAGCGACACCATGACCTTGCGGCTGCCGGCGATTTTCTGGGCCACCGCCGCGGCTTGCTCGCGCGCCGGGCCGAAGGCGGCCTCCATGCCGGGCGCTACCGCGATGGCGAAAGCCACCGCGCCTGGCGTGACGATAATATCGGACAGGCCAGCATAGCCCGAGAGATCACCGCCGCCGGGAATTTCGACGGCCGCGAGGGCAGATTTGATGGCAGCGGCGAGTTCGGTATCGGCCATGCGAGCCCCATAAATGCAGAAGACCTCACCCTAGGGAGAGGTCTTCCGGGTAATCGTTGCTCCAGCGCAAACGCTAGAGGATCGACTGGCCGGTGGCCTTCCAGTCCTTGAGGAAGCCGTCGATGCCCGAATTGGTCAGCGGATGGTTGGCCAGCTTGCGGATCACGTCGGGCGGAATGGTGGCGACATCGGCGCCGGCCAGCGCGACTTGGGTCACGTGGTTGGGCGAGCGGATCGAGGCGGCCAGGATTTCGGTGTCGAAGGCGTAGTTGTCGTAGATCTGGCGGATATTCTCGATCAGTTCGACGCCGTCGAGGTTGATGTCGTCGAGACGGCCGAGGAAGGGCGAGATATAGGTCGCGCCGACCTTGGCGGCGAGCAGGGCCTGATTGGCCGAGAAGCAGAGCGTGACATTGGTCTTGATGCCGCGCTCCTTGAAGGTCTTGGTGGCCTTGAGGCCGGCCAGTGTCAGCGGCAGCTTGACCACGACGTTCTCGGCCAGGGCGGCCAGCACGGTGCCTTCGGCGATCATGCCGTCATATTCGAGCGATGCGACTTCGGCCGAAACCGGGCCGGGCACGATCGAGCAGATTTCCTTGACCACTTCCTTGAAGTCGCGGCCGGATTTGGCGATCAGCGACGGGTTGGTGGTGACGCCGTCGAGGAGACCGGTCTCGTAGAGCTCCCTGATGTCCTTGATTTCCGCAGTATCGACGAAGAACTTCATGGTTCCCTCCTGAATTCGTGTTCTGGCATGGCCGGTTAGCCAAGGTGTAGCACGGCGAAGCCGCACCGCAAGGCCAATCGCCTAAAGGCTATTTGATGGCCGCAAGCAGGGCATCCGCCAGTTCGCCAACGCGATCTTCGGGGATGCCGGCGACATTGATGCGACTGTCACCAATCATATAGATGCCGTTGGCGGCTTTTAAATGTTCGACCACCGAATTCTCGAGGCCGAGCAGCGAAAACATGCCGCGATGGGCCGCAATGAAATCGAAATCCTTGGAGTTCGACCGCTGGCGGATGGCTTCGCTGAGCTTCTCGCGCAGGCGGATCATGCGGCCGCGCATGGCGTTGAGTTCGGCCTCCCATTCGGCGCGCAGCTGGGGGTCTTCGAGAATGACCCGGATGATCTCGGCGCCATGATCAGGTGGCTGGCTATAGGCGCCGCGGATGATGTTGAGCAGTTGCGAATAGGCAGTATCGGCCTGGGCGGCGTCGCGGGCGATGAGAATGGCCGCGCCGACGCGTTCGCGGTAGAGGCCGAAATTCTTCGAGCCCGAGAAGGCGATCAGCGCCTCGGGGACCGATGAGATGACCTTACGGGTGCCATAGGCGTCTTCGAGCAGGCCATCGCCGAAGCCGAGATAGGCCAGGTCGATGAAGGGCAAGGCTCCTGATCGGGCGAGGCTGGCGGCGACCTTGTCCCACTGATCGGGCGTCAGGTTGGCGCCGGTCGGGTTATGGCAGCAGCCATGCAGCAGCACGACATCGTCCTTGCCGAGCTTATCGAGAGCGGCCAGCATTTCGGCGAATTTCACGCCGCGGGTCTCGGTGTCGAAATAGGGGTAGGTCTTGACCGTGAGGCCGGAATTTTCGGCGATCGGGTTGTGATTGGGCCAGGTCGGGTCGCTGACCCAGACCGTGGCGCCGGGCCGGGCGCGGTTAACCAGCTGCATCAGCACCCAGAGCGATCCGGTGCCGCCGGGGGCCTGGGCAATGCGGACGCGCGAGCGGTCGACACTGTCGGCCAGCGCCAGGTCGAGCACGGCGGCGCCATAGCCCTTGTTGCCCGATATGCCGAGGTAAGTCTTGGTCTTGCCGGAGGAGAGGATCTGCTGCTCGGCCTTTTTGACCGAGGTCATGATCGGGGTCGTGCCCTGCTCGTCTTTGTACACGCCGACGCCCAGGTCGATCTTGGTGGGGCGCGGATCGGCGGCGTATTCGCCCATCAGCGCCAGGATCTTGTCGCCGGGGGCCTTGGAGAGGGTCTCGAACATGGGTGGAGCAGTTCCGGTGGGAAGGCGGGGTTGTTATAGGCGGCGGCGGAATTTTTGCAATCGGGAGTCGCTACGCATTTGGCTCCGCAAGCTCGGTGTCAGCGGGAGACACCGGCCTTGTCCAATTCGGCGAGCAATTGCGGAATGATCTCAAATAGGTCGCCGATCAGCGCCACGTCGGCCAGCTTGACCAGCGGGGCTTCGGCATCGGAATTGATGGCGACGATCCTCTTGGCGCCCTGGATGCCGGCCAGGTGCTGCAGGGCGCCTGAGATGCCGATGGCGATATAGAGGTCGGGGGCGATGATCTTGCCGGTCTGGCCGACCTGCCAGTCATTGGGGGCGTAGCCGGCATCCACCGCGGCGCGGGTGGCGCCGATGGCGGCGCCGAGCTTTTTGGCAAGCTGTTCGATGAGCCTGAAGTTCTCGGCGGAGCCCAGCGCCACGCCGCCACCGACCACGATCTGGGCCGTCGCCAGGTCGGGTGAGTCGCTTTCGGTGCGATGCGAGGCAATCATCCGCGCGGCGGAGGCCACTGAATTTTCGATGACTTCGATGGGCGCGTCATTGCCACCGGCAGCGGCGCGGAAGGCCGAGGCGCGGATGGTGAGGACATGCTTGGCCTGGCCATCGCTGACGGTCTGGACGGCGTTGCCGGCATAGATGGGCCGCTCGAAACGGGTCGGCCCGAGCACCCTGACCACATCGGTAACCGGCATCAGATCAAGCTTGGCCGCAACGCGCGGCATGCGATCCTTGCCCACGCTCCCGGCCGACTGGACGATATAGTGATAGGGTTCGGCCAGGGCGGCGATGACAGAAGCATCGGCTTCCGACGACGGCGCACCCTTGGCCACCAGGACCTTGGTGACGCCGGCCAGCCCGGCGGCCTCGGCCGCGACGGCATCGATATCTTCGCCGATGACCAGCAGGTCGATCGGGCCCAGCTCGCTCACCGCGTGCACGACGCGGGCGGTGGCTGGTGAAAGAGCGCCGAGGTCGTGATCGGCAATAAGCAGCACGCTCATTACAGCGCCTCCATCTGGGAGACTTCGGCGGCGATGAAGGCGGCCAGTTCGGATGCCGAACCCACTGTCCTTCCCGCCACACGCTCGGCCGGAGGGGATACCTTTTCGATGGTGAGGCGCGGCGTGAGGTCGACGCCGAATTCTGCCACGGGGCGGACCGCGAGTGGCTTGGACCGGGCCTTCATCACCATCGGCAAAGCCGCATTGCGCGGGGTGTTGAGGCGCAGGTCGGCGGTCACGATGGCGGGGAGCGGGATGGCAATGGTCTCGCGACCGGAATCGACTTCCCTGACGACTTCGATCCCCTGCCCCACCACCTTGATCTCGGAGGCGAAGGTGGCCTGCGGGCGATCGGTCAGCGCCGCGAGCATCTGGCCGACATGGTTGCTGTCGTCGTCCACGGCCTGCTTGCCGAGCAGAACCAGATCGGGATCTTCCTCGGCAACGACCTTGGCCAGCAGCTTGGCAATGGCCAGGGTTTCGAGCTCGGCTTCGGTCTCGATGAGGATGCCGCGATGCGCGCCCATGGCCAGGGCGGTGAGGATGACGTCATTGGCCAGTTTGGGGCCGATGGAGACCACGACGATTTCGTCGCCGTGCCCCGCTTCCCCCAGTTGCACCGCAGCCTCGACGGCATGCTTGCAGAAGGGGTTCATCGACATGCGCACGCCTTGGGTCTCGACGCCCGAACCATCGGGGCGGACACGAATGCGGACATTGTGATCAACGACGCGCTTGATGGCGACCAGGATTTTCATGCGGCGCTCCGGCAAGTTGGCGGTGTCATGACAAAATTGGCTTGGACGGGCAAGCCGCGCGCGGGGAAATTTGGGCTAGGGCGTGGAGGATTGTTGGAAAAGGGTGCCGGGCTGGTGGGCCAGTACTCGCCGAGAACCCGATCGTCGGGAACGACACGGCGACAGGCGTGCCGCCCGGACACGAAAACCATGCTAGTGTTGACCTCGCCGATTGGGACAGCGACACTGACCCAGAATTTGACTGCTTCGGACTGGTCCATGCCCATCATCAACCGCATCGCCGAATTTCACGACGAGATCGCCGGCTGGCGACGGGATTTTCATGCGCATCCGGAGCTCTTGTACGACGTGGTGCGGACGGCAGGGGTCGTGGAACAGAAGCTGCGGCAGTTCGGCTGCGACGAGGTGGTGACCGGGATCGGGCGCACGGGCGTCGTCGGCATCATCAACGGTCGGACCAACACGACCGGGCGAACCATCGGGTTGCGCGCCGACATGGATGCGCTGCCGGTGACGGAGAAGACCGGCAAGGACTATGCCTCGACCATCCAGGGCAAGATGCATGCCTGCGGGCATGACGGGCATACCGCCATGCTGCTGGGCGCAGCGAAATACCTCGGCGAGACGCGCAATTTCGACGGGCGGATTGCCCTGATCTTCCAGCCGGCGGAAGAGGGCGGCGCGGGTGGCAAGGCCATGCTCAAGGACGGGCTGGTGGAGCGGTTTGCCATCGACGAATTCTACGGCATGCACAACTGGCCGGGCATGCCGACCGGACATTTCGGCATTCGGGCCGGCGGAATCATGGCCGCCACCGACCGCTTCTACATCGACATCACCGGCAAGGGCGGCCATGCCGCGCGGCCGCAGACGACGATCGACCCGATCATGGTGGCCGCCAACATGATCGTGGGGCTGCAGTCGATCGTGTCGCGCAATGTGGACCCGTTGGCCAATGCGGTGCTGTCGGTGACGATGGTGGAGGCCGGCGAGGCCGATAACGTGATCTCGCGGACGGCAAAGATCACCGGCACGGTGCGCACGCTGGATAGCGCGGTGCAGGACCTGATCGAGCAGCGGCTGGCCGATTTCGTACCGCAATTCGCCAGCAGCTTTGGCGCCGAGGCCAGTATGCGCTATGCGCGGGGCTATCCGGTGACAGTCAACGCGCCCGAGCAGACGGCCTTTGCCGCCAAGGTGGCGCGGGAAGTGGTTGGCGCTGAGCGGGTCGATGACGAGGCGCCGCCATCGATGGGCGGCGAGGATTTCTCCTTCATGCTCGAGGAGCGGCCGGGCGCCTATATTTTCCTCGGCAATGGCGACAGCTCGGAACTGCATACCGATACATACGATTTCAACGATGCCGTGATCCCGGTAGGCGTGAGCTATTGGGTGCGAGTGGCGGAGCGGGCATTGCCCATACGGTGACACGCCGCCACGACCTCGTGGTTCGACAGGCTCACCATGAGGTCTACTTGACCGTCGAGCCACCAACAGACCTCATCCTGAGCCTGTCGAAGGACGAGGTCGTGGCAAGGACCTGATGAACCCAACACGCGTCCTTCAAGCGACATTCCCCACCCTGTTGACCCTCCTCGTCTCCGCCGCCGGCGGCAGCATCGCCATGCTGCTTGGGCTGCCAGCGGGGTGGCTGATGGG
>NZ_JACZKG010000077.1 GCF_014860165.1 Devosia sp.
CCTTCAACCCGCGACGGGATGATCTGCCGCTCCGCTCAATGACCAGCTCCGCGCCAGCCCCCGTCGCTCACCCCGGCCAAATCGGCCAAACCAACCGCCCGAGTCTCCTTCAGGCTGGATAGAAGTTGGGGGCAACGTCACGCGCCGCAAAATTTCATTGCCCTGGCGACGCTGCCGACCAGGGCCCCGACTCCATTGTCGGCGCCACGTAGACCGTTCACCAATGCCTTATGCTTGGGCCCGCAAGGAGCTCACAATCGCGGAAGGGAGGGAGACTGGTGCGGCGCTATAGGCAAGGGACCGGAATGCAATGCACCGTTCCAGACCGCATTTTATGCGAATCCAAATGGCTTCGCTTTCCCGGCTGGCAAGGGCGACGAATCGCGCATGAACATTTCGTCGCCCGCCCCGCGAGCTACCCAATTGGTGACGCGGCTTCATTTCCGCAGCTAGGAGACCGTCAGTGGCGGCGCTGGTGTGCGCAAAAGTTATCCTTGGACAATCTCGATCCCGTCCGACGCAGATGGAAAGAACAGTTGGGTAATCCAGGTCAGCCCATCACCTGTTGCAAATTCGACCAGGCCCCGGTCCACACATAGCTCAAGGCGCAGCGGACCTTTCTGCGGGTAGGCACCGGACACCCTGTAGGTGTGGGCAAAGGCAGGAGCCGCCGCAATTTGCCGCCGAACAACCGTGATCGATATTTCGTTCGCAGCCACGCGTGTGATCGTAAAGTGCGGCTGGCGTTCTGCGAACAGCGTGATGACGGCGGACTGTCCGACACTCAGCGTTACCTCGAGCTCCCGACGATAGGTGCTTTGGTCCGATGTCGACTGGAAGGCGGAGAGCACGCTGTGCGGCAGGGTCTGCGCGAGGCGCAGTCCGCTGCCGGTATCGACGAGTGACAGTGTTCGAGGCAGCGACATGACTCCGCGGAAGGATTGGGTCGGCGTGTCGCGCGCGTACTGCCAATTGCTGGCCCAGCCGACCACCGTGGGAGCCGACCCAGTGCGATCGAAAAAGGACTGCGCGGCATAAAAATCGCGCCCATAGTCCAGCCAGAGTGTTGTCTCTGCAGGGTTGCTGTTGGTGAAGGTCGTCCCGTCGAAATGGCCGACGAAATACTGCGTTCCCGAGCCTTCGGCGTAGGCTCCCGAACCGATGCCGACCAGCAGGATCCAATGCTCGTTTCCGCGGTCGTCCGAAATGCTGAAAAGGTCCGGGCATTCCCAAGGACCATCGCTGTGGCGACCGTGTCTATCGCCGAAGCTGCTTTGGAAGGTCCAAGAGTCGAGGTCTTCCGAGGCGTAAAAGCCGATCGATTGTCCATGCGTCAGAGCCATGATCCAGCGTCCGCTTCGCTTATGCCAAAGCACCTTGGGATCGCGGAAACAGACAAGGCCCGGATTGCCCAACACCGGGTTGCGCTCATCGAGGCGATAAGTCGTCAGAGTAGGATCGGCGTGGACGAGACACTGGACCTGATAGTCCTCTCCGTCGACGCGCCGATGGGCGGTATAAAAAAGCCTGACTTCCCCTTTGGCGGTTTCCACTGCGCTGCCGGAAAAGCAGGTTCCGAGTTCCGTCGGGTAGAGCGCTACAGGCAGTTCCTCCCAGGTAACCAAATCTGTGCTCCGCGCGTGGCCCCAATGCATGGGACCGTGGTCGGTGCTGTCGGGATCATGCTGGTAGAACAGATGATAGACGCCATCGACCTTGATCATGCCGTTTGGGTCATTCATCCACCCGCGCTTCGGCGAGAAGTGGAGGCTTGGGCGGTACATCTCGGACATGGATCTATCCTTTCGCAGAGACGAAAAACGAGCCGCCGGTCAGGGCGGCTCGTAGGCAGGGTCGGCGGGAGGTCCACCCTGGAGCGCTGTTGTGCCATCGTTGTGGCACGCGCGATTAGACGATCAGCAGGAATTCGCGATCCGGTATCGGCTGCAGCGTGGGCGCAGGCAGGGTCTGATACCAATAGGCCACCGACGCGACGTCATCCTGCATGGGCAGCCAGCGGCCGTTGTATCCCCAGCCCAGCGCCTGCACCGTGACCTTGAGATCGCTCTCGAAACGGATCGGGTCCATGACATGGAACCGATACATGCCCATGCGGAACTGCGTTTTGTAGTCCGACGTGGGCCGAACGACCTGATGAAACCCGGCATAAGGCGTCGTATAAGTGACATATGCCTTGTCGTGCTTGGGTGTCGGGTCGAAGTTGTAGGAGCCGCAGAAGTAGTCTTCGAGACCGGTCGAGGCAATGGTGGGATACTCACTGTCACCGTCCATGAAGAACTTGACCTCGCCCTCGCCCCACCAGCCGTTGTTGTTCTGGCCCCAGGCCATGTACAGCCCGACAAAGTGGCCTTTTCCCTCAATCCCGTCGATCACGGTATAATCTGTCTTGTAGGGGATGGGATTGGTACGGCGGAAATGCGCGTGGAAGTAGGCGCAGTCTTCTGGCACCTCGGTCAGCGTGTAGTTGATCTGGTAGTAGAGCGTCATCTGCTCTTCGGCGATGTTGGTCATGGTGATGCGGCAGTTCTTGCGGAACGGCATCTCCCAGTAGCTGTTGAAGGCACTGCCTGGATTGACGCACATCGGCAGCGCCGACATCTGCGCAAACTCGCCCCAACCCGAGCCGAAGAAATCGCCAACGGGGCACTCGACGGAGGGGATGTCGCTGCCATCCCAGTAGATGCGGAGGATGGTGAAGCGCCAGTTGCCTGTGGGCGTCATCCAGATATGCTGGATGGCGCCGGGCCCCTCGATGTCAGCAATGGTACGGGTCTCGCCGGGCTCGATACGGATGGAGGGCGATATCTTCCAGCCCTTGCCCAGATCGCGCGCTGCCTGGGCACCCGTACCCTCAGTCGCCATGCAGGCACCGCCCTTCGCGCCATCAAAATTCTCGGCGGAGATAGATCGGGTCCTTGCGTCTGACAGCCGGGACAGGTTGCCCAGATGCATGCCCAGGCCGTTGAAACCAGTCATAGTATTCCTCTCTGCGCTTGCGCGCTTATTGGTTGGTTTGGAATTGGAAGGAAGGGCGGGCCGCCATGATGGCCAGTTGCACAGCCGCGGCCGTCGTGGGCGTCTCGCCTGGACGCAAAGGCAGGGCAACGGCACGCAGCGGTTCGGTATGGTAGAGCCCGATGGGACCCGTGGGCAGGAAGGCGGAGGGCGAAGGAGGCTCGGCCTCGAGGTTCCAGTCCTGGTCCGGATCGGGTGAGGGAACGGCCTCGATCAGTGCCTTAGTATAGGGGTGCTGGGGGTGGTGGATGACCGCATCGGGGTCACCGACCTCGAGGATGTGGCCGCCATGCAGAACGACGATCGTATCGGCCACCTGATAGGCGGTGGCGAGATCGTGGGTTACGTAGATCAGCGAAATACCGAGATCGCGGTTGAGGCCGAATAGAATCTCGAGGATCGTTGATCGGAGGGACGCATCGACCATCGACACCGGTTCGTCCGCCAGGATTATCTGCGGATCGAGCAGCAGCGCCCTCGCGATCATCACGCGTTGGCGTTGTCCGCCCGAGAGCTGGTGGGGATACTTTCCAAGGGTTTCCTCCGGCTTGAGACCGACCCGCTCAAGGGTGGCCTCGATGCGGGCGTAACCCTCATCGCGAGACTTCACCAGGCCAAAGGCCCGCACCGGCGTCATCAAGGCGTGGTCGACACGATAGAACGGGTTGTAGACGGAGAACGGGTCTTGGAAGATCGCCTGGACTTCGCGGCGGAATGTGCGCTGGCCGGTGCGCCCCAGCCTGCCGACTTCGGCGCCATCGTAACGCACGCTGCCGCGCGATGGCGGTTGCAGTCCAAGCAGTAGCCGGATCAACGTGGACTTGCCGCTGCCGCTCTCGCCCACCACCGCGGTGATTGAGGGCCTTTCTCCTCCTACGGCCAGAGAGACATCATGCAATGCCGTCTTGGTCTTGTTGAGGCCAAGCTGGTAGACGACGTCGGCGCCGGATATTTCGAGAAGCTTGCTCAATTGAAAGCCTCCTGGGCGCCGGCCTTGATAAAGCGCGCCTGGCGGTCGAAGGACGGCAGGGAGTTGATCAGCATGCGGGTATAGTCGTGCTGGGGATTGGCGAAGATTTCACGCACCGGACCGACCTCGATCAGTTCGCCGCGATACATGACCCCCAACGTCGTCACGAAATGGGCCATCAGCGCCATGTCATGGCCGATCAGGATGATCGCCGCCCCGATGTCGCGCTGCACCCGGCCCAGCGTGGCGAGCACCTGCTTTTGCACCATGACGTCCAAAGCGCTAGTCGGCTCGTCGGCCAGGATCAGGCTTGGTTTCAGCGCTATGGACATGGCGATGCAGACGCGCTGCTTCATGCCGCCCGACAGTTCATGGGGATAGCGCCGCTGCACCTCGGGCGCGAGGCCGACGCGCGACAGCAGGTCGCCGATGATCCCCTCGCGTTCGGACCGGCCGTGATGGATGCCGTGATCGTCGTAGATATCGGCGATCTGCGCGCCGACCCGCAGCACCGGATTGAGCGAATTCATGGCGCCCTGCGGCACCAGCGACATTTCGGCAAAGCGCAGTTTGCGGTATTCCTCGTCGTCGAGCGTGGTCAGTTCGCGTCCGTTGAGCTCGAGACTGCCGCTGCTGACCAGCCCGCCCTTGAGCATGCGCATCAGCGCCAGGATGGTTGTTGACTTACCCGATCCCGATTCCCCGACAAGCCCGAACCGCTCGCCACGCTGCAGCGAGAAGCCGACATCGCGGGTGGCGAAGAATGAGCCTCGGGCCATCGGGTATTCCACGGTGAGATCGGAGACCTTGAGAACCGTGTCGCTCATGACTGGCTCCTCAAGCGCGGATTAGCGAAGTCGTCGAGAGCGCTGGCGATCAGGAAGAGTGCGATGAACAGCAGCGCCAGGATGATAACCGGGGGCCCCCACCACCACCACATGCCGCGGCTGAAGGCGGCGTATAGCAGTGCCCAGTAGACGGTCATGCCCAAAGTCGGGGTGTTCTGCGGGCCGAGACCCAGGACTTCGAGCCCCATGCCGGACAGGATGGCGCCGGACGTGGCGCCGACCAGCGAGGCGAAGGCGATCGGGATGACGTTGGGAAAGATTTCCCGGAAGATGATGGAGAAGCTGCCCAGACCGGACAGGCGGGCCATCTGCACATAGCCCAGTTCGCGCAGGGCAAGGACCTGCGCCCGGATGACACGCGTGGCATGCATCCATGACAGCGCCGCGATGATCAGCGCCATCATCTCCACGTTGACCGCGCGTACCGATGACGCGACGACCAGAAGGATGGCCAACGGCGGAATGGTCAGCATGGTGTCGGTGACGGCGCTGATAATCCGGTCCCACCAGCCCCCAAAATAGCCCGAGAACAGGCCCAGCATGACACCGACGGCGGTGCCGATGACACCCGCCAGCACGCCCATGCGCAACGTCTGCGGCGTGCCGGCGATGATCACGGCCAGCAGTTCGCGGCCACCGCTGTCCGTGCCCAGCCAATGCTCGGCAGACGGTGGCTGGTTGGTGCGAACCGAGATCGGCTCGGCCGTGCGTATGTCGACGAAGAGAGGACCGATCACCCCGATGAGCAGCAGCAGCAACAGGATTGCCAGGCCGGCGATCATCTTGGGATTGGTACCGAGATAGGCCAGTGCCGCCCGGGTGTTGCGCAGGAGGGAATGCATGTTCAGAGCCTCTGGATGCGCGGATCGAGAAGGGGATAGAGCAGGTCGAGGACCAGCACTGCGAAGGCGACCGTGATGACCAGGAAGAAGGCGACACCCTGGATGAGGAAGTAGTCCGAGCTGCGCAAGGCGTTGTAGAGAAGGTAGCCGATGCCAGGGTAATTGAAGGCGACTTCAACCAACACCGAGCCCGATGCGGCGGTACCAAGAGCGATGGCGAGTGCGGTAACCTGGGGAAGCATCGCATTGCGCATGGCGTATTTGAAGAAGATGCGGCGCTTGGTGAGGCCCTTGGCCTCGGCCAAAGCCAGGTAGTCCTCGCCTAGCACGTTGATCATGGCGCCACGCATACCCAAGGCCCAGAAACCGAGGCCGGCCAGCACGATGGAGAGCGCAGGCAGGAAGGCGTGATAAGCCAGGTCCCAAAGCACCGGCAGCGAGAAGCCGTTGGGAAAGACCGAGTAGGCGCCGCCAAGCGGGAACCAGCCCGTCCATATGGCGAGCAGGTAGAGGACAATGAGCGCCAGCAGATAGTAGGGAATCGCCGAAAGCACCATGAGGAACGGTGCCAGCCGATGCACGGCGCGCGGCGAGCCAGGCCAGGCCAGCAGGGCACCGATCAGGCTGCCGAGACCGAAGGCGATGACCGTCGATACCGAGAGCAGGGCAATGGTCCAGGGCAACGCGGCAAGGATGGCGCTGGTCACACTTTGCGGGAAATACGAGATCGAACTCCCCAGATCGAGCCTCAAGGAATTGAACAGGTAGCGCCCGTATTGCACGAGCATCGGATCGTCGAGGCCGAACCGCGCACGATAGTTGTCCACGATATCCTGAGCGCCTTCCACCTGCTGTCCGCGGGACAGCAGCTGTTCGAGCACGGCAGCCGTTGGATCTCCCGGCGCCAGGCGGGGAACGATGAAATTGATGGTCGTCGCCGCAAGGACGACAGCGAAAAACATCGCCAGCCGCCGGAACACATAGCCCCAGGTCATAGCCCTACTCCAGAGGGTACGGGTGAAGGCCGCCGGTGGGTGAGCACCGGCGGCGGTTTTCGATCGCTACGGTTGCTTCTTGTGAACTTCAGCCACGATCAGGAGATCGGTCGCCCACCAGAAACCGGGATGGACATAGTTGTTCTGCGAAGTGGGGAAGTTGTCCCAGTAGTGGCCGTTGAAGCTCGTCAGCAGCGCGGCCTGGACGAGCGGGATCGCCGGCATCTCGGGCAGCCAGATCGCCAGGGCTTCGTGGAATAGCTCCTGCATCTTCGGGTCGTCCGCAGCCGTGACGGCCATCTCGTCGACGATGGCGTCGTAGGCTTCGTTGGACCAACGTGTGCGAGCGCCGGTCGCTACCTCGCCCATGGGGGCGGCATGGCGGCTGTGGTAGAGCTCCAGCGTACCGTATGGATCCGAGATGCCACCACACGACACGTCGAGCCAAGCATCGGCACGGCCGGTATTGAGGGCATCGGAGAAGGCAGCAATGTCGGACAGCACGAAGTTGGCATCGAAGCCGGCGCGCTGCAGCAGTGTGGTGACAACGGGAGCCATGCGGGTCTGGTCGGCTTCACCCTGTCGGATCACCAGATCGATGGTGATGGGATTGCCTTCTTTGTCCTGCCAGAACTCGCCGCTTTTGGTGTAACCGGCTGCCTCCATCGTCGCTGCCGATTTGTCGACGTCATAGGCCAGCGTGTCGTACTGGCTGAACAGGTCTGCAGCATTCTCCATGTAGGACGCGAAAGGCGGGTAGTCAGGCGTCATCCACTTGGCTGGAACCGTCAGGTTTTCCCAGGCGATATCGACGATGGCATCGCGGTTGAGGGCCTCCGAAATAGCCCAGCGCAGTTGAGGATCGTCGAACGGCGCCTGCGTCGTATTGAACGCCATGTAGCGCGGGCATGGATCGAGATAGGCATAGGGCGCCTCCGGGAACCACGAGAAGACGTCCTTGTTGTTGGCAACGACCTGCTCGAAGTTGTCACGACCCAATACCCACACTGAGTCCAGCTCGTTGTTGCCCGCCATGGCGGCACGGCGTTCCTCGCTGCCGGCGGTCTTGAACACGACCTGCAAAGGTTCGGGAAGCGTGTGGAAACCGCTGGCAGCGCCCCACCAATCGTCACGACGCTGCCAAACCGTCTCGGTCGTGGTCGACGAGATCAACTGGTAGGGAGAGGTCGAAACCGGCCAGCCCTTGGCGATGTCGTAATTGGTGAAGGTCTGCGGGTCTTGGGTTTCCCAGATATGCTTGGGCAGAATCATGGTGGTGCCGTAGATGCGCACGCCGAACGCATCCAGCATATAGCGCGGATTGGCCGAGGTCAGCGTGAGCTTGACCGTATGCGGGTCGACGGCGACGATATCCTCTACCCACGTCTTGGCATTGACCGAATTGCCGCCGAGAGCAGGCGAATTATCCTTCAGCATGTTCATGGTGTACACGACGTCGTCCGCCGTGAACGGGGTGCCGTCGCTCCACTTCGCCTCGGGCTGCAGGTCGATCGTCACCTCGTCGAAAGCGTCATTGAACTGATAGCCTCTAGCCAGCCACGGGACCATTTCGCCGGTCTCGTAATTGTAGTAAAAGAGGGACTCGAAGCCGACCTGCTGAAGACCGGCATGTTGCAACGTGCTCGGCAGGAACGGGTTGTAGTTTTCCGGTGTGGTGACGCGCTCGGAAATGTTCTCGAAGATCAACTGATCTTCACGCGCAACGTCCTGCGCGACTGTCGTAGAAGCGGTGCTTGTCATGGCAGCGACAAGCAGTACGCCCAGAGCGCCGTAGCGCTGGGTTATGGACCGCATGGGTCTCTCCTCCCTAATGTGTGCCGTTACTTATTGGTTTTAAGGCTTTGGTCGTCGTGCGTGGTGACCCTCCTCGGTCGTGCTCCTCAGGCTGTTGCGTGAACCTCGAGCGATGCCGGCAGCACTACCTGTCGTGGTGGACCGTCAAAGCCGGCTACCCGCTCATTAAGCAGCTCGATCGCGCCGCAGCCCAGATCGCTCGGGCTGACCCCGATTGTCGTCAGGCGCGGGCGCAGGTCGACCAATTCCTCGTAAATGTCGTATGAAGCGACGGCGATGTCCCGAGGCACCGAAACGCCTCGATCGGAAAATGCAGCGAGCGCTGCCCTGGCCATGCGCGAGCCGGCAAAGAAGATGGCGCTCGGCAGTTTGTCGCCATGCGTTTCTAACAGCCAGTCCACAGCTTCGTATCCAGAGGGAGGCAGGAAGGACCCCTCGAAACGCAACTCGTCCGAGACGTCGACCCCGGCGTCCTTCAGGGCCCGTTCGAAACCGGCCTGACGCAGCATGGACATGTTGAAGAAGGATGGACCGGTGACATGGGCTATCCGCCGATGCCCTTTGGAGACCAGATATTCACCCATACGGTAGGCGCTGGCGAAATTGTCCTGCTCGATGCTGTCGATGGCCTTGCTCGGCAGGTTGCCGATGAAGACGGTGGGAATCTTCACATCGGCGAGTTCGTGCTGGATGCGATGCAAGGCAGCGTCCGCCACGATCAGACCATCGACGCCCTTGGTCTTGATCTGCTTGAGATACGTGTGCCCGTGATCCTCGGAGTGCCCGCCAGGCACGTCGGTGTTGTAGATCAAGGCGTCGACGCCGTCATCGACCAGAGCAGTCTGCATCGCCCGGACCATCTCGGTATAATAGGGCGCGCAAATATCGGGGATCATTATGGCGATGACTTTGGTCCGGCCCGTGCGCAGCGACTGCGCCTGCCGGTTGGGCACATAGCCTAGCTTCTCGATCGCTTCTTCGACCTTGGCGCGCATGACCGGCGAAACGCGATCGCGATGGTTGATGACGTGCGACACCGTGGTGAGCGACACGCCAGCGAGTTTCGCGACTTCTTGAATCTTGACCATGGATTACCAATAGCGAAGGCAAAACGTTTTGCAAAGCCTTTTGCAAAACGTTTTTCATTCTACCGTTCCGGTGGTGATGCGTGGTGCCTAAACATGCCTGAGCCATTGCACGACGGGTAAGAGAAGCGTGTCCGCAGGTAGGGGCATGCCGCGCGGCGACCAGCGCTGAGCTGATGTCTGGGAGACCATCGTCAAAAGGACTGAATCGCTACCTGTCCCACGCCAGTCATTCCACAATCGATATTATGCGAATCCGCGCGGAGATCGTCGTCCAGCGCGGTACTCGCAATACCCGGTAACTGCCTAGGGTTGGGCGATTTCGCGACGGGCTGCCCGAGTGGCGAGCGGCGGGCCGGCCGGTCGAGGCAACCTGACCCAAGTCGGCTGTGGCTGTGCTGGTGGTGGGGTCCCGATAGTGCTCCGACTGTGTCGGAACGGCCCGTGGCGGTGCCAGTGGGAGTGCGGCTGGGTCACCGGGCCGTCGTGGGCGTGCTGGTGGTAATCGTCGTGCAACCCTCGAAGGTCCAAGACAGCAGGATCGCGCCGGCCAAAATGGATCCTGCGCCAAGGATCAGCTTCCGGTTGGCGTTCTCCCAGAAAACCAGCCAGGCGATCACCATGGTGGCGAGACCCTCGAGGTTGAGCAGTAGTGACCCCGAGGATGCCGTTGTCAGGGAAAGCCAGCCAGGGCCAATCGGCCCGTTGCAGCGAAGCTTCGGAGCTGGGTAGACCCACTAGCGACCGCCGGCGATGGACAATTGCGAGGCCAAGTCCGGCATCAGATAGAGGATTCCGGCTAGCAGCCACTGGTCAGCGGGTCGGTCGGCCAAATCACGTGCAGGGGCACAACAATGGACTATGAGCACCACCTTAGGTGGACCTTGGTCGATACCCTGGCTTGGTGCCGTGGGTTAGATTGGTTTGCCGAGTTGAATCCACGGGGGCAACTCGAGGTCAGGGGGAGAGGCAAGTGGATTATCGAGCAATTTTCCAAGACGCCGTCGACACATTGCGGCAAGAAAGGCGATACCGGGTCTTTGCCGATCTGGAACGCATTGCCGGACGCTTCCCGCGCGCCATCTATCGGGATGCCGCTGACAATGCTCGGGAGATCACCATCTGGTGCTCCAACGACTATCTGGGGATGGGCCAGAACGAAAAGGTTATCTCGTCCATGCAGGAAGCGGCTGGGCGGCTGGGCGTCGGCGCCGGTGGCACTCGCAATATCTCGGGGACCAATCGTCCGCTGGTCGAGCTTGAGCGTTCGCTTGCCGACTTGCACCGCAAGGAAGCCGCGCTGGTATTCACCTCAGGCTTTGTCTCCAATGAAGCAGCCATTTCGACCATTGCGCGCCTTCTGCCCGACTGCATCATTTTCTCCGATCAGCTCAATCATGCCTCAATGATACAGGGCGTGCGCCAATCGGGCGCACAGAAGCAGATTTTTCGGCATAACAACCTCGGGCATCTGCGAGAGCTTCTGCAGCGGACAGATCGCACTCGCCCCAAGCTCATCTGTTTCGAGTCTGTCTACTCGATGGATGGCGACGTGGCGCCGATTGCGGCCATTTGCGATCTGGCCGAAGAGTTCGGCGCCCTCACCTACATCGACGAAGTCCACGCGGTCGGAATGTACGGTCCTCGCGGCGCTGGCATCGCCGAGCGCGATGGGCAGATGGAACGCATTGATATCGTGGAGGGTACCCTTGCCAAGGGCTTCGGCGTCATGGGTGGCTACATTACAGGCAATGGCGCCCTCATTGATGCGGTGCGCTCGTATGCGCCCGAATTCATCTTCACCACCGCCCTGCCACCCGCGCTTTGCGCTGCGGCACGGACCTCGATCGAGCATCTGAAAGCTTCAGCGGTAGAGCGCACCCAACACCAGCGACAAGTGCAACTGACTAAAATTGCTCTTATCCATGCCGGGCTCCCAGTGATGCCCACCAGCACCCATATTGTGCCTCTGATGGTCGGCGACGCTCGGCTCTGCAAGGCAGCGAGCGATATGCTGCTCGAAAAGCACGGTATCTACATTCAACCGATCAATTACCCGACGGTCCCTAAGGGCGCCGAACGGCTTCGTATAACGCCCTCGCCACTTCATGATGATGCTATGGTAGCCGCCCTCTGCCATGCCTTGATCCAAGTGTGGGACGCTTTGGAATTGCGTCGCCAGATTCTGCCGGACCGCATTGCAACGCGCGAGGTAGGGGCCGTCCCGCTTGCGATCGCCGGCGGCTAAGGGGGTCTCGATGGTCCGTGACAGGTTTCTCGCCTCGCCGTTGGCGTGTGGCTGGCAGGTGATCCATCAGACCCAAACGCACGGTCCTTACACGACGCATTGCGAAGCGACGCTGGCAGCCATGCTTCTGGCCCAGATTGCAAGCGAGGTGGGTATGAACGCTGAGGTAGTGTTTGAAGCAGAGGCTAAACACTCGGCGAGATCGGCTAATCCCTCAGCGGGAACGTCGGTTCGATATCTGGCCGACTTCGTGCCAAAGCCGGGATAGTGCCTGCCGATCCAACAAAAAATGGAACGCAGCCGTCGGCGCGGCGGAGATTTCGGGCATGGGGTGAAGCTCCGATTTGGCGGCGGTACCTGCCCTGACAATGGCATGAATCAGAGCCACAATCTGCCTGGCTTGGACCGCGATAACCCCAAATCTGGATCAGGCATAATTTCTTTTGCATGCGGAGCTTGATCCGCAGCGTTTTCCCTGCCTACCCTCAACTTTCGGTCGCACCGACACGAGACCCAAACCACGAATACTAAGCACTTGTGATTATAGGTCGCCCCTTCGCTGTGTTAAAGCCAGCCAGCCGTAGCGTCCTGGGGCACACTCTACTCTGAATGGATCGCTTGGTGCGAATGTTTCATTTTTCCGAATCGCGCTTCTTGGCGCTCGCGTTCGTGCTCGCAACAGTAATGGCCGGCTGTTCAGGCGGTGACGGCCCCCCCAGTCAGACGCCGATCGGTATGCCGGCCCCGACGCCGCCAGCACCACCTCCCGCGACCTGGGCTTCTCGTGGCGTAACTTTTGATCCAGTGCGGGCAGCACAGATTCTGGCATCCGCGGAATTCCGCAACGCGGACGCCAACTGCATCTATGTCGGTTGCGCCGCCTCTGGCCCGTTGGCGACAAACCAGTCCCGGGCCTTTGAGCTACACAATTTGCATACGGCGCTGTCCTCGGGGCTCACGGGCGTCAACAAATTGGTGGCTGTGGTAGACACGGGGTTCCGGGTGACCCATCAAGAGTTTGCAGGGAAGACCATCCACCAGACGGGGACCTTGCCGGTAGCTGACCACGGCACGCATGTGGCATCCCTGATTGCCGGCGTGAGGGAAGGCATGGGCATGCATGGCGTGGCCCCCGGCGCCAACCTCCACCTCACCGCGCTCAATTCTAGCGGAGCCAGCACACTTGACATCACCAACGTTACCCTCGGCACCCTCAATGCCGCCACGCTCGGCGCCGTTGCACAGAACAATTCGTGGGGGTTCAACGTCGCCGCCTCTACACTCCAGGTGCAGCCAATCCTAACCAGAGCGTGGCCCAGGGGCTGAATACCGTTATTGCCAACTACGGCACTAGCAGGTGGCAGGCCTATCTCGATGCCCTCAACACCTTCGAGAATGGCGGCGTGGTTGTCTGGGCACTGTCGAACGATGAGACCATGGCCTCAGGCGATGTGATGGCCACCTTGCCCTACTTTGACACTCGTCTGCAGGGCGCCTGGATCGCTGCCGCCAACGGGTATTTCGAAGTCAACCCGACCGGCGACATCAGCAGGGCCATCAGGCTATCGGCTCCTTGCGGTCTGGCTGCCCGCTTCTGCATTGCCGGAGACGGTACCACCACTGCGGCCAATGCGACGTCGGATACCAGTTACTCGGCAGGTACGGGCACGTCCTATGTTGCGCCCCAGATTGCTGGCGCCGTGGCTCTCCTGGCCGAGGCCTTTCCAGACCTCACCGCGGACGAATGGGCCAAGCGCCTGCTTGCGAGCGCCGATAACAGTTGGTTCTCGACCTTGGGGGTGCCGGTCGCGGGCAGTGTCGATTTTGGCAATGGCGTGACGCATGCCTATTCGGGCGAATGGGGGCACGGCGTTCTCGACATCGCCGCTGCCCTGAGCCCGATCGGCACGGTTGCAGTCCTCTCTGGCGACAATGTGGTCACGAGCGATCGGACCAGCCTTGCCGAAAGCGTGCTCCTGACGCCCGCAGCATTTGGCGATGGCCTGACCTCGGCCCTGAGCACCACCGATATTGCCGTCTTCGACAGCCTCAACCGGGGGTTTGCGGTTCAAGGGTCGGCACTCGTGACCGCGCCCCGCCCGTCGATGCTCCCCGATCTGCTGTCGTCCGTACAGGGACCGGCGTGGGGCGTGCTGCCGTCCTACCGAGAGGTCCGAAGTGTCCTTCCTTCTGCCTCGGACAGCACGGGAACGATATCGCTCGTAAACAGCGCAGCAGGGTTGTTCGACACGGCCGGGCCGACCGCCTTTAATGCTCGCGCTTCGGTGCTGTCGACCGCGCATGACGCCATTGTCGTAGCGTCAACACAGCAGGCGGGCCCGCTGTCAATTACCGCGATGGGTTTTGCCGGACAAGGCGCGGCGGGCCACAACAATGGAGTTGCCGGTACAGGCATCAATGTTGCTTGGGGCGGTGAGGCCAGCCGGGTCAGTCTTGGCGTCAGCTATCTTGGTGAGCAGGGTAGCCTGTTGGGCCTAGGGCAAAACGCGACGTTCGGATTGGGGAGCGGTAGTGCGTCCGGTACGGCACATCTGGGAATTGACCAGATGGTTGCGCCAGGTTTTGAGGTGTTTGGCCGACTCGAGTATGGCGTCGCCAAGCAGACCGGCGCCACATCTGGTCTCGTGAGATCGCTGTCTGACGTCCAATTTTCTGGCTTTGAGATTGGAGCGAGAATGAACAATGTTCTTGGCGACAATGACCAGCTCGGCTTTTCCATCGCTCAGCCCTTGCGGATTGAGAACGGGACGATGGGGCTTCAGCTGCCCGTCGCTCGTAATGCCAACGGAACGATTGAGCATCGGCAGTCCAGTGCCGACCTTGCTCCTAACACCAGGGAGCTGGACCTTGGCATCGATTACGAGGTTCCCCTGCAAGCGGGTCATCTGAAGGTCGGCCTGCAATACCGGCTTGATGCCGGCCATATACAGGGCGCGTCCGCCGCCGGTGCGGCCGTTGGCTTTCGTCAGTTGTTCTAGGCCAGTGCTTGAGCCAGCTTTCAGCTCAAGCATTGCTGGACCATCTCGCCAACTTGTCGCTCGGCGAGAAGGTCCGGCCTCGGGTCTCTTAGCCCCGCCCGCGATAGGTTGGAACGCCTTGCTCGGGCACCCATACATTGGGCGGTAGGGTTCCATACTGCCAGAAAACATCAATTGGCATTCCGCCGCGTGGGTACCAGTACCCGCCGATCCGCAACCAGTGCGGTTCAATCAGCTCCGCGACCCGACGCCCAATCGCCACGGTGCAATCCTCGTGAAACGCGCCATGGTTGCGGAACGATGTGAGATAGAGCTTGAGCGACTTGGATTCGACCAGCCATTGATTGGGAACGAAGTCGATAACGATGTGGGCAAAGTCCGGCTGTCCCGTAACCGGGCAGAGGGACGTAAACTCGGGCGCGGTGAAGCGCGTCAAATACTGGGTATCCGCTTGGGGGTTTGGTACGCGATCGAGGCGCGCAGCCTCGGGCGTGGCAGGTATGGTGCTGGAAGTGCCGAGCTGAAGATCGTCTGGCAGGTTGATCACTTCGTGCCCTCTGATTGCTGGTTAACGGCGGCAAGGGTCTGAATTGCCTCGAGGCAGGCAAGAGTGGCCTCGCGGCCCTTGTTATGGGCATCGTCACGGCTGCGCACGATTGCCTGTTCGTCGGTATAAGTCGTCAGGATACCGAAGGTCAGCGGCACACCCGTCGCCAACGAGGCGGCCATCAAACCGGTACTGGCCGCCTGGCTGATATATTCGAAATGGGCGGTATCCCCCTTGATGACGCAACCCAGGCAGATCACGCCGTCATATTTGCCGGTCCTGGCGAGGGTCTGCGCAATCAGGGGAATTTCGAAGGCGCCGGGCGCGGAATAGATGTCACGATCCGACAGGTTGATGCCGCTATCGACAAGGCTGGCACGGGCGCCAGAGACTAGCCCATTCGTGACATCCTCATTGAAGCGGCTTACCACGATGGCGATCCGAAGTTCAGGAGAAGCATTGGTATCGGTCATATCCAGCTTTCAGTTTTGATGGGTGAGGGTGTGGCCCAACTTCTCGCGCTTGGTTTGCAGGTAGCGGAGGTTGAACGGATTGGGGGCGATGATCAGAGATTGCTGCTCGCGCACGTCAATGCCGTTTGCCCGAAGCGTCTCGGCCTTTTGCGGATTGTTGGTCAACAGGGTGATGGTGACGACACCGAGTGCCCGAAGGATCTGGGCGGCGATCGCGTAATCGCGGGTATCGGCCGCAAAACCGAGATCGGTATTGGCCTCGACGGTATCGCGGCCTTTGTCCTGCAGGGCGTAAGCGCGAATCTTGTTGGCAAGTCCAATGCCGCGGCCTTCCTGGCCTCGCAAATAGATCAGGACGCCGCCGGACTCGCCGATCATGCGCAACGACTCCTGCAGTTGCGCGCCGCAATCACAGCGCAGCGAGCCCAGAGCATCCCCCGTCAGGCATTCCGAGTGAACCCGCACCAGCGGCGTTCCCGTCATGGGCCCCTTGACCATTGCCAGGTGCTCGGTGCCGTCCAGCAGACTACGAAATGCATGAACCCGCATCGCGTCGCCGGAAAAAGCCGATGGCAAATCGGCCGAAGCCACTTGCTCGACCAGCACCTCGGTCTTGCAGCGATATGCAACGAGATCGCTGATGGACAGGATGGGCAAGTCGTGTTGAGCCGCGAAAAGCTCCAGATCGGGGCGCCTGGCCATCTCACCGTCATCGCGCATGACTTCACAGATAGCGGCTGCGGGCTGAAGTCCGGCGAGGCGCATTAAGTCGATAGCCCCTTCGGTATGACCGTTCCTGACAAGAACGCCGCCATCGGCCGCCCGAAGCGGAAAGACGTGCCCTGGCGACACCACGTCCGCAGCTTCAGCCCCGGGGTTCGTGGCGGCCATTATCGTCCGGGATCGATCATAAGCAGAAATGCCGGTGGTAATGCCATCTCGCGCCTCGATCGAAACCGTGAACGCAGTCGATCGACGAGCTCTGTTGGAAGTGGTCATGGCAGGCAATTGCAGCCGGTCCACCTGTTGCCCGGTCAAAGCCAGACAGATGAGACCGCGCCCATGGGTCGCCATGAAATTAACGGCCTCGGGCGTGGCAAATTCGGCAGCGACGACCAGGTCACCTTCGTTTTCGCGGTCCTCGTCATCGACGACAATCAGCACTTCACCGCTCCGAATCGCTTCGATAGCTTCTTCGATGGTGTTGAATTGATAGGCCATGACGTTCAGCCCGGACTACTCGGCGCTGCCCTCGCGTGTGATGACATTGATGGCGCTGCGGTCGAACTTCAGCTTGATATTGTCGCCAACGTCAAGCAGCACGATGGCGTCTTCAACATTCACAACCTTGCCGTGCATGCCGCCGGAAGTGACGACCTTGTCGCCCTTCTTAAGGCTGTCGAGCATTTTCTGGCGCTCTTTTGCGCGCTTCTGCTGGGGACGCAGAATCATGAAATAAAAGACGACGAAAATCAGTGCAAAAAAGACCAGCGTGCTGACCATGCTCTGACCGCCGCCGGATCCGTCCTGCGGCGCCATTGCGAGAATCGTTTCAATCACCGGAGTACTCCTGTTCAATCAAATGTGTGTAGCGACCTTGCCTGATCCGGTGTGATAGCGGCGCACGAAGGCGTCTTTCCACTCTCCGAAACAGTCTTGTAAGATAGCACTTCGCGCATCGCGCGTCAATTGCAGATAAAATGCCAGGTTGTGCACCGAGGCCAGCTGCAGCCCGAGTATCTCGCTGGTCCGGAACAGATTGCTCACATAGGCCCGCGTGAAATTGCCGCAAGCGTAGCATTCGCAGTCGGCTTCGATCGGGACGAATTCATGCAGGAAGCGCTCCTTCTTGATCGTCAGAGGGCCGTCCTTCGTGAACACCATGGCGTTGCGTCCGTTGCGCGTCGGCATGACGCAGTCGAACATGTCCACCCCGCGGGCAATGCTCTCGACGATATTCACCGG
>NZ_JACZKG010000078.1 GCF_014860165.1 Devosia sp.
GAGGATGCCCTGCTCCCGCGCAGCCCGCGCGATGACCGGCGCCGCACCGGTGCCGGTACCGCCGCCCATGCCCGCGGTGATGAACACCATGTGCGAGCCCGAGAGGTGATCGTTGAGCTCGTCGAAGCTCTCCTCCGCCGCGGCGCGTCCCACTTCGGGGTGCGATCCGGCGCCGAGCCCTTCGGTGACGGAGACGCCGAGCTGGATGATGCGGGGAGATTTGCTCAGTGCGAGCGCCTGAGCGTCGGTGTTGGCGCAGACGAAGTCCACGCCGTCCAGACCCGAGGCAATCATGTTGTTGACGGCGTTGCCGCCGGCGCCGCCGCAACCGAATACGGTGATGCGGGGCTTGAGTTCCTGAATATCCGGGATGGTGAGGTTGATCGTCATGAGGGGCCCCATAGTGGCGGTGTTGGTAAAGATTTACCCCCGCAAACGTTAACCGGCCCCTAACAATTGTCTCGCCGGTGTTAACGTGAACGCAATTTGCGACACCGCTAGGTTACGTTTTGACCACCCGTTAACCACGCCACGCCTGCGAACGGCGACAAAACACAACCCTGACTGTTGACGCCCAATAAATAACCATTTAGCAATATAACGTATTGGTTCTGGACAAGGGGTCCGGCACCGCATGAAGGACAAGACCCATGAAAAAGATCACGCCCTGCCTATGGTTCAACAACAGCATCGACGAAGCCATCACGTTCTACACCGAGACCTTCAAGGACGGCAAAGTGCTCGAGGTGCAGCGCCAGGACCCTGATGGAGCCGCTTTCACCGCCACAATCGAACTGGCCGGCAACAGGTTTTTCCTGCTCAACGGCAGCGGTGCAGACAAGAGCCGGTTCCCCTTCACCGAGGCGGTCAGCTTCATGCTCGAATGCGACGGACAGGAAGAGGTTGACTACTTCTGGAACACCTTCGTCGACAATGGCGGCGAGGAGAGCATGTGCGGCTGGTGCAAGGACCGGTTCGGCCTCTCCTGGCAGGTCATCCCAAAGCAATTGTTCGAGACCATCGGAGGCCCCGACAAGGCCGGTGCCAACCGCGCCATGCAGGCCATGCTGCAAATGCGAAAGCTCATCGTGGCCGACCTGCAGAGGGCCTATGCGGGGGCGTGAGGCATGGTGCGCCCAACCGCGATGTCATCCCGGCGAAGGCCGGAATGACGCCGCGTGTAACTGGCGCGCACGGCTTTCACAGACCCGAAGCAGTCAGAAGCTCGTCTTGAGCCAGTTCCCAACCCGCGCAAAGTAGCCGTCCGTGCCGGTGAGCTTCCGCGAGCCACGCGGTTCCTGGTATTCCTGGGAACAGACCTGCGGATAGATCAGCATGCCGGCGACCGAGGCAAAGGCAGCGCCCTTGGCCATTTCCGGCAGGCCGGCAATGCCCATGGGGCGGCCGTTGCGGACGTTGCGCGCCAGGATCCGGCGGGCGACTTCTGGCAGCCCGGTCATCTCGCTGGCGCCACCGGTCAGCACGAAGCGGCGGCCGCAGACATCCATCATGCCGGTCGCCTGCATGCGGTCGCGGATTGCGGTGAGGATTTCCTCGATGCGCGGCCGCATGATGCGGGTCAGCACCGAGCGGGCCACCTGCCCCGGCGCCTCGTCATGGCTGGCGCCGACCGGCTGGATCGGGATCAGGTCGCGCTCGTCGGCCTGCCCGGGCAATACCGAGCCAAACAGGGTCTTGAGCCGCTCCGCATCATCAACGCTCACCGAAAGCTGGCGAGCGATGTCGAGCGTGAGATGGTGGCCGCCGATCGCTATGGCATCGGCATAGACCAGGTGGCCATCGTTGAAGACCGAGACGGTCGTGGTCGCGCCACCGAAGTCGATGCAGGCAACCCCCAGCTGGGATTCGTCATCGACCAGCGTGGCCAGACCCGAGGCGTATGGGGTGGCGATCAGCGCTTCGATCTGCAGATGGCAGCGATGCAGTACCAGTTCCAGGTTGCGCATGGCCAGTGTTTCCGAGCTGACCACGGCGACATCGACGCCGAGCTTGTCACCAACCATGCCCTTGGGGTCGCGAATGCCCTTCTGGCCATCGATCGCGTAACCGATGGGTAACGCGTGGATGATGGAGCGCTCCGGGCGCACCGAACGCTCGTTGACCGCGCGCAGCACCCGGTGAATGTCCGACTTTTCCACTTCCTGGCCGTCGAGCGACACGGTGGCGGAAAAGGTTTCCGAGCCAAGGCGGCCCGCCGTGACATTGACGATGACGGATTCAAGCGTCAGCCCGGCGGCACGCTCGGCCATGCCGACAACCGAGCGAATGGCCTGCTCGGCCTTTTCGATATCGGTGACGACGCCGCTCTTGACGCCCGAGGACGGACCATAGCCGAAGCCGATGACTTCGGCCTGGTGCGAACGCCCGCGAAGCGCCCTGCCCTCCGCGCGCGGGGTGAGGCGCGCGATGACGCAGCAGATCTTGGTCGAGCCGACATCGAGTACAGCCACCAGCGTGGTCT
>NZ_JACZKG010000079.1 GCF_014860165.1 Devosia sp.
CTCATTCCCTCCCCTCAAGGGGGAGGGAGGCGAACGGACCGAAAGTTCCCGGCGATACGCCACCCGTGAAAGCGGTAGGAGGGGGTGGGGCCGCTTGCTCGGCGCCCTCATTTTTGGCCTCCTCATCACCCCTGCTTTCGCCCAGTCGCTCCCCTATCACTCAGATCCCAGCGCGCGCGAAATCCTGCCCAGCCTGACGCCGATACCGGCCATCCGCTTCCTGACTACCGCCGATTTCCCGCCGTTCAACTTCCGCGATGCCACCGGGGAACTGATCGGCTTCAATGTCGACCTGGCCAAGCGCATATGCGCCGAGGCCAACGTCGCCTGCACCATCCAGGCCTGGCCCTGGGAGCAGGCCGCCAGTGCGCTGGCCGACAGCCAGGGCGACGCGCTGATCGCAGGCCTGGCCATGACCGAAGAGAATGGTGCCCTGTTCGATTTTTCCTCGATCTACCTGGCGCTGCCCGGACGGTTCGTCACCCGCGCGCCCGATATCGGTACCTTCGACGCCGATGCCCTTGCCGGCCAGACCGTCTCCGTCCGCGGCGGCAGCACGCATGAGGCCTTCCTCACGCGCTATCTGCCCGATGTGACGATTGCGCGCTTCGACAGCGAGATTGCGGCGCTGGAAGCCGTCGAGGATGGCGCGGCGGATGCCTTTTTCGGCGATGCCATGCGCGCCTCGTTCTGGCTCAATGAGAACCTGACCTGCTGCGGCTTTGCCGGCGAGCCCTATTTCCGCCCGAACCTGTTCGGCGAAGGCCTGGCCATCGCGGTCCCTGCCGGCCATGACTCCGTCCGGCACGCCATTGACTGGGCGCTGGTCAAGCTCAAGGACAGCGGGGCGCTGGACGAACTCTACCTGCGCTGGTTCCCCGTCGGCTTCTACTGAGGACCAGGCTGGACCGCACTGCCTTCCAGCCGGCGTTCGCGATGCTGCGTCACGGTCTGGCGCCCGGCCTCTGTCAATTCATAGACGCCGTTGGTGACGCGGCCGAACCAGCCATAGACATTGCCGAGCAATATCTTGCCCGCGTCCGGCGCCATGGGCTTGATATCCCTGGGCCTTAGAGGACCCTCGAACAGGGCCTCAGCGCAGATCAGCGCCTGCTGCCGATACGCCGTCATGATCGGCGTCCGCGTGCTGCCACCCAGTGCCGGATCGCCGCGCCGCCGCTGATGCTCGCGCACCAGCCGCGACCGGCGCTTCGGATTGGTCCGCGGCATCGGGGATATGGAGCTGACGATGACGCTGACATCGCCCATGTCGGACACGCCAAGCATGCCGATGCCGAGCCGCCGGCAGAGATTGCGATAGCGCTTGTCGGCCTCGCGGCCCTTGCCTTTGGCGGAAATCCGCGCGGCGATCCAGACCTCGTCGGCAATGGTGGCGCGATCGACAGCCTGCAGGATCAGTTCGAGATTGAAGCTCAGCTTCAACTCGCAGACCACGACGATGGATGGGTCGGACGCGCTCAGACCGACAAGGTCGCAATTGCCGATTTCGCCCTTGACCTCGTAGCCGGCAGCTTCGAGGAAGGCTTTGACCGGCTGATAGAGCGAAGTTTCCATCGCGTCAGGTGCAGCTTAGCTGGGCAGCCGCCGGTGCCGCGCCCGTGCCGCCACTTCGATCGCCGCCGTGGTCAGTCGGTCCAGATCGAGTTTGTCGCGTAGCAGCTCGAGGAACCGCAATTCCTCCTGCTCGAGATGCAGATCCACCGCCGCCACTTCCACCGCCAGCGCATAGGCAGTGTCCTGCAACTTCGTGGGCAGCGCCGCGATGGCATCGTCGATCACCTGGTCGAGCCCGCCCGGGCCGTTGAGCTTGTCGGCGCAGGCATTGGCTACCGCCGCCAGCCGGTTCTTGTCGAACCCCTCGAACACCGGCAAGCGCCCGATGAGACTCTGGATGCGCACCAGTTCCTTTTCGGTCATGGCGCTATCGGACGAAGCGGCGACGATCATCAGGTGGACGAGGGCGTCGTGGGCGGCATTGGACATCAGGTATTCCCGGGTCTGGTCTGACTGCGATAGCTAGGCGTGTCGCGGGCCCTTGGCAAGCGTCGGCCCCGAAAACGTTGACGTTGGCCCCGTTGGATGCAACACACCGGCACTTCCTTCTCCTGAAAGGCCAGACCTTGTCGCCCGCTCCGTTGCCCCCGCTCGATCCCGCGTTCTTCGACGCCGCCCAGACTGCCCGCGCCTGGCCGTTTGAGGAAGCCCGGAAACTGGTCAAGCGGCTGGAGAAATCGGGCAAGGGCGAAGCCCTGTTCGAGACCGGCTATGGCCCCTCGGGCCTGCCCCATATCGGCACGTTCGGCGAAGTGGCCCGCACCACCATGGTGCGCACGGCCTTCCGACTGTTGACCCGCGACCAGGTTCCGACACGCCTGCTGTGCTTTTCGGACGACCTGGACGGCATGCGCAAGATTCCGGATACCGTGCCGTCCAAGGAGGCCATGGAGCCGCATCTGCAGCGTCCGCTGACTTCGGTGCCCGATCCCTGGACCAACGAGTACGACAGCTTCGGCGCGCACAACAACGCCATGCTGCGTCGTTTCCTCGACACCTTCGGCTTCGACTACGAATTCGCCAGCGCCACCGACTACTACAAGTCCGGCAAGTTCGACGCCGTGCTGCTGCGCGCCGCCGAGCGCTATGACGACATCATGGCGGTGATGCTCCCCACCCTGGGCGCAGAACGCCAGGCAACCTATAGCCCCTTCCTGCCGATCTCCCCGATATCGGGGCGGGTGCTCTATGTGCCCATGAAGGAAGTCGACGCCAAGAACGGCACGGTGACCTTCACCGACGAAGACGGCAGCGACACCACGCTGCCCGTCACTGGCGGCCATGTGAAGATGCAGTGGAAGCCCGATTTCGGCATGCGCTGGGCCGCCCTGGGCGTTGATTTCGAGATGTTCGGCAAGGATCACCAGACCAACGCGCCGATCTACGACAGGATCTGCGAAATCCTCGGTGGCAAGGCGCCCGAGCATTATGTCTATGAGCTGTTCCTCGATTCCGAGGGCCAGAAGATTTCCAAGTCCAAGGGTAATGGCCTGACCATCGACGAGTGGCTGACCTATGCCGGCACCGAAAGCCTGGGGCTCTACATGTTCCAGAAGCCGCGCACGGCCAAGCGGCTGCATTTCGATGTCATCCCGCGCGCCGTGGACGAATATTACAGCTTCATCGCCGCCTATCAGCAGCAGGACGCTGCTGCACGGCTGGAAAACCCGGTTTTCCACGTTCACTACGGCACCGTGCCGACCCCGGACGTGCCGCTGAGCTTTGCGCTGCTGCTGAACCTGGTGGCCACGGCAAACGCCGAGGATACCCGGGTCATGTGGGGCTTCATCTCGCGCTATCTGCATGGCGCGACGCCCCATACCCATCCTGAGATCGACCGGCTGGCCGGCTACGCCGTGCGCTACTTCAACGACAAGGTGAAGCCGTTTAAGACCTATCGCGCCCCCACCGAGCAGGAGCGTGCCGCCCTGCAGGACCTGCACGATCAACTGGCAGCCTATGAGGGCTCCACCGATGGCGGCGCCCTGCAGGACCTGGTCTATGCCATCGGCAATGCGCACAAGTTCGAGCCGCTCCGCGACTGGTTCAAGGCCATCTACCAGGTGCTGCTCGGCGACGATCAGGGGCCCCGCTTCGGCTCGTTCATCGCCCTGTTCGGCGTGGCCGAGACCCGCAAGCTGATTGCGGATGCGCTGGCCGGCAAGATGCTGGGCTGAGGTCGAGATAGTGTGGCGCACGGACTACGAGGACATGCGCCACACCACCATGCCGGCCATAGGTGCGGCCGGTAATTAGTCCACGGCCTCGGCCACTGCCGCATCGTGCTCCAGGATGTCCCCCGGCTGGCATTCGAGGTATCGGCAGATGGCGTCGAGCGTGTCGAAACGGATGCCCTTGACCTTGCCCTGCTTGAGCAGCGACAGGTTGGCCTCGGTGATGCCGATATATTCGGCCAGGTCCTTGGACTTGACGTTGCGCCGCGCCAGCATGACGGCGAGATTGACCTTGATCCCCATGGTCGTCACACGAACTGACTGTTTTCTTCGGCGATGAAGGCGGCCTTCTCCATGGCCCAGCCCAGCGAAGCGACCGTGGCAGCGAACAGCGCCATGATCAGCGTGTCACTGTCGATCTGAATGGCGAGCTGCCGCATGCCGGGCGGTGCATTCCAGCTCAGCGCCAATACGAGCAGCGTGAAGCCCACCGGCTTGGCGATGGCGGCAAGCGTCACGCCGGTGGCGAAGTCGCGCAATCCGGCCACGCCTTTGGCGGCAAAAGGCCGGCCATTGGCAAATTCGATGAAGCAGACCCGCAGCCGCACCAGGCCCCATGACAGCGGCAATACCGTGAAGACCGTGATCAGGGCGGCACCGACGCGATGCAACGTGCCGATCTCGGTCAGGATGTCTGGGGCCAGGCCGATGGACCGCACCAGGTCGCTGGCATCGGTCACGGTCCAGTAAAGCACTACGGCCAGCGGCAGGAGCGCAGCGATCGCTACTGCCGTCACCGCGAGGCTGTTGAACAAAAGCGCCGTGCGGGCGGCGACGGGGATGCTGAAGCCGGCGAACTGGCCCGCATGCAGGGGCCGGGCTTTGGTATCGATCATGTGATGTCTCCGTTACGGGCCGACCTCTAGCGCGATAATTATCGTTTGACAATAAGAAAATTCTGCAAAAGGATATGCATGCATCGTTCAACGATAAGGAAACTATCATGCGCTTTGTCTTCGTCGTCCTCGCCCTGCTGCTTGCCGGGTCCACAATTGCGACCGCCCACGCCGCATCAAGCACCAGCAAGGGGCAGATTTCGGTAGCCCAGGTCATGGAGATGGCGACCCGCGCCCAATCCGACGCCGCCGCTCGTACAACGGTGATCGCCTACCTGGCGGGCATCGGCGAAACCACCGGCCTGATGATGTCGGAGTCCCAGGCGCGCGGCGCCGCGCCCGTCCACTGCACGGCCGCGTTCAGTCTGGATGAAAGCGTCGCCATCGCGGCGCTATCGGCCGCAGTGCCGGACCAGGCGCTATGGACCGAAACCGCCGCCACCCCGATCATCATTGCCGACATGTTCAGCCGCGGCGGCTGCCGCTAGCCCAGCACCTTGCGAAAATACACGACGCGCTGGGTTTCGCTGAAGCCAAGCGCGTCGTGCAATTTCTGGCTGGCGATGTTGGCAATGCCGGTGTCGGACGCCAGCTCGCTGCAGCCCTGCTGCCGCGCCCAATTCTCGACGGCTTCCACCAGTTGCCGCGCTACCCCGGTCCGGCGAAACGCCGGCGCCACATAGATGCCTTCGAGAAACGCCACCGGCGAACTCTCGGTGCCATTAACATAATCGTGGCGCAGGCCGGCTTCGGCGAAGCCTGCGGGCCGGCCATGGTCGGCCCGCGCGATAAGATTGATCGTGTCGCCCGGAGCGGCGAGCATTTGAGCAATGTCGGCGTCATGCACGCCGGGATTTCCCTTTGGCCACAGCGCTTGCCGCATCGCCGCCCAATCGGCGGCGTCCTCCAATTTGGCGACAGCGATACTGATCACTGGCTGGCCCAGATGATCCGGGCGATCCACTCGACATCCGCCAAGTCGACTATGCGCGGTTCATAGGCCGGGTTGATGGAGCGCAGCTCGATCTGCTTGCCGGTCTGGCGATAGAGAATCTTGGCCATGACTTCGCCATCGCGCGTCTTGACCACGACCCGGTCGCCCCGTCGGACCTGTTCGGTCGGGGAGACGACGATACGATCCCCCTCGCGATAGAGGGGCTCCATGGAGTCGCCCTGCACTTCGAGCGCATAAATCCCGCCTTCGCCGGGGGAGGGCAGGGCGATTTCGTCCCAGCCCTGGCCCGCCGGAAAGCCAGCGCTGTCGAAGAAGCCGCCCGTGCCGGCCTGGGCCAGGCCGAGCAGCGGTACTGTGCGGTGGAGCTGGTTGTCGTTCATCTGCAGGAACGCCCCGCTACCCGAGAGGAACGAATCGAAGCTCTCGCCCGTGGCATCGAGGATTTTGGAAATGCTCTCGGTCGAGGGCCAGCGCTCGCGGCCATCCTTGCTGACGCGCTTGGACACGTTGAAGGCTGTTGCGTCGAGCCCCGCCAACTTGGCCAGGGCTGAAACCGAGTGGCCATGCCGACGGGCAAGGGCGTCGATCCCGTCCCAGATGGCTCTGTGTGACAGCATGGCAGTACTCGAGGAAGGACAGATGTCTTATGATTGGAATTAAGTCCTATTCTTATCCCCCCCAGCTCTCCTTGTAAAGACCCGCCCCCCGCTTGCAGCGTCCCGGCCTCGCCATTAGGTTCGCGGCCATGAGCACCCCAGAATTCGTCTACAAGATTGCGACCGAAGCCGCTTTCGTACCATCGCGTGGCGGCCCCGCCTTTGCCGGCATGCCCATCGATGCCGCCGACGGCTACATGCATTTCTCGACGGCGGCCCAACTGCCCGAAACGCTCCGCCTGCACTTTGCCGGCCAGGGTGGCCTGGTGCTGCTGGCCGTCCGCAGCGCCGATCTCGGCGCTGGCCTCGTCTGGGAACCCTCGCGCGGTGGTGCGCTGTTTCCCCATCTCCATGGGGGCCCGCTGCCCATTTCTGCAATTGCCTGGGAGGCGCCGTTGAGCGTGGCCGCCGACGGCTCCTGCACACTGCCCGAGGCTGTCCGATGATTCTTTCCGCGCTCTCGCCGCTGCTGCGCATCCCGGCACTGTCGGGCCTTACCCGTGAAGCCCTGCTCAAGATGGACCCCGAGACCGCGCATGGCGCCACCATCACCGCGCTTCGCCTGGGTCTGGCTCCCGAACAGAGCCACCCCGATGGGGCCGAACTGCGCACCAATCTATGCGGGCTCGAACTCACCAACCCCGTCGGCATGGCGGCCGGTTTCGACAAGAATGCCGAAGTGGCGCGTCCGCTGGCCCTGATGGGCTTCGGCATGGTCGAGATCGGCACCGTCACCCCGCGCCCGCAGGCGGGCAATCCCAAGCCCCGCCTGTTCCGCATCGCCGCGGCCGAAGGCGTCATCAACCGCATGGGCTTCAACAATGAGGGGCATGAGGCGGCCTTCGCCCGTCTCAAGGGCCAGCGCGTGCCGGCGGCGCTTGGCGTCAACATTGGGGCCAACAAGGACAGCACTGACTTCGTCGCCGATTATGTGCTGGGCGTGAAGCGTTTCGCCGACCTGGCGGACTACCTGACCGTCAATGTCTCCTCTCCCAATACGCCCGGCCTGCGCAACCTGCAGGCCGACGAGGCATTGCGCCGCCTCCTGGGCGAGGTGCTGGCGGCCCGCGCCAAGGCAAAGACCCGCGTCCCGGTTTTCCTCAAGATCGCGCCAGATCTCGATGAGGCGGCACTCGACGCCATTGCCGCAGTAGTCCTGGCGACCGATCTGGATGGCTTGATCATCTCCAACACCACCATCACCCGCGATGCGGTGACGGGCCTCGAAAACGCCACCGAAACCGGCGGCCTGTCCGGCAAGCCGCTGTTCGACCTCTCGACCCGGCGCCTGGCGCAGATGCGCCAGCGTGTCGGCACGCTGCCGATCATCGGTGTCGGTGGCATTCATTCACCGCAATCGGCGCTCGCCAAGATCAAGGCCGGCGCCAACGCCATCCAGCTCTATTCCGCGCTGGTATTCACCGGCCTGGACCTGCTGGACCGCCTCAAGCGAGGTCTGATTGCTGCGGTCCGTGCCGAGGGCAAGACCAATATCGGCCAACTGGTCGGCACCAAAACAGCCGACTGGGCCGAGGGCAGGGCGACGGTCTCGCAGTAGGTCTGGGAAACTAGGCCTTCGCGGCTCCGATCGAGAACAGGGCTTCGAACTGCCCATCCTCGATGCGCGCCGCGGCGATCACAGCCTGGGTGCGGCTATCCACGTCCAGCTTCTGCAGGATCGCCGAGACATGGGCCTTGACTGTCGCCTCCGAGATCGAGAGCTCATAGGCAATCTGCTTGTTCATCAGCCCATCGCTGAGCATCATCAGCACGCGCACCTGTTGCGGCGTCAGCGTCGATAGCCGGCGCATCAGCGCGGTGTGGCTGTCATCGCCATCGAGCATCGTCCCCTCGGGCACGAAGACCTCACCCGAAAGCACCGTCTCGATGGCGCGGCGGATTTCCGTGGGCCCCACCGATTTGTGGAGATAGCCAGCAGCGCCGAGTTCGAACGCCCGCCGGATCACCGTGCTGTCCTCCACCGCCGAGATGATCATCACGGGAATGTCGGGATACTGCGCGCGCAGCAGCAGCAGCCCCGAAAATCCCCGCACCCCTGGCATGTTGAGGTCGAGCAGCACTAGGTCGCAGTCGCGATCCGCATCGAGCGCCGCGCTGAGCCCGTTGAGATCGCCAGCTTCCTCCACTGTCACCGTCGCATCGCCGCCCGACAGCGTCTGCCGCAGCGCGGCCCGGAACAGCGGGTGGTCGTCGACAATGATGATGCGGCGGCGGGTCATGGCGATGGCGGGCTCCTCACGGCTGGACAATATCGCATTGCGCCGATTCGACTGTCTCTTTTCCCAAGAAAACAGGTCTTTCGGCCCGTGGCTTTCGCAAATTGCAGCAATACTTAACGGGTTCTTTACCATGTTTTCCCAAGAGTGACCGTCATACCTTCGTGTTGAATTGCGAGGGGTCCGTCTTTTCATGACAGGGACAAATCATGGCCCGCGCCTATCAACCCACGGAAATGTCCGACCCGGCCGCGGAACCGCAGGCCGGCGAATGGCAGGCCCTGCGCGGCGAACTGGTTGCCCTGCTCGATCAGGTGGAGGGGCGCTACGCCCACCAGGAAGCTCCCGAACCGGCCCTGACCGGACTGGCGCGTCGCGTGCGCAACCTGCGCGACCAGGTGGTGGGGCCCGAGCCGGCAGTACGCCGCCGTGAGGCATTGCGCACCGTCAAGCGCGCTGTCGACCGCTTCACCGAACGCGACGACCTTGGCCCGCTCCATGGCGATCAGGACGAGCTGACCAGCGCTATCGCCGAAATTCGCGGACGCCAGATGTCGGCGCCAGCCGCTGCCCTTGGCCGCCGGCCCCGGGACATGCCCGAATTCCGCGAGCTGACGTCGCTGGTCGGTGGCCTGTCCGGGCGTCTCGAACGCCTCGAAAGCGAACTCAAGTCGCAGCAATCAGGCAATGGCAGTGTGCGCGAAGTCGCCGCCCAGGTCGAACAACTCACCCATGTCGTCGAATTACTGGCGGGCGCGGTGGGCGAGACTGGCCAGGTCAAGCGCCTCGAAGCCCAGATCGGCGCCTTGGCGGCCCTCATCGAAGGCGGCCCGCGGGTCGACCTCTCGGCCATCAACACCAGGCTCGATGATGTCTCGGCAACCGTGGGCAAGCTGGCCGAGCTGCAGGCCCAGCAGATGGAGCGCGAAATCGCGCGCGAAGAGCGCCGCGCCGAGCCGGCCGCGGCTACGCTGGCTCCCGCCATGCACGCCATCGAGCAGAGCGTGCGCAACGTCTATGATCGCATCGACTCGATCGAGAAGAACGTCACTTTGTCATCGGGCGACTTCGAACGCCTGACCTCAGAAATGGCCGCCTTCACCCAGGCCATGAAGGACCGCGACGCCGCCCCCAGCACGCTCGTGGCCAAGGTAGACGCCCTCGCCTCCCGCATCGGCAGTTTCGACGAAGCCAATGGCGACGTGGCCGGCCTGAAGCAGGACATCGCCTCGCTGCGCGACGCGGTCCTGGCCGGTATGGAACCGCGCTTCCAGCGCATCGAGAGCCAGATCGAGGCCCTGTCGGACCGCATAGTGCCGGCAGCCGATACCACTCAGGTCGAGAACCAGCTCAAGCTGCTGATGGAGCGCATGGACGAGACCGGCGCCCAGCTCAATGGCCTGGCCAAGCTCTACTCCACCCCATCTGACCCGACCGATCTCGAAGCCATGGCGACGCTGGTCGCCGAACGCACCAGCGACGCCGTGACCCGCAAGGCGCCGGCGCCGGTCGCCATGTTCGGCCCCGACAGCCTCAAGAGCATCGAAGACCGGCTGGCCGGGCTGATCAAATCGGCCGGGAAGACTCCTGATTACGAGACACTGGCCGCCATGGTGGCTGAGCGCACGTCGGAAGCCGTGGCCAAATCGACCCCGGCTGCCGGCGGTATGAACCAGGAAGGCATGGTTGCGCTGGAGCGGCGCATGGAAGCCCTCTTCAACACGGCCGGCAAGGACACGGCAGAGCGCCTGACGCGGCTTGAGGCAGTGCTCAGCGGTCGGCAGGACCGCAGCGCAATGCCGGTTCGCGAGCCGTCGGCATCTCCCGCCGCGCCGGCTGCCGAGCCGGAGGAAGACCGCGCCAGGTTCGACGCCATCCTGACTGCGTTGTCGGGTCCGAAATCGGCGGCCAAGAGCGACGCCATGCCGGCCAACCCGGCCGACGAGGCTCCGCTGGTGGACCCCGGCTTCAAGGATGCCGGTCCCGTCCGTGCGGCACTCGATGCCAAGGTGGGCACCCGCCCGCAGGTTGCCGTCAGCGAGCCAGCCGCCGTCCCCGGCCGGCCGGTATTTGATCCGGGCAGCGTGGAACGCCCGCCGCGGCCACAATCGAGCCTGGCCAAGGCCGAGTCCGATCCCTTCTTGCCGCCGCCAATGACGGCCCCCCAGGTGGAAACACCGGTCAGTCAGAGCAGCACGAGCACCTTTGTGGCGGCAGCCCGTCGTGCCCAGCGGGCGCGCCAGGAAGCCTCGACCCCGGCCGCCGGCTCCAGCAATTCCCTGATCGGCCGTGCCCTGGCGCGCGTCATGCCGGGTTCGGCCGCAGCAGTGCCAACCGGCGATGAGCCGGTGCCAGAACCCAAGGCCGAAAAGCCCGCCAAAGCCGCCAAGCCGACCAAGCCAAAGAAATCCAGTCCTGCTGAGACGCCGGCCACGGCGCCCGCCTTCGGTGTCGACGCCGAGGGGGACGCACCGGTCGAGCGGCCGAGCTTCCTCACCCGTCATCGCCGTCCGCTGCTCCTGGCCGCGGTTCTGGTCGCGGTCTCGATGCTGGCGCTGAACCTGGTCATGCAGCGCATGGGCGCGGCGCGCGCTCCCGCGGCTCCACCCGCCCAGACCACCGAGCAGCCGTCGGCCACGCCCTCGGCCTCCGATGACGTCTCCCTGGTTCGGCCCGAGCCGCGCGTCATCGACATGATTGACGGCACGACCACGGCGTCGATCAATCCCAATCAGCCCATGAGCTTCACCAGGTCCGCCGAAGCCACGCCGATGCCGCCATCGCTGATGGCACTGCCCGGTACTGGGTCCGCAGAAACGGCCCCGGCCGACATCCCAACTGAAATCGCTCCCGACGTCACCGGCAGCATTCCCGGTGCCACAGCCGTCGTTACCGACACTTTCGAGCTGCCGCCGGAAGGCGTCGGTCCGCTCGAACTGCGCCAGGCCGCCGCCAACGGCGACGCCCGCGCCCAGTTCGAGATCGGCGCCATCTACACTGAAGGCCGCGCGATCACCCAGGATTATGTCGAGGCCGCCAAGTGGTACGAGCGTGCCGCGGCGCAGGGCTTCGTTCCCGCCCAGTATCGCATCGGCAACCTTTATGAAGCCGGCCAGGGGGTAGACAAGGATTTCGAGGTCGCCAAGCTCTGGTACCAGCGCGGCGCCGAGGCCGGCAACCGCATGGCCATGCACAATCTGGCTGCCCTCTATGCCGGTGGACAGCTCGGCGAGCAGCAGTTTGAATCGGCGGCCGAGTGGTTTGCCCAGGCAGCCGCCCGCGGCATGACCGACAGCCAGTTCAACCTGGGCATGCTCTATGCCCGCGGCCTGGGCGTCGAGCAGGATTTCGAACAATCCTACAAGTGGTTCTCGCTGGCCGCGCGCAACGGCGACGCCGATGCTGCCAACGCCCGTGACGACATTGCCAAGTCGCTGACGGCTGAAGCCGTCGGTCGCCTTGGGGACGAGATAAATCTCTGGAAGGCCGAACCGATTGACCTGGCCGCCAACTTTGCGCCGCTGGGCACCTGGTCTGCAGGCTTCGATCCAGGCGAGGCCATCACCACCAAGGACGTGGTGTCCAAGGTGCAGATGGTGCTGAGCAAGCTCGGCTTTGATGTTGGTGTTCCCGATGGCATGGCCGGACCCAAGACGGCCGAGGCCATCAAGGCCTTCGAACGCGGCACCGGCATGAGTGAAAGCGGCGTCGTCAATCCGCGCCTGCTTGCGGTGCTGGGTAGTCAGCCCGTCTGACGCCTGTCAGACCGACTGACATGGAACTGTCGTTTGACACCGGCCCGGCCCGGCCGTAAGCCCGCATTGTCAAAGGTTTCCGCCGCAAGACGGGAACCTTTGACCTATTGTTGACGTACGATCCTGTAAGGTTGTGCGGCGTAGTCAATTCCAACGGATCAGGGTCTTGCAGATCTACCTGCCGATCGCCGAGCTGTCCGTGAACCTCTTCTTTCTCGTGGGGATCGGAGGGGCGGTCGGCTTTCTGTCGGGTCTGTTCGGCGTGGGCGGCGGCTTCCTGCTGACCCCGCTGCTGATCTTCTCGGGCGTTCCCGCGCCGGTTGCCGTGGCCTCGGTCACCGGCCAGGTGGTCGCCGCCTCGACGTCTGGTGCGTTGGCGCATTATCGACGCGGTGCCATCGACCTGCATCTGGCGCTCTACCTGGTGCTGTCGGGTGTGCTGGGGGCATTTGGCGGCGTCGCGGCTTTCGCCCTGCTGCGTGACGCCGGCCAGCTCGACTTCGTCATCTCGTTCGGCTTTCTCGTCCTGCTCGGCTCCGTCGGCACGCTGATGCTGATCGAATCCACCCGCGCCATCCTCAAGCAGCGCAGGGGCATCATCGTTCGCGAGCGCCTGCCCAACCAGCACAACTGGATCCATGGCCTGCCCATGCGGGTGCGCTTCAAGAAATCGCGGCTCTATATCAGCGTGCTGCCCGTGCTGATCATCGGCCTCTTCATCGGCTTTGTCGGTTCGCTGCTCGGCATTGGCGGCGGTTTCATCATGGTGCCGGCGCTCGTCTATCTGCTGCGGGTGCCCGGCAATGTGGTCATCGGCACCTCGCTGGCCCAGGTGGTGGCGATGATGGCCGCGACAACCATCCTGCATGCAGTCCAGAGCCAGAGCGTCGATATCCTGCTGGCCTTCTGCCTTATGGTGGGCGGCACAGCGGGCGCCCAGTTTGGCGCCTCTGCCGGCAAGTATCTGCGCGGCGAACAGTTGCGGGGCCTCCTGGCGCTACTGGTGCTGGCCGTCGCCATTCGGTTTGGCCTGTCGCTGGTGCTGGCGCCAGCCGACGTCTTCAGCATGGCCGTGATGGGGCAGACGCAATGAGCCGGCTGCTGCTCCTCCTCGCTGTCCTGTTGGGGCTTGTCGCACCCGCTCACGCCGAGCGGCTGGTTTCGCTGGTGTCCAACGACACGGTGGAGATCACCTCGAGCTTTGATGGCGAGCGCATGAACTTCTTCGGCACCATCATCCCCGATGCCGGCTCCGACCAGAAATTCGTCACCGGCCCGTTCCATGTTGTGGTCGTCGTCCTGGGGCCCACGCAAAACCGGGTCGCCTGGCAGAAGACCAATGTCCTGGGCGTCTGGCTCAATACCGAACAGGTCGAGTTCCTCAATTTTCCCAGCTACTTCCATGTCCTGTCCAGCGCCCGGCTGACCGACATTACGGATGTGACGACCCTCACCACCAATCTCATCCTGCCCGAGTCCCACACCCTGGCGACCAGTAGCGACGATTGGTGGAAGGGCGCGGTGTTTGGCCGGGAGTTGGTGCGACTGATGACCGAGCAGGGACTGTTCGGCGTGCAGGAAAACGGCGTCAACTTCCCGGCCGAGAACTTCTATTCGGCCCGGTTGACCCTGCCCAGCAATGCCCCGCCCGGTCCCTATATCGCGCTGACCTATGTGTTCAAGAACGGCGAGATCATTGCCCGCAAGTCGGAAGGCTTTGCCGTGCGCAAGATCGGCTTCGAGCGCTTCCTGGCCCTCTCGGCCGTGCAGCAGCCGCTGCTCTATGGCGTGATCTGCGTTATCCTGGCGCTGTTCACCGGCTGGATGGGCGGCGTTCTCTTCCGCCGCTAGCCGCGGACCAGCCGCTTGGGGCTGACCGGATAGGTGCGGTCCTTGCCCAGCATCGTCACCTCCAGCGCCGGCCAATGGAAAAGCCCGACAAAGGCCGGCGACAGGATGTTGATCGAGCCCGTGGAAGCGCCATAGGCCGGCAGGATCAGCAGGCGATTGTCGTGCACGAAGCAGGGCCGGCGGGTGGTGCGGCCCTCGATATAGATATGGGCCGCGGGGTGCAGATGGCCCGCGATGAGTCCCGCCGCGCCGCGTCTTGGCTCATGCGCGAGGCTTATCCCCGCGAGCTCAAGTTCTGCCAGGCAGGTGCCGCCAATGGCATGCGGCACCGGGTCGTGGTTGCCGGACAGCCAGATGCAATCGACCATGTCGGTCATCGCATCAATCCGCATCCTGTCCGAATTGGTTAACAGACTGCTAGCATCGGCGCGGTGAAAACTGTCCCCCAGTGACACCAGACGCTGCGCGCCGGTGCGGCGAAGATCTGCTTCGAGCCGCGCCAGGGTCATGCCCGTATCGTAGGGCGGCAGCATCTGCCCGCGCCGGGCGAAACTGGCCATCTTCTCGAAATGCAGATCGGCGACCAGCAGCGTGCGCTGGCTGTGCCAGAACAGGGCGCCCGAGGGCAGGGGTTCGAAATTCTGGCCGGCAAAGCGCAAGATCGGCGTCTCCGTGATCTCGGCTCTAGATAATGGGTAGTTCAAGATTGCCCGAGGGCCTCGCGCATCAATTCATCGGCAGCATCAGCCATAGCCGATTCGCGCCCTTCCCCGAAAATCGGCTCCTTGCCGATATCGAGCATGACCGGCACGGCGAGAGGGGAAATCCGTGGCAATGCCTTGTGCACGATATGCCCGCGAATACGCCGCAGCATATCGCCCAGCCGCTCGATATCAAGCAGGCCCCGTGCCGCGTCGCGCCGGGTCGCCTGGATCAGGATATGGTCGGGCTCGTGCTGGTAGAGCACGTCGTAGATCAGGTCCGAGCTCATGGTGATCTGCCGGCCGGATTTTTCCTTGCCGGGATGCCGCCGCTCGATCAGCCCGGAAATGATGGCGCAGTTGCGGAAGGTGCGTTTCATCAGCGCCGACTCGTCGAGCCAAGCTTCCAGATCGTCGCCCAGCATGTCCTCGGAAAACAGCTCGTCGAGCGACAGGCGGTCGGTGCGGATCAGCGCCGACAGATCGCCCAGGCCCCAGACCGCCAGCGCATATTCAGAGGCGACGAAGCCCAGCGGCCGGGCGCGGGCGCGTTCGAGCCGGCGGGTGAGCAGCATGCCCAGCGTCTGGTGCGCCAGCCTGCCCTCGAAGGGGTAGCAGACCAGGAAATTCTGCGATCCCCTCGGGAAGGTCTCGACCAGGAGGCTATCGCGGCTGGGCAGCACCGAGATGTCGCGCTGCAGGCGCAGCCAGTCGCTGACCTGGTCGGGCAGGGCTTTCCAGCTCTCGGGCGTATCGAGCATCTTGCGGACGCGTTCGGCGAGGTAGGTCGAGAGCGGGAACTTGCCACCCATATAGCTGGGAATCTTGGGGTTGGTGGCCTGCGCCCGGGAGACAAAGGCCTCGTTGTCGCGCATGCCCTCGAAAGCCACGATCTCCCCGCCGAACATGAAGGTATCGCCCGGTAGCAGCGTGCCGAAGAAATACTCCTCCATTTCGCCCAGCACCCGCCCCCCATAGCCAACGGGGCTGTTGCTCTGCCCCTTCTTCAATCCGCGCTGGCGGATGAGGCGCACCTTGACCATCGGCTCCTCGATGATGGTGCCGATATTGAGCCGGTATTGCTGGGCCACCTGCGGATTGGCGATGCGCCACTTGCCGTCCTCGGTCTGCTTGAGCCGCGCATAGCGCTCATAGGCCTTGAGCGCATAGCCGCCGGTGGCGACGAATTCCAGCACCCGGTCGAACTTGTCGCGCTCGATATCGCGATACGGCCACGCGCGTCGGATTTCGTCATAGAGATCGTCGGCGGCGAAGGGCGCGGCGCAGGCCATGCCCAGAATATGCTGCGCCAGCACATCATAGCCGCCCGACACGGGATCCTCGCTGTCCTGGTGCCCCTCGGCCACCGCCTCCAGCGCCGCCTCGCATTCGAGCACCTCGAAGCGGTTGGACGGCACCAGCACCGCCTTGGACGGCTCGTCGAGCCGATGATTGGCGCGGCCGATACGCTGCAGCATGCGCGAACTGCCTTTGGGAGCGCCGACCTGCACGACCAGATCGACATCGCCCCAGTCGATGCCCAGGTCCAGCGTCGAGGTACAGACCACGGCCTTGAGCTGGCCCGAAACCATGGCGCTCTCGACCTTGCGCCGCTGCTCCACCGACAGCGAGCCATGGTGCAGCGCAATGGGCAGCATGTCGTCATTGACCGCCCACAGGCCCTGGAACAGCATTTCCGCCTGGCTGCGCGTATTGACGAAAAGCAGCGTCGTCTTGTGCCGCTTGATGGTCTCGTAGAGGTCGCGATGCGCGTAGTTCGCCGAATGCCCGGCCCAGGGCAGGCGCTGCTCGGTTTCGAGGATTTCGAGTACCGGTGGCGCCCCGGCCGACGCCGTCAGCAGGTGCGTCGGTTGCTCGGGCACCGGCTGGGCGATCCAGTCGCGCAGCAGGTCCGGTCGCGCCACCGTGGCGCTGAGCGCGGTGATGCGGAGATCGGGGGCGAGCCTCGCGATGCGCGCGAGGGCGAGCGACAGCAATTCGCCGCGCTTGGAGGTGACCAGCGCATGCAGCTCATCGAGCACGATGCGCCGGAGCGACCCGAAGAACAGTTCGGCATGCGGATGGCTGATCAGCAGGCAGAGCTGTTCCGGCGTGGTCAGCAGGATGTTTGGCGGCTTGGCGCGCTGGCGGGCGCGCTTGGAGGCGGGCGTGTCGCCGGTGCGGGTTTCGGCTGTGACCTTGAGGCCCATCTCGAGGATCGGCGCATTGAGATTGCGCTGCACGTCGACCGCCAGCGCCTTGAGCGGGGAGACGTAGAGCGTGTGCAGCCCGTCGAACTGGCCATCGGCCAGGTCGACCAGCGTCGGCAGGAAGCCGGCCAGCGTCTTGCCCGCGCCCGTCGGGGCGATCAGCAGCGCCGAGGCGCCAGCCTGCCAGGAGGCCAGCACGTCGAGCTGGTGCTGGCGGGGCGACCAGCCCTTGCGGGCAAACCAGTCGGTGATGATGGGGGGAAGGGTGGTAGTCAATGTGGCACCCCTGCACCGAGGCATGGACCTTTCGCCTCCCTCCCCCTTGAGGGGAGGGATCGAGGG
>NZ_JACZKG010000004.1 GCF_014860165.1 Devosia sp.
CCGGCCCTGTTTGCCCATCCGCGCTTCCATGAGGCGGCGCAGGGTCGTGAACGCCTCCGGCAGTTCCCAGCCCTGCAGCGGTGCGGCCTGGTCGAGCGCGTTGATCTTCTGCTCGATCAGCGGCAGGTAATGCAGCGGATCGAAGACAACCTCTTCGCGCTCATAGCTGCGCGGATGGCGGGCAATGACCTCCCCGCCGCAGCCGATCACCACCGCGTCGACATAGCCACGGATCCAAACGTCCTGGTGGCCGAAGGCGACCGGAACGGAGTAGTCGTTAGTCCTGTAGCGCACCAGCGCCTGCGAGGAGACCCGACCGCTGGCCTGGTCGCAGGCCTCGAAGGGCGATGCCGGCAGCGGCCGCATCGCCGCCAGATCGCGCAGCAAGCGTTCGCCGATCGTCTCGCTCTCGCCGCGCAGCCGGTCGCTCTGGCGCTTACGGCACTGCTCCTCGAGCCACAGGTTGAACTCGTCCCACGATGCAAAGTGCGGGATCGGCACCATGAAGTTGCGCCGGGCGTAGCCGACCAGTCCTTCGACGCTGCCCTTGTCATTGCCCTTGCCGGGCCGGCCATAGCGATCCCGGATCAGGTAGTGGGACAGGAAGCCGCTGAACAGCGCCGCCCGCTTGCGCGTGCCGTCGGGCAGGATCTTCGCCACCAGGCAGCGGTCGTTGTCGTAGACGATCGACTGCGGCACAGCCCCGAAGAAGGCGAACGCATGGATATGGCCGTCCACCCACGCTTCGGCCACCGCCGCCGGATAGGCCCGCACATAGCAGCCGTCGCTGTGCGGCAGATCAAGCACGAAGAAGTGCGCCTTCTGCTCCACGCCGCCGATGACAACGACGGCCTCCCCGAAGTCGGCCTGTCCATGCCCGGCAGGATGCGCCAGCGGCACGAACATCTCCTGGCCGCGCCGCTCCCGATCGCGCATGTAGTCCTTGATGATCGTGTAGCCGCCGGTAAACCCATGCTCGTCGCGCAGCCGGTCGAACACCCGTTTGGCCGTATGACGCTGCTTGCGCGGGACCGCACGGTCCGCCTCAAGCCACTGATCGATGATCGCGATGAACGCGTCCAGCTTCGGACGCCGAACCGGAGCCTGCCGCCGATACCCCGGCGGAACCGAATACGCCATCATCTTGCGAACCGTGTCGCGTGAGATGCCGAAATGCCTGGATGCCTCGCGCTGGCTCATGCCCCCGTCGCACGCCACGCGAACCTTCAGATATAAGTCCACGGTGTAGATCCCTCATCCCTCCCTGCGCTGCACAGAAGGGAAATAGGTGGCCGGATTTTACGCCGCCCGCAGCAGGACTATCCCGCCGCTACCGTGGTCTAGTTTTCCACCGCCGTTCTCAGCTCCGCGCGCCCGCCGGGCGCCGTCCGCGGGCAAGCTCCTCGTACATCGGTCCGAGACGCCTCGCATAGTCGTCGATGCCCAGAGGCGCATTGAGATCGATCGTCTCGAACGGGCCCATGAAGGACCAGCGCAGACCGAGGCCGAACTTTATCGTCCTGTCGATGTCCTCGGCG
>NZ_JACZKG010000080.1 GCF_014860165.1 Devosia sp.
GCTTCGCTACGGCCTCACGGCCTAGCTGCGCTACCCTCCCCCTCAGGGGGAAGGGTGGGCAGACTATTGCTCCGGCATCACTGCGCCGCCTCTTCCGGCTGGTCGGCGTCGATGAAGCCGCCGGACTGGCGGTTCCACAGGCTCGAATAGATGCCGCCGGTCTGCAGCAGTTGCGCGTGCGTGCCTGATTCAACCACCCTGCCCTGATCGAGCACCACCAGCCGGTCCATCATGGCGATGGTGGAGAGACGGTGGGCGATGGCGATCACGGTCTTGCCCTTCATCAGCAGTTGCAGCTGACCCTGAATGGCCGCCTCGACCTCGGAGTCGAGCGCCGATGTCGCCTCGTCCAGCACCAGGATCGGCGCATTCTTGAGCAGCACGCGGGCGATGGCGATGCGCTGGCGCTGGCCGCCGGACAGCTTCACCCCGCGTTCGCCGACATGGGCGTCGAAACCCTTGCGGCCCTTGGGATCGGCCAGGGTATCGATGAAGGCGGTGGCCTCGGCCAGGTCGGCGGCTTCGCGCATCATCTCTTCGGTCGCATCGGGGCGGCCATAGAGGATGTTCTCGCGCACCGACCGGTGCAGCAGGGAGGTGTCCTGCGTCACCACACCGATATTGGCGCGCAGGCTGTCCTGCGTGACCTGGGCGATGTCGTGCCCGTCGATCAGGATCTTGCCATCGGCACGGTCGTAGAAGCGCAGCAGCAGGTTGACGATGGTCGACTTGCCGGCGCCGGAGCGACCAACGAGGCCGATCTTCTCGCCCGGACGGATATGCAGGTTGAGGTTGTCGATCACGCCGGCCTTCTTGCCGTAGTGGAACGAGACATTCTCGAACTTGATGTCGCCCTTGACGGTGCCGATGGGCTCGGCGGCCTTGTCGTCGGACACCACGCGCGGCAGCGAGATGGACGAAATGCCGTCCTTGACGGTGCCGATATTTTCGAACAGCGACGACATTTCCCACATGACCCACTGGCTCATGCCCTGGAAGCGCATGACGAGGCCCAGCGAGACGGCGAGGGCGCCGGGTGTCATGAGCCCCTGCATCCACAGCCAGATGCCGACGCCGCCAACCGAGGCCAGCAGCAGCGCATTGGACCACAGCACCAGCATGTTGAGCACCGTGAACAGGCGCATCTGCCGATAGACGGTGTCCAGGAACTCGTCCATCGCCTCCCTGGCATAGGTCTCTTCCCGGTTGGAATGGCTGAACAGCTTGACCGTGGCGATGTTGGTATAGCTGTCGACGATGCGGCCGGTCATCAGCGAGCGGGCATCGGCCTGCGCCTGGGAAATCTTGCCCATGCGCGGGATGAAATAGACCATCATCGACACATAGGCGGCCAGCCACACCAGGAACGGAATGGCCAGGCGCCAATCGGCCGCCGCCGCCAGGATCACCGCACCGGTGAAATAGACGACGACATAGACCAGCATGTCGAGCAGCTTCATCACCACTTCGCGGACGGCGAGCGAGGTCTGCATCAGCTTGGCGCCGATGCGACCGGCAAACTCGTCCTGGAAGTAGCTCATCGACTGCCGGATCAGGTAGCGATGGCTCATCCAGCGGATGCGCTGCGGGAAGTTGCCCAGCAGGGTCTGGTGCATGGTGAGGGTCGAGACCAGCGCCAGGCCGGGCAGGACGACAACGATCATCGCGCCCATCAGAGCGAGCTTCCAGCCGTCGGTTTGGAGAAAGGTTTCCGGATTGGCACCGGCCAGCCAGTTCACCACATCGCCGATGAAGCCGAAGATGATGATTTCGCCAGCGGCGACGGCCGCCGCGGCAAAGGCCATCAGCGCCAGCCACTTCTTGGCGCCGTGGCTGTAATGCAGGCAGAAAGCCAGCAGGCCCTTGGGGGGCTCGACGGGGTCGCCGCCGGGATAGGGGTCGAGACGTCGTTCAAACCAACGCAGCATAGCAGTTCACCTAGATGTGCCTGGAGAGCATCGCGCAGACGGCGTCCCGCGTTCCAACTCCCATGGAACCAGGACGAACGGGTCGTTGCGATGCCGACCGGGAATATTGGATACCGCGCTCGATACGCCCACAATTGACGCAGAGGAGCAGCGTGCCATGACCGGCAGGAGCCCTCTCCCCAATGCCGTCCCAATTGGCGTAGAAGAGTGGACCGAAGCGGTCGCTGGCCGATCAGGATACACGAACGCGCCGAGTCTGCTGTTGCGGCGCAGACACACTTAATTTCAGACCGACGATTTCTTTTTGGCGGACACGTATATGCGCACCGAGACCGAGCACACCATCTACCTCAAGGACTATGCCCCGAGCCCCTATCGGATCGTGGCGGTCGACATGGACTTCCGCATCGCCGTCGACAAGACCAGGGTGGTGACGCAGCTGACCGTCGAGCCGCGCGAGGGCACGGCTCCGGGTACGCCGCTGGTGCTTGATGGTGACGAGCTGACGCTGGGCTCCATCGCCATCGATGGCGCGCCGCTGGTGCTGTCGGCCTATGCGACCGATGCCAATGGATTGACGGTGTTCGAGCCGCCGCTGCGCCGCTTCGTGCTCGAAACCGAAGTCACCATCCAGCCCGAGGGCAATACCAAGCTGATGGGGCTGTACCGCTCAAGCGGCACCTGGTGCACGCAATGCGAGCCAGAGGGCTTCCGCCGCATCACCTATTATCTCGACCGGCCCGATAACCTGGCGGTGTTCAAGGTGCGGATGACGGCGCCGCGCGACGTGGCACCGGTCCTGCTGGCTAATGGCAACCGCATCGACCAGGGCGATGCCGGCGATGGCCTGCACTATGCGGTGTGGGAGGACCCCTTCCCCAAGCCGGCATACCTGTTCGCCCTCGTAGCGGGCGATCTCGGTTCGATATCAGACAGCTTCGCCACCGCCTCGGGCCGCAAGGTGGACCTCGCCATCTACTGCGCCCATGGCAAGGAGGACCAGTGCCTGTGGGCCATGGACAGCCTGAAGCGGTCAATGGCCTGGGACGAGCGCCGCTTCGGACGCGAATATGATCTCGACGTCTTCAACATCGTCGCCGTCAGCGATTTCAACTTCGGCGCGATGGAGAACAAGGGCCTCAACATCTTCAACGACCGGCTGGTCTTCGCCCAGCCAGAGACGGCGACCGACGCCAATTACGATGGCATCGAACGCGTCATCGCGCATGAGTATTTCCACAACTGGACCGGCAACCGCATCACCTGCCGCGACTGGTTCCAGCTCTGCCTCAAGGAAGGACTGACCGTCTATCGCGACCAGGAATTCACCAGCGACGAGCGCTCCCGGGCAGTGAAACGCATTTCCGACGTGGTGACGCTGCGCTCGGCGCAATTCCCCGAGGATGGCGGGCCGCTGGCGCACCCGGCGCGCCCGGACCAGTATCGCGAGATCAACAACTTCTACACGACCACCGTCTACGAGAAGGGCGCCGAGATCGTCCGCATGCTGGCGACGCTGCTGGGCGAGGCCGGCTTCCGCAAGGGCATGGACCTTTATTTCGAGCGGCATGACGGCGAGGCCACGACGATCGAGGCGTTTCTCGCCGTATTCGCCGAGGCCAACGGCATCGACCTTGAACAGTTCAAGACCTGGTACCTGCAGGCCGGCACGCCACGCCTCAAGGTCGCCGAGCATTACGATGCGGACAGGCAGACCTATACGCTCAAGCTCAGCCAGGAAACGCTGCCGACGCCCGGCCAGCCGAACAAGGTGCCACTGGTGCTGCCCATCAAGTTCGGGCTGATCGGCCCCAATGGCAGCCCGATGGCCTGGAGCGGTGTCAGCGGCGCCGAAGTCCGTGACGAGATGATCGTGCTCAAGGACAGCAGCGCCGAAATCGTCTTTACCGGCATACCGAGCCGGCCGGTGCCATCGCTGCTGCGCGGCTTTTCCGCGCCGGTTATCCTCGAAACCGAGGCAAGCCAGCAGGACCAGCTGTTCCTCGCCCGACATGACAGCGATCCCTTCAACCGCTGGCAGGCGCTGCAGGATGTCGGCATGGCTCTGGCACTCGAAGCGGTCGAAGGCCGTCCGTGGAGCGATGCGGCAGTGACCGCGCTGAGCCAGGCCATGAGCGACACATTGGCGAGCGACACGCTCGACAATGCTTTCAAGGCGCTGGCGATGAGCCTGCCGGACGAGCAACTGATCGGACGCCAGATCGGCAAGGATATCGACCCCGACAAGATCCATGCGGTGCGCAAGCGCCTGCTGCAAGCGGTGTTCGAACCGATCGCCCAGCAGCTGCTGGCGACCTATAATGCCCTGGCCAGTGACGCGCCCTACGCTCCCGATCCAGTCAGCACCGGCCGCCGGGCACTGCGTAACCGCATGCTGGCACTGCTGGTCGCCAGCGAGGCGTTCGGCGCCTCGCTGCTGGCCGTGAAGCAGTACCAGGAGGCCGGCAACATGACCGATCGGCTGGCGGCGCTTTCGGCCGCTTCCAGTGCGGCCACGCCCGATGCACCCGCCATGCTCGCCGATTTTCGGACGCGGTTTGGCGCCGATCCGCTGGTGCTCGACAAGTGGCTGACGGTGACCGCGGCAGCGCCGCGCGACGGGGTGATCGAGGACATGAAGGCCATCCTGTCTGACCCGACCTTCCCCAAGACCAACCCCAATCGCCTGCGCTCCCTGGTGGGCACCTTCGCCATGAGCAACCCGACGCAATTCGCCCGGGCCGATGGCGCCGGCTTCCGCTTCGTCGCTGACGTCGTGACCGAGATCGACACGATCAATCCGCAGGTCGCGGCACGCGTGCTGACCGGGTTCCGTATCTGGCCGATGCTGGAAAGTGGCCGGCGCGAGGCCGCCAGAGCCGCGCTCACGGGCCTGGCTTCCGGCAATACGCTCAGCCGGAACACCACCGATATCCTGACGCGCATGCTGGCGAGCTGAGAGGCGACCGCCAGCGGCGCTAAATCACCGCCGCTATTGGAAGAATTTTTCTTCACCGGCTAAGTGATTCAAGCGACTCGTGATTTTCCGGAATGCCCCTCCCGCCCCTCGGGAGGGGGTCTGGACAGCGGCCCCGCCGTGATTCATTCTTCGTTAACGGCAAATCGGGCTGGGGCTCTATACCTTTTCAGATGGAGAATTGCATGCGGTCGGCGGAGGCATCCGGCGCCAGCGTTACCGGATTCGGTGCTGGCAAGGGTGAGGCGGTTTCCTGCCGCCCAACCAGCAAGGGCCGACCGCCCACCGCATGGCCATTCCGCATGTCCTTCACGCCGGTCACGATCGCGGTGGCGCTGACTTCGATGGTGGCGGCCACGCTCTTTGTGATCCACGACACCGCACGCACCTTCGAAGATGCGCGGCATGAGCTGTCGATCGTTGGGCATGTGCTGGCGTCAGAACTGGCGGGTATGACGCCGGAAGCAGCAACTGCCGCCCTGGCCGCCTCCAGCCAGCGCTTCGCCGGTCTTGCCCGCGCCAGTCTTCTCACATCGCCGGCCGTGGCGGGCCCGACCAGCCAGGTGGTTCCGGTGGCGCCGCATGGCGTGCTGGCGCTCGAGACCGAGCAGAGCCGCGCTTGGGCCGGCATCGGCCAGCGCGGCGCGGTCGCCTTTGCCATGGCGGGCCTGCTTGCCCTCCTGACCATGCGGCGGCGTCGCGACGACATGCCGGACATGGTGCAGCGTCACAACTACCGCACGCTCGCCGCCGCGATCCCGATGGGCGTGGCCTGCTGGACCAAGGGTGGCCAGCTGATCGTCTGCAACGAGCAATATCGCAGCCGGCTCGACCTCACCAATCTCCGCACGACCTACCAGGAGGCGGTGAAGCGGCTGACCATGGGCGGCTATATCAAGCTGGTCAGCGAGGACGATGGCAACAAGGTGCTGGAACTCCACCGCGAGGACGGCTCCTGCCTGCTGATCGACGAACGTCCGCTTGGCGATGGCGCGATCATGACGCTGATCAGCGACGTGACCGAGGCCAAGAAGACCGACACCATGCTGCATGCCATTCGCCAGGAACAGCGCCTGCTGGCCCGGCGCTACCATGAGGAAAAGCTCAAGGCAGAAGCCGCCAGCCGCTCCAAGACCAACTTCCTCGCCCATCTCAGCCACGACATCCGCACCCCGCTCAACCATATCATCGGCTTTGCCGAGCTGATGCGGCACCAGACCTATGGACCGCTGGGCGATGCCCGCTATTCGGACTATGTCCAGTCCATCAAGGCCTCGGGCGAACACCTGCTGGCGTCGTTCGCGACAATCCTGGACCTCGCCGAACTCGAGAGCGGCCAGAAGGCGCTGCGCAGCGATCCGGTCGTCATTGACGAGCTGCTCGACAGCGTCATCCAACGCTTCCGGGCGCAGGCGTCGCGGGCCGGCATAGTGTTCGTGCTGGGCGAGCCCAGCGGCGCGGTGGTTCGTGGCGACAGGCTGGGCCTTTCCCGCATGGTGGCCAATATCGTGGAGAATGCGCTGCGCTTCACCCCCTCGGGCGGGCGGGTGACGCTCAATGCCTATGCGGCGCGAGACGGCGTGGTGGTGGAAATCACCGATACGGGCCTGGGCATGAGCGAAGAGCGACTGGCCAGCCTGTCACAGCCGTTCGCGCTGGGCGATTCCACCTTCACCCGCGAGGGGATCGGACCGGGCCTGGGCATCTCCATTGCCCGTGCAATTGCTGAGCTGAGCGGGGGGAACCTGGCCATCGATTCCAGTCCGACGCTGGGCACCACAGTGGCCATATCGCTGCCACTGGCGGCCCTGGATCAGGTGCAGGCCGCCTGATATTCGCTAAAGCCCGCGCGCCTTGTCGTACCACTGCTTCGCCGCGGCGGTGACCTCGCTGCGCATTTGCAGCAGATCCAGCTCCAGCCGGGCGAAATCGGGATAGTTGGTCAGGCCGGCGAGCAGTTCCTTGAACGCATCGGTCCAGGCCTCGTCCTTGAACGGGCTGACCAAAGCCGAACTCATCACCTGCAGCACGGTCGAGTAGGTGAAGTGAATTTCGGCGAGCCTTGCGCCTTCGGGCACGAGGCCTGTGGCGGCGAGACGAGAGAGGACGGTGGCCGTCAGCGCCTGGGGCAGGCCGATCGTGGCGCCGGCGACGAGCTGGGCTGACTGCGCAATGAATTCGAGATCGACCAGGCCGCCCTCGGCGAGCTTGAGATCGAAGGGGTGCCGCGCGGGCCGTTCCTTGGCCATCAGGGCCCGCATCGAGACCACATCATCGATGGTCTTGGCGACATCGCGGGCGCGGGACATGACCTCGGCAATGGCGCCATCGACTTCGGCGGCAAACGCATTGTCGGCGGCGATGACGCGGGCGCGGCTCAGCGCCAGATGCTCCCAGGTCCAGGCATTGTCGCGGTGATAGGCACGGAAACCGCCAAGGCTGGTGGCGAGCGGGCCGGCATTGCCGGATGGCCGCAAGCGCATATCGGCCTCGTAGAGCACACCCTCGGCGGTGGGCGAGGTCACGGCCGCGACGAGCCGCTGCGTCAGGCGGGTGTAATAATGATTGGTGCTCAGCGGCTTGTCGCCGTCGGACTCGGTGTCGGGCGCATCGTAGAGCAGGATGAAATCGAGGTCGGAGGTGACGGTCATCTCGCGGCTGGCCATCTTGCCGAAGGCGAGCAGCGCCACCCGGCCTCCGGCAAGTTTTCCGTGGCGGCGTTCGAACTCGGCGCGGACGCTGTCGAACAGGCGGTGCACCAGGGTCTCGGCGAGAGCGGTGAACTGCTCCCCTGCCCCGGTGGCACTGACCGTGCCCGAGAGCAGGCCGGCGGCGATGAGGAATTTCTGTTCCTGCCCGATGATGCGGGCGCGGTCGATGATCTCCTCATAGGAGCGGCTCTCGGCGAGGAAGGCGTCCACCTTGGCGATCAGCACGTCGCGATGCGTCACGTCATTGGCGAAAGCCGGATCGATCAACCCGTCCATGACATGGGCGCGATGGATCACCGCCTCGGACATGCGCGGCGCCGACGCCATGAGCTGCACCAGCAGCGTGCGCAGGTTGGCATGGCTGCGCAGCAGGGCGAACAACTGCACGCCGGTGGGCAGGCGCGCGAGGAAGCTGTCGAACTTGGCCAGGGCCTCATCGGCATTGCCGGCGCCGCTCAGCGTGGTCAGCAGGGCCGGCAGCAGTTCGGTGAGGTGGGCACGAGCCGCTGCGGCGCGGGTAGCCGGATAGCTGCCATAGTGCCACTTGCGCACGGTCTCGATGACCTTGGACGGGTTGGCAAAGCCCATGGTGGCAAGGGTTTCCACCGTACCCGGATCGTCGTCATTGCCGGTAAAGACCAGGTTGCCTTCGCCACTGCCGAGGCTTTCGCCCTCGGTGAACAGCTCGGAATAATAGCCGACCACCCGCTCCAGCGCCGCGCGGTAGCTTGCCTCGAAGGCGCGCAGGTCAGGCTCGCCCACCAGGCGCCCAATGACGGCGACCTCCTCGGCCGAACCGGGCATGACATGGGTCTGTTCGTCGCGCAGCATCTGCAACCGGTTTTCAACGGCCCGCAGGTACCAATAGGTCTGGGTGAGTTCGGTGGCGGCCCTGGGGGTGATCCAGTTGGCATCGGCCAGCGCCGCCAGCGCGTGGGCAGTCGGCTTGACGCGCAGCGTCTTGTCGCGGCCACCGGCGATCAGCTGCTGGGTCTGGGTGAAGAACTCGATCTCGCGGATGCCGCCGCGACCGAGCTTGACGTTGTGGCCCTCGACGCGGATATCGCCGACATTCTTGGAAATGTTGATCTGGCGCTTCATCGCCTGGATATCGGCGATGGTGGCGAAGTCGAGATGCTTGCGCCAGATATAGGGCGCCAGGGCGCGCAGGAAGGCCTCGCCCACCTGCCGGTCACCAGCGCAGGCGCGGGCCTTGATCCAGGCGGCTCGCTCCCAGTTCTGGCCGCGGCTCTCATAGTAGGCCAAAGCCGCGTCGAACGAGATGGCGACCGGGGTCGAGCCAGGATCGGGGCGCAGGCGCAGGTCGGTGCGGAAGACATAGCCATGCGCCTGGCGGTCCTCCATCAGCGTGACGAGCTTCTGCACCATGCGGGAGTAGAAACGGGTTGCCTCGGACGGGTCGGCCAGGACGCCCTTTTCCAGATCATAGAAGGCGACGATGTCGATATCGGACGAGTAGTTGAGCTCTTGGCCGCCATGCTTGCCCAGCGCGAAGATGGCGAGGCCTGAATTGGCCGCGGTTGCTTCGGCAACGGGAATGGTCAGCTGGCCCTTCTCGGCTGCCTGGCGCATCAGCAGGTTCAGCGAGGCCTCGAGCGCGGCGTCGGCGAGGTCGGACAAAGCGGCGGTCGATTGCGCTGTGGTCCAGGCGCCGCCGGTCTCGGCCAAAGCCGCGAGCAGCGCCGTGCGGCCCTTGGCGATGCGCAGCACCGGCGCCAGCGCGTCCTCGCTGGAGGCTGTGCGGCCCAGCGTATCGACGATGTCGATGATATCGGCAAAGGCGCCGTCGGCACTGTCCGCCAGCGCGGTAACCAGCCAGTCAGCATTGGCCTGCGCCAGCGCCAGCAGATAGGGCGCCACCTCGAGCAGTGGCCCGAGCGTGGCATGGGCGCGGCGCAGCGCGGCCTGCTGCTCGGGCGGCAGTTCGGCGAGCCATGCATCGACGCGTGGCGTGGCAAGAGGCGGCAGGGCGTTGAGCTTGATGGCCATGAGCGAGGGATATCGTGATGGCCGGGGTGGGGCAAGCGGCGGACTTCGCCGGACGGTCAGTCTGGCGCCTCCCTCCCCCTTGAGGGGGGAATGAGGGTGGGGGGCCTTCATTCATCACCGCGGCACTCCCACCCCCGCCCCTCTCCTCAAGGGGCAGGGGAGCCAAGGGTCCGTGCCATCAACCCGGCAGATCAATCACCGCCCGTACCCCCGGCGCATTGTCCTCGATGCGGAACTCGCCGCCATGCAGCCGCGTCACCGCGTCTACCAGCGACAGGCCGAGGCCCGAGCCCGGTTCGGAGCGGCTCTTTTCGAGGCGCACGAAGCGCTCCAGTACGCGCTTGCGGTCCTCGGCGGGGATGCCGGGGCCATTATCGGCGACTTCGATGAGCACGCGGCCCTCATGCAGGCGGAGGCCCACGGTGATACGCCCCTGCCCCTCGCCTTCCGGCCTGGCATATTTCACCGCGTTTTCGAGCAGGTTGACCATGGCCTGGCCGATCAGTTCCCGGTTGGCGCGCAGGTGAACGCCCTCGGCAATGCTGGTCTCCACCACGATATCGGCGTCCTCGGCCACCGGTCCGTAGAGTTCGGCGACATCGGCAACGACGGCGCTGACATCGACATCGGCCAGCGCGCCGGAGGGCGCACCGGCCTCGGCGCGGGCGATCATCAACAGGGCGTTGAAAGTCTGGATCAGCCGGTCGCTCTCGGCGATAGTGGTTTCGAGCGCCCTTTGCCTTGTCTCCTCGCTGGCGCCCTCGCGCAGAGCCGACTCGGCCTGGTTGCGCAGGCGCGTCAGCGGCGTCTTGAGGTCATGCGCGACATTGTCGGTCACCTGCTTGAGGCCCTGCAGCAGCTGCTCGATGCGGTCGAGCATGGCATTGAGATTGGTGGCGAGGCCGTCGAACTCGTCGTTGCGCCTGGTGATCGGTACGCGCTCGCTGAGATTGCCCGACATGATCTTGGTCGAGGTGTCGCGGATCGTGTCGATGCGCTTGAGCACGCGGCGCGCGGTGACGCCGCCCGCGATGACCGAGAACAGGATGATGCCCAGCACCCCGAACAGGAAGCTCTGGATGATGATGGCGGAGAAGCCGCGCCGCTCGACCACATCGCGCCCGACAACCAGCCGCATGCCGTTGCTGAGCTCGACCGAGCGGACGACGGCGAAGCCCGGCCGGGTCGGCTCCGCAACCGGATTGTCACCATTTAGGGGTGGTGGATCGACAAAGGGATTGGCCCGCTCATAGTCGAAGCTGTAGATGCCGGGCTCGATCAGCACATTGGCCGGCACGTCTGTCACGTTGCCCAGCAGATACTGGCCGCTGGAGTCACCGAGAAAATACACGCCCGGCCCGGGCGAGCGAGAGATGCGTTCGACGGCAAAGGCCAGTGCGCGAATGCCCTGATTGGCGTCGATGCGCTGCAGTACGCGCACTTCCCTGTCGATCTCGTCGGCCTGCTGGCGCTGGAGCTGCACGCTGGATTGCCAGCCGATAAAGGCCAGCAGCAGGATGGCGAAAAGGGAGAAAATCAGGATGAACGTTGCCGTCAGCCGGACCGTCGAGGTGCGCCAGAGTTGCCAGAAACCGTTCACGGCCTACTCGCGGATCATGTAGCCGGCGCCGCGCACCGTGTGCAGCAGTGGGCTGGCATGGCCCTTGTCGATCTTGGAGCGCAGCCGCGACATGTGTACGTCGATGACGTTGGTCTGCGGGTCGAAGTGATAGTCCCAGACATTTTCGAGCAGCATGGTGCGGGTCACCACCTTGCCGGCATTCTTCATCAGGTATTCGAGCAGGCGGAATTCGCGCGGCTGCAGCAATATGGTCTCGCCGTCGCGCTCGACCTTGCGGGAGAGTCGGTCGAGCGACAGGCCGCCGACCTCGTAGCTGGTGGCGGCTTCGGAGGGGCTGGAGCGGCGGGCCAGCACTTCGACGCGCGCCAGCAGCTCGGTAAAGGCATAGGGCTTGGTGAGATAGTCGTCGCCGCCGGCCCGCAGGCCGGTCACGCGGTCGTCGACTTCCCCAAGCGCAGAGAGAATGAGCACGGGCGTCTGGTCGTCTTCGGCGCGCAGCGATTCCACGATGGACAGGCCATCACGGCGCGGCAGCATGCGATCGATGATGAGGACGTCGTAGTCCATGCCCGAGGCCATGGCATAACCGGTTTCGCCATCGGCGGCGTGATGGGTGATATGGCCGGCCTCGTCCAGGGCCTGGATCAGGTAGCTGGCGGCTTCGCGGTCGTCTTCGATCAGCAGAATTTTCACCGGAGCCCCCAAGGCTGGATGGTGGCCCCGGGTTGTCACCCCGGGGCCGTACTCACGTTAATCGCTCAGCGGCAGGCCGATGAAGCGATCGTTGCCGTCGCGGCTGGCCTTGACCAGAGCGGTGCCCCGGCCCTGGGCCTTGACCGCATCAAGCGCCGCCTCGAACTCTTCAAGCGTGTTCACCGGCGTGTTGTTGACCTCAAGGATAGCATCGCCAACGGCCAGACCCTTTTTGGCAGCTGCCGAGTCAGGCTCGACATTCTGGACCAGCAGGCCACCGGCGCCATCGGCATTGGGCACCAGGCTCAGGCCGACACTGGTTTCAGCCGGCAGCGGAGCCGGCGGAACCAGCGGCTGGGCCTGATCGGCCTGGGCGATCTGCTCTTCGTTCAGCGTACCAAGTTGCACCGAAACCTTGGTCTCGGCACCGTCGCGCCAGATGGTCAGCTCGACGCTGGAGTCGGGCGACTTGCCGGCAATGGTGCGGCTGAGGTCGAGCGCGTCGTCGATCGGATCGCCATCGACGGCGGTGATGATGTCGCCCGACTTGACGCCCGCAGGACCGGCAGGACCATCTTCGGCGACGTTGCTGACGATGGCGCCCTTGGCATCGGCGAGGCCCACGCCATCGGCGATGTCACGGTTCACGTCCTGGATGCCGACGCCGAGATAGCCACGGGTCACGGTGCCATCCTCGACCAGCTGGTCGACGATGCCCTTGACGGTCGCCGCCGGAATGGCGAAGGCGATGCCGACATTGCCGCCATTGGGCGAATAGATGGCGGTGTTGACGCCGACCACTTCACCCTTGGTGTTGAAGGCCGGACCGCCCGAATTGCCGGTGTTGACGGCAGCGTCGATCTGCAGGAAATCGCCATAGTTCGAGCCGCCGATATTGCGGCCAGAACCGGAGATGACGCCGACGGTCACGGTGCCGCCGAGGCCGAACGGGTTACCAACGGCAACCACCCAGTCGCCGACGCGGCTGGCCTCGGTTTCGAAATTGACGAAGGGCAGGTCGGTGCCTTCGATCTTGAGAACGGCCAGGTCGGTGCGCTCGTCGGTGCCGACGATTTCGGCAACCTGTTCGGTGCCGTCATCGAACACGACCGTCACCTTGGTGGCATCCTGGACGACGTGATTGTTGGTGACGACATAGCCGTCAGCCGAAATCACAAAGCCCGAGCCGGCGGCCATGAACTGGCGGGGAGGTTGATCGGGGCGACCATTGGGGCCGCCGAACTGATCGCCGAACTGCTCGAAGAAGTCACGGAAGGGGTGACCTTCGGGGAGATCGGGGAAGTTGAAATCGAAGTCACCGCCACGGCGCTGCATGCTGCGCGGGCTTTCCTCGGCTTCGACGAGGATGGAGACCACGGCGGGCTTGACCGCCTCGACGAGGTCGGCAAAGCCGGCCTGCGGCTGCGCCGCTTCGGGAACGATGATCTGGGCGGCGTTCTGCACCTGCGCGGTCGCAGCCTGTCCGGTCATGACGAAAGCGGTGGAGACACCGCCGATACCAACCAGCAGCGCCAGGGCAGAGGCCCCGAGCCAGCGGCTGGTACGCTTCATAATGGTCGAGCGCATGTAAATCATTCTCCTTCGGCAAGCCCTCAACAGCTTGTGGGACTAGATATGGAATGCCGCGCCTTTCGGAGAAGTTGCGCCAACATTAAACCTTGGCAATGTTGGCGGCGGGATTGCGGCGGAGATTGTGGCGAGAGCCGCAGGTTTCCAATATGTCGTCACCCACGACGTCATACCCGCAGGCGGGAATTCACGTTATGGCACAGAGCATGGAAGAATGGATTCCCGCCTTCGCGGGAATGACGCGGTGATAGGGAACAGCCGTCCGCTACTTCAGCTCGTCCAGCGCTGCCTGCTCTTCCGCGCTTAGCCCAGCATCGACCACCCGCCGTCGGCGCCCCGCCAGCCACAGCGTTCCCAACCCACCGATCAGCAGGACCGGCGCGGCGATCCACAGCAGAATCGTGTGGTTGTTCACCCGCGGATTGAGCAGCACATATTCGCCGTACCGATCGACGAGATACTGCCGCACCGCCTCGTCGCTGTCGCCGGCCAGCAGGCGCTCGCGCACCAGCACGCGCAAATCCTTGGCGAGGTCGGCGTCGCTGTCGTCGATGGACTGGTTCTGGCAGACCAGGCACCGCAGCCCTGCTGAAATATCGCGGGCCCGCTGCTCCAGCACCGGATCGGGCAGAACCTCGTCGGGACCCACCGCCATAGCGGGTGCGGCGAGGCAGAGTGCCAGCAGGAGCGCGCGGAGCCAGCTCATTGCGCGGCCTGCGGCACGGGCTTGGCGGCACGACGCGGCGCGCCGACGCGCAGCTTGCGGTCGGTCAGCGAAAGGAACCCGGCAAAAGCCATGAGCAGCGCCCCCAGCCAGATCAGGGTGATGTAGGGCTTGTGCCAGATGCGGACGACATGGGTGTCATCGAGCGGCTCGCCGAGCTGCAGATAGAGCTGGGAGAAGCCATAGGTCTGGATGGCCGCCTCCGTGGTCGGCATGCCCGATGCCACATAGGTGCGGCGGTCGGCCAGCATCTGCCGCGTCTCGCCGCCCGGGGCGGTGACGGTGAAGTGGCCCTCGTCCGACAGATAGTTGGGTCCCTCGACGGAATCGAAGCTGTCGAAGGCGACGATGTAGCCCGAAAGCTCGGCGGTTTCTCCCGGATTGAGGGTGGTGACCAGCTCGGTCTCCCAGGCAGAAACCGCGACGATGCCGAGCACGGTGATGCCGATGCCGAAATGGGCGATGGCGGTGGACCAGGCGCTGCGCGGCAGACCGGTCAGCCGGCGCCAGCTTTCGCCCAGCGGGATGCGCCCGATCTTGCTGCGGTCGACGAGTTCGGCAATGGCGCCGAAGGCCACCCAGAAGCCGAGCAGCAGGCCGATCGGCGCCAGCGAGATAGTCGCGCCGCCCAATGCCGAGATGAGAATGGCCGCAAAGATGGCGAGGGCCGCGGCGCCGATCAGCCGCTGGGCGGCGGCAACGATATCGGCGCGCTTCCAGGCCAGCAGCGGGCCAAAGGGCAGCACCAGCAGCAGCGGCGCCATCAGGGCGCCGAAGGTGAGGTTGAAGAAGGGCGCGCCCACCGAGATGGTGGTGCCAGTCAGGGCATCGAGCAGCAGCGGATAGAGCGTGCCCACCAGCACTGCGCCAACCGCCGTGGCGAGGAACAGGTTGTTGAGGATCAATGCGCCCTCCCGGCTGACCGGCGCGAACAGGCCGCCCTGGCGCAGGGCTGCGGCGCGGAAGGCGAAGAGCGCGAAGGCGCCGCCGATGACCAGCGCCAGCAATGTCAGGATGACGAGGCCGCGCGTGGGGTCGCTGGCAAAGGTATGCACCGAAGTGAGGATGCCCGAGCGGACCAGGAAGGTGCCAAGCAGCGACAGCGAGAAGGTGATGATGGACAGAAAGATCGTCCAGATCTTGAGCGCATTGCGCTTTTCCATCACCAGCGCCGAATGCAGCAAAGCCGTGCCCGCCAGCCAGGGCATGAAGCTGGCATTTTCCACCGGGTCCCAGAACCACCAGCCGCCCCAGCCGAGTTCGTAATAGGCCCAGTAGGAGCCCATGGCGATGCCCAGGGTCAGGAAGGTCCAGCTCAGCATGGCCCAAGGCCGCACCCAGCGCGCCCAGGCCTGGTCGATGCGGCCGGACACCAGCGCGGCCACGGCAAAGGAGAAGCAGATCGAAAAGCCGACATAGCCGGCATAGAGCAGCGGCGGATGGATGGCGAGGCCAATATCCTGCAGCACCGGATTGAGGTCGTTGCCTTCGATCGGGGCCGGGATCAGCCGGGCAAAGGGGTTGGAGGTGAAAATGGTGAAGCCGGCGAACGCTGCCGTCAGCAGGCTCTGCGTCGCCAGCACCAGTGCCAGCAGGTCACTGGGCAGGCGGCGGCCAAAGGTGGCCACCATGGCGCCGAAGGCCACGAGGATGGAAATCCACAGGACCATCGAGCCCTCGTGATTGCCCCAGACGCCGGAAATCTTGAAGATCAGCGGCTTGAGCGAATGGGAATGGCTGGCTGCCAGCAGCAGGCTGAAGTCGGACGTCACGAAAGCCTGGATCAGCGCGGCGAAGGCGACGGCGACCAGGATGAACTGCAGCACCGCCCCCTGGCTCAGCACCAGCGCGATGCGCTGGCCCGACCGCCAGAACACAAATCCACCCACCGCCGAGATCGCTGCTATGGCAAAGGCGAGGATGAGGGCAAAGTGGCCGAGTTCGATGCTCATTCTTCACCTCTCCCTTTGGGGGAGGTGAAGACGTCCGTGGCCAAATGCCCGCTCACTCGCCCGCCTCCGGCCGCCATTCGCCGCTGGCCTTGAGCGCCTCGACGACTTCCTTGGGGACGTAGTTCTCGTCATGCTTGGCCAGCACGTTGGTCGCCATGAACTGTCCGTCCGGCCCGAGACTGCCCTCGGCCACCACCCCCTGCCCTTCGCGGAACAGGTCGGGCAGGATGCCGGTATAGCGGGCGGTGATCTCGTTGACGTTGTCGGTCACCACGAAGCTGTTGTCCTGGCCATCGCGAACCCAGGAGCCGTCCTTGACGAGGCCTCCGAGCCGGATCGGCGTGCCGGCCGGGACCTGGCGCGCAATGACGTCGGAGGGCGAATAAAAGAACACGATCTGGTCGCGCAGGGCCACCAGCACCAGCGTCGTCGCCAGCGCGATCACCACCGCCAGGCCGGCGATGACGGCGAGGCGCTTCTGCTTGCGGGACCAGCCTTTCTTGCGGATGGTGGTCTGCATGGTCATGGCTGGGCTCCATTGATGGTGAGGCCGGCGCCGAGCGCCAGCGTATCGAGGTCGCCGCGATCGAAGGCCTGCGGATAGGCGGCGACGGCGTCGTCATAGGCAGCCTGGGCGCTGTCGGTGTCCCCGAGCACGAGATAGGCGCGGACGAGCTGGGTCCATTCCGCGATGCTGCCGCCCTCGGCCGCCAGGCGCTCGGCCAGTCCCGCAACCATCTGGCCGATCATCTCGGCCTCCTGGTCACTGGGCGCAACCACGCCGCCACTCTCGGCGACGGCGAGCCCCTGCCGGGCGCTGGCGATCCAGGGCTCGTCCCCCTGGGCCAGGGCCAGCACCGCCGTCCATACCGGCACGGCCTCTTCGTACCGTTCCATCCCCGTGAGCACCGAGGCGAGATAGAGCCGCGACATGGTATGGCCGGCGTCGGCATCCGCCGCGGCTCGCAACAGCCCTATGGCCTCCTCCGCAGCAGCATCGCCGCCGCCCAGCAGCAGCGCCTCGGCCAGGCTTGTCTGCAGGTCCGCCGTGGGGCCGCCGAGTTCGATGATCCGGCGATAGGCCCGTGCCGCATCGGCATAGCGGCCCATTTCGACATAGGCCGGCGCAATGACCGTCCAGCCGCGCAGGTCGTCGGGATTGGCCGTGAGCTGCGTCTCGATGCGCGCTATCGCCGATTCGAGATCAAGCTGCTGGGCCGCGACCTCGCTGCGGCCGGCCAGCGGCTGGCTTGGCAGATCGGGGCTGCCGAGCCAGGCATAGACGGCGAAGGCCAGCCCGACCACCAGGACAAGCCCGCCGAACATGGCGGCGCGGCCAAAGGCCAGTCCGGAGCCGGCCACGCGGTTCGCTTCGGATTTGAGGCGGAGAATTTCGCGTGCCAGCTCACCCCTGGCGGCCGTCGCCTCGTCCTCGCCGAGCTTACCGGCGGCCAGGTCGGCGTCGATCCCTGCCAGCACGAGACGAAAATGGCTGTTGGCATCGTCCGATTCAGGGGCCACCGCGTTGACCATGCGCCAGCCGGCTGCGTAGTAAAGGGCAGCGCACGCAATGGCGGTAACAGCGATGGCGATAAACCAGAAAAGCATGGCCCCTGGACGCTCAAGCAAGGCGCGAAAGGGTGGGTACCGGCTTTTCGCGTGTAACCTTGCGACAAAAAAACCCGGAGCCGGCAATCCGGGTCTTCCGGATCGCGTAAGGCTCGTCTCGCCGACACGCGGCAGGATGGCGTCATCTATAATGCCAATGCAGCGAAAAACCACAAAAACACGCGATCGTGGGGCGGACGCATTGCCACAGGCACAAGCCAAAGCGGCGGATGCATTGCCGCTGGCAAGCACCGCGGCGGACGCATTGCCACCAGCAAGCGCCGCGGCATGACCGAGGCCCGAGCCGATTTCGTCATTGTCGGATCAACCCCAACGGCCCGGCTGGTTGCCGGGCTGCTGGCATCGGCGCATGGCAAGAGCGTGGTGTTTTCGGGTGAAAGCCAGTCCGGCTATCGCCTGCCGCGCGGCGTTGACCTGTCAGTCGCCCCCATCACGCGCCCCGAGACCTGGGCTCTGCTCAAGGCGGGCCTGCCCGAAACGTTGCGGTTGATTTCGCGCATGGGCGGCCGGCGGGCGTGGTCGCGCGTCGACCCGATCCTGTTCAGCGAGGCCGCGGCGGGGCGCGAGGCCCTGGCCCATGTAAGGCATATGGCGCTGGCTTTCGGCCACGCGGCGGAGCGCCTTCCGGCCAAGGTCATCGGTCCTGGCCGCGAAGGGCTGCTGCTGCGCGACACCGTCCTGCTGCATCGACCGACCCTCGAAATTGCCCTCGATGCCTGGCTCGACCAGCACAGCGTGCGCCGCCTGCGCGACGGCGAAGTGCTGACCGTGCGTGCCGATGGCAGTGCCGAACTCGCCGCCGGTGAAGAGCGTCTCGACATCGCGCAGACGGTGCTGGCCGACGACCCGGCCATCGTCACTCACGTGACCACCGCGCAATGGCCTGCCTTGCTGCTTCGCCAGGTCGCCAGCACCATTCTGACCGAACCGACACTGCCGATAGCCGCGCCCGTCATGCACCGGCTGGATACCGGGCTGACCCTGGTGCAGCAACAGGCAGGCCGGGGCGTTGTCGCCATGGGTCCGGGCGCCATCGATCCGTTTGCTGCCGCCCTGGGCGTGCTGCTCGACAAGGAGCGCCAATTCCGCCAGGCGGGGCAGTCGAGCTACGAGACGCTGCTCACCGCCGATGCCGCGCCCGCCCTGGGGCGCCTGCGCGGCACCGGACCCGATGTCATCGCCGGTCTCGGGCCCAGCGGCGCCTTTCTTGCGCCCGCCATTGCCCGCTGGCTCTGCGGCAAGGGCACACCGGCCGAAAACGCCTGGCTGGGTGCGCGGCTGGTAGATCGCCAGGCCGTGTCGTCGTCGGTCGCCGAGTTCGGGGCCGCCGCATGAAGGGCCAGCCCAACCGCCTTGGCATTGATCCACCGCATCACCTGCAAGGCAGCGCCATCGACCGCACCCGACCGCTGCAATTCCGGCTCGATGGCCGGGTCATATCCGGCTTTGCTGGGGATACGGTGCTGAGCGCAGTTCTGGCTTCGGGCATCGACACGATCGGCCAGCGTGGCGGCGCGCCGCTGGCCCTGTCGCTCCGCCACGCGCCGACCATCAGCTTCGCCGCGCTTGCGGCCGACCATCAGCGAACGCTGCCGATGGAGCGGACGCCCGCCACGGACGGGGTCGAGTATGTGACCACAGCGCGCAAGCTCCGCAGCAATCCGTTGATGCGCCTGCTGGCGCGGGGCAGCCGCTCGCTGAACATCGACCTCGACCGCGCCGATGCACTGGCCCGCCCCTGGATCGGCAGTCCGGCTGAGCCGGGACCGGAGGTCGAACTTGTGGTGGTGGGCGGCGGCGTTGCGGGGCTGACGGCAGCCCTGGCCGCGGCCAGGCGCGGCCTGCGCGTGGCGCTGATCGAGGCCGCTCCCAGGCTCGGCGGCACGTTGCGGCTGTTCGGTACACAGGAGGGCGAGCAAACGCCCGACGAGGCGATTGCCCGCCTCACCGCGGCCGTGGCCCAGGTCGATGCCATCACCGTGCTGACCAGTGCCGAGGTGTTTGCCCTGCGCCCCGGGGTGGTGCGGCTGCATCAGGTGGAAATGCTCGAGGGGACGCCCACCGGCCGCGTCGTCGGCATCAGGGCGCCCCATATCGTGCTGGCCACGGGGTCACTGGAGCGACTACCGGTTTTCCCCGGCAACAGGTTGCCCGGGGTCATCGGTGCCCTCGAAGCCTACGAACTGGCCCAGCTATATGGCGTATGGGCCGGCGCTTCGGCCCTGGTGGCCACGAGCAGCAGCCCTGCCTATCGGCTGGCCATGCTGGCCACCGACGCGGGCATTGCCGTGCCCCGCATCATCGACTCCAGGCCGCATCCGCAATCCCGCTTCATCGAATTCTCCAGGGCCTATGGCATTACGCAGGCCGCGGGGACGATCATCGCCGCGACCACTGCTTCACCCAAAGGCCGGGGGCTGATGGTCCTGCCGCGCCTGTCCATGGGCACACTCTCGCGCACCGAGGCGCCATTGCCGGTCGACCGGCTAGTGGTCTGTGGCGGCTGGCAGCCCGACCTGACGCTCTGGCACATGGCGGGCGGGGAAAGCGCGTGGAATGCCACAAGGACGCGCCTCGAACCGCGCGGTGGCCCTGCTGGCATTGCGCTGGCCGGAAGTGCCGGGGGCTGGCTCAGCCGCAGCGCCTGCACCGCCAGCGGCAGCGATGCGGTCGATGCTTTGCTGGGGCGCCAGCGCCGCGCCGTCGAGGAGCGCCTCATCGACCCGATCTACGAAACGCCCGATGCACCCGCTCCGCTCGGCGACGTTCCCGACGAGGTCGCGCCGCCGGCCTATCTCGATGGCGGCTGGCGACACATTGAGCGACCGAGGCTCAAGGCCTCGCGATGGCCGGCCTGGCTGCCTTTTGCGCCGCCGCCACCAGGCTGGTCGCTCGCCGACACGCCGCAGCCGCTCGATATTGCCGACATTGCCGCTGGCGTCCAGCTTGGGGCTATTCCCGCCGCCAGCGCCGGCATCGTGGCGCAGGAGCGCGTCGCCATGGTGGTGATCGAAGGTGGGGGGGCGAGCGCGGCCGGGCTCCCACCAGCGCCCCTGCCCCCGCTTTATCTGCGGGATCGCTACCAGGGTGCAGCGCTGTGGCTCGTGGCGCCGACGGAGGCGCGCGTGCTCGATGTCGGCGCGCTGATCTATCGCGATGCCGACGAGACCGATCCGCTCAAGGCCATCGGCGTCGTCGTACGGATCGTCAATGGCAAGGCCGTCGCGCTGATTGCCGGTCATGCGGAAATGGCTGCCAGCGTGCGCGAGCCCGGCCGCGCCATCGGCATAAGAGTGGTGACGCCCTATCAGGAGGGCATGCGGCTCGACGCCTAGCCGCGACGCTCGGCTGCGGCGCGGGCGCGCCGCAGGGTTTCGGCATATTCGGGATTGAAGCGCACCTCGGCCATCTTGATGCCGGCATCGAGCCTGGCGCCGATCACCGGGTCGGCCGGATACTGGCGGATCAGATCGAGATTGCGTTGCAGGTGCACCTCCAGCGCCTGGCCCGTCTGGCTCCAGGACTGTTCGAACAGCGCGTTGAGCGCCAGCGAATCGCGACATTCGCGCATGGTCGCCAGCAGATAGATGCCGTTGATGGCGGCCAGGATGCGATCGTCATCGAGGCGGTCGCTGCCTTCCCGGCCCCGGCGCATGGCCAGGTTGATGTCGGAGACCACGTCGCGCAGGCGCGGCTCGATGCGGTCGGAGGCCTGCTTGGTCAGCGCCGCGATCACCATGGCCCAGCGGCTGCCCCGGGCGAATTCGATATAGCCCGTCAGCGAGCGCACCAGGCGGTGGAAGCGCTCGAGGCTGCGACAGACCAGGTCGATATCGGCAAAGGCGCCCATCGGCTGCAGGATGTGCAACTGGTTCTGGGCATGCGCCAGGATGGCATCAACCACCGGCGTGAAGCCCATGCGGATCACCGACACCTCGGTGGCATTGCCTGCCAGCCGGATCACGGTGGTAATAAGCCGCGTCGGATTGGCGATCTGCCCAATGGCGACGTGGAACAACAGGGAGGCTAGCGGTGGGTCCTGCAGCGGCATGGACTGCAGCGCCACGCCCAGCGCGGCGTCGTCGGCAATGGTATTGATGGCCTTGCCAAACGCCTGGGCCTTGGCGAGCAGCGCCCGGCTGCGCAGCGCCATCATGATGACAGGCAGCGCGTCGCGGGCCTCGGTGCTGCCGAGCGCCGAGCGCAGGCGCCGATCCTTTTCCGGATCCTGGGCCACAACGGCCAGCGCCTCTTTCATGCGCGTCAGGACTTCGGGCAGGACGACTTCGAAATCGGCCGCCGAGAAGTTGCCGTTGGCGACGCCATCGGCCGAAATCAGGTCGGGGCACAGATCGCGGTGGACCCAGGTCCAGCTGGCCTCGGCATATTTGCGCGAGACCGACCCGGCAAAAGGAAATGGCACCGGGTCCTGCACCAGAACCGGGTCGATCAGGCCGGCAAAGGGCCGCACTGCGCTGGGGCCGGCCCGGCGGTCGGCGGCAGAAGCGGGCGTTTCAATGTGATTGGCGGCCTGGGACATTAACGCTGCGGTCTGGAAGATTGAGCAATCCTGACACTATAGCGCGTTGGTAAACAATCCTTATCGGTCGCCAGCGGCCCTGTTATCAGGCGGCGCCCTGGACCACAGCCCAGTTGCCGTTCTGCTCGCGGCAGGCCGTACCCTTCTTCACATAGTCCTTGCCACCGGCCTTGACGGTGTGGGTGAAGTCGCGGCAATCGAGATTGTTGACCCGGACATAGGGGCCAACGGCCACCGTGCCGGTCGTGCCCTTGTCGCCGGCCCACTGGCGCGGCGCGCCGGGGCGGCCGAACTGCAGCGCATAGAACTGGGCGCTGTTGGCTTCCGCCGAATCCTTGGCCGTCATGATCGCCAGCGCCGCCGGGTCGACAAAGCCGTTGGCCACGCTCGTGGTCAGCAGGGCCTGCTGCGTCGTCTGCGCCGGGCTCGCCACCAGCGGCTGCGGGGTCACCGGTGCCATCACCACCGGGGCCTGCGCCACCTGGTTGGTACCCGTGCTGGCGCAGCCGGCCAGGGTCAGAGCAAGCAGCGGAGCGGCAAGGAGGGCGAAACGGTTCATGGGTGCAAATCTCGTGGTCGGTGTGAAGGCTCTTGTTGGCGCAATGCGGCGAAAGTGCGTCAGGTTGCGTTGGGCCTGGCCATGGCGCCCAGCCGCGCCGTCGGCAACCGCAGTTCTACCAGCAGCCCACCCAGCGCCGAGCGCTTCAGCGCCAGGCTGCCGCCATACACATCCACCAGTTCCTTGACGATATCGAGCCCCAAGCCGCTGCCGGGCGTTTTCTCGTCCAGCCTGACACCGCGGCGCAACACTTTCTCGGCGTCTGCCTCGCTCAGGCCCGGGCCGTTATCGTCGATACGAATCAGCAGCATGGTGCCGGAATTGCTGCGCTCGGCGTCGAGCCGCACGCCCACCTGCCCCTTGGACCATTTGCAGGCATTGTCGAGCAGGTTGCCCGCCATTTCCTCGAGGTCGGCCTCGTCGCCGCGGAACCAGGGCAGCGACGCATCGGGGCGCTGGAAGGCAATGGTGCATTCCGGGTTGATCTTGCGCATCACCCGCGTCAGCCGCAGCATGACCATTGTCGGGTCGGCCTTCTTGCCCACCACCGAGGTACGCGCCGCCAGCCGCGCCCGCTCGAGATAGGTGGCGACCATCGTGCTCATCTTCTCGGTTTCCGAGACCACGACATCGGCCAGCGCGCCCTTCTTGTTGGCGGCCTCGTTGCGCAGCACGGCTATGGGCGTCTTCAAGCCATGCGCGAGGTTGCCCACCTGGTTGCGGGCCCGCTCGATGATCTGGGCATTGGAGCGCAGCAGCTCGTTGACCTCCTCGGCCAGCGGGGCGATTTCGCGGGGATAGGTGCCGGTCACCGTGACGCTTTCGCCTTCGCGCACGCTTTCGATGGCGGCGCTGAGCCGGTCGATGGGCCGCATGGCGAAGCGGGCGACGATGGCGCTCATGATGGCCAGCATCACCCCGACCGCGCCCAGCACGATGAAGGCCTGGCCGCGGAAATTGCCGACAAGTTCGAGGATTTCGCTGAGATTACCCGTAACGACGATCTGGTAGGTGGTTGGCGCCAGGGTCACCGCGCGTTCCACCACGCGCATCCGCGTGCCGAATGCGTCGTCCATGATGGCCGTGCGTCGTCCGCCGTCCAGGGCGCCGGTGATATCGGGCAGGTTGATGCCGACGACCGAGGTGGAGAGATTATAGAGCGTGCCATCGGCATCGCGGATGGCCCAGTACCAGCCCGACCGCGGCCGCTCGAAGCGGGGGTCGCTCAATGCGATATCGGGACTGGAGGGATCCCCTGCCTCCAGCAAGGCGCCGGCCAGGGTTTCGACATGGAAGTCGAGCGTGTCGGACAGTGAAGTGTCGAGCGCCCGCGAATAGAGGTCGGTCAACAGGAAGCCGGTCGCCACCAGCGCCAGGATCAGCCAGCCGGCGGACAGCCAGAAGAGCGACGCGGCAATGGAGCCTTTTCTCACGCTTCACCTCTCCCTTCGGGGGAGAGGTCGGCGCGCAGCGCCGGGTGAGGGGGCCTTTTCTTGGCTCGGTGCTTGGGGAAGGCCCCCTCACCCGACCCAAGAGGGTCGACCTCTCCCCCAAAGGGAGAGGTGGCGCCGCGCCAACGTCCGGACCAAAGAACCTGCCGCATGAAGCGCCTAGTCTTCCGCGATCTGGTAACCCAGGCCCCGCACCGTCTGGATGCAATCCTCGGGCAGTTTCTTGCGCAACCGTCCGACGAACACTTCGATCGTGTTACTGTCGCGGTCGAAATCCTGGTCGTAGAGATGCTCGGTCAGCTCCGTGCGTGAGATGACCTTGCCCTTGTGATGCATGAGATAGCTCAGCAGCCGCAATTCGTGGCTGGTCAGTTTCACCGACTGGCCATCGACCGTCACCTTGCCAGAGCGCGCATCGAGCCGCACCGAGCCGGCGACGATCTCGTTGGACGCCAGCCCAGCGGCGCGGCGCACCAGCGCGCGGATGCGGGCCAACACTTCTTCCATATGGAAAGGCTTGGCGACATAGTCGTCGGCGCCGGCATCGATGCCCTGCACCTTGTCGCTCCAGCGGTCGCGCGCCGTCAGCAGCAGCACCGGCGTGGTCTTGCCGGCGCGGCGCCATTCCTCGAGCACCGACAGGCCGTCCATCTGTGGCAGGCCGATATCGAGGACGATGGCGTCATAGGGCTCGGTATCGCCAAGGAAATGGCCTTCCTCGCCGTCGAAAGCGACGTCGACGGCGTAGCCCGCTTCTGTCAGCGCTTCCTTGAGCTGCCGGTTGAGATTGGTATCGTCTTCGACAACAAGAATACGCATTGCAGGCCCCCGGTGCGTCTTACTGCGCGCTCAAGACAAGGTTCTGTGCTTGGCCATCGGGCGTCAGTACGCCGATAATATAGACTAGCCCGCCGCCTTCGTCACATACCTGAACGGAAAGGACTTCCGCGCTGCCGTCGATGCCGGCCGAAGCCAGCACATCGGCCAGAGACATGATCTGGCCAGACGACACCGCCTCCTGGATCTGGCGGTTATCAAGGCAGGACTGCGCCTGCGCCGGGCCAATGGCGGCCAGACCAAGGGCCAGCGCTACGGCGGCCGACGCAAGGATTTTTGAGGTCAAGGTTTTCATGGCAGCAACTTAGGGCAATGTTGCTGAATGGGACATGAATGAGGCAAAGCGGTCAAACTCTTAGAGTTTTATGTAGCTGCCAGCGTCCCGCAAAATCGAATTGGCGGTATGCCGGCTCATCAAGTTTCGCGGGACGATCAGGACTTTGCCCTCGGCGTTCGCCCACTTTTCATGGGACCCTTTTGCATGGGTCACATAGTGAAAGCCACCGGCTCGCAAGACTTTGACGACGGCGAATAGTAGCCGTCAACCAAGTCACGCTGCCTTGTCGGTGGGGCGCTGCCAGAGGATCGCCGGAATTAGGTCTTCCGGAGCGGCGGTTGCGAGCTCGGCTTTGCTCACGTGATTGGCAATGACCAGCCCAGGCGCGACCTCCATCATGATCGATTCGAACTCATCAATCGTCTTGGCCTCGATATGCAGGCCCATGATGTCGCTTTCAGAATAGAAGACCTTGCCCTCATCATCCCAATGCGCGGTGACGCTGAACATGCGCTTGATCATGCGTCATCCCTCATTGTTTTCATGCCAGGAATATGGGTTACCCACCTGTCATTGGCAAGCACTCACGCCCGCCCGATATCCCCCTTGAGCCCCTTGCGCAGGAACAGCACCGCCAGCGCTTCCATGATTAGGTGGCCGGCCGAGCCGCTGTCCAGCGCCGGCAGATCGATGCCGAGCATCTGCGCCAGGCCGGCCAGCAGCATGAAGGCCGCCACGATGTAGGTCTTGTAGCCGTTGAGGATATCCATGAGCGTTCTCCATTGTGAAATCTTGATTGCCGGGTTTGACGTCGTCCCGGCGGCCGACAACGCCGCCTTGCGCACCGCGGCGACGCGCGCCGTCCAGCCCTTGCCGAAGACGGCGAAGGTCGAGAGGCGATTGAGAAAGCCGAGGCGCCGGTTGCAGAACGCATCGATCAGCGGACCCAGCCCCTTGCGCTCGGCAAAGGCCTCGACCGCATCAAGCGTCAGCGGCCCGATCTGGCCATCGGCGGCCACGTCGAGTTCGGCCTGCAGCATGCGGATGGCGCGGTCCGGTCCGGAATTGACGGCGAAATCGAACAGCGCCAGATCGAGTCCAGCGGGCAATTGCCCGCCCTGAACGCGGTCCCAGTAGCTGGCCCGATAGATCCTGGCCGCCTCGGCGCGTTGCAGTGCCTGCACGGCGCTTTTGGGCAGCTTCCACCACGGCGAAATGCGCCGCCAGCGTGCCAGCGTCTTGTGGGTGATGCCCAGATTGGTGGCGCCGCCGGGGTCGGCGGGGTGGTCGGCATAGCCGCCCTCATGCCGCAACACTTCGTCGAGGCAGATGTCGAAGCGGCTTCTAGCCATGGAACTCTCCCTGTGCGGCATGCCCCGCGCCCAGAACCGGGCTGAGCTGGGCCACCGTGAAAGCGAAATCACCAGGTGGCGTCCCGAAGTCGCTGCCCTGTTCACTGCTGGTGTAGATCGCGGCAGGCCCGCCGGTGTCGAAGCTCCGTACAGCCGTGGCGCCGTCGAAAATCGTCAGCCGATAGCCCTCCGGCATATGCTCGAGCGGGCTGTCCGCAGAACCCCAGCCATCGCCATCGGCGCGGCTGCGCCGCACCCAGTTGATCGAGACATCGCCATTGGCGGCCCGCCGCGCCCGCAGATGCACCGGGGCCAGCGGCAAGGCCGGCCCAACATCGGTCGTCACCGCCAGCGCCACGCCATCAACGTCGGTCGCCCCACCATAGGCGCGGAAGTCCCTGGTCTCGCCCAGCCAGCTTTGCTCGACCGGCAATGTCCTCGTCCGCCCGTCGAGCACCATCACCGCCTTGCCGACGGCAGCCGTCCCGGCCGCGGTTCCCTCAAGTCCCCGCAGCAGCCGAGTCAGCCGATAGCGCCCAGCCGAGACCAGTTCGGCCTGCGCGAAGCTGATCACTTCCCAGCCGCCGGCATCGGTTTCGACGGCCAGCCGATTGCTGCCTGACAGCACCGCCAGCGGTTCGGCAGAGCTCAAATGCCCGGCCAGCAGCGTCACCTCGATGGCACTGCCATTGTCCCAAACGCCAGTCGGGCCCGGCGGCATGGCTGACGCCACCGTTCCCAGCAGGCCGCGCCACGGCAGATTCGCCGCCAACGCGCCGGTTGTATCGTCCACCAGTTGCACGCTGCCTGGCCAGGGCTGCGCATGAGCCGCCACCACCAGTCGCGACCGGGCCGGATCGCCCGGCAACGGCGGCAGATGCGCCGCCACCAGATGCGGCAATGACCGGACGGCCGGCCCGGCACCAGCGGTCAGCGGCCGGTCGATGCCGGTCGCCACCGCCGTGCCCGATGGCAGGGTTTTGGCCGTGATCCGGCGCGCCAGTCCATCGCGGATTTCGGCGATTTCGATCGGCCCCTCGGATAGTCCCTCGATCTCGACCAAGTCGCCGGGCTCCAGCGCGAGCGCCGATGGCGGCAGGGAGAAATCGAGAGTCTCGCGTTGGCCGCTGCGGGCGTCGAGCATTCGCTCCGCCGCCAGCCGCGCCCCCGAGGCATCCAGAGTCATCGCACTGGTTTCGGCCACAAGCGGCCCATCGGCGCGGCTCAGCGCCGTCACCGTACCGGTCAGGTAGTCCCGCTCGCGGTCGAGATAGGTCAGGGCCAGCCGCCCCGGTGCCTCGGCCGGGTCGCCCCGCCGCCGCGACAGGCTCGGTCCGTCCCCCTGCGCCAGCGTCTCGACGGCCAAGGTCACGATCTCGCCGCGCCGCGCCAGGCCCAGATGCAGTCCTCCTGCCCGGTTGCGCAGGCTGAGCCCGCTTGCCGCCATTACCGGCTCCAGCGCCTCGCGCGCCGTCGTGGCCGTGGACAGCACCAGCCCGCCCACCAGTGGCGCCGCCGGTTCTGCACTCAGCGTCACGCCGTGTTCGGCAGCGATGGCGGTCGCCAGTTCATCGCTGGCCAGGCCGCCCAGCCGCCCGGTCAGCCAATGGCCGTTGCGGTGGTTGGGGCCATCGGCCCAGACATCCGTCAGCCCGGGAAAGGCTGGATAGGGCCGCGCATCCCAGGTCCAGAGATACATCCTTGTCACATCGACCATGCCCGAGGGATTGTTGGCCGGGTCGCGCCAGAACGCCTGATGCGCCCGCAAGACCTGGCGCTGGATCAGCGGATCGGGCGTGCCGGTCGAGAAATACGGCCGCCCGCTTTCGGCGCTCTTGGGGTCGCCGAAGATATTGGGCTGGTTGGCGCCCTTGTCGACCGCGCCGCAGCCAAGCTCGGTGAGCAGCACCGGCTTGGATCCCGGCACCCATGCCGTGGGTGACCCGCTGCGCACCCCACCGGGCCGATCATGATGGGCCTGGCTCCACCAGTTCCTTATATCCTTGACCCGCCACACCCACGGCTCGCCATAAATGCTATCGGTAATGGGCGTGCGGATTTGCGCCTGCCGGTCGGCATCGCTGGCATAGAACCAGTCAAATCCCTCGCCGCCGGCAATATTGCCCTTGAGGTAGTCGAGGTCATGGCCCGCCGCCGACAGCGCCGCATCTAGATGCCCCTGCCCGTCCCGCCAGTCCGCCAGCGGCATGTAGTTGTCGATGCCGACGGCATCGATGTGAGGCGACGCCCAGAGCGGGTCGAGATGGAAGAACTTCTCGCCGCCACCGGGCTGGTAGCCCGAATATTCGCTCCAATCCGCCGCGTAGGTCAGGGTGGTCCCTGCCCCCGCCACTGCCCGCACATCCGCCGTCAGCGTCACCAGCGCATCCACGAACGGAAAGCTGTTGCCGGCCCCGCGCACAGTGGTCAGCCCACGCATTTCCGAGCCGATGATCAGTGTATCGACCCCGCCGGCTGCCACGGCCAGTCCGGCATAGTGCAGCACCATCTGGCGATAGGCCGCCGAGAATGTCACCACCTGCGCCGCCGCCACCGCCGTCTGGTCGGGCGAACCCGGCCGCCCCGGTGCCGGATGGCAGGTGATCCGCCCGCGCCAGGGATAGGCCGCCTGCTGCGCCCCGCCATAGGGGTCGGGCAGGCCATTGCCCTCAGGCACGTCCATCATCACCATGGGATAGAGCGTCACGCTCAGTCCACGCGCCTTGAGGTCGGCAATCGCTGCCAGCACCGACGCATCGCTCGGCGTGCCGCCATAGGCCGCGCCGCCATTATGGGTCGAAACGACGGGCACGTCGCCGCGCCCCAGTCCCATGACGCTCCAGTCGGCGCCCAGCACCGACCGCTCCGCCGCCTCGACGCGTGGTCCGATGGCACAGTGGCCGCAACGCAGGTCATTACCGAACCAGGCCACGACGAGCGCCACATGCTCGAGATTGGGGCAGAGCGCCATCAGCTCATCGATCGACGCGGTCCAGTCGCTGACCGATGCCGATAGATGGGTATTCTCCCCCGCAGTCTGTCCCCGCCCGACAATGCGCACGCGCGGCGCCGGGTCGTAGCCGAACTCGGTCGCGCCCGGGATAACCGTCACGGCCCGAATACTGGGCTCCAGGTCCCCCACCACCCGGCAGAGTTCCACTGACAGGTGCGGGATGCGGTTGCCGAAACGGTTGAGCGGCAATTGCTCGACCACGAGATAGCAGAGCCCGCGATATCCGGGCGCCACGCCACCCTGGGTGGCCTCGATCAGCCCATCGGGCAACTGATCCTCGGTACCGCGATAGAAGCGCAGCGTCAGCCCCTGGGTGTCGAGCAATTGCCCATCCGCCCAGATCCGGCCCAGCCGGTGCACCGCGCCCTCGCAGAAGGCCACGGCGAAGCTCGCGCCGACCACATCCTCGTCCTGCTCCTGGCCAAAGCCCTTGGCGCCGGCATTCTCGCCGCCGAGCAGTTCGAGGTCGCGGGCCCAGATGATATTGCCCGAAAGCCGGCTCCAGCCATAAAGTCGCGGCACCGCCCCGCCTTCGCTCGAGCCCTGCAGCCGGATATCGCTGCCCGTCCGCTCCGCCTTCTCGCCAAACAGCAGCCCATCTACCGCGCTTCCCGCCAGCGCACCCAGCGCCCGCCCGATCGTCGCGCCAAATGGCCCACCCACAAAGCCGCCGACAAACTGCCCGGCCAGGGACAGCGCAAGTGTGGCCATGTCAAATCGTCCCCATCACGGAGTCATCCCCGCGCAGGCGGGAATTTCTGTTTGCTGAAGCAGTGTGAAACGGAGATCCCCGCTTGCGCGGGGATGACCCAGTTGTCGTTACAAGCCCGGAAACCGGAACCGTCCGCTCACCCGCCTGCCCCAGGCTTCGGTCAGATCCGCCTCGACCACGCCGAGCCGCTCCTGCGCGTGGATGAACCGCGTGCGGCTCACCAGGATGCCGCAATGCTTGGGCTCGGCCATGCCGCCGAGCCGGAACAGCACCACCTGCCCCGCCGCCATAGGGCCCGCCTCCGCTACCAGCAGCGCCTCGGCCGCCCGGCGCAGCGCCCCGGCATTGGTCGGGTCGCGAATATCGGCCCGATAGGCCGGCACGGTCATCGGCTCGGCGCCATAGAGCGCCCGCCACACGCCGCGCAGCAGGCCAAGGCAATCGCATCCGGCCCCCGCCAGCGAGGCCTGGTGCCGATAGGGCGTGCCCAGAAACATCCGCGCCGCCGCGACCACCGCGTCCGCACTCACTTCACCACCGCCCGGCCGTCCAGCGCATCGCCATTGCGCGGATGGCGCAGCACGAAGTCGCTGCCCGGAATATGCGGAAATCCGCGGAAATTGACCGCGTTGGCGAACTTGTCCCGACAGGTGGCAAAGCGCCGGTCGCAGCCGGCCGTCACCTCGAGCGTGTCGCCCACCACGACCCAGTCGCCCAGCGACACCGCAAAGCCCAGCACATCGCCACCGGCAACGCGCTGATGCGTCACCACGCCATCGCGCAAACCGTTCCGCCGCCCATCGGTCCACAGCGCCGCGCCGAAGCCGAACCAGCCCTCGCCGAAGCCACCGAGCCCCGCCACGACCACGCGATGGTCATCCTCGATATCAGTCACCGTGGCAAAGCCGCGAAGGGCCGGCGCCATGAGGTTCACACCACAGCGCGCATCGCCGACCGCCGCGTCGCACAGCCCCTGATAGATACGCCCGCGCGTCGCGTTCAGCCCCTGCTGCGCCGAGCGCAGTTCCGCCCGGAACACGCCATCCTCGCGGATAATCTCGCCGATCGTGTCGCGCCGCAGCCGCACGCGCTGGCTCACATCGGCCGAGTTGACCCGCCAGGTCTCGACCACAGCGCCGTCATAGCGCCCGAGCAGGATGTCATCCTCGGTGATGGCGTCGGCGCTGAGCACCCCCAGCACCTCCGATGTCTCCACCTGCGCGCCCAGCCGGGCCGGCACTTCGCCGCCATCCAACCCATACGCCGGCACGAAATCGGTGCCGCCAAAGCTCAGTGCCCGGTCGTGATCGGTAAAGCCCAGCAGCGCGCCGTCCTGGCGCAGCAGTTTCCAGCAGGTCGCCAGCGTCGTTTCGCCCTGCGCCACATGGGCCGCGAGCCCGATATCGAGCACCCTCATGGCAAGATCTCCACCAAGGGAACGCTGGGCGCCTCGGCCCCATCGAAGCTGGTCAGCTCCACGTCCAGCCGGTCGGTGTCGAACCGCACGGGCACATCGAACAGAAAGCCCGCCGTCACCGCGGCGCCATTGGCCGGGGGCACCGTGAAGCCGACAAGGCCCGTGGCGACATCGACGCTCCAGCCGCTCATCAGCTCGACACTATCAACCGCCACCCGAACGCTGCCGGCCACCGGCCGGGTGATCGGCCGGAAATAGGGGTCGAACGCCGCGCCGTAGCGCTTGGTCAGCTGAAAGCCGGTCCGGCTGCCATCGCCGATCCCGATCGGCTGGTCCAGCGCATCAGGCACCGCACCGCCGCTGGAAAAATCCAGTCCATCCCGCCACAGAAACCCATGTAGCCGCCCGCGCCGCTCCTCGAAAAAGGCCAGCACGGCGGCCATATCTGCCCGCGACTTGACACCATAACCGGCATTGTAGCGCCGCCGCGAATGCTGCCACCGCCCATTGCGCTGCTCGCCGCCGGACGACAAAGTGACCACATCGGTCCGTCGCTCCGGCCCGCCGCGTGCGCCCAGCGCCACATCGAGGGGAAAACGAATGGGATGGAAAGTCATATCGCCTCTCTTCCTCGGGAAAATCCCCGCGGGAATTCACGTCTTGAGGCAGTCCGAGGGGCCGCCCAAGGTCTACCTGTTTCGAAATGCGCAGGGCGCGGTCTGCAGTGCTGCCGCTGGCGAGCACGTCATCCAGGCGTTCGGAAGCGTTGCCGTCCTCAACCGCTATTTCGGCGGCCACATGACGTTCGGGCAGGTTTTCGGCACCAACGAATTCCTCGGCGTGTGGGGGAACCGCAATGCAAGCCGCTTCCGGCGCATTCTCCGCGCCAAGCTCGGCGAACTGGAGATTGTGCACGCCAATCCGCCTTCGCGGCTGGCTGGCAGTTCGGTCAGCGGGCCCCGTCTCACAACTGCGGAGCGCAGCAATCTTGAGCGCGGGCTTGCGGTTGCCCCTAGCTCCCCCTTGTCCCGCGCTTGACCGCCCGCAGCAGCATCGCGCTGAGTTCCGCCTCGCTTGCCGCAAAGCTCCGTGCGTCGCTCGCCGTTACGTTGAACGTCACATTCACCGCGCCGCCACCGCCGGCTACGCCCAGCCGCCCGTCGGGGCCGCGGGCCAGAGGCATCACCGCCTCCGGCCCCGCTTCCCCCGCCAGGCCGAGCCCACCGGCCAGCGGAAAGTAGCTCGGCGTCGCGATCACCCCGCCCTTGGCGAAGGGTGTCACATTGCCGAGCGCCGGATTGGTTCCGGCAAACAGGTTGCCAATCAGCCCGCCGACCATGTCGCCCAGCGGCTTGATGGCGGCTTTGAGCGCAATATCGGCAAAGCTGCGGGCGATATCGCCCAGTATGGATTTGAGCGACTTGCCCTCGAGCAGGGCGCCGCGGAAGGCCGCGCTGATCGAGCGCGCCACGTTGTCCGCCAGGTTGCCGATGCGCCCCAGCTCGGCCGAAACGCTATCCAGTTCGTCGCGAAAGCTGTCGGGAAACAGATCATCGGCCATCGGGAAAGCGCTCCATCAATCCATCGAGTTCGTTGCGATCAAGCGGCCCGCGATCGCCGACCAGGGCGCCCCAGGCCGAGGCCAGCTCGCGCGGCGTCATGCGCCAGAAATCGCGCGGCGGCAGCCGCAGCACGCCCAGCCCGAAGCGCATCGTCGCCTCCCACGGAAATGGCGTCATGCCTGATCTCCAAAGGTCGCCTTGAGCAGCCGCGCCGCGATCTCCGCCGCGCCCTTGAGCCCGCCCTCGATGGAAAGGCGCGCCAGGTCATCGTCGGTGATGGCAGTGCCACCCCCGCGCAGCCCCGCGCCCAGGATCGCCGTCAGGTCGCGCGCCGATACCCGCCCGCCCGAAAAGCGCTCGGCGAGCCCCACCAGATCTCCGGCCTGCAACCGGCTCTCCAGCTCCGCCAGCGCCCCCAGCGTCAGACAGAGCGTCCTGACCTCCCCGCCAATAACCGCGTCGATTTCACCCCGTTGGGTAATGGCCATGTGTTTGCTCCTTGTCCCGATCCCGCCCACCCACCGGGTCATTCCGGCGAAGGCCGGAA
>NZ_JACZKG010000081.1 GCF_014860165.1 Devosia sp.
GGGGTGGGGTGGGGTCATACGCACCGACGTCGCGGCGGGAAAGCCCGTCACGCCAATCGCTCCAGCAGCGCCGGCTCGATCTCGAACTCCATCGGCACGCCACCCACGAAGCGCTCGATTTCCTCGATCGCCATTTGCCCCAGCCGCAGCCGCTCGGTGCCGACAGCGCCGGCCACATGCGGCGTCAGGAACACATTGGGCAGGGTATAGAGTGGCGAACCCGGCGCCGGAATCTCGGGATCGGTCACATCGATCACCGCGTGGATGCGCCCGGTCTGCAATTCGGCTACCAGTGCCGCTTCGTCGACCAGCGCGCCGCGCGCCGTATTGATGAATGCCGCTCCATCCCGCATCAGCTTGAACTGCCTGGCCCCGATCATCGCCCGCGTCGAGGGCAGGGACGGCGCATGGATGGACACCACATCCGAACGCATCATCAGGCTGTCGAGATCGACCAGCTCGGCCCCCACAAGCATCGGATCGTCGGGCTGCACGAACGGATCGCTGATCAGCACGGTGAAGTCGAACCCCATGAGTAGCCGCGCCACCTTGCGCCCGATGCGCGATGCACCCACCAGCCCAATGGTCCGGTGATAGTTGCCGATCGGCTCGTCCATCAGCGCGTAGCTGCTGCGCCGGCCGGGATCGGCCCGATAGCGGTCGCGCAGCTCGAACACCCGCTTGTTGGCGAAAATGATCGAGGCCAGCGTGAACTCGGCCACCGGAACCGCGTTGGCGTCGGCGGCATGCGTCACCCGGATGCCGGCCGCATATACGGCCGGGTCCAGTGTGAACTTCACAGTGCCTGCCGAATGGGCGATGAGCTTGAGGCTTGGTGCGGAGCGGATCACGTCTTCGGTCACAACAGGGCAACCCCAGCCGGTGACGAGAATGTCGATCTCGCCCAGGATGGCACGGGCTTCTGCGCTGGAGAAATCCTCCAGCGGCGCGGCCCGCACGATGTCGCAACTGCGCGCCAGCCGCGCCAGCGCATCGGCGTCGAACACATGCCTTGTCTTGTCCGCCGCCATGGCGAAGGCGAGTTTAGGCCGCATCAAAACCGCTCCGGCACCAGAATGGCGCTGACATCCACACCCCTGCGGGCGAACAATGCTTCGAGATCTGCCAGGTCAGGCGCATCAGGCATCCGGCTCGCCGCCGCCTCGGCGTCCCCACCGGCAGGCAGCGCCATCGCCGCCGTCACCAGCACGGTCGTCCCTGCCGGGATCTCCCCGCGCAGCTGCGGCACGATGGTCTTGGAGACGATGAGATTGGTATTGGGCTGCGCCCTCTGCGCCCGGCCGTCGCGCTGACCGACCAGGTCCACGATGACGGAGACATCGGTGGCACTGCGCACACTGGCGCTGCCCTTCCCCTCCGCACAACGATCCGCATTCATATCCGCCCGGGCAATGGCAAAGCCGCCCTCGGTGGCATGCAGCACCCGCGGCGTGGTGATCCGATGCACCCTGATATGCCAGGGATTGGCCGGCAGCAGCCAGGTCTCGACGGTCACATCCGCCCAAGGCTTCCACACGGCATGTAGCGTGTTACCGGCTATGCGCGCCGTCTCGTTGCTCTCGCGCACCCGATAATGCCGCCCGTCATCAGAAAAGCCGATCATGCCGTCGAAGGCGGCCAGGTTATAGGCCCGCTCGTCATTTTCGATGGAAAAGCCATAGCGCGAGGAATAGACGAACTTGGCATATTTCTCGGCGCCCCAGCGCATCTGGAAATTCTGCTGTCCGCTCGACAGTGCCACCACATTGCCCTCGGTATGCATCATCACCATGCCCGGATGCCTGAGCGGCACCGGCGCGGCATCGACGACCGCAGGCGTCTCCTCCGCCGTCCAGAACGGATGATCCTCGGGCAGGGCCAGCGGCAGGAAGGCCTTGAGCGCCCAATAGGGCGAACCGGCCGAATTGTAGTTCTCGGCCATCATCAGGCTGGGATAGCCATAACCCACCGACAGCACGCCATTTCCATGCGCGATCGGCTTGTCCGCCCACCAGCGCAGATGCCGCATGAACTGCCCCTTGATCTCGCCCCAGGGCAAAGCCTCGAGATCCGCAAAGGCCAGCGCGCCCCAGAAACCGCCGCAGGCGAAGCGATAGGTGAGGCTCCGCCCGAAGGCCAGCGTGCCGCCATCCTCGTCGAACCAGTGGCGGATATCCTTGGCAAACAGCGCCGCCCGCTCCTTGTAGGCCGCGACGCGCTTCTCATCGCCCCGTGCCAGCTTGGCATAGATCAGGCCATAAAAGTGCATGGCGAACGGGATATAGTGGTCGATCCGCCTGATATCGCCGTCGCGATACCAGCCGTCGGCGATATAGAACCCATCCAGCTCTTCAAGATACTTCTCGGTCAGCGATCGATCGAATTCGACCCCACATTCCTCCAGCCCCAGATCGACCAGGATGCGGAAGAATTTCCAGTTATTGTCGGCATAGTCGAAGCTGCGGGCATGCTTGAGATATGCCGCGAGATTTCTCTTGGCTTTCTCGCTGAGCGGCTCCCACACCAGCTGTGGCAGCAGCCGCATGGTGAAACCGATCGCCGCCAGCTCGACCATGCGCTGGTCAGTCGAATTGACCGTGCCCCAATATTCGGGATGCTCGGGGTCCGTGCCATTGGCCAGCCCGCGCCGGTAGAGTTCCCAATGGTCGAACTTGCCGCCCCCGGCCGCCAACGGGGTCAGGCCCCAGAGCGGCCGGGCAAAGCCTTCCAGGTCCGCCGCCGCGCGGTCGAAATGGGCCGCCGCACCATCCAGCCGCACCCGCGCCCCGCCTTCGGAGAAATAGGGCAGCAGCGGATTGAACAGGTCATGCAACGCTTTCTCGACATCCGCCCGGGTCTGGAGCGGATTGCCATGCAGCGGATTGGCGCTCACGGGATCGTGGGTCATCTAGGCAAATTCCTTCGCAGGCGCGTCTTCATAAGCGCCCTTCAAATCGAGTGTTTCGGCAAAGTGGCAGGCCGCTTCCTGTGCCGTCCCGTTGATGGGACGCAGCGCCGGCTTTTCGGTGCGGCAGCGGTCTTGGGCATATTTGCAGCGGGTGTGGAACGGGCATCCCACCGGCCGGTTGCCGAGATAGGGGATCTCGCCCCTTACCTCAGTCTTGCGCCCCTTGCGGCGCAGCGGATCGGCGATCGGCAGGGCTTCGAGCAGCAGCTCGGTATAGGGGTGGCGCGGGCGCTCGAACAGCATTTCGGTGGGCGCATTTTCCACCACATGCCCGAGATACATCACCACCACCCGGTCGGCGATGTAGTTCACCACGCCAAGGTCATGGCTGATGAAGATGTAGGTCAACCCGAACTCGGCCTTGAGGTCCTCAAGCAGGTTGAGCACCTGCGCCTGGATCGAGACGTCCAGCGCCGACACCGCCTCGTCGGCAATCACCAGCTTGGGGTCCAGCACCAGCGCGCGGGCAATGCCGATGCGCTGGCGTTGGCCGCCCGAAAAGGCATGCGGATAGCGCCCCACGGCCTCGGCGGGAATGCCGACCTTTTCCAGTGTCGAGATCACGCGCTCTTCCAGTTCGCGGCCCTTGCAGATCTTGTGGATGCGCAGCGGCTCGGCGACGATGTCGAACACCCGCATGTTCGGGTTCAGCGAACTCATCGGGTCCTGGAAGATCATGCGGATATCCTGCCGCCACGGCTTGATCTGCCGCTTGTTGAGCGAAGTCAGCTCGACGTCGCCACCCGCCTTGGGGTGATAGGTTACCGTCCCCTTGCTGACCTTCTGCGCCTGGATGATACAGCGCCCCAGCGTGGTCTTGCCGCAACCGCTTTCGCCCACGATGGCCAGCGTTTCGCCTGCCTCCACCGTCAGGTTGATATCGGTCAGCGCCGCCAGCTCGCGCGCCGGACCAAACCAGCCGCCGCCCAGCACATAGGTCTTGGATAGGTTTTCGACCGTCAACAACGTGCTCATGCCACCGCCTCCACCGGTTGCCGCGTCAGCAGATGGCAGCGCGCATGGTGCCCGTTGCCCACATCGGTGCGCTCCGGCCGCACCGTGGCGCAGGGCTCGAACGCATAGGGGCAGCGGCTGGTAAAGGCACAGCCGTCGGGCCGGTCCCGGGGTGCCGGCACAGTGCCCTTGATGGGCGACAGCCGCACCCGCTCGGCCTTGCGCGCCATCTTGGGTATCGAGCTCATCAGCGCCTGGGTATAGGGGTGGCTGGGCCGCGCGAAGACGTCATAGACGCTGCCCTGCTCCACCACATCGCCCAGATACATCACCGCCACTTCGTCGGCGATCTCGGCCACCACGCCCAGGTCGTGGGTGATAAACAGCATGGCCATGCCGAAATCGGCCTGCAGCTGCCGAAGCAGATCGAGGATCTGCGCCTGCGTGGTCACATCGAGCGCCGTGGTCGGCTCGTCCGCGATCAGCACCTGCGGCGTGCAGGCCAGGGCCATGGCGATCATCGCGCGCTGCCGCAGCCCGCCGCTGAGCTCGAACGGATAGGCCTCGGCCCGCTGCCGCGCGCCGGGAATGCCCACCTGGTCGAGCAATGCCACCGTACGCTCCCGCGCCGCCTTGGGCTTGAGCCCCTCATGGAGGATCATCATCTCGTCGATCTGGTCGCCGATCGTATGCACCGGCGACAGCGAGCTCATCGGCTCCTGGAAGATCATCGAGATCTGGCTGCCGCGGATCGCCCGCAGCGGCAGGCTGTCCTGCTTGAGCCTGGCGATATCGGTGGGCGCCTCGCCCCCCGGCTGGAACAGGATCGAGCCGCGGGGAATGCTCGCATTGCGGTCGAGCAGCCGCAGCACCGCCCGCGCCGTCACCGACTTGCCGCAGCCGCTCTCGCCCACCAGCGCCAGCGTCTTGCCCGGCGTCAGCGTCAGATCCACCTGCCGCACCGCCTCGATATCGGCCTCGTCGGGCGACGAGAAGACAATGGACATGTCGGAAATAGTGAGGATGGGTTTATCGGCCATGGGGATCAGCGGCATCACGGAGGCCGTCTCCAAAGAAGTTCATCGACAAAATGATCACCACTACGCAGATGCCGGGTGTCAGCAGCCAGGGTGCGGTGGCCAGCGTCCGGATGTTCTGTGCGTCCTGCAGCAGGGTGCCCCAGCTCACGATCGGTGCCTGCAGGCCAAGTCCGAGAAAGCTCAGCGCCGTCTCGGCCAGGATCATGCCCGGAATGGCCAGGGTGGCCGCAGCAATGATGTGGCTCATGAAGCTGGGCACCATATGGCGGGTGATGATGCGCCAGTCGCTGGCCCCGTCGAGCTGCGCCGCCGTCACGAAATCCTCGGTTCGCAGGCTCAGGAACCGCCCCCGCACCACGCGCGCCAGCTCCGTCCAGCCGATCAGCGATAGGATCAGCGTGATGGCAAAATAGGTCTGCAGCGCGCTCCAGTCCTTGGGCATGGCGGCGGCGAGCCCCAGCCAGAGCGGAATGGTCGGCATCGAGCGGATGAACTCGACCACGCGCATCACCGCCGTATCGAACCAGCCGCCATAGAATCCGGCAAACCCGCCGATGATGATGCCGAAGAACAGGCTCAGCGTGACGCCGGCGAGGCCAATGGAAAGCGAAATCCGCGTGCCATGGATCAACCGGCTCAGCAGGTCCCGCCCCAGCCGGTCGGCGCCCAGCACGTAGAACGGCGCCCGCGGCTCGGTCACGCCCATCAGCTTGACCGACATGGGAATGAAGCCGGCCAGCAGATAGGGCTTGCTCGGCACGAAGAACTGCACCGGAATGCGTTCCTCCGGGTCGATCACGAAGGTGCGGCGCAAAGCCACCGGGTCGATCTCAGTCTTGTAGCCATTCACATGCAGCTGGAACGACCACGATCCGTCCGGCTCGGTGGCAATGAGCTGGATGCCCTGGGGCGGCGCATAGGTATAGCGCGCGCTATAGGCCGACGGATCGGTCGGCGCGAGAAACTCGGCCAGCACAGCCACCAGGTAGAAGGCGGCCACGACCCACAGGCTGACCAGCGCCAGCCGGTGCTGTCTGAACCGGCGCCACATCAGCCCGAACTGGCTCTCACGCTTCGCCGGCACAATGGCCCTGGCCTTGGCTTGAACGGGTGTCATCGTATCCACGGCCATCACTTGCCCCCGTAACGAATGCGCGGATCGATCCAGGCAAGCAGGATGTCCGAAATTAGTGTTCCCACCACCGTCAGCACGCTGAGCAGCAGGATGATCGCGCCCGCCAGATACATGTCCTGAGTGGTCAGCGAACGCAGCAGCATGGGCCCGGCCGTCGGCAGGTTCATCACCACCGAGACGATGACGGAGCCCGAAACCAGCGCCGGCAGCAGCCAGCCGATGGTTGAGATCAGCGGATTGAGCGCCAACCGGACCGGATATTTCAGCACCACCTTCCACTCCGGCAGGCCTTTGGCCCGGGCTGTAGTGACGTAAGGCTTCTTGAGTTCGTCGAGCAGGTTGGCGCGCAGAATGCGAATGAGTTCGGCCGTACCACCCGTCGCCAGCACCAGGATGGGCGCCCAGGCATGGCTCAGGAAATCCCAGATGCGGGGCAGGCTCCAGCGCGCATTCTCGAATTCGGGCGAGAACAGGCCGCCCAGCGTGGTGCCGAACCAGGTAAAGGCGAGATACATCAGGATGAGCGCGAAGAAGAAATTGGGGACGGCGAGGCCGATGAAGCCACCGATCGTGGCGAGATAGTCGCCCAGCGAATATTTGCGCACCGCCGCATAGATGCCGATGGGCAACGCGACCAACCACATGACCACCACGGCCAGGCCTTCGAGCAGGATGGAATAGCCCAGCCGGCCCCAGATCAGCTCCCATACCGGCCGTTTCCATTCGAAGCTGTGGCCGAAATTGCCCTGTACGATGCCCGTGACCCATTTCCAGTACTGGACATAGAACGGCTCACCCAGGCCATATTGACTGCGCAGGTTCTCGATGACCCTGGGGTCGACCTGGTCGCCGGTGGCAGAGAGCGATGCGATATAGCTTGTAAGATAGTCGCCCGGCGGCAGCTGGATGATGGCGAAGGCCACGATGGACACGGCCACCAGCGTCAGCAGCATGGCGATGAAACGTTGAATGATATAGCCGACCATGATGCCTGTCCCGCGAAGTTGGGGTTCCCCCGCAGCTTGGTATCGCCGCGGGGAGATTGAGCGAGGGGAGGTGCTCGCTTATTCGAAGTACCAGACCGTCGGATCCATCGAAGCCGGGGTCGGGAAGAGCCAGGCGTTGAACATCGATTCCGGCGCATTCTTGAGGTTGTTCCGGATGATCGAATAGGAATTCGGCATCAGGCTCACCCCGATGACCGGGAACTCTTCCTTGGTGATGGCGAGCACCTGGTTGAACAAGTCGGCACGCGCCTCCGGCGTCGCAGCGGCACGGACCTGGTTATAGAGGTCCATCTGCTGCTTGGCCCAGTCTGCCGGCTCTTCGGCGATTTCCGGACGGGTGCCGTTGAACCACTGCGCCCAGCGATAGGCCCAGACCGATTCATCGCTGAACGGGAAGTAGTAGCGCGGCTCCTGCAGGGCCTCTATGCCACCGTCGCCGGCCCAGACCTGGGCGTCGAACTCACCAGCCGGGCGCTTTTCGTAGAACAGCGTGCGGTCGATATTGTTGAGCTCGATCTCGACACCGGCAGCGCCCAGCTGCAGTTGCATGATTTCGAGCATGTCGATCCACTCGGGACGCAGCGCCGAAATCACGTCGACGGTGATCTTGACCGGGTTGCCGTCGCTGGCGAGGTAGATGCCGTCGCCATTCTTCTCGGTCAGGCCCGCCGCCGCAAAGTGCTCGGCGGCGAGGTCGGGGTCGAACTCGGTATACTGCTTGGCCAGCTCCTCGTCATAGAAGTTGGACTCGGGGCGCGGCGCGACCTGGAAGGGCTCGCCCTGGCCGGTAAACACCACGTCGATGATTTCCTGCCGGTCGATGGCGTGGGAAATGCCGATGCGGAAGTCCTTGTTCTGGTAGAGCTCGCGCTTGACCGGATCGAGGTGGTTGAGGTTGAGCTGCAGCACCAGGGTGTTGGATGCCGACGGGATCACTTCACCCAGGTGATAGCCGCCAGCTTCCTGCCCGTCGAAGAACAGCGGCTTGTTGGTGGTCGTGGCGATGTGGCGTTCCTGGAAGTCGATCTCGCCATTGAGGGCGGCAAGCGTCAGTTCTTCCACGCCGCCCTGGCTCACGCGCATGTCCAGCGCGTCGATATAGGGCAGCTGGTTCCCCTCGGCGTCGGTCTTCCAGTAATAGGGATTGCGCTTCCAGGTGACGCGCTGGGCATTGGCCGTCAGCGGCGTCTCGATCACCCAGGCATAGATGCTGGGCAGGTCCGGATTGGCGAAGCGGATGGTTTCCCAGCCCCAGGCACAGCGGTCCTGCAGGTAGAGCGCCCAGCTGTCAAAGCCGGCCGCTTTCGCATCGGCCTCTGCATTCTCGTTATAGGTGGGGTGGAACTGGCTGCAATAGGCCTTCTGCAGCGACGTGATGTGAATGCCGTCGACCCCGGCAATGGTCTCCATGAACATGCCGTTCGGCTTGCCGAACTTGAACTTGAAGTTGTAGTCGTCGATGACTTCCATGGTCGCCGGGTTGTTCTTGTTGTCGATCCAGCTGCCCGCTGCATAGTCGGGGTCCTGGTACATTTCGACGGCGAAGGCGAGGTCCGCAGTGGTCAGCGGCGTACCGTCGGACCACTTGACGCCTTCGCGCAGCTTGAAGGTGAATTCGGTCGCGTCCGCGTTGACTTCCCAGCTCTCGGCCAGGTTCGGCACCACCGTCTTCCACTCATGGTCGTAACGGACCAGGCTGTCATAGGCCACGGTCTTGACGATCAGGCCGTTGTCGCCGCCGCCATTGAGGCCCATGCGCCAGGTGCCGCCATAGGTGCCGATGGCATCGGCGGGCACGACCAGCGGGTTGGCCGGCAGGCGTTCTTCCAGCGGCGGTAGCTCGCCGCTTGCCACCATGGCCTCGAGTGCGGGCGCCTGGCCTGCGGCCAGCGCCTGCCCGGCAGCCAGCAGTGCGGCTACCGCCACGGCACCGGCGAGCCTGAGGCTCAGTTGGCCCCTGCTCGGACCGAAACTTGAATGCTTCATTGTCGTCCTCCCTTTTCCGGGCGCTCCCTGCCCGGGGTTGATTTCCGGCGGATGCCGACCTGGCGCCGCGCCCCTCATTGTGCCGGCCATTGGGGCCGGCGCTCCCGCTCGTTCAGAGCGGCGAGATTTCCAAGTTCACCTGCCCGCTGGCGGCATTGCCCAACGCTGTGAACAGCACCCGGGTCAGATCGACCGATGGGGCATATTGTTTCTCGACGCCGTCATGGCGCTCGGTGCTCACCGATACGGCCTGCGGATCGAACCGCACCGACACTCCGCCCGCCGCGTCGCCAATGCGCACCGTTTCCGGCCCCGCCTCGACGGCCAGCGGCGTGACGAGCACGGATTGGAAAGTCCCGGCGCCATTGGCAAAGCCATAGCTGTCGCTGAGCGTGACCCGCCCGCCCCGCACGCTGCGATCGAACACCACATCGCGTTCCAGCGACGTGATCCCCGCCTCGGCGGGATAGGCCGCCGCCATGGCCAGTGTCAGCCGATCCGCGTCGGCTCCATGGCTGTGCGTAATGACGGAGGCCGCATGCTGGCGGCCCACGGCCTGCTCATGGCCGTTGACGACAGGCACCGAATGCCCGCGCGAGGAGGCCATGATGTTGCTGTAGCGCTCGGGCCCGAAATAGGCCTTGGAATAACGCCCGCGCCCGGGGTCGGTCAGCACCACCTTGCCCTTGCTCACCGCGATCAGCGAGCCGACATCGTTCTGGTTGTGCATCTCGTCATTGTGCCCGCCCTTGATGGCGAGCCGCAGCGAATTGGGATCACCCGGATCGAGCCGGCTGATCATCCACGCCATGTCGGCAAACCAGTCATGCGACGTGCCGCCAAAGGCGACATTGCGCTCCGGCAGCGGCCAGGCGAACTGACGCAACGGCCAGGCGAACTGGTTGAAGACTTCCACCGAGAAATCGTTCTGCATGCCCAGCTCGGTCAGCGCCGGCAGCTCCAGCCGCTCGGCCAGATGGCTGAGCAGGCCCGGATGGAAGGTGGGATTGCTATCGGAGTCCGAAAAGCTCGCCCACAAACCCTGCGTCAGCACGGTCCGCACCGGGAACTGGGCGATTTCGCGGATCTGCGGATCGTCCAGCAGGTCGATCTGCCCGCCGGTCCGGGCATGCAGGAGCTGGGCCAGCACGACATAATTGCCAAAGCCATAGGACCAGTAGTCCGGCCCTTCCGACGAGCCGCCCTGGCTGTCGAAGGTCTCCAGATAGTCGGCAAGGCTGTGCAGCCCGCGCGTGATGATATTGGCCAGCCGGTCGAGGTCGGTTTCGAGATAGCAGGCCGCGCCCACCACCCCGGCGACGCAGACCGCAGTCCAGTTATTGACCTGCCGGTCCGGTGTCGAATGCAGCCACCAGTGATCGTTGCGGTCCAGGAACGGCGCCACGGTCCGCCGGTCGATCTCGCTGCGCAGCCGGGCCCGGAGCGATGGCGAGAGCGCATCGCCGATCAGATAGTCCATTTCGGCAAGGTCGAGCGCCGTCATGGCGGCTGCCAGGTCGACCGTCGGGTGATCGGGCATGTCGAGCATGCGGGCATGGGCGGGCCAGGCCCAGTTGGTCTCCTCCAGCCGGGCAAAGGCAATATTCTCGATGGCGTCGACAAACGCCCCCTGCCCGTCCAGCCACTCGGCGAGCGTCAGGCGATAGAGCATGTTGCGGCGCTGGCGCTGGGCATCTTCATAGCCCTCGCGCCGCCCGGTACGCATGAATTCGAGATAGAGGTCGGCCGGCAGCGCCGGGATCGATTCGGCGGCATCGGCCTGGGCCGCGGCCAGCAGCTGCCCCACGGCGTCTTCGCCGGCACGACTGCGCACTGCCGCAACCGCCGCACCACGGACAAAGGGCGAAAAGACTGGAGCGCTTTCCAGCACCATGCGGACGTGCCTGACGTTCCACCGCCGCAATTCCATCACCCCTCCCGAGCGCCGTACCGACGCTGTGCCCTCAGACGTGCCGCGCTGCCCCTATTGATGGGGGCAGGCGCAGGTCAGGGGCCCTGACTTACGCAACCTCGTCAACGGTAGGACAGATTTTGCGTCACCGCAAGCATTTTGCGCAAATTACGCAAATTACGCAAATTTGTTCATATTGCGTTGAACCGACAAAGGGATAGGTGGCGCATAGCGGCAGCGGGTGACACTCAACGCTAACAGTCTGCTAACAAATTTGGGGCGGATGTTGCGGCACATCGCGCGGTCGCGGCCCCGCTCGGTAAGTCGCCGCGCTACCGCGTCGCCATCTGCTGCGCGGCGAAAACCGTCTCGCCCGGCACCATGGTCACACCCACTTCGAGCTGCTGCACCGCCGCCTCGCCGTCCATGTGCTGGCTCAGCAAGCGCACCGCCCCGCGCCCGATCGCCTCGCGATCCACCCGCACCGTGCTCAGCCGCGGCGTGGCCATGCCGGCAAGCGGCAAGTCATCGAAGCCGATCATCGAAAATCCAGGCGGCAAGGGGCTTTCCGGACCATAGAGGCCTTCCAGCATCTCTACCGCGGCGATGTCGTTCCAGCTGAACATCGCCGTCACGTCATGCTTGCCGGCCAGCAGATCCGCCAGCAATTCATGGGTCTTGCGTTCCGCCGTATTGACGATCACCCCCACTGCGCCCGGCATCGCCGCAATCGCCGCCTCAAAGCCCCGCTGCCGCTGCAAAATGGTGGGCCGATAGCGATGGGTATAGTGCAGAATGCGCCGATGCCCGGCATCGAGCAGCCGCTGTGTCGCCTGATAGGCGCCGTAGAAATTGGCCGGCGATACCGAGCTGATCCGCATCCGGGGATCGCTGCCATTGACCAGCACCGCCGGAATGTCCTCGTCCGCGCACCACAGGGCTAGGTCATCCCAGGCATCGATGCCAGCCAGCAGCACGCCGCCGGCATCGGCCTGCGCGATTTGCTTGCTGATCATTTCCAGCGTCACCGCGGTTTCGTTGACCAGCCGCACGTCGAGCATCATGCCGGCTTCGGCCGCCTGCGCCCGCATGCCCTCGACAATGCCGAAATAGAACCCGGAAAGCCCGCTCGTGGCGCTGCCCAGGGGCACCAGCGCCACCGCCCGCTTGTCCCCGCCGGCCGCCACCGCATTATGCTTGGATTTGTAGCCCAGCGTGCGCGCCATGCGCTGCACGTCGCGCCGCACCGCGTCGCTGATGCCGATTTCATTGGCCAGCGCCCGCGACACCGTGCTGACGGAAACGCCAAGGCGCTCCGCAATGTCGGTCTGGTTTGTGCGTTTCTGAGTCGCCACTGCTACGCCTCGCTTCTCATCTACGCAATATTTGCGTTTTTTGAGCAGCGCAAGGGCCTAGGCGACTTATCCCCCTCAGCCGAAGCGGCTGGCCAGCCAAACCATTTGCGCCCGCTCCTGGAATGCCTGGCCGCCTTCGTGATTATTGTACTCGTATTCCTCGATGCTCTTGTCCGCCCCGCCATAGGCGTGGAAGGCACCATAGACCGTCGAGGGCGGGCAGATATCGTCCATGACGGCAACCGAAAACAAGGCAGCCGCCCTTGCCTGCCGCGCGAAGTTGACGCCATCGAAATAGTCGAGCGTTTCAAAGACCTTGGCCTTCTTGTCGCGATGCTGCGCCAGGAAGCGGACAAGCTCCAGATAGGGGTCGCGGCTGGCCTTCTGCACCGCCCGCGGATAGTCGCAGAGGAACGGCACGTCGGGCATCGCCGCCTTGATGCGGGCATCGATCCCCGCTGCCGCCAGTGCAATCCCGCCGCCCTGGCTGCCACCACAGACGGCGATCCTGTCGCCATCGACGAAATCCTGCGCCACCAGCATGTCGATGGCGCGCACCGCATCGGTAAAGACGCGGCGATAGTAATACTCATTCTTGTCGAGGACGCCCTTGGTCATCACGCCCGGGATGGAGGGCGTCGTGCCCACCGGGTCGGACGTAGCGCCCAGCGACCAGCCGCTGCCTTGCCCGCGCGTATCCATGCGGAAATAGGCATAGCTCGAGGCGGCCCAATGCAGTTGCTCATGCGCAAAGCCGCGCCCGCCGCCATAGCCCACATACTGCACCACCAGCGGCAGCCGGCCGCTCCTGACGGCCGGCAGCACCAGCCAGCCCTTGATCGGATGGCCGCCAAAGCCGGGAAAGGTCACGTCGAACGCCTCGACGACCTTCAGCGTGGTCTCGGCCGGCACGATGCTCACCGGCCCGCCAACCGCCCGCGCCTCGGCAATAGTCGCTTCCCAGAACGCCGCGAAGTCGCCGGGCATCTGCACGCTGCTGCGATAGGCACCAAGTTCGGGCTGGATCAGATCGGGAAAGGGCACGGCACGACTCCTCGTTGTCGCGCCGACAATGCACCGCTACCCGCTTCCATACCAGACGGATGGACAGCTTTGGCCACAGCAAAAGGCCCCGCGCGATGGCGGGGCCTTCATGAGGTTCAACTCAGGGCTCAAGCCCCGCCGGAACCGGCGGCGTTTCATAGAGCAGCGTGATCTCGACCCGCTCATTGGCCGCCATATAGGGGTCGTTGGGGAAGAACGGCTCGGCCGTGGAACGGCCGACCACCGAATTGATGCGGTCATCCGCCAGTCCGAATTCGCCAAGGATCTGCCGCACCGTATTGGCGCGGTCGGCGGACAATTCCCACGAGCCATAGCGTGGATTGGCGTAGATTCCACCGGCTGCCGTATGCCCGGCAATCCGTACCGGGCTCGACAGCTTCTGCAGGATCGGCGCGATGGCGGCGATGGCCTGCCGCGTCACCTCGTTGGGATATTTCGAGCCCTCGGGGAACATCGGCCGGCCTTCCTGGTCGATGATCCGGATGTTCAGCCCTTCATCGGTCTCCTCGACGATCAGGTTGTCGGCGATCTCGGTGATGTCAGGCAGCGCCTGCCAGGCCTGGCGGATGCTCGCCGCGGCGCTGTGGAAGCCCTGGTCGTCGGTGGCCTTGAGGTCATATTGCGAGGCATTGGCTGATTCGAATTCGTTGCCCTGCTGCTGGTCGCGACCGCTCATCGCGCCTTCTACGGTGCCGAACTCCTCGCCCTTGGGCGTCACCGAGGCGTCGACACGTTCCTGCGGGGTCGAGCCCGCCATCAGTGCACCGGCATTATCCAGCGCCGTGCCACCCATCAAGCCACCCGAGCCACTTGTCGTGGGCGCGATATTGGGTGGGGCGAAATAGGTGGCCAGGCCTTCCTTCTGCTCTGGCGTGGTCATGCTGATCAGCCAGAGCAACAGGAAGAAGGCCATCATGGCCGTCACGAAGTCAGCATAGGCGATCTTCCAGGCGCCGCCATGGTGGGCGTGCTTGTTCTTCTTGACCTTCTTGATGATGATCGGCTGGTCGAAGTTCGCCATTCTGGCTTCCTGGGTCGTAGACTATGTCGCGGCGGGCAGGTTTGCCGTTGCCTCGTCGATTTCAGCAAAGCTCGGCCGGTCTTCCGACATCAGCGCCTTGCGCGCGAATTCGATGGCCATGACAGGCACCTGCCCGGAAATATGGGCCAGCAGGCCCACCTTGAGCGACAGGAAATACTTGTCCTCGGCCTCGTAGATGTTGCGCAGCGACTGCGCGAACGGGCCGAAGAAACCATAGGCCACGAACACGCCGAAGAACGTACCGACCAGGGCGCCGCCGATCATGTGGCCGAGCACTTCGGGCGGCTCGCTGATGGCGCCCATGGTGTGAATTACGCCCAGAACGGCGGCCACGATGCCCAGGGCCGGCGTACCGTCGGCCAAAGCCTGCATGGCGTTGACGACGCGCTCATTCTCCTGGTGGTGGGTCTCCAGTTCCTCGTCCATCAACGCTTCCATCTCATGCACGTTGTTGGAACCCAGCGTCACCATGCGGAGATAGTCGCAGACGAATTCCACCGCGTGATGGTTTTTCGCAAAGGTGGGAAAGCGCGCGAACAGCGTCGATTCCTCGGGATTTTCGATATGCTGCTCGAGAGCCAGGATGCCCTTGGACTGCACCAGCTTGTAGAGGCTGAATTGCATGCCGAGCAGTTCGACATAGGCCGCCTTGTTGTATTTGGGGCCTTTGAACAGCGTGCCGAAGACGCCGAGCGTCTGTTTCAGCACTGCGCCGGTATTGCCGATGACGAAGGCGCCGATGGCGGCACCCAGAATGATGACGAATTCGAAGGGCTGCCACAGCACATACATGTGCCCGCCCACGCCGAGATATCCGCCGACAACGCTGCCAACGACGATGAGGATGCCGATAATAAGACGCATTAGACCTGAAACTCACCTAGTGGACGACGTCGTTTCCAGGTCGGCATTATCGGTCGGTTTACCTTAACAGCCGGTTATCCACGGGTCTCGCCCTCACGGCACCATTGCCAGCCGGATGTGCCACAAGCCTTAAGATCGAAGCGGAGAGTTGAATTGAATCTCGGCGACCTGCACGCAGCCGTCAGGGCGCGGGAAAGCTCAATTGGCCCAGCAGCAGGTTTCCGAGGCGCAGGCTGGCTCCGGTGGCAATGACGAGGGGCGGCAAGGCGAGCCATTCCAGCGTCCAGGCTGCGCCCGACCGCTCGTTTTCATGCACCATGGACTGCTGCAGCACCCCGACGAGACCGGCATTGTAGCGCGCCAGCGCCACCAGCACCTCGGCATTCACCGGGTTGGACTTGTGCGCCATCGAGGACGAACCGCCGCCGCCCGCAATGGTCACCGCGCCGATCTCGTTCTGCGCCAGCAGAGCCACGTCGGCGCCAATCTTGCCCAGCGTGCCGGTCAGCAGGGCCAGCAGCGACGCGAAGCCGACCAGCGGATCGCGGGCCGATTGCCACGGCTCGGCAAGGCCCAGATCGAGCTGTCGCGCCAGCGCGCGTGCAACCGCCTCGCCATGCGGGCCAAAGCTGCTGCGGTCGCCAATGGGGCCGCCGAGCTGGATCACCAGGAGGCTGCGGCGCACCGCCTGCAGCGCCGCCAGGTGGCGGCGAAGCGGCACCATCCAGGTCGCGAGCTTGGCGCTCACGCTATAGGGCAGAGCGCGCTGCATGCGCGTATGGGCCATCAGCCCCTGCCCGCCATAGCGAGTCACGAGCCCGTCCAAGGCATCGAGCATTGGGGTCAGCCGCGCGACCAACACCGCGATGACCGAGGCCAGTTGCAGCACCAGCGCCGTGTCGATCACATCCTGGCTGGTGGCCCCCTTGTGCAGGGCCTCGGCATGGGGCGCGGCGATGCGGCGCCGCATCTGCACCAGCAAAGCTGGCACCACCACCCCATCGCGCGCCATGCCTAGCGCCAGATCATCCCAATCCGGCTCGAAACCGTCGAGGCCCGCAGCGATGGCCGTGGCGGCCTCCGCGCTGATCAGCCCGGCCTCCGCCTCGGCCTGCGCCAGCGCCACCTCGAACGTCACCATGGCGGCAACCTGCGCCGCATCGGCCAGCAGCGCTTCGATTTCCGGGTCGCCCGCGAGGGCTGCGAGCAGGGAACGATTTCCAGTCATGGCCGCAATCTAGACTCGCTCGGGCACGATGGCGATGCCCAGCCGGGCTGGCCCGGCAAGGCCATGCACCTAGACGTCGAAAAACACCGTTTCCCGGTCCCCCTGCAGGTAGATATCCAGCACATAGCGCGGCGGGGCGCCGTCTTCCCGGTGCGCAATCAGCGTCGCCCGCCGCAGAGGGTCGGCAATCTTGCCGAGCACCCAGTCGGTCGCATTGGCATCGGCCTCGTCGGCGAAATAGAGCCGTGTCTGCAGCCCGATATTGATGCCGCGCGCCACGATCCACAGTGCCACATGCGGCGCCATCGGCCGGCCATCGGGCCCGGGTACCGGACCCGGCTTGATCGTCTCGAAGCTGAACACGCCATCGGCATCGGTCGGCTGCCGCCCCCAGCCGGTAAAGGCCGGCGCGACATTGGAGCCCGGCCCCATCGGCGCAGCGTAGGACCCGTTGGAATCGGCCTGCCACAGTTCGACCACCGCATCGCCCACCGGCACCCCGGCACCATCGATGACGCGGCCCGTGATGATGATGCGTTCGCCCGCCGTGTCCGGCGTCAGCATGCTTGCACCGAGATCGCTGGCATAGACGCCCCTGATGTCGGCAAAGTTGGGCGTCATGCCGATATGCACGTAGGGACCTGCCGTCTGCGACGGGGTTTCCCTGAGCCTGGGAACCGGATGCAGCATCAGTTTCCCTCCAGTTTGTTCTCGAACATGGTCGAGCGGCGGCCGCGCAACACGATATCGAAGCGATAGGCCAAGGCGTCCATGGGCGTTGTATTGTGCCGGTCGAGCCGGGCAATCAACTGGTCGATGGCGGCCTTGTCGGGAATGGTGCCGACAATCGGACACTGCCAGATCATCGGGTCCCCCTCGAAATACATCTGGGTGATCAGCCGCTGCGCGAAGGCGTGGCCGAAGACGGAAAAGTGGATATGGGCCGGCCGCCAGTCATTGCCGCCATTGGGCCAGGGATAGGCCCCGGGCTTGATCGTGCGGAACGAGTAGAAGCCGTCCGCATCGGTAATGGCCCGGCCGCAGCCGCCGAAATTGCGGTCGAGCGGCGCCAGGTATCCTTCCTTCTTGTGTCGATAACGCCCGCCGGCATTGGCCTGCCAGAACTCGACCAGCGTATTGGGCACCGCCCGCGCATTCTCGTCCAGCACCTGGCCATAGACGATCAACCGCTGGCCGATGGCCTCCGTGCCATCCTGGCTGTAATTGCGGATCAGGTCATTATCGAGCGCATTGAGGCTCGAATGTCCGAAGGTCGGGCCCGTCAGTTCCGATGCCGTCCCCCCCAGCGACAGCAGTGAATTGCGCGGCGCGCGAAAGGTCGCGCTCTTGTAGCCCGGTGTATTGGCCGGCGGATGCCAGGCCCGGTCGCGGGGAAAAAGCACGCCGTCCGCCCCCGGCAGGATGATGCCGCTCATTGCCCGTCTCCCCGATTGCTCAGCTCTTCCTTGGCGATCTTGAACGCCCTGTTGGCGGCCGGCACCCCTGCATAGACTGCCACATGCAGCAGGGCCTCCTTGATATCCTCGGCCGAGCAGCCGGTATTGACCGTTGAGCGCACATGCATGGCCAGTTCCTCCTCATGCCCCAGCGCTGCCAGCAGCGCGATAGTCACCACCGAGCGTTCGCGCTTGCTCAGGCCAGGCCGCGACCATACCGAACCCCAGGCGCCTTCGGTAATGAAACTCTGGAAATCCGCGTCGAACGATGTCTGGCGCGCCGTGGCGCCGTTGACATGGGTATCGCCGAGCACCGAGCGCCGCGTCGCCATACCCCGCTCATACAGACTTGCCTCAGTCATAGCCCACCTCGTTGAGAAAACGCGTCATCAATGCCGTCAGCGCCAGCGGCTGTTCAATGGAAGGAATGTGTCCGCAGTCCGCAATCGTGGCGAACTGTGCGCCGCCAATGGCCTGGGCTGTCTGCCGCACCAGCTCGACTGGCGTGGACAGGTCCTGCTCGCCGACCACGACCAGCGTCGGCACGGCAATAGCGGCAATGGCGTCGCGCAGATCGGCATCGCGCAAGGCCGCGCAGGTGCCGGCATAGCCATCGACAGGCATGCGCACCAGCATGTTCCGCCAGCCGGCCAGTTCGTCTGCCTGCTCCTGCCGGAAGCGCTCGGTGAACCAGCGCGCCATCACCGGCTCGGCAATGGCTTCCAGCCCCCGCTCGCGTACAGCGGCGATCCGCTCGTTCCACATGGTGGCGTCGCCCACCTTGGCCGCCGTATCGCACAGCACCAGCGCCGCCAGGCGGTCGGGATGGCGCAACGCAAAACCCTGCGCGATCATGCCGCCCACCGAAACCCCGGCAAGCGCCAGCCGCTCGATCTCGAGATGTCGCAGCAAACCCGCTAGGTCATCGACATGGTCGTCGAGGCGATAGTCGCCATCAGGCGCATCGCTCAGCCCGTGGCCCCGCTTGTCATAGGAGATGATGCGGTAGCGGCCGGCCAGCAGGGTGACAACCGCATCCCAGATGCGCGCATCGGTGCCCAGCGAATTGGCGAGGACGAGGGCCGGGGCGCTCTCGCTACCCTCCACCCTGTAATGCAGCACGACATCGTTGATCCGGGCAAAGGCCATTGTTCCTCCGTCCTCAATTATGCCCCTGCCGCCTCCCAAGTAAAATGACTAGTTCAGACCCACCGATAACCCTACAATTATGGCCGGAACGCGAGCCGAGCAATATCGCGGCTGTTACCGCTCCTAGCATAACCATAGCGCCAGGTTGAGGTTGGCGCAAAGCTGCTCTGGTCATGGGTGCAGCCGCCGCTATGCCGCACTTCAGTCCGCAGTCGCCCGCAGCATTCGCCGCAACGTGTCGTTGCGAAAGACAAAATGCTCGGCCAGCGCTCCGATCACGTGAAAGCCGATGGTTGGCACCAGAACCAGCCGGCCGATCTCGTGCAGTGCGGCGGAGAACTCGACCGCGAAAAACCAGGCGATCGCGCCGGTGAGCGGCATGAAGAAGAGAAATCCATAGAGCAGGACATGCGTCGCGTGGCCCAGCCAGTTGAGGATGGCCGGCGTATCCTGATAGGGCGCCGGCGCGCCGCGGACGACGCGGATCCCCAGCCGGATGGCGGCCAGTACGAGTATGGTGACGCCGACACTCACATGCAGCAACGCCCCGCCCAGCTCGTCCATTGCCTCGCCATCGAGTCGGTCGGCGAAGGCGTGCTGCACGTCCTCGTTGACCAGGAGCTGGAAAATGACCAGCGCCGCGATGACCCAGTGCAGGATGATCTGGATGAGTGAATAGCCCTTTGGCTTTGCCATGACCTGTCCTGTGCGACGCGATCAATCAGGAACTCATCCGGCGGCGCCGCGTTCCCGGCTTGTATTTCATTTTGCGGGGGCGAATGGGCCGACCATGTTCGGGCATTGCGAAGCGCAGCATGCTGGCAGCAGGCCTGCTGTTTGCCTGCGCCATGCTGGCGGCCTGCAACCCCGAACAGAGTGCCCTGCACCCAGCCGGCCAAGACGCCGCCGAACTCGCCAACCTATTCTGGTTCATGACCGCGGGCGGGGCGCTCGTCTGGTGCATCATCATGGGTTCGGCGATCTATGCCGTGCTCGGCAGCAAGCGCCCGCGCAGCGAACGCTTTGCCGACCGCTTCGTCTTCATTGGCGGCGTCGCCTTTCCCACCGTCGGCCTTGCCGGGCTCCTCATCTTCGGATTGGCGCTATTGCCCAATTGGGCCGAGGCGGACACGCCCGACCTTCAGGTTCAGGTCGTGGCCGAGCAGTTCTGGTGGCGGCTCGGCTATGAGGCGGCAGATGGCAGCCAGGTCGCCACCGCCAATGAAATCCACCTTCCCGTTGGCGCCACGGCTGAATTCGTGCTCACCAGCACCGACGTCATCCACTCGTTCTGGATCCCCTCGCTGGGCGGCAAGATGGACGCCATACCCGGACGAACCAATGTGCTGCGGCTGACGCCGACCAAGCCCGGCGTCTATCGCGGCGTCTGCGCCGAATTCTGCGGCCCCTCACATGCCCTGATGGCATTCCCCGTCGTGGTGCATGAAGCTGATGCCTATGCCGAATGGCTGGAGACGCAGCGCCAGCCGGCCACCGCTGGCAATGGCGAGGCCTTCATCGCCGCCGGCTGCGGAGCCTGCCACGTCGTCCGCGGCATCAGCGAAGCGGGCTCGGTTGGCCCCGATCTCACCCACTTTGCCAGCCGTCGCACCATCGGAGCCGGCACAATGCTGCTGACCCCGGCCAACCTTGCCGATTGGTTGGTCGCCCCCAGCCATATCAAGCCGGGCAGCCGCATGCCCTCCTTCGCCACCCTGCCCGATGCCGAACGCCAGGCCATCGTCGATTTTCTGCTGGAGCTCAAATGACCGACAAGGCCGCCGAGGAACGGCAACTGGCGAGGGTATGGGCGCCGCCCCGCGGCTGGCGCTACCTGACCGATGTGAACAATTCGGTGGTCGGCCTCTGGTATATCGTGGCCGCTTTCGCCTTCATGCTGTTTGGCGGTGCCCTGGCGCTGATCATCCGCGCGCAACTGGCGGTCCCGGACAACAACCTGGTCTCGGCCGAAACCTACAACCAGCTCTTCACCCTGCATGGCACGGTGATGATGTTCCTGTTCGCCGTGCCGATCTTCGAGGCGGTGGCCATCCTCATCCTGCCGCCGATGCTCGGCGCCCGCGACCTGCCCTTCCCCCGCCTTTCGGCCTTCGGCTTCTGGTGCTTCGCCATCGGGGGCGTCTTCGTCTGCGGCTCGATCTTCTTCAATGCCGCACCCGATGCCGGCTGGTTCATGTATCCGCCGCTCTCGACCGAACAGTCCGGCATCGGCGCCGATATCTGGCTGCTGGGCCTCAGCTTCATCGAGGTCGCCTCCATCGCGGCTGCGGTGGAACTGATCGTGGGCGTGCTGAAATGCCGTGCCCCCGGCATGCATATCAACCTCACGCCGCTCTATGGCTGGTACGTGCTGATCGTCGGGGCGATGATTCTGTTCGCCTTTCCACCGCTGATCGCCGGCGATTTCCTGTTCGAGCTGGAACGAGCGTTCAACTGGCCTTTCTTCGATGTCACGCGCGGCGGCGACCCGCTGCTGTGGCAGCACCTGTTCTGGATCTTCGGGCATCCCGAAGTCTATATCGTCTTCCTGCCGGCCATTGCGCTGTTGGCCATGATCATTCCGACCTTCGCGCAGCGGCCGATCGCCGGCTATTCCTGGATCGTGCTCTCGGCCATCGGCACTGGCTTCCTGAGCTTCGGGCTCTGGGTGCACCACATGTTCACCACCGGCCTGCCCGCCATATCTCTGGGCTTTTTCTCCGCGGCGTCGGAAGCCGTTGCTATTCCCACCGGCATCCAGCTTTTTGTCTTCATCGCCACGGTGATGCTGGGCAACGTCGTCCGCACGGTGCCCATGCTCTATTGCCTGGGCGCGCTCGCGACATTCATCGTCGGCGGCCTGACCGGGGTCATGGTCGCCGTGGCGCCGTTCGATTTCCAGGTCCACGACACCTATTTCATCGTTGCCCACCTGCACTACACGCTGATCGGCGGCATGCTGTTTCCGGTGATGGCGGGCGTGCAATACTATTACCCCTTCGCCACCGGCAAGATGCTGTCGCGGACATCAGGCATCTGGTCGTTCTGGCTGGTCTTCATCGGTTTCAACGTCGCCTTCCTGCCCATGCACCTGACCGGTCTGCTCGGCATGCCGCGCCGGGTCTTCACCTATGGCGCCGACCGCGGCTGGGACACGCTCAATATGGTCTCGACCATCGGCGCCTTCGTGCTGGCGGCTGGTTTCCTGCTCTATGTCTGGGATTGTGTGCGGCCCAAGGGCAAGGAGCCGAATGCACCGCGCAACGTGTGGAACGCAGGCACACTCGAATGGCTGGGCCGGGTGCCATCCGACAACTGGGGCCTGCGCTCGATCCCGCAGATCAACAGCCGCTATCCGCTATGGGACGACAAGGACCTTCTCGATACCATCGACCAAGGCCGCGGCCTGCTGGCCGATGCCAAGGAGGGTCGGCGCGAGACGCTGGTGACCTCTGTGCTCGATGCCGAGCCGTTGCAGGTGCTGCGCGTCGGCACGCCCACCTGGCTGCCCATGCTGGCGGCCATCGGTCTGGCTGGCGTCTTCATCTTCCCCGTGTGGAAACTGTGGTGGCCAACCCTGGGCAGCGCCATCTTCTTCCTCGCCATCCTGCTCTATTGGCTGTGGACCGGCACGGCTGAAATTCCCGAGAAGCAGACCAAGGATATCGGCGACGGCCGCCGCCTGCCGCTCTATGTGGCCGGTCCTCGCTCGACCGGCTGGTGGGCCATGTTCATCACCATGACCGGCGATCTCACTGCCTTCCTGGCCGTGCTGTTTGGTTACTTCTTCTTTTGGACCATCCACCCCGATTTCCCGCCCGTCGGCATAGACGGACCCGGCTGGCAGTGGCCGCTGACAGCCGCGATCCTCGCCATCGTCACCTGGGGCGCCACCCTTGCTGCCCGCCTGGCCAACGCGGCCGGATACGTGACCCTGTCGCGCGCCCTGCTGGTGGCCGCGCCAGTCGGCGCCGTGTTCACCGGACTGGCGCTGATGGCGGGGCCGTGGACAACGGGCCTTGATCCCACCGCACATGCCTATCCCGCCATCGTCTGGGGACTGGTGGTCTGGGTGGTGGCGCATCTGCTGGCCGGCACCATCATGCAGGCCTATTGCCTTGCCCGCACCTGCTTCGGCCGCCTCACCCCCCGCCATGACGCCGACCTGTGGAACGTCACCCTCTACTGGCACTTCACCGGCTTCAGCGCGTTGCTCACCGCATTGGTCATTGGAGGCTTTCCGCTGCTGCAATGAGTGCAAAACGCGCCCATAACGAGGTTGAACGCGAGACCGGCCATGGCACCGACCTGTGGCGGGTCATCGCCGCGCCCATCATCTGGGCGCTGCATTTCCTGTTCTGCTACGTCTATGCCGCGATCTATTGCGAGAAGGCCGGCCGCGCTGCTTCGCTCGATCATCCCACGCTGGTGGTCATCATCGCCACCCTTGTGGCGCTGGCCGGCATCGGCCTATCGACACACCACATCTGGGGCGTCCGCGCCCGCAGCCTCACTGACAATGACTTCGAATTCGAGCACAATACGCCCGAGGAACGCCACCGCTTCCTCAGTCACGTGGCTCTGATGCTCTGCGTCCTCTCGGCCGTGGCCGTGCTCTACGTCACCATCCCCATGCTCTATCTCTCGACCTGCCGATGATCGACCGTCCGCTCACCCTTGCCGGCATCGCGGTACTCCTCCTGGCCTGGATAGGCCCGCTGCCCGGCATGGTCGCTGGCAGCTTCGCCGCTCACATGACCCTGCACATGACAGTGGTCGGCATTGGCGTGCCGCTGCTGGCGGCCGGCATCGGCCCCTATATGGCCCGGCGCAACTGGCTGCGCTCGCAGGTGACGCTGCCCATCGCCGTCAGCATCCTGGACCTTGTCGTGGTCTGGGGCTGGCATGCCCCGACCCTGCACCATGCCTCTCGCACCCTGCCACTCGCCCTCGCCGCCGAACAGCTCAGCTTCGCACTCGTTTCCATGCTGGTCTGGCTGGTCGCCCTTTCCAGCACCGCCCAGACCCGGCGCGGCGCCGCGCTGGCCGGCGCCATGGCGCTGTTCTTCACCTCCATGCACATGACCCTGCTCGGTGCCCTGATCGGCCTGGCGCCGCGGCCGGTTTATGACGATCACCTGCATCACGCCATCGGCGGCCTGCCCGCTCTCGCCGATCAGCAGTTGGGCGGCGTGATCATGCTGGCTATCGGCGGCGTGATCTACCTGGCCGGCGGGCTGATACTCATGGCCCGCGTGCTGCAACGACAGGCGGCGACATGACCGATCTCCGGCCATATCTGATCGGCGCCGGACTGGGGGTACTGGGGCTCGCCTTCGTGCCCCTTAGCGGCCTGCTGCCCAGTTCCGCCGAGCCCGGCCAGGCAACCGCGCTGGACTGGTATTTCAACCTCGCCGCGCAACAGGCGATCACCCTCCGCTCGCTGGGCACCGAAGTGCCGCCACTCGACCGGCCGGGCATGGTGCAGCGCGGCGCCGGCCACTATGAAATGGTCTGTGCCACCTGCCACGGCAGCCCCGCTGCGCCGCCCGACCAGCTCGCGGAAAACCTGAGCCCGCAGCCGCCCCTGCTTGTCGACCGCATGGCCCAATGGCACCCCGAAGCGCGCATCTTCGCCACGGTCAGGCATGGCATACGCCGCACTGCCATGCCCGGCTGGCCGACGCAGCGGCGCGACGACGAAGTCTGGGACATGGTGGCGTTCCTGCTCGCACTGCCCGAACTCGACGCCAGCCAGTATGGCGCCATGACTACCGGCGTGGCCGACAACGATTGCGCCCGCTGCCACGGCAAGAATGGCGAAGGCATCATCCCCGGCGTGCCGCGGCTCGACATCCAGACCCCAGCCTATCTCGAGGCTGCCCTCAAGGCCTTTCGCGACGGCACCCGCGAAAGCGGCACCATGATGGCGGCTGCCCGCACACTCAGCGACGAAGAGATCACCGCCCTCGCCCGGCACTTTGGCCGCAGCGCTGCAGTTGCGGCCGACATCGAGCAAGCCCCTGATATTATCCGCCTTGGCATCCCCGAGCACGATGTTCCCGCCTGCGCCTCTTGCCATGGGGCGAGTGCCCGGCCCGGCTATCCCCGCCTGGACGGCCAGGATGCAGACTACCTGTTGCGCCAGCTGGAGCTGTTCAGGCTGCTCGGTGCGGAGCGGGGCGGTCCGAACGCGCATATCATGGCCGAGGCGGTGCGCGAACTGGACCAGGATCAGATCAAATCGCTGGCCGAATGGTATGGCGCCGGCGAGATGACGCGAACGCCCGCCGACCTGCCGCTGCATCCCTAGGCGCGTCCCCACTCTCCGGACAATCGGTCTACCCCACACGGAGGAGGCAGATCTGGGTCCTTCGTCCACCCCTCCACCTCACTCCCTCCCAGCAGGGAGGGAGGCGACCCGGCGTTCCGCGGGTCATTCAGGCAGCGCATAGGCGATGACCGCATCGCTGACCGGGGTCTCCATGAAATGATGCCCGCCCGGCGCAATGACGACGAATTGCCGTCCGTCGGCCTGGTAGACGATGGGGTTGGCCTGGCCGCCACCGGGCAGCGTGTCGGTCCAGACCGTCTCGCCGGTTTCAATGTTTATGGCATGGATCAGGTTGTCAGTTGTGGCTGCCACGAAGATCAGGCCGCCCGCCGTCACCACCGGTCCGCCATTGTTCGGCGTGCCGATATCGAGTGGCAACATGGACGGAATGCCGAACGGGCCGTTTCGGCGCGCCGTGCCGAACGGACGGTCCCACACCGCCTCGCCTGTCGCCAGGTCAATCGCCCTGATGCCGCCATAGGGGGGCTGCTTGCACAGCAGGCCCGTGAACATGCGCCAGCCGGCATTGACGTCGATGGCAAAGGGCGCACCCGTCTGCGGACCGGCTTCGCCCAGCGGGCCTTCGCCTTGCCCGGCACGCGGATCGGTTATCGGCACGAGGCCAGCCGCGTCCGCTTCCTCGCGCGGGACCAGTCGATTGTGGTTGGGCGTATCATTGTAATTGGCGATGATCAGGCCGCGCTCGACATCGATGGCGATGCTGCCCCAGTCATTGCCGCCATTGTAGCCTGGATACTGAATCCAGTGCTGGTCGGTGGTTGGCGGCGTGTACATGCCCTGATAGCTCGATTGCCGGAACTGGATGCGGCACCACAGCTGATCGAGCGGCGTCATGCCCCACATGTCGGCCTCGGTGAGGTCGGGGAAGGCCAACGAGTGATAGGCCGAGAACGGCTGTGTCGGGGACAGGTATTCCGGCTCGACCCCGCCCTGCGGCACCTCCCGTTCTTCCACCTCGAACAGCGACTCTCCCGTGGCCCGGTCGAGCACGTAGATGTCGCCCTGCTTGGAAGCGAGGACCAGCGCGGGGCGCGGACCGTCGGCGGCAGGAAAGTCGATCAGGGTGGGCTGGGAGCCCAGGTCGTAGTCCCACACGTCCCGGTACACGGTCTGGAAATGCCAGACGTCTTCGCCGCTCGTGGCATCCACCGCCACCAGCGACGTCGCATAGTCGTTCTCGAGCGCGCTGCGGTTGGAGCCGTAATAATCCACCGAGGAATTGCCCAGCGGCAGATAGACAAGGCCCAGCTCTTCGTCGGCCGCCGCAGTGGTCCACATATTGGGCGTGCCGCGCGTATAGACCTCGCCCTCGGCCGGCGCGCCGCGATTGCCCGGATTGCCTAGGTCCCACGCCCAGGCCAGCTCGCCTGTCACGGCATCGTAGCCGCGCACCACGCCCGAGGGCGCATCCTCGGCCTGGCCGTCCTTGACCTGCGCGCCCATCACGGCGATGCCGCGCACGATGGTTGGCGCCGATGTCACCGCATACCAGCCCGGCACGGTATCGCCGATCCCTTCTTCGAGGTTGACCTGCCCGTTGGTGCCGAAATCCGCGCAGGGCTGGCCGGTGCGGGCGTCCACGGCGAGGAGGCGCGCATCCAGCGTGCCCCACAGCATCCGGGTGGCGCAGGCCTCGTCCGCCGCCGCGCCGGGCACTTCGTAATAGGCAACGCCGCGGCAGGTCGCGCCATAGGGAATGGCGTCGGCCGACACGCCCGGATCAAAGCGCCATTCCTCCCCGCCGGTCGCGGCGTCGATGGCCAGACCAATGCCCATCGCCGTGCACATCAGCAGGCTGTCGCCCACCTTGAGGGGCGTGTTCTCCGGCGAATACTTGCCCTCCGCCGCTTCGGACGGCAGGTCGCCGGTGTTGAATTCCCACGCGCGCTCCAGCTGACCGACATTGTCGGGCGTGATCTGGTCGAGCGGCGAATAGCGCGCCGCCTCATAGGTGCCGCCATAGGCGGGCCAGTCCGCGCCCACTACGAGCGGCTCGGCAACCGGACGCGGTGCGATCGAGGGCTCCTGCGTCGCAGGCTCGGCAAGCACCGCCGCCTCTTGCGCCAGCAGCGGGGATTGACGGAGCGAGGTCAGGCCAAGGCCGGATGCACCGAGCGCCAGGACGCCGACAGACGCAGCCACGACAGCCGCGCTACCGAAGCCGGACCGGCCGCGCAACGCCGGAATGACGAGCAGCACGAGGATGAGAATGACAGTCGGCGCCACCAGCCGGGGCACCTGCGCCCAACCGTCGAGGCCCCGCTCCCACAGGGCCCAGATGACCGTGCCCGCAAAGGTCAGCAGATACACCCCCACGCCCAGCATGGAACGGCGGAACAGGAACCAGGCAGAGACCAGCAGCCCCAGTCCGGCCAGCGCGTAGTACCAGGATCCGCCAAGCGCGATCAGCCAGACGCCTCCGACCAGAATGGGCAGCCCGAACAACACCACCACCGCGGCGAGGGCCATGACCGCCCAATAGCCGAAACCCCGGTTTGCCCGCTCCATACCAGCCTCCATAATAGACACTGAGGCGGAACGAGCTGACGCCTACGGGGTTCCTGTGCGCTGCAGGGGAATGCCACTTGCGGCGCATATGGCCCTATCGACCGATGACGAAATGCGGATACTGGGCCAGCGAGTCCGATTCAAGAATGGGGAAGCCTAATGAAGCTCGAAACGCTGGCACTGCACCATGGCTATACGCCGGAGGCCACGACCAAGTCGGCGGCGGTGCCGATCTATCAAACCACCTCCTACACGTTCGATGACACCAAACACGGTGCCGATCTCTTCAACCTGGCCGTTCCGGGTAACATTTATACCCGCATCATGAACCCGACCACGGCAGTGCTCGAGCAACGGGTGGCCGAAATGGAAGGTGGCATCGCTGGCCTCGCTGTAGCCTCGGGCATGGCCGCGATTACCTACTCCATTCAGGCCATTGCCGGCGTGGGGGACAATATCGTGTCAATCAGCCAGCTCTATGGCGGCACCTACAATCTGTTCATGCACAGCTTCCCGCGCCAGGGCATCGAGGTGCGCATGGCTGCGGCCGGCGATTTCGACGCCATCGAGGCCCTGATAGACGACAAGACCAAGGCTGTGTTCTGCGAGTCGATCGGCAATCCTGCGGGCAATGTGGTGGATATCGAGCGCCTGGCGCAGATCGCCCATGCCCATGGTGTGCCGCTGATCGTCGACAACACGGTCGCTACGCCCTATCTCTGCCGCCCCATCGACTTTGGCGCCGATATCGTGGTGCATGCACTCACCAAATATATCGGCGGCCATGGCAATTCGATCGGCGGCATCATTGTCGACAGCGGCAAGTTCGACTGGGTCTCCAACAAGGCACGCTTTGCGGTGCTGAATGAGCCCGACCCATCCTATCATGGCGTCGTCTATACCGAAGCGCTTGGCGCTGCCGCCTATATCGGTCGCTGCAGGGTGGTGCCGCTGCGCAATACCGGCGCCGCCCTGTCGCCCCATAGTGCCTTCCTCTTCCTGATGGGATTGGAAACCCTGGGTCTGCGCATGGAGCGCCATTGTGAGAACGCCCTCAAGGTGGCGCATTATCTCGAAAGCCATCCCAAGGTGACCTGGGTCAACTATGCGGCCTTGCCCACAAGCAAGTACCATGATGTCGCCAAGCGTATCACCAAGGGACAGGCCTCTGGCATCGTCAGCTTCGGCATCAAGGGCGGCGTGGAAGCGGGAGGCAAGTTCATAGATGCGCTGAACATGGTCCTCCGCCTGGTCAATATCGGGGATGCCAAGTCACTCGCCTGCCACCCCGCATCGACGACGCATCGCCAACTGGGCCCCGATGAACTGGCCCGCGCTGGCGTATCCGAGGACCTCGTTCGCCTTTCGGTGGGCATTGAGCATATCGACGATATCATCGCCGACATCGACCAGGCCCTGTCCAAAGCCTGAAGTCAGGAGCCGGCCCGCACAAGGCCGGCTCCGCAAGATTGGGCCCCAGGAGGCCGGGGCCTGTGCACCGAGCGCTGGGTTTCAGGTCGATCTGGCACCGCTCACCCGGCCGGCCGGCGCGCCGGCTGGCAACAGTTCAGGCCCGCGGCAAGCGCGATTTGGGACTTGCGGGTCGGCAACCTTCGAGCGATCCAGATCGATGCTCGGACATTGAGGAAACTGTGTTCGGTATTGGGACGTTGATGTCGCAGTCGCCCTGTGGCTCTACGACAGCGCCGAATGATGAGGCGAACGACATTGCCGACCAATAATCCCGTCGGCAAAGCGCCTCAGTTCGATCATTGCGTTTACCGCCGCCGATCTCCAACTGCCGACATTGGATGTCCAGCGTCGCTTTACGCACCCACTGGGTTATCCTGGATGGCGATGAAGCGCGCGACCTGGTCGCGAATGGCGATTTCGGTCGGCAGCCGCTCCATTGAGCTTGCACCGTAGAATCCGTGGCACACATCCGTGCGCCCCAGCACATAGGCGGCATCGTCGGGCATGGCGATTGGGCCGCCATGGCAGAGGACGATGATATCGGGATTGACGCTACGCGCAGCGGCGGACCAGGCGTCGATCTCGATGATGCACTGATCCAGCGTCTTGGCGGTCTGCGCGCCGATGGCGCCGCCGGTGGTCAGGCCCAGATGGCAGACGATGATATCGGCGCCGGCCCTGGCCATTTTGGTGGCATCGTCAGTGCTGAAGACATAGGGCGTGGTCAGCATACCCTTGGCCGCCGCGCGGGCGATCAGCTCGACCTCGAGGTCATAGCTCATGCCGGTTTCTTCGAGATTGGCCCGGAACACCCCGTCGATCAGCCCGACGGTGGGAAAGTTCTGCACGCCTGCAAAGCCGAGGGCGATGAGCCTGTCGAGGAACTGGTCGGGCAGCATGAACGGATCGGTGCCGTTGACGCCGGCCAGCACCGGCGTGTGCCGGACCACGGGCAGCACTTCGTGCGCCATCTCTACGACGATGTCGTTGGCATTGCCATAGGCCAGCAGGCCCGCCAGCGAGCCACGCCCGGCCATGCGATAGCGCCCCGAATTGTAGATGACGATGAGATCGATGCCGCCGGCCTCCTCGGCCATGGCGGAAAGCCCGGTGCCGGCGCCACCCCCGATAATGGGGCGGCCAGCCGCGATCTTGGCGCGCAAACGGGTGAGAATTTCGGTCTTGGTCGGGCGGGTCATGAGAGGCTTATCCATTGGCGATCTGGCGGAAATTGTCTGCGAGGGCCGCCGCGAAGAGCGGGTCGTTGATGTGGAGATCGAGTTCGACAAGGCGCCGATTGGGTGCCTGGACCCAGCCGGAGCGGATGGCGTCGAAGAGCGCGGTATCAGCGGCCAGATCATGGAACGGCTGACCGGGAGCGTCGATAGCAGAAACGCCGCCCAATGGCAGGAGGAAGCGGACCTGCCCCTCCATGCGGTTGATGCGTGACACGATGAAGGTGCCTATGGCGCGATTTTCCTCCGGCGTGGTGCGCATCAGGGTCACTTGGGCATTGTGGACGTGCAGCTTGCGGTTGGCAAACTGGGCGGGCACCGTTTCACGCGCGCCGAAATTGACCATGTCCACGGCGCCGACCGTACCCACATAAGGCAGGCGCGTCCGGATGGTGGCGCCGAAGCGGTCCTCGGTGGCGGGAAAGACACCGCCGACCAGAAGATCGGGGACCTCGGTGGTGGTGACATCGATCAGGCCGGTGACCAGGCCGCTATCGGCAAGCTTTTCCATCGATTGGCCGCCGACACCGGTGGCGTGGAAGATATAGACCTCGTGGCTTGCTTCCATGATCTGCCGCACTGATGTGACGCAGGCCGTGGTAACCCCAAACATGGTCATCCCCAGGCCCGGTTTGTCGCTGGCGGCTGCGGCGACCGGATGGAGCGCCATGCCGGCGGCCGCATGGGCGGCATTGCCGATAACCTTTCGCGAGATGGCGTTGAGGCCCGCAACGTCGACCACCGAATACATCATGGCCAGGTCGTTGGGCCCGACATAGGGCGCGGTATTGCCCGAGGCGACGGTGGAGACCATCAGCTTGGGCACGCCGATGGGCAGCGACCGCATCGCCTCGGTGACCAGCGCGGTATTGCCGGTGCCCCCAAGGCCCAGCACGGCGCCGATATCGGTACGGGTCGCAAGATAGGCGGTGAGAGCGCGGCCCATGGCCGAGACTGCCTGGCCGCGATCGGTCAATCCCAGCACCGCTGCGGCGCCCTCGGGATGGTGGGCGGCAATCTCCAGCGCCGAAATGTCGGCGCCATCACCCACGCCTTGCGTGCCCACATCGAGCAGGACGGCGCTGGCGCCCGCCTGGCGCACCGCCTCGGCGGCAAAGCGCAGTTCAGGCCCTTTCGTATCCATCGTCCCGACCACGTAAACCCTGGCCATCCTCGTTCTCCCATCCTGAGGCGCCCGTGCCGGCGCCTTTTCATAAGCATGCAAAATTCTTACTGTCATTTTCCATCTTGTATACTCTTCAAAATATTGTATGCAATAGCCCAACGAGAGACCGGAACGATCATGAACGCACCCCGCCACCTGACGCTGCGCGAACGCATCTACGAGGAAATCGTACGGATGATCGTGTCGGGCGAACTGCCCAGCGGCACCCCGCTGGACGAAAAGGCGCTGACCGAAAAGCTGCAGGTGAGCCGGACGCCGTTCCGCGAGGCACTGGGCACGCTGGCCAAGGAAGGCCTGATCGAGATCAAGCCCTATCGCGGCTTCTATGTGCGCAGCTTTTCACGCAAGGAGGTCGAGGATCTCTATGAGCTGCGCAAGACGCTGGAATGCTTCGCCGTCCAGCTTGCCGTGCCTAATATGAGCGACCGCCATATCGCGGCCTTCGAACGCATTCTCGATGACGCCGTAACCGCGCTCCAGTCCGGCGACCTGGCCACCTATGGTGCCCGCGACCGCGTGTTCCACGAGACCATTGCCGAACTCTCCGGCAATGCGGCGCTGATCGAAACGCTCAACCGGCTGGCACTGCAAATCCAGATCGGCCGCACCATTGCCAATGAAAGCAAGGATTTCGCCCAGCGCGCCGCCCAGGAGCGTGACGACATCCTGGCCGCTTTCCGCGCCCGCGACATCGCCCGCGCCAGCGCCCTGATGGCGGCCCATATTGCCGATGTGCAAGGCGCCGTTCTCGAACGCTTCCGCAACGAAGAAGCGAAATAGGCTCGTCGCAAGCGGCCAATCAGACTGCAGCAAGGCGCAGTGCCGGCAAAACGGCACGCCCAAACAGGAGGAAGAAAATGCAGAGACGAACTTTGATGGCGACTGCCCTTGCAGCACTCGCCGCTGCCGGCGCCGTCACCGCCGCCCAGGCGCAGACCCTGGTGATGTGGGGACCCGAACAGATCACCGAGCCGCTGGTGGCCGAACTCTGGAACGGCATCAAGGCCGATTTCGAGGCGGCCAATCCCGGCGTCACCGTCGAGTTCATGCCCCCGACCGGCAACATCTCGGACGGCGCAGTGCAGGCCGCAATTCAGTCCAATGCCGGCCCCGACGTGATGCTGACCAATTCGGGTGTCGCCCGCGTCTCCACGGTCGTCAATGCGGCCCTCGTGGCGCCGCTGACCGCTGCCTATGCCGAGCGCGGCTGGGACCAGCAGATCTATCCCTGGCTCTATGAGGAGCTGAAATCGCAGCGCGGCGGGGAAATCTACGAGGTGCCGGACGGGCTCGACGCCCTGGGCATCTGGTACCACAAGGACATGTTTGCCGAGAACCAGTGGCAGATCCCCGGCACCTATGCCGATTTCCTGACCCTGATGGGCCAGATGAAGGAAAAGGGTATCAACCCGATCGCCATCGGGCCGCGCACGGCCGGCAGCGCCGGGCACCTGTTCGGCAATATCCTGCAGGCTTCGAGCGGCACCCCCGTGGTGGGCGAGGCGCTCGACGGGAAGCTGGACTGGACCGACCCATCTATCGCGCTGGGCGCGGTGCGGCTGCGCGAACTGGTCGATGCAGGCTATATCGACAAGGAAATGGCGGCGCTCGACCTCGATGGCGCGGCCCGCCTCTGGTTCAACAAGCGCGCCGCCATGTTCGTGGCCGGGCCCTGGTTCACCGCCAATGCGCGCAATGCCGGCTATGACCTGACCAATGCCGGCTTTGCCGCCATGCCCAGCGATATCGGCGCGGCCATGCCCACCGGTGGCGTTGGCTGGAGCTGGATGATCCCCGCCAATTCCAAGCAGCCCGAGCTGGCCATGAAGTGGATCGACTTCATCCTCTCCCAGGACGTGATGAAGCGCCGTGCCGAAAATCCGGCCAGCACCATGCTCTATCCGCGCGCCATCAAGGACTACAATCCGCCCACCCAGATCCTGGCCGAAATCTTCAGCACGGCTTCGGGTGGCGTTGGCTACAATCCCAGCGTCTATCTTCCGGCAGGCGTCGTCGACACCTACTTCCAGGTTATCCAGGGGCTGATCAGCGCCCAGATCACCGGTGAGGAAGGCATGGCGCAGATCCAGGCCAAGATGGCAGAGGCGCAGTAAGCGCCCTCCCCGAACGCGTGAACCCGTTGGGACCCACTCACCAATGACTTCCCTTCCAACCATCGCCAAGGACACGGACGGTCCCTCCGCCCGTGTCAGCCGCCGCGGCACGCCGGGCGGCGCGGCCGGGCAGGACGGCCTGCGATCGGCCCTGCCGCTGATGCTGCCGGCTTTAGCGATATACGCCGTGTTCACGCTCGCGCCCATTGCCCTGACGCTCTGGCTGAGCTTCACGGACTCGCGCGGCCTCAATACCAGTGCCAGCTTTGTCGGCCTCGACAACTATGCCCGCGCCGGGTTCGACCCGATCGTCTGGCAGAGCCTGGGCCACACCTTCCTCTGGCTGCTCTATCATCTGGCGCTGGCTGTCGGCATGGGCCTTGGCCTGGCGCTCGCCATCGGCCGGCTCAAAAAGACCCATGTCTTCTTCCGCACCGCATTCTTCCTGCCCCACCTGGTCTCGCTGGCCGTGGTCGGCGTGATCTGGGCCAATATCTATGACCCGTTCTATGGCCTCCTGAATACTGCCCTCGAGCATGTGGGGCTTGGCCGCTGGACACAGGGCTGGCTGTCCGATCCGCTGCTGGTGCTGTTCTCGGTCAATGTCGCCAGTTCCTGGCAGGGCTTCGGCCTCTACATGTTGCTGTTCATCGCCGGCCTGCAGAACATTGATCACTCGCTCTATGAAGCGGCCGATATTGATGGCGCCACCGCCTTCCAGAAGCTGATCTATGTCACCCTGCCCGGCCTCAGCGAAGTGATGACCTTCGTGGTCTCGCTGGCGCTGATCAACGGGCTCAAAGGTTTCGCCACCGTCTTCGTGATGACAGATGGCGGGCCATTCTACCAAAGCGAGCTCATCACCACCTACATCTACCGCCTCGCCTTTTCGGCGCAGGATCATGGCCTCGCCGCCGTGCTCTGCATCCTGCTCTCGGCCCTGGCCATCACCATAACCATCGTCTTCAACCGCTGGCGCGCGAGGCTTTCCCGATGAGTGTCCGCAAACGCGAATGGCCGGTGGCGCTGGCCCTGCTGCCCGTATTCCTCATCATCCTGGGACCGTTCTTCTGGCTGCTGATGTCGAGCCTCAAGACCGAGGCCGAGATCGGCCAGGCCAATCCCTTCGCACTCCCGGCGCAGCTGATGTGGCAGAACTATGCCGATGCATGGCAGATCGGCGGCTTTGGCGAACTCATCACCAACAGCCTGATGAACCTGGCCGGCGTCGTGGCGCTGACGCTCATAACCTGCGCGCCGGCCGGCTATGCCCTCGCCAAGATCCGGTTTCCCGGCCGCGAGTGGATGTTCTACGCCATCATCTTCGGCCTCACCATTCCGGTCCAGGCGATCGTCATTCCACTCTATCAGGTGCTGTTCAACCTGGGGCTGATCAACTCGCTGGTCGGCATCACCCTGGCGCAGGTGAGCAATGGCATCCCCTTCGGCATCTTCCTGATGCGCAGCTTCTTCATCGGCGTGCCTGATGAACTGGTCGAGGCGGCCAAGATGGATGGCGCCAACCACTTCCAGATCCTGCTCAAGGTGATGCTGCCGCTTTCCACCCCTGCCCTGCAGGCACTGGTGATCATCTCGGCGCTCTCGACCTGGAACGACTTCTTCCTGCCACTGATCGTGCTGATCAGCCCGGATGTGCAGACCCTGCCGCTTGGCCTGGTGCGCTTTGCCTCCACCTACGCTTCGCAGTTCCGGCTGGTGTTCTCGGGGACGGTGATCACGTTCCTGCCGATCATCCTGCTCTATCTCATCACCCAGAGGCGCTTCACCGAGGGCCTCACGCAAGGCGCATTGAAAGGCTGACATATGCCGCACCACGTTCCGCGGGAGATCCGCTACAATTTCGAATATGAGCGGCGCCTCAAGGCCTGCTTCATCGGCGCGGGCGGCCATGCCTATCGCAATGTCTACCCCACCTTCCGCTATGCCCCGGTCGACCTCGCCGCCATCTGCGATCTCGACGCGGCGCGGGCACAGGGCTTCGCGCGGGTGTTTGGCGGCGAGCGGACCTATACCGATCACGCCCAGATGCTGGCGACCGAGAAGCCTGATGTCGTCTTCATCGTCACCAACTACACCGAGGACGGCCACGTCCGCGCGACCGAGCTGGCGCGCGACTGTGTCCTCGCTGGCGCGCATGTGTGGATGGAAAAGCCCACCGCTGCCAGCCGCGCCGAGGTCGAGGCCCTGCAGGCGCTGAGTGCGCAAACCGGCATGAAGATCATGACCGGGCTCAAGAAGACCTTCTTCCCGGCCATTGAAAAGCTCAAGGACATCATCGAATCCCCCGGCTTCGGTGCCCTTTCGGCGCTGACGGTGCGCTATCCGCAGAGCCTGCCCAAGCCAAGCGAGCGGCGCGACCTGATCGCCATGCAGAGCTTTCTCGACCACATCTATCACCCCGGCTCGATCATTCATTTCCTGGCCGGCCCCATTGAGAGGGCGACCTTCGAATGGGCCGGCAATACCGGCGGCACGGTCGCGGCCCTGCGCTTCAGGTCCGGCGCCATCGGCTCGCTGCATTTCTCGGCGGCACAAAGCTGGGCCGGCCCGTTTGAGCGCGTCGAAGCGATCGGCGAATGGTGCCACGCCATTGTCGAAAACGGCGTCAAGCTCACCCATTATCGCCAGGCGGACCTGCCCAGCTATGGAAGGGCTTCGAGCTGGATCCAGCCCGAGGAAAGCGCCGCCCTGCTCTACGAACCGGAATTCTCGCTGGGCCAGCTCTACAACAACAACATGTTTGCGCTCGGCTATGCGCCAGAGGTGCTGCATTTCTGCGAGGCGGTAATCGAAGGCAAGCCGCTGACCAAGGGTACGCTCGAAGCCGCCCTCGAAATCATGAAGCTGTTCGACTTTTACAGTCAGACCCCCGAAGGCGTGACAAGGGCGATCTGAGCCAAGGAGCATTTGAGCAATGAGTCCCGATAGTTTCGTGTCCCGGGCCGAAGACGGCGAGCGCGTGCCCACCAGTTGGGGCGAACTCAACTGGAAGATCACCGGCGACAGCATGGTCGGCGCCGAAATGACCTTCGGCACCTGCCTGATCCATCCCGGCCAACGCAATCCGCTGCACTCGCACCCCAACTGCGAGGAATTCCTCTACGTGGTCTCGGGCAGTTGCGAGCACCGGCTGGGCGAGGATGTCGTGATGCTGGGCGCGGGGGACATCATCCGTATTCCCCAGAATGTCCGGCATTGGGCCCGGGCCGTCGGCTCCGAGCCGGTCTTCGCCCTGATCATGTTCTCCACCGGCCAACGCCGCGCCGTGGACCACGAAGGCGGCGGCGTCGCCTGATACTCTTGGAGGCCTCAAATGGCTGCGATCACGCTGGAAGGCGTTCACAAATCCTACGGCAATGTGCCGGTCGTGCACGGCGTCGATATCGAGATCGCCGACGGCGAATTCGTCGTGCTGGTCGGGCCCTCGGGCTGCGGCAAGTCCACCTTGTTGCGCATGGTGGCGGGCCTTGAAACCATCACCGATGGCACGCTGCGGATCGATGGGCGCGTGGTCAACGATCTGGCGCCCAAGGATCGCGACATCGCCATGGTGTTCCAGAGCTATGCGCTCTATCCCCATATGAGCGTGGCCCAGAATATGGGCTTCTCGCTCAAGCTGCGCGGCGTCGCGGCCGACGAAATCGACCGGCAGGTGCGCCGGGCGGCGCAGATCCTGGCGCTTGAGTCCTATCTCGATCGCCGCCCCCGGGAATTGTCGGGCGGGCAGCGGCAGCGCGTCGCCATGGGCCGCGCCATCGTGCGCAACCCGCAGGTCTTTCTGTTCGACGAACCGCTCAGCAATCTCGACGCCAAGCTGCGTGTGCAGATGCGCGCCGAGATCAAGGCGCTGCACCAGCAGCTCAGGATTACAACTGTCTACGTCACCCACGACCAGACCGAGGCCATGACCATGGCCGACCGTATCGTGGTGATGCAAGGCGGCCATGTCGAACAATCCGGCGCCCCGCTCGACCTCTATGATCGCCCGGCAAATGTCTTCGTCGCTGGCTTTCTCGGCTCGCCGGCCATGAACTTCATCAGGGGTACTTTGGTCGCCGGTGAACGGCCCGGACTGCGCCTCGATGACGGTTCGATGGTAGAGGTCCGCGCGTTTCCGGCGTCGCTGGCCGGCAATAACATCATCTTCGGTATCCGCCCCGAGGACATCGAGATCGTCCCCGATGGTGGCCTCGCCGCGACCGTCGGCATTGTCGAGCCTACAGGCGCCGAAACTCATGTGATGGCGCGGGCCGGCGGGCAGGACGTGACACTGGTTCGCAATGATCGCGTCGCGATCACGCCCGGCCAGCAGATCGGCCTGCAATTCCTCGCACCCCGCAGCCACTTCTTCGATGCCGAGAGCGCACGCCGCCTGAACATCTAGGTCTTCCTGCAGTTGCCACAGCGGTCCCTCACCGCAAGGAGCGGCGGCTTCGCGCCCCATTGTGGTCGTTGAGTAGACCCTGGCCGCGTCCTGAAAGCGGACATCCGAAAAACACAGGGGCGCACATTTGTACTGGAGCGGCCATCTCATCCGCTCGCTTAAGCCAAGCCTGACATCGATCCAGACTAAAGGAACAAAAGTGGACCGTTTCTGGTGTGGCCTGCCGGGGCTGCCGAGAAGGTGATGTCGATTTGGACAACGGTGGCCCCCGCCGATAGTGCGCCCACACGTTCGGCGCCGCCGCAGATCACCGCAAGTCGGCCTAACCCAAGCGGATATTCGGCATCGGCGACGGTGAGGATGGGGTGCCCGGCAAGACAGAAAAACAAACTGCGATCACCGAGAGGGACGCTCGATGCCGCATCCCGGTGAACGTGCACCTGCGCAGACGCCTTGCCGCGCGCCGTCATCACGTTGAGATCGCGAGACGGGCCGCGAACGGCTTCGGCGCGCGTGGTCCAATCGCCGGAAAACCGCACCGGCTGCAAAAGCTCGACTGGTGCGACGCGGCCATGGCCGGAAAAATCGAGATCGAAGCCCGGCCCTTCGATCAGGGTCAGGATGCGGTCGATGCCGGGAAACGGTGAAAACGCGCCCGCCTCGACGACATCGGCCGCCGAGACGCGCCAGAGCATGGCGCCGGTGGACTCGTCCTCTCGCGCCATTTCGATGGTGGTGCCCAGCCCATTGCGCCAGGGCATGGCGCGGAAATCGTCAGGGCCGACCAGCGCGACGCGCATCAGGGCGCCAGCGACGGCAGGTCGAGGCCTTTCTGGCGGGCCCAGTCCTGAGCGATCTCGTAGCCCGCATCAGCGTGACGCATGACGCCGGTGGCCGGATCGTTCCACAGCACGCGGGCGATGCGCTTGGCCGCTTCCGGCGTGCCATCGGCACAGATCACCATGCCGGCATGCTGGGAAAAGCCCATGCCGACGCCGCCGCCATGATGCAGCGACACCCAGGTGGCGCCGCTGGCGGTGTTGAGCAGCGCATTGAGCAGCGACCAGTCCGAGATCGCGTCGGAGCCATCCTTCATCGCCTCAGTTTCGCGATTGGGCGAGGTCACCGAGCCGGAATCGAGATGGTCGCGGCCGATGACGACAGGCGCTTCGAGCTCGCCATTGGCGACCATTTCGTTGAAGGCCAGACCCAGCCGATGGCGATCGCCGAGGCCAACCCAGCAGATGCGGGCCGGCAGGCCCTGGAAGGCGATGCGCTCGCGCGCCATGTCGAGCCAGGTATGCAGGTGCGGATCGTCGGGGATCAGTTCCTTGACCTTGGCATCGGTCTTGGCGATGTCATCGGGATTGCCCGACAAAGCCGCCCAGCGGAAGGGGCCGATGCCGCGGCAGAACAGCGGGCGGATATAGGCGGGCACGAAGCCGGGGAAATCGAAGGCATTGGCAACGCCCTCTTCCTTGGCCATCTGGCGGATATTGTTGCCGTAATCGAAGGTCGGAACCCCGGCCTCGTGGAAGGCGAGCATGGCGCGGACATGCACGGCCATGGACTGCTTGGCGGCGGCTGTCGTGCCAGCCGGGTCGCTGGCGGCGCGTTCGCGATATTCGGGCCAGCTCCAGCCGATCGGAAGATAGCCATTGAGCGGGTCATGCGCCGAGGTCTGGTCGGTGACCATGTCCGGCCGGACGTCACGGCGCACCATTTCGGGCAGGATCTCGGCGGCATTGCCGAGCAACGCGATCGAGATGGCCTTCCGGCTGGCAACGGCATCGGCGATCATGGCGAGGGCTTCGTCGAGGTCCTTGGCCTGCACGTCGACATAGCGGGTGCGCAGGCGGAAATCGATCGACTGCTGCTGGCATTCGATGGCGAGGCACGCCGCCCTGGCCATGGTTGCGGCCAAAGGCTGGGCCCCGCCCATGCCGCCGAGACCGGCAGTGAGAACCCAACGGCCGCCCAGGTCTCCGCCATAGTGCTTGCGGCCGGCCTCGACGAAGGTTTCGTAGGTGCCCTGCACGATGCCCTGCGAGCCGATATAGATCCAGGAGCCGGCGGTCATCTGGCCATACATCATGAGGCCGAGCCGATCGAGCTCGTTGAAATGCTCCCAGGTCGCCCAATGCGGCACCAGGTTGGAATTGGCGATCAAGACGCGCGGCGCGTCGGCATGGGTCTTGAAGACGCCGACCGGCTTGCCTGATTGCACGAGCAGCGTTTCGTCATCCTCAAGGCGCCGTAGCGTCGAGACGATGCGGTCATAGGCGTCCCAGTCGCGGGCGGCGCGGCCGATGCCGCCATAGACCACCAGTTCCTTAGGATTCTCGGCCACGTCGGGATCGAGATTGTTCATCAACATGCGCAGCGGCGCCTCGGTCAGCCAGGACTTGGCAGAGAGGACCGTGCCGCGCGCTGCACGGATTTCGACGTCCCGATATCGGCTGTTGCTCAGCATGACGGCTCCACATGTATAGAGTTGTATATGTAAGTTATCAAACTCTACGACATTGGCAACCGGCAAAATGAGGGCGTCGTGCGACGCGCTAGCCGCGCGACTGAGTGTTGAAGAAACCCTCCATGCGGTAGCGCGCGCCGGGATAGAGCAGCCGGACGGCGGTGACGCAGCGGGCAGCCGACCAGGTGCGACGGCGGATCAGCAGACACGGATCCGCGGGCGAAATGGCCAGGAGCTTCGCCTCCCACGCCTGCGGCAGAACCGCCTCGACCACGTGCTCGGCCTGCGACAGCGGGGCGACGGCGGTGAGATAGGCATAGGGCGTCGTCTGGGTGAAATCCTGATCGGCATAGTCGGGCGCCACGCCGGGATTGACGTAACGATCTTCGACCTGGGCGGGCACGCCGTTCTCGAAATGCACGATGATCGAGTGGAAGACCACCTCGCCGATGCCGATGCCCAGAGCGTCGGAAATCTCAGGCGCGGCGGCGTCGCGCTGCATGCGAATGATCTCAGCGGTATGGGCATGGCCGCGCTTGCGGATCTCGTCGGCGATGTTACGGACCTCGAACAGCGCCGTGCCGCCCTTGCGCTCCGCTACGAACGAACCGACGCCCTGCACGCGCTTGATGATCCCCTCATTGGCGAGTTCGCGCAGGGCCCGGTTAGCAGTCATCCGGCTGACGCCGAGCTCACTGACCAACTCGTTTTCCGAAGGCACACGGAAGTTCGGCGGCCAGACGCCGCTGTCGATGCGCTCATGGATAAGCCGCTTGACGGCAACATAGAGCGGACCGGAATCCGTGCCCTGCAGCGCGTCGGCGCCGAACGCGCCCTGCCTCGCTTTCACCGCGCCCCCTTCGACTGACTTGTTCATGCCGCTACTTTCCGCAGAATCTGCATTCGCACAGTTTTTGACATTTTTCGCTTGCACACCAGCATTAATTATCTATGGTTCCCTATACAACCAATGACAGGCAGATGGCATGGCCGAGCGCGCCGCTCTCCGCATCTTCGCTTCGCAGGCCCTGCTCAGCAGCGGGTGGGCAGCCGATGTCGCAATATCGGCGACCCCGGATGGAGCCATTGCCGCCATCGAGGCGGGTGCCACCAGGCAGCCGGGCGACACCGTGACGGCCGGGCCGGTGCTTCCGCCACTCGCCAATCTGCATTCGCATGCCTTCCAGCGCGCCATGGCAGGCCTCGCCGAAGTGGCAGGCCATGGCGATGACAGTTTCTGGACGTGGCGCGACACCATGTATCGCATGGTCGGCGCGCTTTCCCCCGACGATGTCGAGGTGATCGCCACCAGGCTCTATATCGACATGCTCAAATGCGGTTATGGCCGCGTCGGCGAGTTCCACTACCTGCATCACGACCCGTCCGGCGCTCCCTATGCCGACCGAACCGAGATGAGTGGCCGCATTCTGGCCGCCGCGACGGCCAGCGGCATTGGCATGACGCTGCTGCCCGTCTTCTATGCCCACGCCAACTTTGGTGGCGCGGCGCCGACCGATGGCCAGCGCCGTTTCATCCATGGCGTGGAGGAATTTCTGTCCCTGATGGAGGCGCTGCGTCCGCAGGTCGCCGCCTCGGGCGCGACCTTGGGCTACGCCTTTCACTCCTTGCGGGCAGCGACGCCAGACGAGATGCGCGCCATCCTGGCCATCGCGCCTGGCGAGGGACCGATCCATATCCACGTCGCCGAACAGCAGGCCGAGGTTGATGCATCCCTGGCCTGGTCCGGTCGACGCCCGCTGGCTTGGCTCATGGAAGAAATGCCGGTCGATGCGCGCTGGTGCCTGATCCACGCCACCCATGCCAATGACGAGGAAGTGCGGCGCATGGCGGCAAGCGGCGCGGTGGTTGGCCTGTGCCCAGCCACCGAGGCCAGCCTCGGGGACGGGATTTTCCCGGCCACGGCCTATCGCAGCCTGGCCGGACGGTTCGGCATCGGCTCGGATAGCCATGTCTCGACGAGCCCGAGCGAGGAACTGCGCCTGCTCGAATACGGCCAGCGGCTGCGCGACGAGCGCCGGGTGCGACTGGTGAACGGGCCGGGGCGCTCGAATGGCCGCGACCTGTTCGAGGTGGCATTGGCCGGTGGGGCCCAGGCATTGGGTCAGGTGACAAGCGGCCTGCAGGTCGGCGCCTCGGCCGATCTCGTGGTGCTCGACGGCACCGACCCATTCATCGCCACTGCCACGGGCGACACCATTCTCGACCGCTGGCTCTTTGCCCTCGGCGATCGCGCCGTGCGCGACGTCATGGTGGCGGGACGCTGGCAGATTACCGACCGGCATCACCGGCTCGACGCATCGATCGACGACAAATTCCGTGGAGTCCTCGCGCGCCTCCTCTGAACGCCCAAACGCATACCTGACCGGGACGTCAGTCCCTCAACCAAGGGGAATACACATGAGACTGCTCGCTACCTCCCTCGTTCTCGGGACGGCTACCTTCCTGCTCGCTGCGGCGCCGGCCCAGGCCTCATATTGCAGCGACGGCAAGACCGTCATGTTTGCCGGCATCGACTGGCAGAGCGGTGATTTCATCACTGAAGTGATGAAGACCATCTTCGCCAAGGGCTATGACTGCGCCGTCGATGCCATCCCGGGCAATTCGGTGACCCTGGAACAGGCCACCGCCAACAACGAAGTGCAGATCTTCGCCGAGGAATGGCTGGGCCGTTCCGACGTCTGGAACGAGGCTACTGCTGCCGGCAAGGTGCTGGCCATCGGCAAGACCTTCGAGGGCGCTGCCGAGGGCTGGTTCGTGCCGGCTTATGTGATCTCTGGCGACGCCGAGCGCGGCATTGCGCCGATGGCACCCGATCTGAAAAGCGTCGACCAGCTCGCCGATCCGGCCCTGGTGGAACTGTTCAAGGACCCCGAAGAGCCCAGCAAGGGCCGCTTCCTCAATTGCCCCTCGGGCTGGACCTGCGAAGGTGTCTCGACCGCCAAACTGGAAGCCTACAAGCTCACCGATTCCTATGTGAACTTCCGTCCAGGCACCGGCGCGGCGCTCGACGCCGCCATTGCCTCTGCCTATCTGCAGGGGGAGCCGCTGCTGTTCTACTACTGGTCCCCGACCGCCGCGATGGGCAAGTTCGATCTGGTCCAGCTTGACGAGCCGGCCTATTCGGACGAGTGCTGGGCACAGCTGACCAGCGCCGACGGCACCCGCGAGCAGGGCTGCGCCTTCCCCTCGGTCGATGTATCCTATGGTGTCAACGCCACCTTTGCCGCCGAAGCGCCCGAACTCATCGAAGTGCTGGAAAAGGCCAATTTCCCGCTGGCCGAAGTCAATGGGAGCCTCGCCTACATGACCGACAATGAAGTGGACGGCGAAGCCGCCGCGCTCGAATTCCTCAAGACCAAGCAGGACATCTGGGGTCCCTGGGTGTCGGACGAAGCCCGCGCCAAGATCCTCGCCGGCCTCTGATTGCGCCAGCGCTACCGGGCCACAGTCCGGTAGCGCGGCACCCATAACTCAGCCAGCCAAGGACGGGTGGGCCATGTTTCCAGAATCGTTGCAGCTTTCCATCCGGTCGCCGATCAACGATTGGGTTGAAGCCGTGGTCATCAACCATGGCGCCACCTTCAAGGCCATTTCCAACGCCATCCTGCAGGTCGTACTGCTGGTGGAGAGCGTGCTGCGCGGCCTGCCCTGGTGGACCGTCATAATCGTCTTCGTGGCGCTGGCCTGGGCCAGCACGCGCAAGATCGTATTCTGCGCCATCGTAGGCGTGATGATGGTGGCGGTGGGCGTGCTCGGCCTTTGGGACCTGACCATGCAGACCCTCGCGCTGATGCTGGTGGCGACACTGGTGTCGGTGCTGATCGGGCTGCCCATCGGCATTCTCTGCGCCAAGAACCGCATTGCCCGCACCATTACGCTGCCGGTGCTCGACGTGATGCAGACCATGCCGAGCTTCGTCTATCTCATTCCCGTGCTCATGCTGTTTGGCCTCGGCAAGGTGCCGGCCATTCTCGCCACCGTGGTCTATGCCGTGCCGCCGCTGATCCGCCTCACCGATCTGGGTATTCGCCAGGTCGATGCCGAGGTTGTGGAGGCGGCGACCGCCTTTGGCACCGCGCCGGCGCGCCTGCTGTTCGGGGTGGAACTGCCGCTGGCCACGCCCACCATCATGGCCGGGCTCAACCAGACCGTGATGATGGCGCTCTCCATGGTGGTGGTGGCGTCGATGATCGGCGCCCGCGGCCTGGGCGAGCAGGTGCTCAACGGCATCCAGACCCTCGACGTGGGCAGGGGCCTCGAGGCCGGTATCGGCATCGTAATCCTGGCCATCGTGCTGGACCGCATCATGCAAGGGTTCGGGCGCTCACGCCTAGAGGAGGCTCGCAATGGCTGAGATCGAAATCCGCAACGTCTACAAGATATTCGGCCAGAACACGGCGCAGACCATCGAACTGGCCAAGCAGGGCCTCGACAAGGCCACGATCCTGGCCAAGACCGGCAGCAATATGGGGCTGGCCGATGTGAGCCTCAAGGTCGCGTCGGGCCGCATCTTCGTCATCATGGGCCTGTCGGGCTCCGGCAAATCGACGCTGGTGCGCCACCTCAACCGGCTGATCGAGCCATCGAGCGGGGAAATCCTGTTCGACGGCCAGAATATCCTCACGCTCAACCCCCGCGACCTGCGCGCCTTCCGCATGCGGCGCGTCTCCATGGTGTTCCAGAGCTTTGGGCTGATGCCGCACTATACGGTGCTGCAGAATGCCGGCTATGGCCTCACTGTGCGCGGTGAACCACACGCCCAGGTGCGCGACATCGCCATGAAATGGATCGAGACGGTCGGCCTCAAGGGTTATGAGAACAAGTTCCCGTTCGAGCTGTCGGGCGGCATGAAGCAGCGCGTCGGCCTCGCCCGGGCGCTGGCCGCCGATACCGACGTCATCCTGATGGACGAGGCGTTCAGCGCGCTTGACCCGCTGATCCGCGCTGAAATGCAGGACCAGTTGATCGAACTGCAGCGTACCCTGGCCAAAACCATCGTCTTCATCACCCATGATCTCGATGAGGCGCTGCGCATCGGCTCGGAAATCGCCATCCTGCGCGATGGGCGGTTGGTACAGGTGGATACGCCCGGCGCCATTCTGCGCAATCCCGCCAATGACTATGTGGCGCGTTTCGTGCAACGTCACGCCAACCATGCCTTGGCCCACGATTGACCATGACCGAGATCGTTCGCGATGACCCACTCTCCTGGCGCGATCTGGCCGCGGTCGCGGCAGGCGCGCGACTGACCCTGTCCGAAGCAACGCGGGGACGTATCGTCCACGCCCGCAACGTGGTGGAATCCATCGTTGCCAAGGGTATCCGCGCCTATGGCGTCAATACCGGTGTGGGGGCGCTGAGCGATACGGTCGTCGATGTGCCCCTGCAGCGGCAGTTGTCGCGCAATCTGATCATGAGCCATGCCGTGGGGGTTGGCGCGCCGCTGCCTGCGCTCGAGGCCCGCGCCATCCTGGCCGCGGCGATCAACAACCACGCTCATGGCTATTCCGGGGTGCGGCTTGAAGTGGTCGATACCATGATCGACCTGCTCAATGCCGGATTTGCACCCGAGATTCCGTCGCGGGGCTCGATCGGCTACCTCTCGCATATGGCCCATATCGCCCAGATCCTGATCACCGGCGGCCACGTGCTGGCCGGAGCCGAGCGCATCAGCGGGGCAGAGGCGCTAAAGCGTATCGGCAGGCCGGTGGTTGTGCCTGAGGCCAAGGAAGGTCTTAGCCTGATCAATGGCACGCCCTGTGTCACCGGGTTGGCCGCCATCGCCGTCGCCAAGGCGCATACTCTGCTGGCCTGGGCCGACGTGGCTGCCGCGATGACCTTTGAAGTTCTCAACGGGCAGCTCACGGCCTTCGATGCCAAGAGCCTGGCGCTGCATGCCTCGCCGGGACTCGCGGCAACCGGCCTGCGCCTGCGCGGCCTGTTGGCGGGCAGCCAAATCCTCGAGCGGAGCCTCGGGGCCAGAACCCAGGATGCCCTCAGCCTGCGGGCCGTGCCACAGGTGCATGGCGGCGCCCGCGACACGCTCGCCTATGTGGCCGGTATCGTCGGCAACGAACTGGCCTCGGTCACCGACAACCCGGTGGTCAGCGGCACCGTCACGGACCCCGAAGTGTTCTCGGAAGCCCATGCCGTGGGCGCTGGTATCGGGCTGGCGATGGATGGTCTTGCGCCAGCCATGGCGCTGGTTGGGTCGATGTCGGAACGCCGCACCGACCGGCTGGTCAATCCGCTGGTCAGCGGCCTGCCGCCGTTCCTGGCCGCCGACAGCGGCGCTGCCTCGGGCTTCATGATCCTGCAATATACTGCCCTGTCGCTGGTCGGCGAAAACCGGCGACTAGCGGCAACGGCCAGCCTCGACGGTGGCGTGACCTCGGGTCTCCAGGAAGACCTCATCTGCCACCCCACTCCGGCAGCGCTCAAGTTGCTGGCCATCCTCGACAATGTCGAAGCCATCATTGCCATCGAATTGCTGGCCGCCGCCCAAGCCGCCGACCTGCGCAGCGACGGGCTGGCGCACGCGCCGGCGACCGACGCAGTTTGGCACGCCATTCGCGCCATGGTCCCCACCTATACCGACGACCGGCCGCTGGCGGACGATGTCGCCGCGATCCGGCCGCTGTTGCGGACCCTGCCGATTGTCTAACCACGAGGAGGATCGGCCCATGTCGCGGCTCTGGACCAATGCCCGCATCGCCACCCTCGCCGAAGGCCAGCCGGGGCTCGGCATCATCGAGCATGGCGCGATCCTGGCTGAAGGCGAGCGCATCGCCTGGGTGGGAGCGATGGACGATCTGCCGGGCGCGGCCCAAAGCGCGGAGCGCATCGATCTCGACGGCCGCTGGGTGACGCCCGGCCTCATCGATTGCCACACCCATCTGGTGCATGGCGGCGACCGGGCGCTCGAATTCGAAATGCGGCTGGACGGCGCCTCCTACGAAGATATCGCGCGCGCCGGTGGCGGCATCATTTCGTCGGTAAAGGCCACGCGCGCGGCAAGTGTCGAGCAGTTGGTGGCCAGTGCCCTGCCCCGGCTGGATCGGCTGCTCGCCGAGGGCGTCACCACGGTCGAGTTTAAATCCGGCTACGGGCTCGATCTCGCCAGCGAACTGGCCATGCTGCAGGCAGCACGTATGCTAGGTGACCGCCGCGACGTCTCCATCGCCACCACCTGCCTTTCGGCCCACGCCGTGCCGCCCGAATTCAAGCATGACCGCGCCGGCTATCTCGATCTGGTCGTCGAAACCATCCTGCCGGCCATGGCCGCCGAAGGACTCGCCGACGCCGTCGACGCCTTCATGGAGGGCATTGCTTTTTCGGGCGAGGAGACGGCGCGGGTCTTTGCCAAGGCCAAGAGCCTGGGCCTGCCGGTCAAGCTCCATGCCGACCAGCTCTCCAACCTGCACGGCGCCCGACTTGCCGCCAGCTTTGGTGCCCTCTCGGTCGATCACCTCGAATTTACCGATGAAGACGGAGTAGCCGCGATGGCAGCGGCGGGCAGCGTCGCGGTGCTGCTGCCGGGTGCCTATTACACTTTGCGCGAGACGCAATTGCCGCCTGTCGAGCTGTTCCGTCAGCATGGCGTGCCGATGGCCGTGGCGACCGATGCCAATCCGGGCACCTCTCCGATGACCTCGCTGCTCTTGGCCATGAACATGGCGGCAACGCTGTTCCGCCTGCGCGTGGACGAGATCATTGCGGGCACGACCCGCGAGGCAGCGCGCGCATTGGGCAAACTCAATGAGACCGGCACGATCGAGGCCGGCAAATATTGCGACCTGGCGATCTGGGACATCGAACGCCCGGCCGAGCTGGTCTACCGGCTCGGCTTCAATCCGCTGCATGGCCGCATCTGGAGGAACCGATGACCATCCATCACCAATTGGTGCCCGGCCAGGTGCCCCTCGCCGTCTGGCGAGACATTTATTTCGGTGCCGGCTGCAACCTGGCGCCGGGGGCGGAAGCTCCGGTGCAGGCGGCAGCCGAGACCGTCGCGGCAATCATTGCCAAGGGCGAACCGGTCTATGGCATCAATACCGGCTTCGGCAAGCTGGCGAGCGTGCGGATCGAGGTCGACGATCTCGCCGTGTTGCAGCGCAACATCGTGCTGTCGCATGCGGCAGGTGTCGGCGAGCCACTGCCGGTGCCCGTGGTCCGGTTGATCATGGCGCTCAAGATCGCGAGCCTGGCGCAGGGCTTCTCCGGCGTGCGCTGGCAGACCATCACCCAACTGACGACCTGCCTCGAGCGGGGACTGATTCCTGTCATTCCCGGCCAGGGTTCGGTGGGCGCCTCCGGCGATCTGGCGCCGCTGGCGCATATGAGCGCGGCTATTCTCGGCGTCGGTTCATTCATAGTCGACGGGACCGAGGTTCCGGCAGCCAAGGCACTGGCGGATGCCGGTCTGGCCCCGCTCGAACTGGGACCCAAGGAGGGCCTGGCGCTGCTCAACGGCACGCAGGTCTCGACGGCGCTGGCACTGGCCGGCCTCTTCGAAGGCGAGCGAGTATTCCGGGCCGCATTGGTCACCGGCGCGCTGTCGACCGACGCGGCGCGCGGCTCCGATGGCCCCTTCGATCCGCGCATCCATGCCGTGCGCCGCCACCGCGGGCAAACCGAGGTCGCCGATGCCCTGCGCCGCCTGATGGACGGCAGCGCCATTCGTGCCTCCCATCGCCTCGGCGACACGCGCGTGCAGGATCCCTATTGCCTGCGTTGCCAGCCGCAGGTGATGGGCGCCTGTCTCGATCTGCTGCGCCAGGCGGCGACGACGCTGGGCATCGAGGCCAATGCCGTTTCGGACAATCCGCTGGTCTTCACGGCGGAAAACGAGGTGATCTCGGGCGGCAATTTCCACGCCGAGCCGGTCGCCTTCGCCGCCGACATGATCGCCTTGGCCCTTTGCGAGATCGGCTCCATTGCGGAGCGCCGCATCGCCATGCTGGTCGACCCGGCGCTGTCTGGTCTGCCCGCTTTCCTGACGCCGAAGCCGGGCCTCAATTCCGGTTTCATGATCCCGCAGGTGACAGCCGCCGCACTGGTGTCCGAGAACAAGCAGCGGGCCTATCCCGCCAGCGTTGACTCCATCCCTACCTCGGCCAATCAGGAAGACCATGTGTCGATGGCGGCCCATGGTGCGCGCCGGCTTGGCCCGATGGCGGCGAATGTGGCCAATGTGATCGGCATCGAATTGCTGGCGGCAGCGCAGGGCTGCGATTTCCACGCGCCGCTCGCGTCGAGCGCCCCCCTGGAAGGCGCTCGTGCGTTGTTGCGCGACATCGTTCCGCATATTACCGACGACCGCCACATGGCACCGGACATGGCGACCGCCACAAGGTTTGTCACCAGCGGCTCTCTGGTCGATGCCATCGGTGGCGCGGCCCTGCCGGAGATTTCCGCATGAGCTGGCTCAGCGTCGTCAGGGGCAACGCGCCGCTGCTCGTCAGCCTGCCCCATACCGGCACCGAAATTCCTGCCCCCATCGCCGAACGGCTGGTCTCGCTGCCGCTGGCGCGCAACGACACGGATTGGTGGATCGACCGTCTCTACGACTTCGCAGCCTCCATGGGCGCAACGGTCGTGCACACGGCGATTTCGCGCAGTGTCATCGACGTCAACCGCGATCCCTCGGGTCGATCGCTCTATCCCGGACAGGCCACCACCGGCCTCTGCCCGACCACCAGCTTTGACGGCACCCCGCTCTACCGCCCGGGCGCCGAGCCGGACGAGGCCGACATCGACGTGCGCCGGCGCGACTATTTCGATCCCTACCACGCCGCGCTCGCCGCCGAGATCGCCCGACTGCGCGCAAATCATCCTTGCATCGTCGTCTATGATTGCCACTCGATCCGCTCGGTTGTGCCGCGCCTGTTCGAGGGCGAACTGCCTGTCTTCAACGTCGGCACCAATGATGGGGTAAGTTGTGCGCCCGAACTGCAGGCCGTGGTCGAGCGCCATTGCGACGCCTCGGGCCTCTCCCGCGTATCGAACGGACGCTTCAAGGGCGGCTGGATCACCCGCCACTATGCCGATCCGGCCAATGGCATCCACGCGATTCAGATGGAAACTGCCTGTCGCGGCTATATGGATGAACATCCGGACATTGAGCCTGTTCCCTACTCATCCGGACGAGCCGCACCGCTGCGCTCGGTTCTGCAACGCCTTTTTGTCGATATGGTCGAATGGGCGAGGCAGCAAAACCACAACACGTAGATAGCGCGAACGCTAACCGATAGGCGCACACATGGCGATCTCAGCGCATTCCGATTGTTTGTTAAGGCCTCGACCGTCCCAGAACCGACCATCTGAGCATTCTCAGACCTCTGCCTCGCCGGGTTGAATGCCTGCTATCGCCCTTTGGACGCTTAGAAGCTGCCGTTCCGCTTCGCGCCCCATTTCGGCCATTGGCTCGGATTGTACAAGGGCCCGTTTGCAGACATTTGTTTCTAGGATCGACCGGCGAATGCCTCGCTGACTCTGAGGCACGTTTGGTGCGGGAGTTCTCTCCCGCGCGCGAAGGTTCCACGGCTAGCGTACTAGCCCTTCGGCAATTGCCCCCAGCCAGATGGACACTGCCACAGCGCCGCCATCGGGGATGCCGAAGGCACGCTCGCCAAGGTAGCTGGCGCGACCGAGCCCCGGCTGCATAGCGGCCGTTGCTTCGGCCCCGGTCTTGGCCGCGCTGACTGCCGCTGCGAACCCAGCCCCTTCAGCCGCGTGCCATGCCTCCAGCGCGGGAATGAGAGCGTCCAGCATGGTGCGATCGCCTTTCTTTGCCCCACCAAGCTCCGAAATAGCCGCAACGCCGGCGCTCAGGGCGTGCTGCCAATCCGCCTCGGCGGGAGTATCGAGGCCACGCAAGGTGGCCGCTGCCCGTACCAGCCCAGTTGCGTAGAAGGGCCCCGAACTGCCGCCAATCGCGCGACGAATGGCGCCGCTCATCGCCAACAGCAGGTCATGGGGCGTTGAAAAGTGCGTATCCGGCAAGGCACGGATGGCTTCCGCGCCGCGAACCATGCTTGCCCCAAGATCGCCGTCGCCGGCCCGCGTATCCAGGTCGGTCAAGGTCGGTTCTGCGGCAATCAACTGCTTGGCGACACTGTCGATTACCTGCCGCATCACAGCCGAAAGCGGGCCGGTCACGCTGTCGCGGGTATGGTCGTCAGCTGGCTTGTTGCCCGGAACAACCGCTCGCCGGCTCGATAGTGGACTGGCCTTGGGAAAGGCAGGCGCGTCCGTGGGTCGGTCCAGCAGGGCCAGACGCCGCTCGTCCACCGGCAAGACCGAAAGCGAGAAGCCGGGCATGTCCAGCGCGGTCATGAAGTTTCCCGCCCAGGCTCTGACGACCGGCAAGCCCCGTTCTCGTAGCTTTGCTACGGCACACCGCAGGACAATCGATAGCTCCATGGGCGGGGTGCCGCCAAGACCATTGACCAGCAAAGCCACCGGGGTTCCCTTGACGGGGGCCAGATCCTCAAGGATGGCGCCCAGCACGGTATCGACCAGGGCATCGGCGGACTGCACCTTGCCCCGGGAAACGCCCTTCTCACCGTGGATACCCAGGCCAAGCTCGATCTCATCGTCGGCAAGGGTTTCGCTTGGAGCACTCGCGCCCGGCAGCGTGCACAGGCCAAGGCCGACGCCCATGCTGCGCACCTGGGCGGCGGCCTGCCGGGCAATCTCGGCGACCTCAGCCAGGCTGGCCCCTGCATCCGCAGCAGCCCCGGCCAGCTTGTGCACCAGCACAGTGCCGGCGATGCCGCGGCGTCGTTCGCGTGGAACCAAACCCCTCAAGGCCACGTCGTCACCGACCAGGACCATTTCGACGGCGATGCCCTCCGCCCGCGCCATTTCGGCAGCCAGGCCAAAGTTCAACCTGTCCCCCGTGTAATTCTTGACGATCAGGAGGACGCCGCGTTGCCTGCCGACATGCCGGATGGCCGCCAGGACTGCATCTACGCTGGGCGAGGTGAAGACGTCACCAACCACGGCTGCTGACAGCATGCCGGTGCCGATATAGCCCGCATGTGCCGGTTCATGACCGCTGCCACCACCTGAAATCAGGCCGACCTTTACGCCATCGGCTGCATCCAGGGCGACGACGACATTCTCATCGCCCAGCATTGCCATTGCAGGATAAAGGTCCACGACGCCTTCCAGCATCTCGCGCGCCGCATGACGTGGATCATTGATAAGTTTCTTCATGGAATCCGGCTCCAGATTGGCGAAGCACTGCGTTGCAGGCGTCTCACCGTCTCAATTTACTCTTCGACCCGGAGCGGCCAGGGCATTCCCGCCCTGACACATCGAGCCGCGATCACATTCCCCAGCGCAAGCTCGCAGTGTGGACGGGTGCATCCCAGTAGCGGAGCGCATTGTCGTCCAGCAGGGAGAGCGTGATCGAGCAGCCGGCCATATCGAGGGAGGTGACGAGCGAGCCGACCAGAGAGCGGGCAATGACCACGCCACGCTGCTCGAACAGCCTGCGGGCGCTGTGATACATCAGGTAGAGCTCCATCAGGGGCGTGGCACCGAAGCCGTTGACCAGCAACAGTGCCCGGCGACCACGGAGGTCGCCGAAATCCGCCGCGATCAAGTCGCAGACTTCCTCAGCAATTGCGTCCGCCGACCGCAGCCTGTCGCGGCGGCGGCCGGCCTCGCCATGGATGCCAACGCCGACCTCCATTTCGCCGTCCCCGATATCGAAGGTCGGCTTGCCTGAGGCCGGGACGGTGCAGGAACTGAGCGCGACACCCATTGAGCGGGTCGACGAATTGACACGATCGCCCAGTTCTTTGAGGGCGGACAGGTCAAGCCCGGCCTCTGCCGCAGCGCCGACGATCTTTTCGACGACAAGTGTGCCGGCAACGCCCCGCCGCCCGGTCGTGCTGATCCGATTCTCCACAGCCACGTCGTCATTGGTGAGGACACGTTCTATCCTGGCCGAGGACAGCTCGGCGGCCATCTCGAAATTCATCACATCACCTTCGTAGTTCTTGACGATGAGCAGCGTGCCGGCGCCACCATCGACCGCCTCAATGGCTTCGGCGATCTGGTCAGGGGTTGGCGAGGTAAAGACCTGTCCAGGGCACGCCGCATCCAGCATGCCAACACCCACGAAACCGGTATGCATCGGTTCGTGACCCGATCCCCCACCGGAAACCAGCGCCACCTTGCCCGGCCGCAGCAACCTGCGCCGGACGAATTTGTGGCCTCCCCCCAGAGTGAGGATATCTGCATGTGCCGCCGCCAGACCGTCGAGACTCTCCGTCAGGATCGTGTCGACCGTGTTCATCAGTTTCCTAATCGTCCCCTCCCGGTTCCTGAATGAACCCTGCCATCTTGCCGATGAATTCGATCACCGCCTTGTCAAAGGCGGCGTTGAGCTTGTCATCTCCCAGGTTGGGAACAAGCAGGTTGAGATGGCGCGTCTTGTGCGACGGATCCCCGACGACAAAGCGCTTGGGGTGCGCCAAGCGATAGGCCGCCATGAATGCCTCGCGCCCTTCGGGCGTGAAATGGCAGATCGAAAGCACCGTCGCCAGGTGCCGGTGCGGAATCGGCGTGGGATAGCTGGGACTGGTCATCTGGGTGATGAAGCTGCGGTTCTTGCCAAGTGCGTCGGCAAGGCGCTGGCGCGTGCCGGAAGGGCGCTGGTTCAGGACGTCGCGCAGGATTTCCTTGTAGGCAACAATGGCCTGGTCAGGTGACGCGGACGGCTTGGTGGGGACCGGCTTGGTCATGCTTGCCCCCCGATCGACATGCTCGCTATGGCGAGCTTGACCAGCGGCAATTGCGCCGGCGCCACCGAAATGCTCCTGAGGCCAGCAGCCAGGATGGCCGGTAGTGCGGCAGGGTCGCCCCCTGCGTCTCCGCACAGGCTGACCGGTATGTTCAACGCCTCGCCGGCGCGCACCACATTGCCAATCAACGCGAGCACGGCCGGATGGGTGACGTTGTTCAATGCTGCGACCGCACC
>NZ_JACZKG010000082.1 GCF_014860165.1 Devosia sp.
CGGCAACCGGGACCCCGGCCTCCTGCTCCTTCAAGATCGCAATGATCTGCTCTTCGGTGAACCTGCTTCGCTTCATCTCTGGTCCTTCTGATGGGGCCAGAGCCTACTTCAAACTGGATTAGGCGCAGGGGGCAACGTCAGCGTGTCCGACCGACGCACGATGCGGCTATATTGCATTCGTCCCATCGGTCCGTCTAAGTTGTTGGTAGGTCGAGCAGCTCTGCTCTTGGTTCGATATTTTCACCCACTCAGCCCGAGAGCGGCGCCACTATTCACGGCCAGCGAAAGCTTCCCTCACGATCAAGGTGACTGCGTGGACTATGAAGAGGATTCTCCACCCGTCACCGGCAATCTGGCAAAGGTCGTCAAGATCGATCACCGAGCCGGCGTGATGCACGCCCGTCTGCTCGACGGGCGCACGGTGCAATGGACGGGCATGACCGGAGACCTGCCAGAGGTCAGTGACGTTCTCCTCCTGACCGAGAATCGTTGGCGGCAAGCCGACTCGGATGCCTGGACGACCTACAACTCCACCGCGATCGTAAAGACCGTGATGGAGGACGGTACTGTGCTGCTCGATGATGGTTTTCGGATCGTGCCGATCCCAAACCCCTTGGACATCGTGGTCGCTCCGGAAAGCACCGTTGAATACAACGACATAGACGGCATAGTGCGGTCGCTCTCGGACCAGCCGATCAGAAGTGCCAGGGGTCAGCCGGAGATTGACTATTCGACCTCGGATTTTCTGGTCGAAAGCGTTGCCAGCCGACTGACGTTCGCGGACTTCGGCGGGTATCCGCACGTCATCGATCGTGCTCGCGAACTCATCGAAACGCAATTGAACCGGCGGGACCTTCTCGACAAGATCGGCGCAAGGCCCGTGAAGGGGGTTCTTTTCACAGGTCTGCCGGGAACGGGGAAAACCTTCTTGGCCAGGATCGTCGCCGCCGAATCCGGAGCTGCTTTCTTTCTGGTGAGCGGGCCCTCGATAGTGAGCAAATGGGTCGGTGGCTCGGAAGGTACGCTACGCAGGATATTCGAGGACGCGGCAGATCATCCAAGCGAAAAGGCCATAATCTTTTTCGACGAAATCGACAGCATCGCGGAGCGGCGAACTGGGGACTCGCACGAGGCGTCGAAGCGGCTCGTCGCGCAATTGCTGACGTTGATGGACGGCTTCGACGACAAAGGGCGCAACCTCGTGGTCATCGCTGCTACCAATCGCGTGGATTCGCTCGACCCCGCATTGACCAGACCGGGACGTTTCGACTGGGAGATCGAATTCGGTCTGCCGACTTTGGAGGATAGGCTTCAGATCCTACTCGTCTCGGCACGAACCCACAGAATATCCGATGACCTTCATTTCGGCGAAATAGCCCGCGCCACTGAGGGATGGGCTGCTGCTAAACTCACCTCGCTGTGGAGCGAGGCCGCGCTGATTGCGGCCGGAGATGAACGGGATTTCATTGCGGGGGAGGATATGGATCAGGCCTTCGAACGCGTTGCTTCTCGTCCCAGGCGAGGCGAAACCGCGGGAGACTCCGCATGAGGGTCCTGAAGCGGTTGAAGCGTTTATTCAGCAAGAGAAAACCTGCGCCTCCCCCTGTCGTTGTCTTGAATCGCAGTCTCTTGCGAGAGTTCGTCTATCTCGACGAGGTCAGTCTGCGAAGCTTGCTCTCTTCGCAGACTGGTGGGGTCACCGACAGCACTTCCGATGAAATTACGAGAGCGGCCGAAGCGGAGATAACCGGCGGCTTTGGGGCCACCTCGCCTGTGTTGAACGCTGAGGTCGGATCCAGATATCAGACCAGCAACAGCAGCACGCTTCAGACTTCGCGGAAGGCCACCGTGCAATCGTGGTTCCGCGAACTACTCGCCATTGACGGCCTTCGCCTGATCGAAGTAGCGGAGGCGCCGCCGGATGCCGCAGAGTTGGACGAGGTGATTGCTGGCTCGCCTTCGCCAGGCGCAATAGGCGCCGCACACCTGCGCCGTGGCGAATTGGTGGAATTTCGAGTGAAGCTCTCCGCGGACCCGGTGTTCCACATGAGCACAATGGTCACGGAATTCGCCGGTATGGCCGAGGACTTCCCAGGCAAACTGGCGCCTGATGCCGGCAAGGCGCTCGCTGAAGTGCAACCATTGAACCGGATCCTGAGCAAACTCCTTGCCGGGCTCATTCCCATCCGCGGCGAGGCTGTTGATTACCGCGTGGCGACAGTGAGCGGACAGGAATGGCTGGTGCACAAGGCGATCGCTGAGAAGTTCGATCTACCCAGCCGACATTTGATAATCGTAGGGGTCACCGAGCACTTGGCGTACTGGAAAGACATTCGGCGCGTATTGTTCTCCCAAGCCGAATTCACGATCCTCTGTCGAGTCTCCCGCAGCTTACTGCAGCCCACATGGACGCCGGTCAAATTGGCGGACCTGTTCAAAACGATCGCGCCCGATTTCGTCCAACAGATCAATGAAGCGAGCCTGCTCTCGGTAAACCCCCAACAACGACCGAACGCGCAAGCTCCGGTGAACGAGGTCATCCGCCGAGCTTTGAAGCACTACTCGACGAAACTGCTGAAGGTCGCGAAGTACACCGCCAGCAAGGACCAGAAGGCCGTAGTAACTGAATTCATCGAAAACAGCTGCTCGGAGCAGTTGAACGCGGTTCAGGAGCGTCAGGCTTTCCGAATGATGAGGCAGTTGGTCGAGAGTTGGGTTCCGCTGGCAATCAGTCCGGAGCAAGACTTGGCTTTGAGGCAGTCCGCCCGCAAACAGGCAGTATCCGGAACGGCTTCGGCGGTCCGCTCTCGCAATGTGGCGCACTTGGAGCCGAACATGGAGCAGCCGCCCGCCCTGCTGGATGTCGAGGTGGTCGCCATATATTGGTGACGAGTGGAGGACGACCGGCGCCGTTAGAGCGGCGCTTACTCATATTCGATCAGACGACTGTTACCTGCGCAGCGACGACCCGTGTCTGGAATTAGGCCGGAGTTACCGGCGCGACAGCGTTAGAAGTCGCTGGTACCTGGGATCTCTTTCAAGGCCAGGCGCTTTAGACGCAATATGATTGAGTGCTCGGTCGAGACCATTGGGAACCCTGGCGCCATCTTGTTGGCCGATAGTGCGGTCCAGCATGGCCAGGAATGCCCCGGCTGCTTCCGGCGTATCGACGTGATGAATTGCCCTCTCGTCGTCCTGATGAGCCCATACCCCATACTCCCACAGCGACCAGCAATCGAACGGCGTGAGGTAAGGTAGGATCATCGCCACCGCGTCCACAAAAGCGTCGCCTGCCGCTGCGGGCAGTTCCACGAGCGCATCTGAAACTTTTGCGGAATTCAACGTCCGTTCCTGAGGCCATACCTGCTCGAATATGCTCTTGACCAAGGTAAATGCCGTGCCCCCCGTCATGTTAAGTGTTTTGGCGGCCGCCAAGAAATCCTTTAAAGCCCGAATCGCGGCAGCCCTAACGACGTCGCCGCCCATGCGAAGCATCTGTTGGGTCAAGTTTACGGGTACCGAGGCCGAGTATGGCTTCGGTACTCTCGGCAGGAGATGGGACCAAATTACATGTGCCGACAGGCGTCTCCGATCGTCGTCGCCCAAATCGGAATTCGCGGCAGCCAATGCCAGAGCGGGCCCGACGACCTGCATTACCTCGGCTTGAGGCAACCGGGCCTCGCCAAAGGCGCCCCAAAGCTCGAGGGCATTCCCGCTGGCCCCCCGCAACGGCTGCACCAACGTTGCCAAGGTCCAGGTTGGACTGCCGTGGTAGAAGTAGCTGATCGAGGTCACCAACCTAAAGCGGGCTTGCAGGCCTGCCTCGTCACCGGCATCGCCCACCTCGGCGAGAATGGTCGGCCAAGGCTCCGCGTCGAGCAGCTTGGAATCCGAGGTCAGGTCCGGTAGCGCCTGCACCAGGGCGGAGGTAAGCCGTCCGACGGGCGACGAAAAGGAACGTTCGCGAAGTGGTCGATCCTCCACGTCGGTAGCGTTCACCGCCCTGACCGCCAATGGCCAGAGCATCCGCCACGCAGGAAGAAAGCTGCTCGTCTTGCCGAGCATTCGATCCCAGCTGTCCATCCAGGCGGCGAGTGCGTCAATGACGTCGTAAGCCAGGCTATCGTCGATGCCCACGATAGCGGACAGGACTCGCTCCGCCAGTTCGGCAGTCTCCGACGCCGCCTGATCCGCCTTGTCGGGCATCGCATTGAGATCTGCGGGGCGCGAATAGTAGCCGATGGCCTTCCATAGCCTGCGCAACAAGTCGGTACGATCGCCGGCTTCTGCGATTAATTCCAGCGCGATATCCAGATGTCGGCCCAGGAATCTCGACGCCCCTACGCTGCGATCGTCCCAATCATCGCTTTCCTTGAGTGCGGCATCGATTGCCGGCAGCAACTCGTCACGGCCCATGGCTTCGAAGTCCCCTCCGCTCGGAAGAGGCTGGGACTCTATTCTGACGCCGGCGTTGAAACCGGCGGTTACCGATGACATCACCACCGGCGACTCCATAGCGGCAACCTGCTTTTCGATCCACGATGCGGAACGTGACGAAAGGATGCTGCCCGCGAGTTCGATGCGCCTGAACTCGGCGACCGCGCGCCGGACACTCGTCATCGAGAGCTCCTCCTTCGACAAGCGCTTCGATAGCAGATTGCGCGGGAACCCTTTCCTTATCCGCCCCTCCAATTCGGCCTTGGCCATGTCGGAGAGGGAACTCCACCGGATTGCGCGCAGCTCGGCGATCTCCGGGTAATTGTCGGCAACCCAGAATTCCTTGTCCGAAAGGGACTTCAAAAAGCTCTGGACCTCCGGTGGCGAGGCGAGCGAAGTATCTCGAGCGGCAGCAGCCCATAAGCGCCTATACAATTCCCAGCTCTCAACGGCGAACGACGCGACCAACCTACGGGCAGCTGTCGCATCGAGGTCGGCAAGACGCTCCACGACAGCGGACAGCAGCTTAGCGCAAGGGGCAAACCCGTTCGCATGGCGATCGGGCTCTCCGCCTCCCGGCGGGTGCTCGGAAACGTCCACGAAATACACCCGCCGGACGCTAACCCGCGTTATGTCGAAGTCGTCGGTGATCGAGTCGATGTCCCGAGCTGAGCACAGTCCGCTAAACAATGCGGCGTCCAGCGCCTTTCCCAATTCGACCAGGAAAGCCACGTCATCGATTGAGTTCATCTCCAGCTCTTGCGGCGTGAGCGCATCGCCGCTGGAGATCGACGCCCACAATAGATCGCCGACACTCTTCGGCGTTTTGGGGCTCTTGCTACCATAGAAGGCTTCGAGCCTGTCCCTGGGTTCCAGTTTCACCCAAGGCCTGACGGCGTCGACAATGAGCCGAACATTCTCCCGCAATGCTCCGCGCTCTACCATGCTCTTCTTGAGAAGCAATCGGTCATATGCGGAGGCGGAGTCCGGTCGAGCCCAGAACTGGAACATCTGCCGCCAGGCCTGGCGATAAGGCTCGGGCAGCTTCGCCTCACTGCGATCGAAGGCCTCGCGGATGGCGCCTCGCTCTGTCACGTCCTCGGATGTTAGGTCAATCGCCCATAACAGCATCGGACGGCTGGCGAGGCGATCTTTGACAAATGTCCAAGTGACCTGCGCGACTCCGTTCTCAATATCGGCCGGCGCCATCCTGCGCATCATGGCGGGCCCTCTTCGGGTCGGCGTATCACCCCGTTGACGAAAGTCAGCCAGAGCGGGTCGGCGCCGAATTTCGACAGAGTTTCGATCAACTCGATGCGCTCGCTCGGATTGGACCGACGAACGAGGTACCAAAGCAAGGATTTGGCCACCTCTGCCTCCGGGGCGCCGGGTGACAATTTCGAGATTTCCTTCAATCGCGCCCTGTTCGGCTTCTTGTTTTGATCGGACGGGATCACCCGCGACCACTCCGTCAACACTTCACCAAGCGCCCGATGCCCGTCGGCCCTGTTGTAAGCGATCGGAATTATGCCACGGGCAGTCCACTCTGCCGGCGTACGCGTGTCGTTCGGATCGCAACCGACAAAAGCGTAGCGGGGTTTGAGATCGACAAAGTGACGCTCGTCCGATGCGATGGCGTTTAGCAAGTAGCGGACTGGCGAGTCATTGGCGCTATACCCGACAAGCACCAGACTAAATATCCTCGCGGCGTCGTACAGGAACGACGTGACGGTATGGCGCCTGAGATAGTGATCGCCGAAGTCTCGATCCGTCAGGATCAATTGCGACCCCGGTTGCCGGTGATGCGGCAACATCCCGTGTATGTGCATGATCCCCGAGAACTCGCTGGCTCGACTCGGGTTCGGCATCTGGCCCAATGCCGATGCGGAAAAGGGTATCCTTGCGGCCTTGGCGGCGGCCTCGAGAAGTCTGTCGAAATTGGTGGTAACCAGCAGCGCCTCGCCGAACCGTTGTCCAAGGGTCACGAGCGCGGAGTGCAACGCGTTGTGCGCCCGCGCCTTGGATAGGACCTTTTCGGCTGCCGCCCGCATCCTGCCATCCTTAGTCGGGTCGTCATCGATCCGGCGCTCCAGCATCCCCAACACCACGTCGAATTCGTTCTGCTGGAAAAACTTCAGCTCGGTTCGCTGCAGGTCGGTCAGTATGGTCTCGATATCGGCCCACTGCTCCCCCCCGGCTCTTATGCGGTCTATCGGCTCCGACATTGTCGGGTCGACCTCTGCATAGATTTGCGCCACCAGGCCGCCGAAGTCCGGTAGCGAGGACGGATCGGGATAGGACACGCCGGCACCTACGATGAAGAGAACTTCGCCGTGGTCCCGAGCAAGCATTAAATCCGCCGGCAATGCAGGCAGCCCGGGTTTCAAAAAAATCGTTTCGGCCAATCGCTGCCCCTTCAACCTTGCATCGGAATTGTTATTGTTCAGCGAACCGTTCCGACGCTAGCGGGACGAACAGTCATAGGTACGACCGATTTTAGCAGCGATCTTTGGGCCGCACGCTACCGGCCCCGAGCCAGTGCAGCATCGGCCGCTGGGATCTACATCCCTCAGGCCAAATGAACATGAGTCAGGCGGTGAGAGTGCACGCCAGTCAACCCAGCAAACGATGCACCGGTCATTATCAGCTGAGCCCCGGCGAACCGCTCTTGTTGCAGTAGGTCGATGAAGGGCTGCACGATGAAATTTTCCTTGTCTTCTACGGCCTCGCCAGAGAATTCACCGGGAACGTCGATTATCGAAAGTCCGGGGTAGTGGCTCGTTGCACCATCGCTGAGGCTGAGCAGCCCGTAATGATAGGCCATCAGAAAGTAGAGTGTATCTGTGCCCCCAAGCGCGGAGTTCCAACGCTTAGAGCCGACGCGCATCGTGAAACTCCATCTCGATAGGTCAATTTTCACAGGGCTGTGCCGCCACACATTCGGGCGTAACTCGTTTAGTGCGTTGAGATACGCATTCATCCCGTCCTCAAGCCTAGCCGCCGCCGCGTCGAAATCCGAAGCACGCGCCGCCTCATCCACGATCCGCTGAAGTGGCTCAATTTGCTCCTCGACCTCTTTAACGCGGGCGGTTAAGTCGTCACCGATTTCAAAGGCAGAGGCGATACGGCCAATTTGTCTTTCTCGTTCACTTGCCTGGCCAAGAGCCATGTCAATAGCGCTAACATTCTCTTGGGCCAGTGCAGCAACTGCACTCCGCACAGGAGCCAATTCATTTTCGACACCTCTGAGTACCTCACCAGCGTCCGCGGCCTCGTTAGCAAGGGTCATGGCCTCCTTACCGAGAACCAGGAGAAGTTCGTCTGCTTCCTGCAACTCGGCAGCGATACGCTCTCGCTCAAAGCGAAGGCGGACAGCTCCAAGTTCTTCAATAAGCGGTTCCGCAGGCAGGTGTTGATGACACAAAAAGCAGTGATGACCATCGCCCTTGTCCCCAGCCACAGCCTGATCACAAGCGGGACAGTGGGTGATACGGAGGTCAGCAAGAATCTCTCCCGCGTCCTCAGCGCGCGCGATGCGGTCTAACTCGTCCGCTAGATCATGGCGATACCGATCCAAGTCAGCCAAGCGCTCCGTGACGGCAACAACTTGCCGGCGATTTTGCTCCAATCTCGCGAGTATATCGGCTCGCCTCTCGCCCAAGTATTGGACATGTCCGAGACGTTCTGAAGAAACAGCTGTGTCTCTAGCGTCCTCTAAAACGCTGGTGCGTTGGGCGCGGAGCTGCTCCACATCGCGCCCAAGCCGCTCATGTGCAGCACGGATTGTGCCGGCGTTCACGCTGACGCTCATCCCGGGTTCGGAGAGAATGTCTCGGGCCAGATCCTCTAAAGTACTGCTATACTGCTCGCGTCGAGACTTCAGTCGCTCTACCTCCATTTTGAGCGTGATCAGCCGCCCATAATCATCAGTGTAGATCTGCTCTGCGAGACCTAAGAACTGCAGAAGGCTCGCGTGCTGTTCACCGTCTGGCTGCTGATCAGCGATGCCACTCCAGAATCTTTGCTGGCGGTAAATGTGGCGTAGCAACATGCGAAAACTCAGCTCGGGCCATGTCTGCCCCGACATGGGATTGCCCTTGGGGAAGTTCAGGCTAGGGATACCGAGTTGCGCCAAAAGCCAATGTTGAAACTCCTTGAGCGGCATCCCCGCTCCATCAACGAAAACCTTAGTCTTGGCGCCGGATTCTCGCCAGCGACGCTCGATAAAGAAGGACTTACCAGCGATCAGAACATGGGCGGCGGCGGCATCGTATTTGGCTGCGAGCCCAGTTTCCTCCGCGTCAAAGGGATTGTCACCAGTATCCCCCAACAAAAAATCGAGTGTCTGCAACCACTTCGTCTTTCCGGTGTTCGGTGCGCCAACGAGCAAATTCACGCCCGTCTTGAAGTCCAGGCTTTCCATGTTACCGGTCGATAAACGTCGCTCCAAACTAGCAAGTGATAGAAACTTCGACGTGGTCATCCGATAAGTTCCCCCATGGGCCGACGTCCAACTTCCTCGTCGAAGATCCGATAAATTAGGTTTTTCAAATATGTACCGTTCTTGCTGCCAAAAACTTTCTTTATATCTCGCATTCTTTCCACCAAGGGTCCGAATGATGTTCGGTTTGAGAGATCTTTTGCCCGAGATCTCCCTAGTTCTGTCAACGCAAGGCGATAGGAATTGTCGTGCTTAGCGACCGAGATAAGCCGTTTCGCTTCGAGATGTGCGAGAACATGGTAGTAACGTTTGTCCCATGGACCATAGTGATGTCTGACCATCGCAGACTCTACAGTTGCTTTGAACTTTCCGGCCGCGTCTGCTTGTTCTTCAACTCCCGATGCTACGACTAGACTTGCGGTCTCGAAGAAATCCGGGTAGCGCGAAAAGAAGTCCAGTTTGGCCATCTTAGTGAGCCCATCGATGCGGCCTGAGATTCCACAAACATGGAGCAATAATAGTAACCTGGCGGCATGAAATTCTACGATGTCGTCTGCCGAGAGGGGCAGGCTGGCCGGTTGCATGCCGACCCGGTTAAGAGCCCTCATTGCCCCGGTCTCGCGAAGCGGAGAAGGCATCGATCAGCGATGTCGTACATGCAGCCTTTTAGGAAGGCAGAGCGATCTTCCTCACCAGCACTGCGTTCACTGTTCACTTCGTCCATTCGATCAAGGCAAAGCGCATGAAACGCTGATCCTTCGACATCAATCTGTCCCGCCACATAGCGCGCACGAAGGGACATAACTTCAGACTGCACACGGCGCTGCAGCCTCTCCACATCCCCCGGATCCAAGTATCGTGGCGCCCGCGACTCCGCGGCGTAGCTCCGTCGAAGGTCCAATGCCAGGCCCACAAGTTCGTCCGGCAGCTGCGCGTCGTCCATCTTATCCGCGAGCTTTCCCCCGGCGGCCATAGAGAGGCCGTCAATTAGGTCCTGTATACGGCTTTCCCACCAAGACAGGAGTTGGTCTCGTGTAATGATTTTCTTGGCAGGGTCTTTGTCCCATTTGGCATCACCGGCCGTTTTGGCCCACAAGCGGAGATCCTGCAGCAGAATTTCGGCCTGCTCGAAAAGGATGTTAGCGCCGGTTTTCAATGCATGCCGCACCAGTCGCACCAAGTTATCATCTTGGACTGATTTTTCGCTGTGCCGCTGATCCCAAAGACAATTCCGCAGCCAATACAGTGAAACGTTCCCTTTGGGCGAGGTGAAGTCGGGAAATCGTGACGTCAATTCAGAGTTTAACGCTACCATTTCTTCAGAGGTCACGTCCCGAGCGGCTGCCGTCAACGGCAAGGTGAGCGGTTCTAGGGCGGTAACGACCGGTCGCAGAGTTACTAGCCTAAATCGGGCGATCTCATTGTGCTTGTCTCGCCCCAGCGATCCTTCGAAAATCGACGTCCCCGCTTTGCTCTTTTTTCGCTGACACAGATCAGCGACAGACCAAAGCTTGTCTTGCTCGCTTGCCTTAACCTGGACGAATTCAGCTATGCAGCCAGCCGGGGTGTCACCCTGACGAACCAGCACAATGTCATCATGAGTTTCACAGTGAATTTTCAGGAGAGATGGCAGCTCCAACATCTCAAGGAAGAATCCGACCGCAATTTCATCTTGATAATTAAACCCAGCTCGGGCGTTTGGGCCGCCTTCTTCTGCGGGCTTAGCCAGATCGACTGAGGGCCATTCCACAGTAGCCAGATCAGCTTGGTTACCATGCGTCACGATGACAGCTCGACGAGCGAGCTCTCGCCTCGCCAATGGAATGGGTGGTCTGACGAATCCCGAGCTGTCGGGCCGCTGTTCGCATGCCTTTGTATGGCTAACTCATTAACTCTGCACATTTTCCCCCACTGTTCAAACTTGGGGCAACTATTTCATCGGCGCAAGTTCTTTGATCGACGGGGCGTCGGATCGGATGGATTACGGCCAATGACGATTACTCTTCCTTCTTGACCATAAATTCAGGCGGGGCACAGCAGGCTCTAATCTGGGCTACTGCCCTTGACGACGCACAGAGGACGTTTCGCTCTGCTATGGCCATCTAGCGACCGTCCGAAGCTGCATCGTCTGCCGCCCGCAGCGCAGCCGACATGTACTCGCGGCTCACTCCGGCTGAGCCGATCAACCCGGAATCCTCTAGCTCATTCAGGCCGGGCAGCTCACGCAAAGTGTCGAGCCCGAAATGCTCCAAAAACCCCTTCGTCGTCACATAGGTGAACGGCGCTCCCGCGGTCGGGCTGCGCGGTCCCGCGGTGATCATGTTCTTGTCCCGCAGCGCCCCGATTACGTCGCGCGACACCTCGCGTCCCAGGATTTCCGACACCCCTGCCCGCGTCACCGGCTGGTGATAGGCGATCGACACCAGCACCATGGCCTCGTTCTGGGTCAGATCAACCGCCCTGTCCGGCACCGCAGCAGAGGTAGCAATCGCATCGGCATAGGCAGTTCTGGTGCGGAATGCCCAGCCCCCAGCGATACTGACCACGTCATAGGGCTTGCCGCGCAGCGCTTCGCGGATGTCGTCGATCAGCAGGTCAATGCTGGCGTCGCGTCCAACCACCCGCACCAGGGCTTCGCGATCCACCGGCTTTGGCGCCGCGAACAGCACCGCCTCGATGCGGTTCATCCATTCGCACCAGCGCAGGTCGGCCGGCATATCGGCCAACTCGGCATCGAAGATTGGCGGTTCGGCATCCGTGCGTTTGCGCCTTGCCATTGATTTGCCCTGCCTCACAAGCCGTAAAGCCGGAACGTCGGCCGACCGCTGAGTTCACGCACCGCACCGAGCTCGCCCAGCCGATCGAACAGCCGTCGGGCGCCGCGCGCCGACAGCTTTGGGCTCGACCAAGAGCCCGGTACCGCATCATCCGACAACAGAAGTTTGATGACGTCACCAGAACCCTTGGCGCGGAGCTTTGGCGCCACCTCCGTCAGTCTTGCGGCTCGCTGCGCCAAATCGGCGCCGAGATCGCAGGCTTCTGCCGCCGCCGCCGCGCAAGCCAAAAACACCGCCCTGCCCCACCCCTCCGCTCCCGGCCGGATGCGCTTCCTGTTTTCGCCGGACTTGAAGACCGGCGAGACCGCCTGTCCCATCAGCAGCGGCACCGGAACGGACCATCTGAACTTCTGGGCGAGGAGCATGTCGGCAAGCCAGAAGCCCAATAATTCGGCATCGGGTCGGGCCCGATAGACGGTGGCGGCAATTTCGGCCGCCAGCACCGGCGCCGGCCGCGACGACACCACCATATCCTCCGCATTGGCGACGACCTCGGCGAGACCGTCATCCCAGTGCAGGCCAAAATGCTGTTCGGCGACCGGGCGCACCTTTTCCTCATCGCATCCGGTGGTACGGCTGGCCAATCGGCGCCAGGCCATCAGGATGTGCCCCGCGGGGCCAGGATCGTCGCCGGGGCCCCGTAGAAAATAGGTATCGCGCAGGGCTGATTCATCCTCACGCCGGCCGGTCAAATTCACCGCCGCGGCAGCGCTCTGCAGGGCCAGCCGCTGCCGCCACGCGCCGGCCCAGGGCAGGTCTTGACGCACCAGATTATCCAAGGAATTCAGAGCTGCACCAGCCAGATAGGCCGCATCGGCATCGTGCGACACCAGACCACGCTGCCGCGCCCACACGGGCACTTTGGGCATCAGCGAAGGATCGATAACCAGCAAATCAGCGCGCGATTTCATGCCGGCAGGCTAACACGTCACGGCGCTTATGGCCATCGATTATGCACATAAACGCCCCACCTGTCGGCAATTTAGGATGACCGATAATCTTGCATTATCATTCGTTTTGCTCATTATAGAGAGAATGGCCCGAAATCTCGACGCGAGCACCGAAAACGACCCCCAGCACGGCTCTGCTCGACCACAGAGCACGCCTCTACCCGTCGGAATTTCACCAGCAACAATCGGCGATGTCGAAACGGCCGAAAACGACGATCCCTCGGCCGAGGTGCTCTCCCCTGCCCCGCAAAGCGCGTCTGCCCTGCCCGCACATCTGGAAGCGCTCGCGGATCGCGCCCGAGAGTATGTCGAAGCAGCCAGTTCGCCAAACACGCGCCGCGCTTACGATTCCGACTGGAAGCATTTCGGCGCCTGGTGCCGGCGCCAGGGTCTCGATCAGCAACCGCCTGACCCGCAGATTGTCGGCCTCTACATCACAGCCTGTGCCTCCGGTGCCGCAACGAGCAATCGGAAGCCGGCCGCTGTCTCCAGCATCGAGCGGCGCTTATCCGCGCTCTCCTGGCACTATCGCCAGCTTGGCGAGCGGCTCGACCGCGGCGACCGCCATATTGCCACTGTCCTCGACGGCATCCGCAACACCCATGGCCGCCCACCGGTTCAGAAGGAAGCCGTGCTGCCGGAGGATCTCATCGCTATGCTCGAAACCCTCGATCGCGGCAGCCTGCGCGGACTGCGCGATCGTGCGATCCTGCTGTTGGGCTTTGCCGGGGGCCTCCGGCGCTCGGAAGTGGTGGGGCTCGATATCGCTGATGAGCAAACCGAGGACGGGCGCGGTTGGATCGAGATCTTAGAGCGCGGGATGGTTTTGACCCTGCGCGGCAAAAACGGCTGGCGTGAGGTCGAGATTGGACGGGGATCGTCGGATAGCACCTGTCCAGTAGCGGCGCTAGAAACCTGGCTCAAACTGGGGCGAATTGCTCACGGTCCCCTCTTCCGGCGTGTGACGGGCGGGGGCAAGAAGGTGGGACCTGAACGGCTCCGTGACCAGGAGGTCGCGCGCCTGGTCAAGCGCACGGCCGTTGCTGCAGGTGTCCGCGGCGATCTCTCGGAAGGCGAGCGCCAGGGAAAATTCTCTGGACACTCGCTGCGCGCCGGCCTCGCCTCGTCAGCTGAGGTCGATGAGCGCTATGTGCAGAAGCAGCTCGGACACGCCTCGGCCGAGATGACCCGGCGCTATCAGCGTCGTCGCGATCGGTTTCGTGTCAACCTGACGAAAGCTGCAGGGCTATAGCGCCCCCCTCCCCTGCCGGCCCACCAATGAGCGCAACTTGCCGCAAAGCCCCAAACTGACTAAGCTGACGCCATTATGAGCAAGCATCTGATTTCCGTGCTGACTACCGTAAACGCACCCTACAGCAAACAGCTGGATGGCGCCGGGCTTGCCCATTGTCTTTCCGACCTCGACTTGGCCAAGACGTTTTCCGGGCAGGTCTCGTCGTTTCTGGGCGAAGTGCCGGTCGACTGGCAGCTTGAGTTTGCAGCGGCATACAACATTTCCAGCGACGACCTCGCCAAATTTGCGTCAACCTTTTCCAAGTGGACAGGTGAGACCTATAAACTCGCCGCATGACCGATATCGGCTCTGACCGTCGGCCGTCCGAGTGGCGCCAGCTTTTTGGTATTGCCATCGGACTGCTTGATCAGGTCCGGTATCTGACCGGAGGCTATGACTTTACGTGGTCATTCGGGGGCGGGACCGCCATGATGATCCAGATCGGTCACCGCGAAAGCCATGACGTCGATATCTTTCTCGACGATGCGCAGTTGCTGGGATTTCTCGACCCGTCGAAAGGTAGCCTGACGGTGCCGGCCAACCTGGCTGAGTACGGGGGTGATGGTGCCAGGTTTCAGAAGTTCGCCTTTGGCGATTTGGGAGAGATCGACTTCATTCTTGCGGGCGCCTTGACCGACGAACCCTTCCAAATCCGTGGCGTCGAGAACCGCCCGGTGAGGCTTGAGACGATTTCGGAGATCATTGCCAAGAAGGTCTACCACCGTGGAGGCCAGGCCCAAGCTCGCGATATCTTCGACATTGCAGCTGCCGCACGGACCCATCGGGCTGAAGTGGTCCACGCGCTAAGAAAATATCCTGATCATGTCGCGGCCACGCGGGCGCGTCTCCAGCAACTTAATCCGGCGTTTGTCGCATCAACGATCGGACAGTTGATGATTATGCCAGAATACCTGGACGTAGCGCCAAACAGTCTTGAGATTGTCAATGACCTTCTGGATGATGCGCTCTCGAGAGCGTAGGCGTCCAGGGGCCGAAATGGGCGCGCGGATCACGAATTTGCAGGTTCATCGGGGATGCTCCCTCGCACAAATCGGCATCAACGATCCGTTGACTGCGTAGCGCCATCACGGCTATCGCCGCAGTTGTGCAGTCCCCTGCCCTAAACCAGGTCCGCAGTGCGCTGAACGGATCGACCGTCCGAACGCCCAATATTGCCACCAGCGGCAACTACTCTGGCCGGCATCGAGCGCACTGAAAGTGCTGACCAAGGCAGTCTGGCTGAGTCAGCACCTGGTAGGTGCGGCGTTCAGAACGCCCAGGGCGAGACCAGGTTGAGCCCCGTCGTTTCGAAATCGGCAAGGTTTCGTGTGGCGAGCCGACCACCATTCACCTTGGCAATTGCCGCGATCATGCCATCTGGCGCCGACATCGGCCTGCCCTGCCGCACCGCGCCGCCCATGATTTCGCCATAGGCAAGCGCCGCCTCCTCTGTGAGCCCGAAAATCCTGTCGGCAAAGCGCCTACGCCAGTTCATCAGCCCCTCGGCAAGCCGCGACGCGCGCTCATCGGGTCGGATCTTGTCAATCCCAAAGGCTATTTCAGCGATAGTTACCGTCGGTAGGGCGAGTTCAGCGTCATAACGCACTAACCAAGCGATGACGGCCTCGTCGGGGACCTTTTTCAGGGTCTCAGAAATGACGTTGGTATCGAGAAAGATCACAAATCGACCCCGATATGGGGCCGGCGACCTTCTCGGATCACGGATTCAAGGTCCAAATCCGTCCCTACCTGGACGGCCAGGCGGGAGTAGAACGCGGCGGCCGGCTCTCGACCAGCTTCCCGCACCTCATAAGACTCAAGCGCGCGCTCGACAATATCAGCAATTGAGCGGTTCTCGCGTCGTGCCAGCCGGCGCGCAAGATCGCGCGCCTTGGCGCTGCGGACTGAAAGTTGCGGTTGAGCTGCGGCGATGATGGTCTCCTGCGCTATCTTGACCACAAGATAAGCCATACGTCTGCTGCTAGCAAGCTGGCTTCTGCCATTTTGCTAGCGTTTGACCTGCTTCGGCTCACCCGGCTGGTAATCCTGAGCCCGGCGCTCTGCCCCTGTTTAGGCTTGTCTGCGCCTGACACGCAGCAAGCCGAAATTCTCGCTGACCGCCTCAAGCATGAACGCCGGCGCGAACAGCCTCCAAATAGGCCAAAACATCGTCGCTCTTGCCTTCACCGACCAGATCATAGGCGGTTTTGCCACTCCATCCGGCGATCGGCTGATGCTTGAACCAGATCGCCGCTCGACTTTCGTCACCCGCCATCTCCGTGGCAGTGGCGAGAATACGAGCGATCGGTGTCAACGTTGCGTCAAGCTCCCGAGCTTTGCACTTTGACCTCAGTGAGCTCGGAACAAGTCCAGCGAGCTTTGCGAGCTCCGACGGTCTTAACCCGAGCTGCTCCGATAGTCTGGTCAATTCAGGGTTGACGGTCATGTTTCCCGATCCTGTTTGGCCATGGACATGCGCAGCGCGTCGCTGATTTCAAGTCGCTTCTCAGTCCGATCGAGCCGTTGCGCAGCACTAAGCTCGCCTTCAGCGGCCTCAACTCCGGCCCCCGCGGACTTCGCCGCGTCAAGTTTAGCCCTAAGCAGCGCCATAATCATCGGCCAGGTCGTGAATTTCCCTTCCTTGGCGCGTTCGGTCAGATTTCGCAGGTATCCGCCCGGCGATTTGATCTGGTCCGTTTTCTGATAGATGGCGGCGAGGGTAATTGCCGCCTGCTGTTCGCCCATGGCGACCTTGGCATCTTCCCAGGCGCTTGGGCTAATCCCCAAAACAGGGCGGGCCAGATCGGTGGTGGCGAGGAAGTCGCGCCAATTGCGGATGTCGCCGCCGCCCTTCACCAGCCAAAGCAGGTTCGGGCAGGCATCAAGCACGATACCCAGCGGCAGTTCGCGCTTGGGCAAGCTCCGCAGGTTGTCAGTTTCGCCGCCGCTGCCGCTCTCTTCTTTTTTTATTCCTAAGCCGCGTTCAGATTCATTTTTAGATTCGGTATTTGAATTCTGTATGTGGCGCTCAGTATGAGACTCATTGGCGTTCAGATTCTGTGATTTTACGAAGGATTCCAACACGTCACGGATCTGGGTCCAAAGATCGTCGAGTTCGGCCGCCACGGCCTCGAGTACCTGGCGTGGGGCAGTCCTCGGGAGCCGGCCGATAATGGCCTGGTACTCGATATGCACGCTCCCCCAGTTGCCGGGAACGCCTTCCTCGATGCCCGCTTCGATCATCTTCACGATGTCGCGGCGACATATAGTTAGCCGTTCCTTGACGACCTTGTACGCCTTCTTCTCCGCGCGCATCGCCTCGGCAAGTTCCTTGAACTCACCAGCTCGCGCAACGATCGGTGACAGGTCGAACCCGTAGGCCTGCTCGACTTCGCCCCCCTGCCCTTTCCGAGCGTAGCGCTTGCCATTGGGGCTATCGCGACGAACGATCAGGCCACAGTCGACCAGGTTGGCCAGGTGCCGGCGCAGTGTCGCCGGCGACATACCATTGGCCCGGCCGATGAGTTGTTCATTGGACGGCCAAACAATCAGGGCGCCGTCACTGTAGAATGCGGTTTCAGGGTGGAAGGACAGAAGGGCATCGAGGATCGCCAGCGCCCGATCGGTGGCCCCTAGGGCCAGCCGAGCTTCCTTAATGTCCCTAAACACATGCCACTTGTGCACTGTGGCGCCCTCGGGCGCGTTCTGGGCCGTGACTTGGCTTGCAATCATGCCAAGCGACATCGGCCGCCGCCCAAAAGGCGTCGTCGCGGTATGCGTCTGCATTGTCTTTCACCTTGCGTAAGGCAAAAGAAATTCGGCCGCTGAAGCGGTGCGACCCTAGGAGGGTCTTGACTGCGATTCGGGGAAGTGCGATTCTCGCGTTACCACACGTCGAGAAGGGCTTCCGGAATTCGCTTTCGGGGGCCTTTTTCTTTTGCGACTGTTGTCGGCATAGGGAACATCCCTACCCCACCTATTTCCGTCCTTGGTCTCCTTCGTCTTTGGCAAATTCGGAATAGAGCGCGTCCAGGCGCGCCGCCACAAAAGCGGCGAACGCGGGAACGCGCTTTTCGTCGAAGGTGATCGCAGTGTGGGAGCCACGCCGCTCTATCAGGGCCGCTCGCCGGCCCTCTGGAGTGGTCCACGCTCCACCCTTCGTGGAGCGCTCAGGGCTCAGCGTAGTTGCCGTGAACACCATATTGAAACGCGCGTCGCTATCGGCAGCGCGAAAGCTGTCAGACGCAACGACTTCTTCAACCTTTGTCGTCGCTTTTGATTTGTCGATGGCCTCTGTCAGAGCATGCCATCGAGCACGACCAACTTTCGCCGCCGGTCCGATCTGCCGTGCCAATTCCTCGGGAATGCGCCTGGCGATGGAAATGTACCGGCTCAGATCGGACTTGTCGGTCGATAGTGCTGACATGATCACCGAGCGTTCGTAGCCGGCATCCTCGAGGCGCTTGGCAAACAGCGCCTTTTCGATGAATGACAGATCGGCGCGATCCAGATTCTCGCGGCCCTGGGCAACAACCACTTCATCGTCTGAAAGGTCACGTACGATCGCTTTAACAGGTCGGTTGAGACGCACAAGCGCACGCAAGCGACGTCGACCATAGGCAATCTGGAAGCGGCCTTCGGTTGCCGGGCTAGGCCTCACCAGAATGGGCACCTGTTGACCATGGCGTTCGATGCTCGACACAAGTTCATCAAAGCCGGGATCCAAGTCAGCCGACAGCCTGTCAGCTATTGGAGAGGGATCGATCAGCGCGGGATCAAGCGAGACGACATGGTCCCCAGTAAGGAGCTGTTCCTGCAGTTTGGCCGCCGCCCGCGCGCCTTGCGTCAATTCCTGGAGGGAGGTGCCCATGGCGCCAATGGCACCGCTACGGACCCGATCCGGATTCTTTGCTGGCGATGCGCCGGCGGGTGCCGGCGCTGTTTTCGCAAGGAAGAGGGAGTTGAGCGCGTCCTTACGGCTCATGCTTAACCTCCATAGAACTAAGAAAGTTGGGAGCTCCCAACTTTGGTATTTGAGATGACCTCAGCGCAAAAGTTGGGAGCTCCCAACTTTTCACTTGGCGGGGGGAAAGGGGGGCCATCATGTGCGGCCCCATGCGGATTTCATAAGCTGCTCGATCTCACCGTTGACCGCATCAAGCGCTTCCATGGCACGGTCATAAGTGGACCTGGTGAGGTTCTCCCGCCCGATTTCGTAAAGGGTCTGCTTGGTTAGCCCGGCATCGGAAACCGCGGCGGACTTGACCATTGGGTTGGTCAGCACGTGGTCGCCAAAGAGATTGCGGAGGAGGGCGGCGACTTTGGTCTGCGGGCCGTCTTGCGGCTCGTAGCGGGTGAGGAGATAACGGATAAAGTCATACTGAAGCCGACCTCCCGCATCGCGGACAACGCCCAACAGATCGCGGGTCATCAGAAGAAACTGGCTCATCGACGCCACGTCCAGCATTTGCGGATGGACCGTCACCACCATGGATGTGGCTGCACACAAGCCGCTAAGCGTCAGAAATCCAAGCTGCGGGGGGCAGTCGAGCACAACGACATCATAATCGTCGGCTACTTCGTCCAGTGCGCTAGCGATGCGCGCGAAGAAGATGCCTTCTCCGGATTTGCTACGATCAACTAAGGCCCGGGGCGTTGTGTGTTCGAATTCCATTAGCTCGAGATTGCCGGGCACCAAGTCCAGGCCATCGAAGTAGGTCTTCCTGACGACGTCCTTGAGACTCTTGCGGCCCTCATCATAGCGGATCGCTGCATAGAGAGTTTCGTTGGTTCCGACATCGGTTTCGGGCAGCACACCGAGCAACGCCGAAAGACTGGCCTGGGGATCGAGGTCAATGGCAAGGACCCGGTAGCCTTGAAGAGCAAGATACTGAGCCAAGTGCGCTGAGGTTGTGGTCTTGCCCGAACCACCCTTGAAGTTTGTGACGGCGATGACCTGAAGGTGCTCGTTCTCGCGCCGATGCGGAACGAAGTCAGTCGCCTCGCGCCCCCGAGTGCCACCCGACAACAGGGTGCGTATCTCGTTGATTTGACCAAGCGTATAAAGACGGCGTCCGTTGCTTGTGGTCTCCGGCTGGGGTCCGTCGCCGGCGAGTGTCATCTTGCGAAGTGTGGAATCGGAGACCTTCATCAATCGAGCGGCCTCACCGGAGGTAAACCGACGCAAGGTCTTCTGTGACGTCGGCGGAAACATCGCCTGGCTCAGCGCTTGCAGCTGGGCGCTAAGAAGTTCAGCATGCGCCCCGATGGTCTCATCAGCGTCGGCATTCTGCTGGGGCTCTAGAGCTGCGCTAGTGTTCACGGGAATTTCTCTCGTCACGGAAGTTCGACCATACACGCCGATTTACCGTGACGATACCGAACTTGCGTGCGCGTGCAAGGAGTTAATGGTTAACGACTTATTATGTCCCATAGCGCGCATAGGCCTCCACAAGCTCATTTGTTGTTATATTTCTGACCCTTAGCCGTGCTTGATCCATGACCTTGATCTGCACCGCTTTATCCAAAATGTATGGACGCGCCGTCCAGCCGTGGGCTGTGAAGGTAGACACTCCAACTCATATGGCTGTCGGAGCTCCGACTCAGATCATCAGCAACTGCGACCTCATGAACATATGCGCTGGCCGACAACCACGCCTCCTATCGGATTTGATAGGGTGCGGCAGGCCATGCGCTGTGGTGCTTTGCGAACAGGCAATCAACGCAAGGCAGGACGATGGAAGTCATCGCTATTGGTCCACAAGACTTCTCCCGTGACCCTTTGCTGGTCGATCAGATGCACCGTCTTAGGGCTCGTGTTTTCAAGGAACGCATGGGGTGGGATGTCACCGTCACCGATGGACAGGAATTCGATCAGTTCGATGAGCTGAACCCAACCAGCATCCTAGTTGTCGATCGCGGTGTGGTAGTTGGCCATACTCGGGTCTTGCCGGCGATAGGTCCGACGATGCTGTCGGAAACCTTTAGTTTTCTGGCCTCCAACGGCGCCTTTGCCCCGCACTCGCGAATGTTGGAAACGTCGCGGTTCTGCGTCGATACTTCAACAGCGCGCTTGACCCCCGACGGCATCCACCTTGCCACCATGATATTGATAGCCGGCATCCTCGAATGGGCAGACCTTGGAGGCTATTCCGAGATCGTTACCGTCACTGACGTGCGGCTAGAGCGTATTTTGCGTCGGGTCGGGCTGCCGCTGCGCCGCTTGGGCGAGCCTACGCGCATTGGGAACACCTTGGCCTTAGCCGGCATCATCGACGTTGATACTGGGAGCATTCAACGGGTCCGACCGCGCCAATACAAACCCACCTTCACCAAGCTCACTCAAGCGGCCTAGTCTTCCCATGAGCCATAGTCACTCATCAGCGGATCGCCTTGTGCGAAAGCTTCAGGATGCGCTTGGACCGATCATTCGGACCGCTCTGGATGAGCCAGGGGTGGTCGAGATCATGCTCAATCCCGACGGCAAGCTGTTTATCGAGCGGATAGGGCAGGGGATTACCCTGGCGGGCGATCTCGACGCGCAGTCGGCAGAAACTATTATCGGCATCGTCGCCCACGCGCTTCAGACCGAAGCTGACCAGGATCGCCCGATCATTTCAGGTGAGCTGCCAATCGGCGGCCATCGCTTCGAAGGTCTGTTGCCGCCGATCGTTGCCGAGCCATCGTTCTCGATCCGCAAGCGGGCGTCGATGCTGATCCCACTCGCCGCCTACGTCCGCGAGGCAATCATGACCGCAGAGCAAGCCGAAATTATCTGCAATGCCGTGGAAGCGCGCATGAACATCGTCATCGCCGGTGGCACGGGCAGCGGGAAGACCACTCTCGCCAATGCGATCATCACCGAGGTGGTGAATGCCGTACCTGAGCATCGTGTCGTGATCCTGGAGGACACCGCGGAAATCCAGTGCTCAGCCCAGAACGCCGTGCTGCTCCACACCTCCGACGCCGCGGACATGGCACGGCTTCTGAAATCCACCATGCGTTTGCGCCCGGATCGCATCATTGTGGGCGAGGTCCGGGACGGCGCGGCGCTTACGCTGCTCAAGGCCTGGAACACTGGCCATCCCGGTGGTGTCGCCACCATTCACGCCAATAGCGCGCGTTCGGCGCTGACGCGGCTGGAACAGCTTGTTGCCGAGGTCAGCCAGATGCCGATGCGCGAGGTCATCGGCGAGGCGGTCGACCTGATTGTTGCGATCGAGCGCACGCCGAATGGCCGGCGGGTCTCCGACATCCTGCATATCGAGGGATTTCGGAACGGCGCCTACCAAATCGAAAGTCATTCATCGAACAAGGAGCGGCTCAATGTCGCCTAGAGTTTTGCGGCTTGCAGCTGGCACAGTCCTTCTTGCGTGCCTGTGCGCGCAGCCGGCCTTAGCGAGCGGGGGAGGGGGCCTGCCCTGGGAAGGGCCGCTGCAACAAATCCAGGAATCCATCACCGGTCCGGTCGCTGCCGCGATCGCGCTGGCGGCCGTGGCAATTGCCGGCGGCATGCTGATCTTCGGCGGCGAGCTGAACGATTTTGCCCGACGCCTTGTCTATGTGGTGCTCGTCGCCGGGATTCTGCTCGGCGCCACCCAAATTGTCGCCCTGTTTGGTTCAAGCGGCGCGTCGATCGGCGACACAGCCGACGTTCGTTCGTCTTTTGTTCAGGACACCTGAATGGCTGAGATCGGTAGTCGCCTTCAGCGTGTCCGGCTTCACCGGGCTCTGTCTCGACCGAACATGCTTTTCGGTGCCGATCGTGAGCTCGTCCTCGTAACAGGATTGGCAGCCGTCATCCTCATCTTCGTGGTCCTGACACCAATCTCCGCCGTCTTCGGCTTCGCGATCTGGATTGTCGTCGTTGGCCTGCTGCGGATGATGGGCAAGGCCGATCCTCTGATGCGCAAGGTCTACCTGCGGCACATCCGTTACCGCCAAGTGTATCGACCGACCGCGTCGCCCTGGCGCAGGTACTAGGGGTACCCCCATGGTCTCTCTCAAGCAATTTCGGCAAACCGGCCCGAGCTTCTCCGACCTGCTGCCCTATGCGGGGTTGGTCGATAATGGCGTCCTGCTGCTCAAGGACGGCTCGCTGATGGCAGGCTGGTATTTCGCGGGGCCCGACAGCGAGAGCGCCACCGACATCGAGCGCAATGAAATCTCCCGTCAGATCAATGCCATTCTGGCACGGCTTGGCTCCGGCTGGATGATCCAGGTCGAGGCATTGCGAATACCAGCAACGGCCTATGCCAAAGCGGACCAGTCACATTTTCCCGATCCGATCAGCGCGATGATTGACGAGGAACGCCGCACACGGTTTGAGACTGCCGACGGGCATTTCGACAGCCAACACGCCATTATCCTGACCTATCGCGAGCCTGAGCGCCGGAAGTCTGGTCTGACCCGGTACATCTATTCGGACGCCGAATCTCGAACCGAACGGTTTGCCGATGCCGCGCTGGCCGCCTTCAAGACGGCCATACGCGAGTTCGAGCAGTATATGGCCAATGTCGTTTCCATACGTCGGATGGTCACGCAGGAGGCTTCAGAACGCGGCGGCACGCGGATCGCCCAATATGATGAGCTGCTGCAATTCGTGCGGTTTTGCCTCGTTGGCGAGAGCCATCCTGTACGCTTGCCGGACGTCCCCATGTACCTCGATTTCCTGGTGTCGGCCGAGTTTCACCACGGCCTGACGCCGGTGATCGACAGTCGCCATCTGGCAGTCGTCGCCATTGATGGCTTCCCAGCTGAGAGCTGGCCAGGAATTCTCAACGTCCTAGACGCCATGCCTCTGAGTTACCGCTGGTCGAGCCGCTTCATGTTTCTCGATCCGGTCGACGCGCGGCAAAAACTCGAACGCACCCGCAAGAAGTGGCTGCAAAAGGTCCGGCCGTTCATGGACCAGCTGTTTCAAACACGGTCCAACAGTATCGATCAGGACGCCGCCCTTATGGTGGCGGAAACTGAGGATGCGATTGCCGAGGCCAACTCGCAGCTGGTGGCCTATGGCTACTACACACCCGTCATCGTCCTGTTTAGCGACGACGCTCAGCAACTGCGAACGCAGGCCGAAGCAATCCGGCGCCTCGTGCAATCGGAAGGTTTCGCAGCAAGGATTGAGACCCTCAATGCCACTGAGGCATTTCTCGGCAGCTTGCCGGGCAACTGGTACGCCAACATCCGCGAGCCTTTGATCAATACAAGAAGCCTAGCCGACCTCATCCCGCTCAATACGGTTTGGGCGGGGAGCGCGGTATGTCCATGCCCCTTCTATCCGGTGGGTTCGCCTCCTTTGATGCAGGTCGCCAGTGGTTCAACGCCGTTCCGGCTGAACCTGCATTTCGGCGACGTTGGGCATACCCTGATCTTCGGCCCGACTGGTTCCGGCAAGTCTACTTTGCTGGCGCTGATCGCTGCCCAGTTTCGCCGGTATCAGGCCGCCCAGCTCTTCGCCTTCGACAAAGGGCGCTCGATGCTACCGCTGACCCTCGCCGTAGGTGGGGATCACTATGACGTCGGGGCAGGGGAGGGGCTGACATTCTGCCCCCTGTCGGCGCTCGACGATGCTGGCGATCGCGCCTGGGCAGCCGAATGGCTTGAAACGCTGATTGCTCTGCAGGGTGTCAAGATTACGCCTGATCATCGCAACGCGATTTCTCGCCAACTTGGCCTCATGGCCCAGACGGAGCGCCGCTCACTGTCCGACTTCGTCTCCGGGGTACAGCTGCGCGAGATCAAAGATGCATTGCTGCACTATACGGTCGACGGCCCGATGGGCCATTTGCTCGACGCGGAGCAGGACGGCTTGACGCTCTCGAGCTTCCAGACATTTGAAATTGAGGCGCTCATGAACATGGGAGAGCGTAACCTCGTACCCGTTCTGCTCTACCTGTTCAGGCGGATCGAAAAGCGCCTCATGGGTGCGCCGAGCCTTATCATCCTCGATGAGGCCTGGTTGATGCTGGGGCACCCGGTGTTCCGCGATAAAATCCGTGAATGGCTGAAGGTCCTGCGCAAAGCCAACTGCGCCGTGGTGCTGGCCACGCAGTCGATTTCAGACGCTGAACGATCCGGCATTATCGACGTGCTCAAAGAGTCTTGTCCCACCAAGATCTGCCTGCCCAACGGGGCAGCCCGCGAGCCGGGCACCCGCGAATTCTATGAACGCATCGGCTTCAACGATCGGCAGATCGAGATCGTCGCCGGCGCTATGCCCAAGCGGGAATACTACGTGGTCTCGCCCGACGGCCGGCGCTTATTCGATATGGCGCTCGGGCCGGTGACGCTGAGTTTCGTGGGCGCAAGCGGCAAGGACGATCTTGGGCGTATCACCGCTTTACATCACCAGTTTGGAGATGAGTGGCCAACTCGCTGGCTTTCAGAACGAGGGATCTAGAATGCGCATCAACCGTCCAGTTAGCCTCGCCTTCGGTCTTTGCATCAGCATTGCCAGCGCAATGCCGGCTCAAGCCGCGGGACAGCTCGTCGGCGCCACGGAATTCACCCAAATTCTCAACAATGCTGAGCTCGTTGGCCTTGCGGGGCAGTCCGGTATCCAGATCGACAATCAGGTGACCCAGATCGCGCACCAGGTCGAGCAGATTCAAAACCAGCTGCGGATTTACGAAAACATGCTGCAGAACACGCTCAAGCTGCCCGACCAGGTTTGGGGTCAGGTTGAAGACGACCTTGCGCAACTCCAATCGATCGTAGGGCAGGGGGAGGGCATCGCCTTCTCAATGGGCAACGTCGATGATGTCCTCAAACAGCGTTTCCAGAGCTACAGCGACTTTCTGGAAGACCCGCTCAATGGCGCGGATTTCTCATCAGCATATCAGAGCTGGTCCGAGACCAATCGCGACACGATCGCAGGGACGCTAAGAGCCGCCAACCTGACCGCCGAACAGTTCTCTTCCGAGGAGGGGACGATGGAGCAATTGCGGTCAATGTCGGGGACCTCCGTGGGCCAGATGCAGGCGCTGCAGGTCGGTCACCAGATTGCCGCGCAACAGGTCGCCCAGATGCAGAAGCTGCGCGGCCTTGTTTCTCAGCAGATGACCATGATGGGCACCTGGTACCAGTCCGAGCAAACGCTGCGCGACAATGCGCAGGCCGAGAACGAGCTCTTTTTTGGTGGGGATAGCGGCGTCAGGGTCGGAAACGAAACACCTTTCGCTCCGGAGTGGTGAGATGAAGGCATCAATCATTGTGGGCGTGTTTGTGTGTGCCGCTCTGTCTCTAACCATTGTTGGAATTGCGCTTTGGACTTCGGCGGCCCAGCCGATGACCGACACCCTCATTACGCCTGCCGCCGATGAGGAAAATCCCTTCACCCGCGGCTCGGACACCGTGGTCGGCAATGAAACCCCCTTTAGACCGGAGTGGTGAGGATGAATTCTGCCCCGCTCCGAGCCCTGGCGGTCTTGAGTATTTTCCTTTTTGCGACGCAGGCCTTTGGTCAGACAGACAACGTCGTCGAAACCGTTCAGCAGTCCATCACTACCCAGGCTCGAAACTGGGAAACGGTGCTCATGCAGCACGCCACCAGCCTGTTCTGGATCTTGGCCGCTATCGAGGTCGGCATTGCGGCCGTTTGGCTGGCAATACAAGGCAGCACACTCGAAAGCTTCTTTTCCGAGCTGGTGCGCCGCATCCTGTTCATCGGCTTCTTTCTGTTTGTCCTGACGAACGGCCCGGACCTGGCGAAAGCCGTTGTCAGCAGCCTGTTTCAGATTGGCTCTGGCTCTGGTGACGTTTCGCCCGCCGCCGTCTTCGATGCAGGAATCGACGTCGCGAACCGCATGACGCAACAATTGGCATGGTGGAATCCAGGCGACTTCGGCAAGAACGTCATCGTCGGCGTTTGCGCTTTGGCGGTGATCGCAGCCTTTGGCCTGGTCGCCGCTATCCTGCTCGCCGTCATCCTCGAAATGTATGTCGGCTTACTCGCCGGCATGATCCTGCTTGGCTTCGGGGGCTCTTCGTACACCAAAGATTTTGCCATCAAATACCTGATCTACGCCTTCTCTGTCGGCATGAAGATCATGGTGCTGGTGATGGTCGCAGCCATTGGCGCCCGTACTTTGATCGATGTGGCGGCCGCTCCTGACATTGACCAGAGCTTCATTGGTCCTGCGTCGATCGCGGGGCTCGCCATCGTCATCGCCTACGTTTCGATGCTGCTGCCGCCCATGATTTCTGGCGTCATTCAGGGGGTCTCCGTCACCAGCGGAATGGAAGCGGCCAGACCCACGATGAACGGGTACCAGTTTGGCGCTGGCGTCGCCGCAATGGGGGCGACGGCCATCGGCGCCGGCGGGAGAGCGGCCGCTGGCGCATTTGAGAAAGGCGGGTTCACTGGGGCTACCGCAGCGGGAACGGCCGCCACGGCATCCACCGCCGTTCGAGGGCTGGCCGCTACCGCCTCGGCCATCAAGGACCAGGCGATTGGGGGACCGGGCAGTTTCGGCACCACAACCATGGGACTGGCCAATGCCAAGTTGGCCGCCAGCGACGCGCGTGGGCCTAAACCCGCTTCTTCCGGCCCAAAATCCGGCAAGCCGTAAAGCAGCCGGGAGCATCGGGAAATTCTCATGACCAAACAAATACCACCAGACAACCCGTATCTGGCCGCCCGCCTTGAGTGGAACGAGCGCTATGGCGGTTTCGTCAAAGCAGCGAACACCTGGCGCGTGGTGGCGATGGTTTCACTGACCATGGCGCTGATCGGAACGAGCTACGCGCTCTACCAAAGCACGCAGGTCAAACTGGTGCCCTACATCGTCGAGGTTGACCGCCTGGGAACGCCAGCTTCCGCAGGATTTCCTGCGCAGATCGACTACGCCGATCCCCGGGTTGTTCGCGCTATGCTGGGTGGTTTCGTGACCAGCTTCAAGTCAATCACGCCCGACGCAGTGGTGCAGAAGCAATACATCGACCGCACCTATGCCCTGCTGCGGACGACCGACCCTTCCACTGAGAAGGTCAACGCCTGGTTTCGGGGCGCGAACCCGTTTGAAAAGGCCAGAACGGCCACCGTCTCGATCGAGATCAACAATGTGGTCGCGCTTTCAAACCAGTCCTATCAGATCGACTGGACCGAATTCGAACGCGATCGGCAAGGCAAGGAACTGGCAACCCGCCGCTTCCGGGGCATCGCCACGGTAACGCTTTCCCCGCCCCTCGACGAAGCCACGATCCGCCTCAATCCCATCGGGCTCTACGTCCGCGACTTCGATTGGACAGCCCAGCTATGACGAAATGTCGATATTCTATTTCGAGCCGATCAGTGCGCGCCACGTTGGTGCTGGCCGCCACCCTGTGCAGCCTCGGCAGTGTCTCCGCGCAAGAGATGAGCGCCAACGAGGCGAAAGGCACCTATCTTTCCGGCGAGTGGCAGGAAGGGCAGGGGGTGGTAACGCGCGGGCCCGACGGCAAGGTGGTCTTCCTTTTCGGCGAAGTCCAACCGTCGGTCGTTTGCTCGCCCTTGCAGGTCTGCGACATTGAACTGCAGGCTGGTGAAGTCGTCCGTGACGTGCTTGTCGGCGATAGCGTCCGCTGGAAGGTGGATCCCGCGACCTCGGGGGCTGCCGGCGCTCAAGCGGTCCACCTCATCGTCAAACCATCTGAAGCCGGCATTGAAACGTCAATGGTGGTGACCACCTCGCGTCGAACCTACCACGTGCAATTGCGCTCCCATGCCACGGAATACATGGCCCGGATCGGCTTTGAGTATCCCGACGACGTCGCCGCCAAGCTTGGCGAAATCAACGCCCGGATGGAAGCCGGCGTCATCGACGGGGCAGGGGTGCCGGCCGAGAACCTGGACTTCGGTTTCAGCATTGAGGGGGCTGCGCGCTGGAAGCCCACCCGCATCTACACCGATGGCCTCAAAACCTACATCCAGTTCCCTTCGGCTCTAGCGGGCGGCGATGCGCCGGTCTTGTTTGTCATTTCCGGTGGTGAAAATCGCATCGTCAACTACCGGCTGCAGAACAACATGATGGTTGTCGACTATCTGGTCGACCACGCGGTGCTGGTCTCGGGCGTTGGCCGCGAACAACAGAAAATCACCATCAGGCGGGGTGGCTAGAATGAACATCCGGATCGGTTCAGCACTTCGGGTGCTCGGCTTCTTAGCTGCAACTCTGCCGCTGGCCGGCTGCCAAACCTTTGGTATTGGTGGATCCTCTTCCCAGATTGCGAGCATCGACAATGCGGAGGTTTCGCCCGAAGCCGCCGGCGTCATAGCTGAGGATCTGGTGGGTAATTTGGCAGAAGTGGTCGGACCAGGGACCGGCACGGTCGTTCTGAAGCCGGACGACTCGGCCTTTGCGGTCGCTTTGGAAAAGTCTCTTCGAGCGTGGGGCTATGCCGTCGCCATCGATCAAAAGGTGGACGATACCTCGGCAATCCCGGTTGCTTTCATAATCGACAGCTTCGAAGGCAGCGTCCTGGCACGGCTCTCTACCGCCACCGTCGATCTTGGGCGCGCCTATGCCCTGACCGAAACGGGAGCCATGCCAACAAGTCCTCTCTCGGTCCTGCAGCGCGCATAGGAGGCACTTGTGGCTTCACTCGATATTTCTCCAGGGCCTCGATTGAGCGATGACGCGCCGAAAATCCGGCGCATCAACCGCTTGCCGGTCTACTTGGCTATTGCCTTGGCGGTCATTTTCCTCGTCGTCATCGTCTATGGCATTTCGACACGCGGAGTTTTTGGACCCGCTAGCACCAACTTGGATGACGCCAACGGCCTGCCGGCAGGCGGCTTTGGCGACAGATTAAAAGAGGGTGTGCCCGACGGCATCATCGAAGCGCCGCGATCTGAACCGATACGGATACAGCCTGCACCCGCGGCTCCTGCCCCGGTCGCCAACCCCTTTCAACCCACGCCGGCAAGGGATCCTCTTACGACGCCGAGTGGCCCGGTCGTTGGACCTGAAGAGGACTGGAAGGCAGAGTTGCAACGGGAGCAGGAAGAGCAGTTGCTGCGTGAACTGCATCGTCAACGCATGGCCAGCGTTCAGGCCAATCAAGCCGCCTTCGACTCGCCAACGGCCATAAACCTTGGTGCGTTGAACGACGCGCCGCCGGACGCTGGTGCAATCCAGACCGGGACAGGCAGGCCTGATCTTGCCAGTCTCTACGCTGCCGCAATGGCTGGCAGAGGTGAGGCGCAGAATGCCGATCCCAACGGTCAGGACGCCAAGGATGCCTTCTTCAATCAGGATCTGAAGGATCTCGGCTACCTGCCCAACCAGGTGATGGCACCAATATCGCCTTTCGAGCTCAAGCGCGGCTCAGTCATTCCGGCAACGTTGATCACGGGCATAAATTCCGACCTCCCCGGGCGCATCATCGCCCAGGTGAGCCAGCACGTGTTCGACAGTGCGACGGGCCACCACCTTCTCATTCCGCAGGGTACGAGGCTCTTTGGCCGCTATGACTCGAAGGTCACTTTTGGGCAGCGACGGGCCCTCGTCATTTGGACAGACATTGTCTTTCCGGACGGCGCGACCCTACAGATCGGTGGCATGGCCGGTACAGATGCGCAAGGTTTTGGCGGCTTTTCCGATCAGGTCGATAACCACTACTTCGAGGTATTCGGATCCGCGATCCTCATTGCGGCGATTGGGACAGGCATCGACATGGCTCTACCCGATGACCAGGGCTCGGCCGATAACAGCGCCACCGACGCCGCACGGCGATCATTTGCGGAAACCTTCAGCGAGGTCGCCGACCGCACGATTGGACAGAATATGGAGGTCCAGCCGACCCTGGAGATCCGACCCGGGTACATCTTCAATGTGCTGGTGGACCAGGATTTGGTGTTCCCGAAGGCATTCGGAAAGTTGAACTAACATGTCAGAATATAATGCCCGCAATGCGAAAAACACGACGCATCAATACCTTGACGCCGCGGAAAGATTTTGTTTTTGCTCCTACGGCAAACGGAGCACCGTGAAGCATGGGCATCCCAAACTGGTTCGGCGACTTCATCCAAGCGGTCGAAGTTGCACAGAAGCGCGAAGATTTCTTGGCGGCGCTCCAGGTATTATCGGGTGAACTGGGTTTTGAGTGGTGTGCCTATCTCGATGCCTATGGGACCGATGTTCGTGGGATCTCGGACTATCCCGATAAGTGGGTGGCCCACTATCTGAGTCAGGATCTGTCGATCATTGACCCGGTGGTCAGAACGGCCAAGGAACTGGGCAAACCGTTCGCTTGGTCGGTCGATCAGATGCCAATCCGCGTGTCCCAGGTTCAATCGTCCTTCATGGGTGACGCCGCAGACTTTGGCATCCGCTCAGGGATCAGCATCCCCATCCCATCCGGTTACCGGCACACCGCAATGTTGACTCTTGCCTCTTCGAGCTTGGCGCCCGACAGCCGAGACATCACAGAGTTCGATGTCACGCGTGACGCCGCAATCTACTTGCACGCCTTTGCCAAGATCCGCGCGGCGCTACTCGATGGCCCCGACTTCAAACTAAGTCCGCAGGAAGCCAAGGTTCTGGCATGGTGCAAACGCGGATTCTGCGCGGCGGACATTGCCGAACTGATGGGGCTTAAGGAGCCCAGCGTGCGGTTTCACATGCAGGGGGCGCGTCGCAAGCTTGGCGCCAACAACATTCAACAAGCGATCGGCACCGCCACGGACCACGGCTTGATCTAGCCCGCTTATCTCAATGAAAATTGTCGGGGTCGATCCTCGGAACGTAGCCCAGTTGTTGGACAAGCGTGGCGAGCAGCGTTTCTTGTCTCTCCAGTTTTGCCGCTGCCGAATCATAGGCAGCATGCGCTCGTGCCAACCGGGAGGAGCTTTCCGGCACCAGCCGAGAAAGGCGGTCCAGTTGGTCAAAACGGCGTTGAGCAACGCGGAGATAGCAACGATAGGTCAGCATCGCGGCCAGCGTATCGTGCTCGAGCAGTGGGACACTGGCTTCGGCCGGCGCAATTCCGGTACCAAAAATCGGATCGAGGGGCATCGCGTCACTAGGAGTTGGTCCGCGGTACGCCCCCGCAAACATCCTCTAACCCATGATCGGGGAGTTGGAAAATCGATCCAGTCGATTCCTGTGACCTTTAGCACCGGGGCACCTGGACATACGTCACAGGCTCCCCGACCGCATGGTCAAAGGATTGTGGCGCCCTGTCGGCAGGCACCAACCGCTGGATTGAGGTTTCCACACCCCGGGACCGCGCGTACGGCCTTGCTTCCTGATTAGCATAGGGCGATGGCCCACGCTACAATTTGGATCAGCGCTTCTGTTTTAGAAAGTCAACGTCGGCTGGTTTTCTTGCGCTCCCAACTTCGCAAGTCTGTGGGGTCCCCGGAAGCGATGCGGGTCAACTGATGACCGGCAGAAACGCGCCCCATATCTGCCGTTCGAGCAGGCATTTGGATTTCCCGAACGCGGCCGGTCTGGTTAGAGCCTCGCCCGAGTCAATTTGACGGCGGACAGTTCGCTGTACCGCCCGAAAAGCGCCGGCCGAAACCGCATCCACTCTGCCGCCATTGTTGAATGCGCCACGGAGGCGGGCTGATATTTGAAGTGAGGCTTCCGTGCAGGCCTGTATCGCCGCTCGAAGCACGTCGACGTTGGAGCCCGTTCGGCGCGAGGCCGTGGCGCCTGTAGCAGCGCAGATGTGTGTGCAGTCCAGATTCAGGCGAATGCATTGCGTCAGGTCCTTGACCATCTCCTCGGCTAGGCAGGCATCCGCGCAGACGTTGCAGGTCAGGGAACAGGCGTAGCATTCTTCGATGCAGCGCAGGAGCGCCTCCGAGGCATTGCCAGGACATGCCCGACCTGGTGGTGACGGTTCGGGGCTCGGCGAAATGTGCACCGCATCTTCAATCCGCGTCCCGGAGCCTTCGGCGACCTAGCCGCTTCGCTCGATGCTATGATCAGCGGGACTATTCGGAAGCGTGAGCGAGCTTCTGATTGAAAAGGCCATGCCAAGCAAACACGAAACGTCATTCTCCAGGAAGACTACAGCATGATGCAGATCTCCAGCCCGGTGCACCTCGACTCCTCTGCAGCGGCGCAGAAGAGCCTCGTCAACGACGGTTTCTTCAGCTGCTATTGTCTACGGGTCGCCGCGAATTGACCCGGCATGGACAGCCCGACCTGGGGGCGGCGTCATATTTCATTTCCTCGTCGACCCCGAAGCCGAGCAGGCGCACCCGGCTTGCAATGGCCGCAAGGTCAAACCCCGGCCCGGGACGCACCGTCATGGTCATCAAGGAAAGGGAGACACCAACGTATTCCACCCCATCCATGGGCATCACGGCGTTCTCAATCGCCGCAACGCAGTCGACGCAGCCCATCCCGGTGATGGCAAAGGTAAGCTTCTCCGCCCGGGTCATGCCTCGAAGGTCACTTTGCCGGCCATGTCGAACTCATAGACATCGTCACGGAAGCTGACCACGCCATTGCGGTTCGCCCAGGCGGAAATGTAGGTGGTGTGGATTTCGGGTGGATTGCTCACGTCCACGTCCTTGCGCTCTCCGGTCGTGAACACGGTTTGGATCTCCGTAGGGCCCCAGTCGCCGTTGTCGCGCAGCACCCAGGCGACGAAGTCCTGCACCTGGTCCACACGCACGCAGCCGGAGGAATAAAAGCGGGCGTTGTCGCCGAACAGGCCTTTGGTCGGCGTGTCGTGGAGATAAACTGCGTGGGGGTTGTGGAAGTTGACCTTCACGTTGCCCATCGAGTTCAGCGGACCCGGATCCTGACGGAAGCTGCAATTCACCGCCTCCTCGGTCTGCCAATTGATCTGGCTGGGCTGCAACTCGTTGCCGCTGCCGTCGAAAATCCGGATCTTCTGCTCCGTCAGGTATGGCATTCATGACCATCACCAGTTCCTGCCAGCGGGCATTCACCGGCAGACCGGCCGGTGCTTAACCCGCTACCGAGGGGCTAACGCTGCGTGTTGGGACCGCTTTCGGCGTCGTCCTGCTCGGCCTGCACGCTTCCCTCCTCGACCCATCGGCCCAAGGTCAGCTTCGCTGCGGTATCCGGGGGCAGACCTCCGGCCGCCATGCTGATGGAAGCACCGCGCCCCATGATGGCGACAAGTCCACCTTTCATGAAGTATGTCGCCCGGTAACGCCGTCGCCCGCAGGTTACCTGTACTTCGCCGTTAATCAATGCCGACCATCCGGGCACCCCCATACGGATTCTGGCCCCGGGCGAACGCCAGGGCAAGCCCTGATGACGCGGGAGGCGACCCTCCGGGTGAGGAATGTTCCGGCGCCGTCCTAACAGGAGCATCGTGGGGACGCCGATGCACCACGTGCGCAAGGCGGCGAAACAACGGTGGCTCTTGAGGCTTCCTGATGAATGAGCGGGTGGCCGTCGATGCGACGGTCAGATCCGCTTACGAGGCTGGCAAGCCGGATGGTCCCGGTCGCTCGCGCCATCGCCAGGGCTTACCGCGGCATCGTTCCCTGACAAGCGACGTCGCGGGCGGCTGGTTCGATCCTCTCGCCTGCGGTTAGGCCGCGGCATCGCGTTCTTCCCGCGCCGCCCGCCAAACATCGCGGGCCGCGTCGACATTCATGGCCGCGATCCCCACGCCAACGATGACATCAGGCCATACGGAAAAGGTGAAGGCAGTGACGACGCCCGCGGCGATGATCGCCACGTTGGCGGTGGCGTCGTTGCGGGCTGAGAGAAACGCGGCGCGGGTCAGGCTGCCGCTATGGGTTCGGAACCGAACGAGAAGGAAGGCGCAGGAGACGTTGACGGCAAGCGCGCCGACACCGGTCAGGGACAGCGCGAACGGCTCGGGAGGCATTGACGTGGTGAGCTTGCTCCAGAGGGCCCAAGCGGTACCCAGTGCCGGAAGGAGCAGGATGATCGCGAGCGTCATTCCCATGCGCGCCCGTGCCCTTGGCGCCCAGGTCAGGGCTACCATGATCAGGAGGTTGACCGATGTATCCTCCAGGAAATCGATGCTGTCGGCGAAAAGTGAAACCGAGCCTATGGTGGTCGCCACCGCGAATTCGATGCCGAAATATCCCAGGTTCAAAAGCGCCACTATCAAGACAGTTCGGCGCAACGCCCCCGTCATCCGCTCCACCTCGGCCATCCAAGCCCTCCGAACGTTCGCACACTTGAGTTGTAACGACAGTTACATTAACGTACCACCCATGGCTACAGATCTTTGGTATCTCCTTACCTACAAGGTTCCCGCAGAACCCAACCGGCGCCGCGTCGCGCTATGGCGCAGGTTGAAGGGCTTGGGCGCCGTCTACCTGCAAGGGGGTACATGCCTGCTGCCCAAAACCGACGACCACTTGCGGGCCCTCAAAGTGATCGAGAACGAGATCGCCGAAATGGGCGGCGACGCCGTACTGCTTGAGTCCTCGCCCCTCGACGTGACACAGAGCGAGAAGGTCGTGGCGCGCTTTAGGGCGGAGCGGAACGAACAATACGAGGAACTCGTCGACAAGTGCACCGACTTCGAGGCAGAGATCGCCAAGGAGATCGCGTCCGACCATTTCACGTATGCCGAGGTCGAGGAGAACGATGAAGACCTCAAGAAACTCAAAACCTGGTACGCCAAGATCAAGGCGCTCGATTTCTACGAGGCCCCGCTGGCCCCGGAGGCTCTTTCCCGGATCGCCGACTGCGAGGCCCTCCTCGACAACTACGCCCACCAGGTTTTTGCCCGCCAGGACGAGAACCGCAGTCCGAGGGATGAGGTTTGAGGAATGACCTTGACGTCGTGCAAAGAGCGCCGGGTGCATCCATGATCGGTTGGGCTACTGCGGCACCAGCGGTATCCGCCGCATTTCTGGGGTCCCTCGTCGAGGTTGTCGAGGCCTTTACGATCGTGCTGGCCGTAGGCACCATCCGCGGCTGGCGTCCGGCCCTCGCCGGCACCGCGGCAGGCCTGGTTCTATTGGCGGTCATCGTCTTGGCACTGGGCCCCGTGCTTGATCGCGTCCCGCTGCAGGCGCTGCAGCTGGTCATCGGGGTGCTGCTGCTCCTCTTCGGCCTGCGCTGGCTCCGCAAGGCCATGCTGCGTTCGGCCGGTGTCATCCCCTTCACGACGAGACTGCCGCCTATGCGAGCAAGGCCGCCGCCCTGTCCGTGGACCCCGGCCGTGTCGGGGATCACTTGGACTGGATAGCGGCTCTGGTGGCGTTCAAGGCCGTCGTGCTGGAAGGGCTCGGAGTGGTCTTCATCGTCATCGCGGTGGGCGCCGTACGGGGGCTCCTCGTACCGGCCGGTCTCGGCGCCTTGGCCGCTTGCTGTCTTGTCCTGGCGATTGGGTTCATCATCCACAAACCCCTGTCTCGGGTACCGGAAAACACCCTCAAGTACGGCGTCGGTGTCATGCTCTCCGCCTTCGGGCTGTTTTGGATGGGTGAGGGGCTCGGAGTGGACTGGCCGGGCCATGACCTCGCAATTCCTGTGTTCGCGGCGGCGTTCCTTCTCGTAGGGGTGGCCACGACGCGGTTGGTTCGTCCCACCGAGGCCAGGAGGCCCGCGCCATGAAACTCCTTGCGCTCGTTTTTCGCCGAGTTCGTCGGCATGTTCATCGACGACGAGTTCCTCGCCGTCGCACTGCTCGCTGTCGTGGGGTTCGCCGCCGCTCTGGCATTCGTCGTTCGCGCCCCAGCCTTCCTGGTGGGGGTCGCGCTGCTCGCGGGCTGCGTGACCGTTCTCGTGGTCAGTGCCGTCAAGGGGATCCGGCGTGGATAACATGCCTGCCCTACGCCCGACCGGCGCGGGAGGGAAGGGGCTGCGGTCGCTAATTCGGAGCGGGGCAATGGCCCTCCTCGTTTCGGGAATCGTACTGCCAGGCGGCGCCGGTGCATGGGCGGCCTATCTGCAGGCGACGGGCAATATCCATGAGGTGGTCCCCGGCCTGTTGTTCCGATCGAACCAGCTTCGTGCTGCACAGCTGCAAACGTTGCTGCAGGACGAGGGTATTCGCACGGTGATCAACCTGCGCGGCGGCTCCCGGCAAGATGACTGGTATCGCGAGGAAGCCGATGTCGTGGCTGGGGCGGGCGCCCGCCTTGTCGACATTCCCATTGCGGACGACAAGGAACCCGACATTACGAGCATCACCCGTCTCTTGGCGGCTCTACGCACTTCGCCGACACCTGTCCTGATACACTGCAAAGCCGGCGCCGACCGTACGGGCCTCGCCGCCGCGTTGTATCTGCTCGAGGTCGCCGGGCTTCCCCCCGACGTCGCAGCGCGACACCTTTCGTTCGCATACGGGCACTTCCCGTGGCTCGGGAGCCAGACCGGCGCAATGGACCGAGCATTCTGGGGCCTCGTTGACCAATCTTCGGGCTCAACCGGGTCCTGAAAAATCGGGGCTGCGCCTAGCAAACCATGTCCGGTCGTCATGGGATCGTCCACCGTCGCAATACAACTTGCAGTATCCCCTCCTAGGGGATAGGAAGACATCATGAGTCATGTCAACGATCCCGAAATACACAAGCGGTTGCGCCGCGCCGAGGGGCACCTGTCTACCGTCGTGAAGATGGTGGCCGAAGGCAGGGACGGGCTCGCCATCGTTCAGCAGATGCAGGCGGTGATCGGTGCGCTCGAAAAAGCCAAGCAGCTCGTCATCATCGATCACATCGACCATCACCTCGGCGGCGACGACGAGGGCCTGACGCCGAAGATGCGTGAGAAACTCGCGGTGTTCCGCGAGATCACCAAATACCTTTGAGGATACCAATGCTTCGTTCCGTCCTATCGTGGTTCGGCTTTGGCCCCGCCCACCCCTCCACGACACACGGCCATTCTCACGGAGAAGGGGAGGCCGGGCACACGCACGGGCTCATCGACGCCAGCATCCCGACGACGTCGCAGGGCATATCCGCAATCAAATGGTCCTTCGTCATCCTCGCGGTGACTGCAGTCCTGCAACTCGTCGTGGTCTATTACTCCTCGAGCGTGGCGCTGCTCGCTGATACCATCCACAACTTGGGGGATGCCACGACCGCGATTCCGCTCTGGATCGCCTTTGTCCTCGCCCGCAGGAAACCTTCCAAGACCTTCACCTATGGTCTGGGCCGGGTGGAAGACCTGGCCGGGATACTCATCGTCCTCATCATCCTGGCAAGCGCCATCGTCGCCGGCTACGCCGCCATCGACAGGCTGCTCAACCCCCAGCCGGTGACGCAACTCGGTTGGCTGGTCGCCGCCGGCATTGTCGGGTTCGTCGGGAATGAGGCCGTGGCCGTGCTGCGCATTCGCGTCGGCCGGCGCATCAACAGCGCAGCACTGATCGCCGACGGGTATCACGCGCGCACGGATGGCCTCACCAGCCTCGCGGTGGTCGCAGGCGCGATCGGCGTCTGGCTCGGCTTCCCTCTCGCGGATCCCGTGATCGGCCTGCTCATCACCGTCGCCATCTTCGGCATCGTCTGGCAGTCGGCGCGCGCCGTTCTCACCAGGATGTTGGACGGCGTGGAACCAGCCACCATTGCCGAGGTCCATCATGCGACGGCCCATGTCGAAGGAATCGACAAGGTGGCCCGCGTCAGGGGACGGTGGATCGGCCACCGCCTGCATCTGAACATCGACTTGGCCCTTCGTGACGGGCTTCTTCTCGGAGCAGCCAACAGCATCGCCGACGAACTCAGACAAGAGCTGGCCGAACACATCCCAGGGTTGGAGGAGACCATCGTGTCGTTTGTTTCGCCCAATGCGGGCGCGGACCATGCGCCTCACCACGCTCCGAAGCCGTTCCGCGTGGACGGGAAGCTCGCCGGCGGTCTACTCGAGATCGTCGATACGCCGGACGGCGAACGTATGCGACTCCGACTGTCCCGCCATGCAACGGATCTATCGGCTGAGGTAGCCATAGAACGCGCCAACGGTGCGAAGGAGGTCTTGGCGCTCAAGCCCGCTGCACTCGACCACCACATCATGGAAAGCACCGTCCCTCCCGCCGAACCGCACGAATTCCAAGCCCGGCTGCTGCTGGCATCCGGATCGGAAGTCGAGGAATTGTCCTTCGTCATGGCCGAACCGGCCGGACATATCCACTAGCAATCGTAACAGCCGGACCTCACCGTCATTGCCGCGACGGGCGATATTTGTGGCTGGCTGGGCATACTCGAAACTGAGGGTGCTAGTCGTCGTCGAAATCTTCCGGGATCAGTTCGTGCCCTTCCCAAAGGTCCCGGGGCACCTGGTCGCCGAGGCGGAACTTGAACTCCCTGACGCTCTCGAGGTCCGACTCCGGCGTGCACTCGAACGAGACGTAGTACCAACCGCGATTTGCCCGATAGGCTCCCAAAGGCGCAACCAGCTTTCCGTCAGTGATCTGCGTCTCCTCGAACGCCGAGGTATCCAGGGAGTCGGGGAAACCCTTGTCCCTCGAAAGCCTGATCTGCTCCAGCGCCTCGATACTGCATAGCTGTACTATCCGTTCGTCGGGCGTTAGCAATGGCAGCGTGTCCCGGACCTGAGTGTTCGCGGGATTACGAAGCAGTTCTCCTGCGTAGAGCGCCGTGGCGCTGGTCAGCCCCTGCACCTCCGGCTCGGGCCCTCCAGGAGGTGGTGTCTGGGGTTTCACAACCGCCGGCCGGGGGGCGAGCGCCGGCGGCCGGACCGGGGCTAGGTCGCCCGCTCCCGCCGGGATAGCAGGCGGCGCTGCCGCCTCTGGCAAGACACGATCGGTTACGGTCTTCGGGACCGAGGAGACGATCTCCACTTGAATGACACGTGGCGGCGGCGCTTCCGGGGCTGCTTCCGGCGGCAATACCAATAGTAACGCCAGGAAGAGCAGATGGCCCCCTAGCGATACCGCCAGTCCAGTGCCCGCCTGAGCCGGAAGTCTGCCGGACCAACCGACCATTGCCGAACCCATCTGACACACTCGTGGTGGGGCAGCCACGTTGCCCCGGCGGGGAACAGTCCGTCACCGGCACCTTACCGAAGTCGTGCGGATGTTGTTGCCGTTGTCTCTAAGACCTTGTCGGAAACAAGTCACGCCCGGGCTTGCCCTCAACCCCTCCGAGTCGGTAAAGCCAGGAATGGTGCTACAGACGTGCGACAACGGGGAGGATGATCTTGGAAAAGCGGGTGACGGTTCGCATCGACGCCTCCCTTTCCGACGCGTTGGGGCGTTCATGGTCAGCGGAGTGGCGCCTATGGTCTCCAGGCAGGATACCGTTAGGTTCATAATGCGGGATTGGCTATCCTCGCGGGGATATACGCCGCTGGCCGACCAGGCAAACGCGTTAAACGGCTCTGCTTCGATGGACTGCACCGCTTCGGAGATCGAATGACCGCTGTCGGCCGTCTTGCCGGGGCCACCGACTCTCCGCTCGCAGGGCATGAAGAGTGCTGAAAGAGGCTTGCCCTCCTCCAAGGAAGAGGCCGTCGAAATGCAACCAGCGCTCATTTACGGTGGTCAAGCCACGTTGCGGTTGTGGTCGTTGACCTCGATCCAATAGCCGTCAGGATCTGCAAGGTAGATCTGGTGGAATCCGTCGGGTCGACCAGTGACTTCTCCCTTTGGCCTTCAACTCGGCGACGAAGCCGTCGAAGTCGTCGACGCACAGGGCGAAGTGGGTCTGCTTCTTGAGCCGCGTGTCACCGAAGTCACCCTCGGTGATGTGGAGCGAGGTGATGTCAGCTATGCCGAACCAGCGGATATTGCGCTTCTCAGTGCCGTTATGAATCGGCACGAGGCCCAACACCTCGGTATAGAATTTCGAGCTGGGTTCGAGGCTGCGGACCATTAGGGAGACGTGGTCGAGCGTCATGTTTGGCATGGGAAGTCCTCCGCTGCCCAGAACGTGGCACGAATTTGCCAAGCGTGGAAGCAGCGGTTCTCGGGGCGACGGTGCTGAGCGGCCCTGCCAAAGCGAAACCTGAAGACGATGGCGATGGGTGCGCCAACTTGATCATCGCCGACGACGATCCGGGGTCCGATCCAAACGCGGTGAAATCGAGCATGGGCAGTCGGCTTATCAGCGCCATGGTGCAGCAACTGGGCGGCACGTTTTCCTACGCAAGTTCGGGGTAGCGGTTTTGAACGTTCAGCATAATCTTGGCCCGGTGGCAGATTAGTAGGCCAAGCCCGGGCGATGAAACTGCATTCGGGCAATACCCATCCCTTTCGCTGAACTTGAGATTTAGCCCGTTCACGGTGACTGGGCAAGCATGACCGTCAATGCGCTCGCCCGATCCGGCGGCAGCTGGGCCATGATGGGTGCCATCTTCCGGGTCGAAACGAGCTTGACGAGCGTAACCAGGGTATCGTCGGGAAGGCCGGCCATAACCGCTGCAGCGTCCTTGGGTTTCATAGTCTCGAACAACTTTGCCAGCCGGGCAATCTCCTCTGCCTTCTTGGCGGTGTCCGCGTCCAAGGCCGCCCCCAACTCATTGGCAGTGGCCTCAAGCAAGGCGGCCCGTTCCTCCAACCTCACCTCGGCGGCTCGCAACAGATCCTCCTGCAACATGAGGGTTGCTTCCTGTATGTCGAGGTCCGAGCGCCGCTCCTTCAGCCGTGTGAGCAGCAGCGCCTCGGTGGTAGATATGCCATCGACGGGTGCCGTGAGCTGGGACCCGTCTGCGTGGGTGACCAAGGCATCCACCATGGAGACACATTCGGGCTCGGCATCCCCACCAATGCCGTTCGGCGTGTCGTCGGCCGCCGCTTGTTCCACGGATGCACTGGTCGTAGGGGCATCTTCTGCGCCTTCGACCTCCAGCGCTGAGGTGATGTCGATGACGCAGCCAGCAGCGGATGACGCCACGTGCGTCGACGCATCGACTTCTGCCGCCACTTCTCCCTCGGCACTCGTCCGCGTATCGGTACCCCCATTATCGCTCGGAGAGATCTCGGCACCAAGCGTTGGTGAGACATCGATCAATGTCGGGTCTGCATCGGGCAGGGTTGGGTCGGCCGCGAGTTCGAACCCTTCGACCGCGTCGCTGGTTGCCCCGACTTCGGCTATCGCGGGGAAGACCTGGACGAGGACGAGTGCGGCTATGCCCAGACGAGCCATGTGGCGGGGAATTCTCATCCGTCGATCCTGGTCCTACAACGGCCATCTGCCATGCGGACTGGAGCATGCTCCGCGCCGCCTTAATCGGGCGACAATGTACATGCCAAACTTTGCGTGAATCTTCCGACTCACCGGTCCTCTAAGCCCGGATTAGCCGTGTTCGCGCGATCCGGAAAATACCGTTTGCCTCTTTTGGCGCGCCTCGAACCGGAAGGGCGAACTGACCGTCCGTCATTCGGGCATCCGCCGCTGGATGCGAAACGATGGCAGCAAAGATTTCCGAGGGCAACAGTGAGCGTCGAACCCACGGCGTATGGCGAGTCTGCTCGACAGGCTAGAACACCAAAGTCACAGTTGCCCGACAATATAGCAGGCCAAAACCGCTTAATCGGGCGCGTTGTAGGCCATCGTCAACGGGACATTGAACAGTCGAGACCACGCCACTGATGCGGCTCGCTGGATTGGCAAGATGTTGGTCGAGCCGGTCCACCACGCATTCCCCGTTGCCACCATGATATCGGGTTTCATCCACATGGAGTGCAGCACGGGCCACACCAGCAGTTGCTCATAGCAGAGCAGGATTGCGAGACGAACACCGGTAAGTTCGACAACTGCGTTGCTGAAGAAATCGGCGCCTGCTCCGCCAGTCGACCAAGGCCGCCACATCGAAACTGGCACAGGCATGCGCTGCCGATACGCTTCATCCGATCCCCCGGGTGTCACCGTGATCATGAGATTTTCGTAGCCACTGGCCTGTAGCATGACGCCCCCTCCGACCACCGTAACAGGCACACCCTCGAGGGAGGTTCTCCACAGCGTCTCGGTGGTTGGCGTCCAAATGCCCAGTGCGCTTTCGGGCAGAACGATAAAGCTGGCGCCAGTGGCAGCGGCGGCTTTCACAAGCCCGATGGTCGCGACTTGCTGCTGATGGTCCGCATACTGCTCCCTTCCCGCCGAGAAATTGGTGTCTATGCCAATCCATCCAGGTCGACTTTCCGGCTCTACCCAGAGGCCCGCTGAAGCCAGAGAAAAAACGCCAACGACAGCAACTGCCGGCCATCGATGTTTCGTTGTGGCCAGCATCAGCAGAGCCATCGCCATCGCCAAGCCCAACCAGCCCCATCCGGGGAACACAATGCCTGCGGCCGTTAGCGGATTTGCCCAACCCACGATGCCGAGGGGCGGCACGGACATCAATACGTTGGCGATGAAGTACCGGAATGGCGCGGGCCATCCATCTTGCGCTGTCCAGCAAGCGGCATGGACAGCGACAAAGGCAACCGACGCTATCACCCAAAGCACCAGGCCGAGGAGCAGATCACTGCCGAAGAAAATCGAAACACCTTCCGGCAGGCCGCGCGAGGCTCCAAGAAAATACGCGGCTGCGATGACCGCTGCGCCGACCCGCGAACCCGCCAAACTCCACAAAGCGGGGAAGACCATGGCCATCGGCAAGGTCAATGGATTGCCACTCCACCCGACAATGCCCAGCGTCGCAGACGCCACCACCAAGATGGAATGGCGTCCGCTTCTATGGGGCGAGTACAAGAACCGGCGCAGCGAAGCCAAGAATGCCGCTGGCCGGGAGGGGTCCGAAGTATCTGGAGTCATAGGAGCCATCAAAATCGGAATGGAGGAAAACGGAACCGGGCGGGACCTGCCCACCGGCGAAAACGGATAGCGGCCTGCCCTCAGCGTCCATTGAACGGATCCTGGAATTCGGCAGCTCGATCCCGTCGATGACGATAGAGTCTCCGACTTCGACGACCTGGCCGACGACGGCGACCACCGTCTTGATCAACGGGGCGGTGCCGCTCGGACACAAACCGGCGGGCAGATAGCCGCGCTCGACCCCCAGCACAAATGCAGGTGTATCGGGTGGGCAGATGAACACCAGATCGCCAATGACCGCCTCTCGGTCAATCGGCTGGATCCGCCAAATGCCGAGTGGATAACTCGGCGTAAGATTGAGACGCAGCCCGCCCCAAAACCCGCCGGCGGCCAGAGCCGAGAGAATACCAGCGCCCAGTGCCAGGGCGCCGATAGCAATCTTTCGCTGCCGCACCATCACAACCCTCTCGTCACGGTGCGGTGTTTCTCAATCGCCTGGCGTTCCTTGATGGCCTGCTCGGTCTTTTCATGCGCGGCGAGCTTTTGAGCGGCCCGCATGGCCGGCCAGGCCGTTGCGAGCTTTTCGCGTTCAGCAGGCTTGAGACCCGCGGCCATGGCATTGAAGGCGGAGCCATCGGGCCGATTAGCATTGATGCCGAGAAAGGCTCGATCCCCGAAGCGCTCGGCAATGGCGGCGTTGAATCCATCCAGCTCGGCTTTGACCATTCTGTTGGCCAGGGCAAAGCCGAGCGCCGACGGCAGATCATTGCGGTCGATGGCGTCGCGGACTTTTTCCAATGTCGCAACCGCTTCTGACGACAACGCTGGAATATCAACGCGGACCCGTGCCCGCGACGTCTGCTCCTCGGCTTCGATCCGGACCGCGGCACTAGCCCGTGCCTGCAGATAGCGTTCGATTTCGAGCCGCATAATTGGGCCACTCCGCTCGGCGCTTGCACGGTCTGCTTTCTGTTGTCGCGAAGCCAGCAGACCTGCGTTGCCTTTGAGCGGTCCAAACGTTGCTGGCTCCTGTTCGAGCTTGTCGAGAACAGCTTTGCGGTGCTCCGGATCGTTGATGACCGCATCGAACTTCATCGCTGCTAGCACCCCTGCCGGATCGGCATATGTGTTGCGGAAACGATCCGATACTTCCTCCCAGTGGCGCTTACATGCTGGGTCGGCCAACAGGCGTTCCTCGACCACATCGGTGACGGTTTTCGCAAAACTGCCTATGCCGGGGATCATCGGCTCACTCCTCATGCTGGCTGGGGACGGAGAGGTTTTGATCACGCCGAGACGCGCACCGATGGTGGCTAGTCGCACTGCCAGCTCTTCCAGTCGCGCCTTCTGTCGGATGATCCAGTGGCGACGATTGGAGACCAGGGTTCGGGCAACGCGGACGGCATGGAGGCCGCGCGTCGTGGCGTATCGGAGCGCCGCGGAATAGAGCCGGCCTCCATCATAGTCGAGCGTCGTTTCCTTGGCATTGCGCTGGGAAAGGACCTTGGCCAGACCACCGACCTTGTCGAAGGAACGACTGCCATAGTAGAGCCCGACATCCTCCCGATGGCGGGTCATTGCGACATAGGTCAGGTGCTTGTCCAGTGACAGGGTCGCCAGCACTTTCACCCGATCGACGGTCGCGCCCTGGCTCTTGTGAATGGTCGTGGCATAGCCATGATCGATGTTGCGGTAGAAGTGCTGCTCGACCTCGACCCGGTGCCGCGTCTCGCTTGGGCCGTCACCGATCTCCGCAACAATCCGCCCCTTGCTCGCTTCAACGACGCGCGCGATCATGCCGTTCTTGACGCCCAGCGATCCCTCATTTTTGAGGAAAACAATCTGATCACCGGCGGCGAAGTGGCGTTCGCCATCCTCTGTGCGGAACGCATAGCCGGCCTCGACCAGCCCTCGCTCGACAAGCTTGTCACGCGCAAGAACGTTCAGTTCCCGGACGTCTCGACGCAAATGAGCGAGGATCAAAGTCGACTTCGCGCCATCGTAGTCGCGGTTCCAGTCCGCGATCAGGGCGGTGATGGCCTCGGCCTTCAAAGCAGAGCCAAACACTCTCCCCTGACCGGAATACCGCGTGATCGCCTCGCGCACATTACCGCGCGCTAGATCGAGCGACGCGTCGCGCATCCATTGCTGCGTCTGGCGATAGATATTTTCCAGTTCCGCATAGCCGATGCGGTCAACCAGGGCACGGAAGGCCGCGCCGGCTTCAATTGGCTGCAACTGCTCTGGATCCCCGACCAGAACCAGTTTTGCGCGGGCCGCCGACACGGCCGATACGAATTCCGCCATTTGACGCGAGGACACCATGCCCGCCTCGTCCAGCACCAACACCGTACGCTCGTCGAGCAGGTCCCGCCCCTTGCTCCAGCGCAATTGCCAGGAGGACAAGGTCCGGCTTTCAATGCCGGCCTCCTTCTCCAGTCCCTCGGCTGCCTTACCGGCCAAGGCGGCGCCGACGACGCGATAACCGGCCGCTTCCCAGGCCTCGCGCGCCGCCGTCATCATGGTGGTCTTGCCGGCTCCGGCGCGACCGACTACGGCGGCGATCCGTTCGTCTCCGGTCACATGCTCAATCGCAGAGCGTTGCTCGCCGGAGAGCCGGGTATGCCGCTGGAACAGTGTTGTCAGGACTGTCCGGTCGACGGCGAAGCCCCTGCGTTCGGCAAGCCGCATTGCAGTGTCCGCCATGCCCGCTTCGATGCGGATCATGGCGCGAGTGGTGTAGCGGGATCGTAGGATTTCACCCGTGTCGAGATCGACGCGCTCTCGTTCCAACCGGACGATCTCAGGGTCTCGGAGTATCCGCGCCATGATGGTGTTGAAGCTGCTGACACCATCGATATACCGATGGACGACCTTTGCCAGGTCACGCTCGTCGAAGACACTTTTCTCCTGGGCGACCATGTCGAGCACGACGGCGGGATTGCGTTCAATCTTGTGGGCCGATTTCTGGCGCTGCGCTTCGAACAGCCGCAGCCGGTCGAGCTCAGCGTCACGCCCCTCGAGCTCCGCCTGCCGCTGAATTGCCTTGGCGGCAACGCCAATATGGATGGTCGGCGCGATGTCGATGCCGCGCTCCGCGTAGGAGCGGCCATCGACCCGCACGTCATGGCCATTGCGCGCCAGGTGATGGTTCTGGCAGTCGTACCAGCCCTGCCGCAAGGCGAGAAAGTCATCCTTGTCGCCAGCCCAGAGCTGATAAGCGATCTGGCCAGATTTCGTGCGGACTGCCATGCCATCGTCGCCGACAAGCGGAACCTTCTTGGCTCCAAAACCGGCTTCGGTCAGTGGCCGTAGGCTCGTCATCAGATGGACATGGGGATTGCTTGGAACGTCGTGGTAGACCCAGTCCGCGACAATGCCACGGGCCAGAATCTGTTCGGAAACAAACGCGCGCATCAGCGCGATGTTCTGCGCAGTGTTGAGTTCAACTGGCAGTGCCAGAATGAACTCCTTGGCCAGTTGAGCATCAGCACGCTTCTCGAAATTCTCGACCCGGTTCCAGAACGCTTCTGCTGCGCCCGCCACGGAGCGGTCGGCGATCATGGTCCGCGCCCAGACCGGAGCGTCGGGCGGAAGGACAAATTCTTCATGCACCATGCCCGACTTGCGCGAGTAGTCGATCACCCGACCCTCGCCCTCGTGCTCCATCCGCGCGCAGTGCCGGTAGGCGGCGGCCGCGACCGCGCTGCGACCGGAACCACGGCTGATGAGCTGAGGCGTGAAGTGGGTGATGGCCAAGGCAGCGCAGCTTCCGCGAAAGAGAGATCGATGTTCACCCGAACTGGTCCTTGCCTTTCGGCGGAGCCCGCAACGTTGCCTCGCAACGTATTACTGCGCCCTTGGAACCATTCCTTCGGAACGGCGGGATAATCGCAGAGAGCGTCGGCGCTGCCGACCTATCGGATTTGATAGGCTGCGCTCGCGCGCCCATGCAGGGAAGATCGCCTCGTTCTTCGGGACAATCTTGAACTGAGGGAAAACGACAGTGAAAAAACCGGTCATCAAACTCCGCGACGAAATTGCCAGGCTTCAGGATCAGCTCAAACAGGCAGAGACAAAGGAAGCCGAGCGCATTGGACGTCTCGCGCTCAGAGCCGGCTTAGGCGACATCGAGATCGTAGACAGCGACCTCGTCAAATCGTTCGAGGAGCTGTCCATCAGGTTTCGCAAGGCTGCCGGTGCGAAGGCGCCCGCTCCTGGCGCGCCTGAGAGCGGGACTCAAACGAACTGAGCGGATGATGCAATTGGCCAGGACCCACGACCGCAAGAAGGACACCAGGGAGAAGATCCAGCTGGGCGGTCTGATTGCCAAGGCCGGGCTTCGCTACGAGAAGCGGGCTCTGCTGCTCGGCCTGCTGATCGAAGCCAAGCGCAATCTGGCCGGTAACGCCGAAGAGCGCGCTCGCCTGTTGACCATAGGAGAGGAAGCCTTCCGCAATGACCCCCAAGAAGCTGACGTTGCTGCTGATCCCAATCCTGCTGATGACGGCGATCGTATTGATGATGACGGGGATAGAGCAATGGACGGCAAGTCTGGGAACGACCGCTGACACCCAACTAATCCTCGGCCGCCTTGGGATTGCCCTGCCTTATGCAATCGCAGCCGTCCTGGCCGTCGTGATTTTGTTCGGGACCGTCGGGTCGCCGGCAATCCGCTATGCTGGCTGGGGCGTTGCCGGAGGTGCGGCGATCGCCGCTGGGATCGCTGTCTGGCGCGAGGCGAACAGGCTGGCCAGCTTTGCCGATCTTGTGCCGCCCGACACACTTCTGAGCTACGCCGATCCGGCCACAGCCGTCGGCGCGGCGATCGCGTTTGGAGCCGGATTATTCGGATTGCGGGTAGGCGTTCGTGGCAATCAGGCCTTCGCCGGCAAAGCACCAAAACGGATATCTGGCCCTCGCGCGATCCATGGCGCATCTAATTGGATGGGCCAGGCGGAAACGAAAAACCTGTTCCCAGTAGCTGGCGGCATCGTTATCGGAGAGGGCTACAGGGTCGATACCGATGTCGTGGCGGAGCGTGCCTTCCGCGCTGATGACAGGGAGAGCTGGGGAGCGGGCGGCAAGGCGCCGCTACTGTGTTTTGACTGCGCCTTTGGTTCGACCCATGGCATCATCTTTGCTGGATCGGGCGGCTTCAAGACCACCTCGGTCACCATCCCGACCGCCCTCACATGGGGACATGGCCTCGTGGTGCTCGATCCGTCCAATGAGGTCGCTCCGATGGTAAGCCGGCATCGCCGGGCAGCGCGGCGAACCGTCGTCGCGCTCGATCCCGCCAACCCGACCATCGGCTTTAATGCCCTCGACTGGATTGGCCGGTTCGGTGGCAGCAAGGAGGAGGACATTGCCGCAGTCGCCTCGTGGATTATCACCGAGGCGCCGCGCATCGGCTCGGCCCGCGATGACTTCTTCCGTGGCGCAGCGCTGCAACTGCTTACCGCCCTGATCGCCGATGTGTGCCTGTCGGGGCACGTCGATGCGGCGGACCAAACGCTGCGCCGTGTCCGTGCCAACCTTGCGGAGCCCGAACCCAAACTGCGCCAGCGGCTGCAGTCGATCTATGACGGTTCCGGATCGACCTTCGTCAAGGAGAACGTCGCGCCCTTCATCAACATGACGCCCGAGACTTTCTCAGGCGTGTATGCCTCAGCCGCCAAAGAAACCCATTGGCTGAGCTACGAAAACTATGCCGCTCTCGTTTCTGGCAACACGTTCTCAACCGATGACCTGGCCGCCGGCACCACCGACATTTTCATCAATCTCGATCTCAAGACCCTAGAGAACCACCCGGGCCTCGCCCGAGTGATCATCGGCGCTCTGATGAACGCGATCTACAATCGCAACGGCAAGATCGAGGGTCGGACGCTGTTCCTTCTCGATGAAGTGGCCCGCCTTGGCTTCATGCGTATTCTAGAAACCGCGCGTGACGCCGGCCGCAAATATGGCATCACGTTGGTGCTGCTGTTCCAGTCAATCGGCCAGATGCGCGAGGCCTACGGTGGCCGCGACGCGACGAGCAAATGGTTCGAAAGCGCGTCCTGGATGTCGTTCGCCGCGATCAACGATCCTGAGACTGCTGACTACATCTCCAAGCGCTGCGGCGACACGACGGTCGAGGTCAGCCAGGTCAGCACTAGCACCAGGTCCTCAGGATCGTCGCGAACCCGATCAAAGCAACTGTCGCGGCGACCACTGATCCTGCCGCACGAAGTTTTACAAATGCGCGCCGACGAGCAGATCGTCTTTACCGCCGGTAATCCGCCGATCCGCTGTGGCCGCGCGATCTGGTTTCGCCGTAAAGACCTGCGGAGCCAGGTGGACCCGAACAGATTCGGGCCACCCTGAGGCAGCAGACTTTTTGTCGAATGCCGTTTTCCACAGGGCTCCGGCCGTCTCTTCGGCGCCATTCGAAATGCGCGTTCCGGCCTCCGCTATGCTGCGCGGATCGTACGATCCGCTTCGGCCCCGTGGGCTGGAAAACGACAAAGGAAAGAGAGCCGGCGGCAATTTCATCGATCACCAATCTGAATCGCTTTCGACCTGGCGATTCCAAACTCTGATTGGACGGCGAGTCCGCCGGCGGTCAGAATCTTCCGATGACAGACGAAGCCCGAGATACCTACCTGCGCCGCATTGACCCTAGCCGGAACATGGCCCGGTTCTACGTGCTGTCGATCCAACCGACCCTGTTCGGTGGCAGCTCGGTGGTCCGTGAATGGGGACGGATCGGCACCAGGGGTCAGTGCAAGGTGGAGCTTCTTGACGACACGCAGCAGGCCAAGCAGATCAAAAATTCTATCGAGCGGTCAAAGCGCCGCCGGGGTTATTCCGACGTCACGCCATTCAAGTCGTCGGTTAGCACAACCTGAGACGCCGTTTGCATAGGGACCTCACGGCCTAATGCGTGGAAAATGCACATATCGTGAGGATCACTGGCGGGCCACCTCAGCAAGGTTAGCCGACCGGCGCCGCGCCGGACCTAACGGTCTTGGCGACACTTTCCACCATCTCCTTGGTCTGGAACAAGTCGTCGCCCGACTTGTTGAGAATGTTCCTGAGACTGACTTGATCGATTGGCACGGTTACGACCTTCACAATCGACATGTCGGGGATCGGTTCGCCAAGTGCGACAATCTCTCTGCTAAACTCTTCGGCGGCGCTGCGAGCCTCATCCAAAGTGTTGAACAGACTTGTCGGGGGCCCATCTGCGTCCACAAACAAACCGAAATATGTGAAAGACGGGGCGCTCGTGTCGTTCCTGGATCGTCTTCTTTGTGACCTGTTGGTGGGCTTAGGCCGGCTGCGAATTCGTGCTGATGAGGTGCAAAGCAGACTTCCCGCCCTTCACCGCTGCGACAGACAGCCTACGGTCAAATGTCGCCAGCTGGCCGCCTTTTGCCTTGGCGAGAGCAAGAAGGTAAGTGTCCGTGACCTGTCCCGACGTCACTATCTTCGTTGCGTCGACATGCTCGGAACCGACAAGGGTCAAATCGTCCGGCCAGAACTGATGGCCTGGAAGTGCCCTTAGCTTTCTGACGATCTCGGCAACTTCAGCAGGTGAGCCAGGAGAGTTGGGATACTTCGGGCTGCCGACGATCCTAATGACTCCGTTTTCTGTTAGCGGGCAAGTTGCCCACTCCCCTTCTCCGGTCGTTTCAAACCACGCATGGGCGTCGTTGTGGGCAACGTGACCTGGGTCGATCAACGCGATGAGTACATTGACGTCTAGCAGGAACGTCACGGCAGCTCGTCGCGCAAAGCATTGACGAGTTCCAGCGTAACCAACGGCGCATCCGGCCGGGGCGAGAGGAGTGGGATGCCGTTGCGCTGCCCGGCGGCTTGCGGGCGGCGAATTGCACGTCTTGCGAGATCAGAGATGACCTCGCCCACGCTTCGATGCTGCTGCCTGGCAAGCGCCTTGGCCGCGGTGAGGACGTCATCGTCGATCGCCAGAGTTGTTCTCATCGGCGAGTTTCCTTCGCATCAAACATCACGCATCATATGGTGGAAATCTCCCATCGATCAAGAGGTAGGACGCCCGATCGCCGGCCCCGCTTTTTGGCGGGGCCGGTGTTGGCTCAGTTGGCCGGGTTCCAGATGATGACTTTCTTGGCGTCGTCATCGCCGGGGGCGTTGGCGATGTTGCCGTAGATGGTCCCGAATTCGGGGGCGCTCAGCGAGACCGA
>NZ_JACZKG010000083.1 GCF_014860165.1 Devosia sp.
TCTGGGCGGTGACATTAAGGGTGGCAAGGGTGCCTTCGAGCGAGCCGTCGGTCTTCTGGGTCAGGGTTGCGATGGTGGCCATTTGAAAAAATCTCCGTTTCGAGGTTGCTCGGGGATCATCCCCCGATGCAGCCCACAGGCAGGAGCCCAAGGACCGGCGTCACCGCAGCGCAGCAAGGGCGAACCCCGTATGGGGTTGACGCTGGGACGGCGCGACGGACAAAGGCGGCATGAAAAGGGGGTGATCACAAAGCAACCGCTTCCCGAACGGAGAAGCAGACCTATGGCAACCAAAGCCCTGGCCAGGGGAGCGGCGACGTCGGTGCATGCTTGGATGCCTCAACGCGCTGCATCTTGATCTGCCACCTTAATGGTGGCATATACTGGCCATGGAAAAACGTCGACCCACCTATGACCTTGAGGCCATCAAGACGGCCTTGGGATCGGTGGAGACGCTGGCCATGACGACATCGGCGCTGCGGGATGCCACCAGTCTCGGCTTCGATCGCGGCGGCATTGTTGAGACCATCAACGGTGTCGAGCGGTCCATGTTCCTGAAGTCGATGACGACTTTTGCCGATCATCGGGTCTGGCAAGACGTCTATCACGTGCCCGCCCGCGGACTGGTGCTCTACGTCAAGTTCCAGGCGGACGTGATCACCGAATTCCAGGTAATGTCGTTCAAGGAGAAATGAGAAATGGGTACAAAAGAACTGACTCTTCCCGACACCATGGCTTCTCCCGAAACCGGGGACGTGCTGACGCGCGGCATCCGGCCCTTCGACGTTACCTACAAGGGAGAAACGATCACCGTTGATCTGCCGGGCTACTATCCAGCCGGCGGCGGCGATGGTGTCCATGTTGGCCACGACATGAAGGTGGTCGATGCGGCCCTGCGTTCTCTCAAGGAAAAAGTCGAGGGTCTGCCCTCGCCGGCAACCATCCGGCGCATTCGCAACAAGCTCAAGCTGTCGCAGCGCGAGGCCGGCTCGGTGCTCAAGGTGGGCGAAAACGCCTTCGACAAATATGAGCGCGGGCTGATGGAGCCGAGCGGGCCAACCAGCCAGTTATTGAAAGTTCTTGATCGGCACCCCGACCTGCTCGACGATTTGCGATAAAGGCGGTGCCCTACAATGCCGGACCGCTTCACAAACGGTGAAGGCAGACCAATGCCATTGCGGATCGGCGACGATGAGCTCGAGTATGTGTTTGTCGGGCTCGATGCTCTACAGGCCGATTTCTGGGCCGATATCGAACGGAGACTGAAGCGATGAACACCGTTACCATTGGCGTTTCCGATCTAGACAAGGTCCGCCAGCGCATGTCGGCGGCCTTTCGGGGGGAACCGCAGGGGAGCGTGCTGAGCTTTGCCTCAATCGGGCTTCTGTGGCGGACGATGACGCCGCGCCGCTGGGAGATCCTGCGGGCCATGACTGGCCGGGAGCCAATGAGCGTGCGTGGTATCGCCCGCGCCGTTGAGCGGGTTCTCAAGACCACCCATAGCGATGTCCATGCGCTGCTTGATGCCGGCATCTTGGAAAAGACTGATAATGGCCGCATCGTCTTTCCCTACGACGCCGTGCATGTGGATTTTACCATTACGCGAGCGGCCTGAAGGAAAGGACCTGTCAGATGCCGGCATGGCCCAAGGATAAACTGCTCAAGCATGGTCCCGACCTGGCCATGGCCGAGCGCATCCGCCGCTATCAGCACAATATCGAGATAATCCGGGCATCGGGCTGCGCGGTGCCAACACCCAGTATGATCGACAGCCTCGATCCCGCCGCGATCGAACTCTGGTTCGCAGATAGCGCGTTTCGGATTTATCGTCTGGAGAACGCCATCGACGTTGTCGCGAATGGCCGTTCTAAGGGCGGCCCCAGAACCGACCCACGAAGGAAGTATTCCGGCCCCGCTTTTTGGCGGGGCCGGTGTTGGCTCAGTTGGCCGGGTTCCAGATGATGACTTTCTTGGCGTCGTCATCGCCGGGGGCGTTGGCGATGTTGCCGTAGATGGTCCCGAATTCGGGGGCGCTCAGCGAGACCGA
>NZ_JACZKG010000005.1 GCF_014860165.1 Devosia sp.
GTACCCCTCCGGTGAAGGCCGCCTTGCGGGCTGAGGGCGAACGTCGGAAGTCCTAGGGATAATCCTAGGAGTAGCCCTATGACGATGCCGCGGGTGGAGGTGATCACATCGGTCGAGAGACGCCGCCGCTGGTCGCGTGAGGAGAAGGAGCGCCTGGTCGCGGCGTCGCTTGAGCCTGGCGTGTCGGTTTCGGAAGTCGCGCGATCGGCGGGCATTCACGTCAGCCAGCTCTTTCGATGGCGCAAGGAGCTGTGCGATCGGGTCGATACCGGTTCATCGCAATTGGTCCCGGTCGAGATCGTTCCTGCCGCTGCCATACCGCCCGCCGTTGAGGCGGCGGTGCCATCGGCGTCTCCCGGCCGCAGTCGCCGCAAGAGCGGCATCATCGAGATCGAGCTTGGCGGCGGGCGCCGTGTCCGTGTCGATCGCGACGTGGATGCCGAGGCGCTGCGGCGCGTGCTGGACGCGCTCGGGTCCCGATGATTCCGGTTCCGAGCGGCGTGCGGGTGTGGCTGGCGACTGGCCACACCGACATGAGGAAGGGCTTTCCGGGCCTGGCGCTGGTGGTGCAGGAGACGCTGAAGCGTGATCCGCACAATGGTCACCTGTTCGTCTTCCGCGGCCGCCGCGGCGATCGGATCAAGGTTCTGTGGCACGACGGCCAGGGCGCCTGCCTGTTCTCGAAGAAGCTCGAGCGCGGCCGCTTCATCTGGCCGTCGCCGGCCGACGGCGCGGTCACGATCACGCCGGCCCAACTCGGCTATCTGCTCGAAGGCATTGACTGGCGCATGCCGCAAAAGACCTGGCGTCCGACGGCGACAGGCTGACGATTTTGGCCTTGCACATGGTGGTGGATATGATTCCATCGCCCTGTGTCCACCGCTGAATCGCTCCCTTCCGACCTCGCCGCCGCCCACGCGATGATCCTCGCGGAGCGCGCCGCGCGCGTCGAGGCCGAAGCGCTTGCCGCCCGTGCGGCGGCGGTCAGCTCCGGGACCGAGGCGCTGATTGCAAGACTGAAGCTGGAGATCGAGAAGCTCAGGCGCGAGCTCTACGGCAGCCGCTCGGAGCGCAAGGCCAGGCTGCTCGAGCAGATGGAGTTGCAGCTCGAGGATCTGGAGGCGAACGCAACCGAAGACGAACTGGCGGCGGAGCACGCGTCGCGCGCCACGACGGTGAAGTCGTTCGAGCGTCGTCGTCCATCGCGCAAGCCGTTCCCGGAGCACCTGCCGCGCGAGCGCGTCGTGATCGCCGCTCCCGAGAGCTGCGCTTGCTGCGGCTCGACCAGGCTGTCGAAGCTGGGCGAGGACGTCACCGAGACGCTGGAGGTGATCCCGCGCCAGTGGAAGGTGATCCAGACGGTGCGCGAGAAGTTCTCGTGCCGGCAGTGCGAGGCGATCAGCCAGCCGCCGGCGCCGTTCCACGTGACGCCGCGCGGCTTCGCCGGCCCGAACCTGCTTGCCATGGTGCTGTTCGAGAAGTTCGGCCAGCACCAGCCGCTGAACCGGCAGAGTGAGCGCTATGCCCGCGAGGGCGTCGATCTGAGCCTGTCGACGCTGGCCGATCAGGTCGGCGCGTGCGCGGCGGTGCTGCGTCCGCTTCACGCCCTGATCGAAGACCATGTACTGAAGGCAGAGCGGCTTCACGGCGACGACACCACGGTGCCGATCCTGGCGAAAGGCAAGACGACCACCGGCCGGGCCTGGGTCTATGTCCGCGACGATCGCCCCTTCGGCGGGGCATCACCACCGGCAGCCCTGTTCTACGCATCGCGCGACCGGTCGGGCGATCATCCCGAGCGGCACCTGAAGCAGTTCAACGGCATTCTGCAGGCCGATGCCTATGCCGGCTACAACGGGCTCTACCTCCCCGACCGGAAGCCCGGACCGGTGACGGAGGCGCTCTGCTGGAGCCATGCACGGCGCAAGTTCTTCGTGCTTGCCGACATCGCCGCCAATGCGCGTCGGGGAAAAACCGCGCCGCCGATCTCACCGATCGCCTTCGAGGCCGTCAAACGCATTGATCTGCTATTCGACATTGAGCGCGACATCAACGGACTGCCCACGGAGGAGCGCCTCGCCATCAGGTCGGAGCGGAGCGCGCCGCTGGTCGCCGAGTTGGAAGAGTGGATACGTGACGAGCGGGCCAAGCTGTCGCGTCACGCGCCCACCGCACAGGCTATAGACTACATGCTCAGGCGCTGGGAGGGGTTCAGCCGTTTCCTCGCAGACGGGCGCATCTGCCTGACCAACAATGCTGCCGAGCGGGCGCTGCGCGGTCTCGCCCTCGGCAGAAAGTCCTGGCTCTTCGCCGGCTCCGAACGAGGTGCCGAGCGTGCGGCCGTCATGTATACCCTCATCGGCACGGCAAAGCTCAACGATGTCGACCCGCAGGCTTGGCTCGCCGATGTGCTCGCCCGCATCGCCGATACGCCGCAGGGCCGGCTGAGTGATCTCTTGCCGTGGAACTGGACGGCGCAATCTGCAAGACTGGTGGCATGAGCCACGCCGATCGCATCGCCCGCATCATGATCCACCTCGATGACTGGCAACCCGCCATATGGCGGCGCGCCGAGGTGCCGCTGACGGCAACGCTCAAGGCCTTGCACGACGTCATCCAGGCGGCAATGCCGTTCGACGACTATCACCTGTTCGAGTTCCGCGCCGACGGAAAGCGCTACGCCATTCCCGATCCCGAATGGGACAGCCTGCGCGACAGAACCTACTCGGCGAAGACGACGCGGCTCGGAGCGCTGGTCGATCGCGGCATCACGCAACTGGCCTACACCTACGACTTCGGTGACGACTGGCGGCACACGATCACCATCGAGGCAATCGCCGACGCCGATCCCGCTGTCGAGTATCCCCACTACATCGACGGTGCCGGCCGCGCGCCACCCGAAGATGTCGGCGGCATCCCCGGCTTCGAATTGTTCCTCGACGCGATCACCAATTCCAAACACGAGCAGCATCGCGAACTCAAACGCTGGCACGGCCGCCCGTTCGATCCCGCACATGCTGCTGAAGACGAAATCCAGACCCGGATCAAAAAGCTCGCCAGACGCCGCGCTCTCGGCAAGGCCGGCTTCGAGAAAAGCCGCAGTCAGGCGCGCTGATGATCCGAGGCGGCTGCGGTCCTCGCCGGAGGCTTACCAATAAGGGTTTGCGCGTCAATTCATTGTGTGATGACCGCATGACGGCGAGCTGGTAGGATGATCTTGTACTGAGACCGGCGTGGCAGGCGGTCGTGCCTGCGGGCATATTTCTGCTGCAAGGCCGTAACCAATCGGCCATTCCCAGACGCGCTCCGGCTCCCTCGCGCGCGTCGGCCCTGCCAGCAGGGTGGAGCCTGACCTTGTCGCAGCCGCTATCGGCCGCATTGTCCCAGGACCCTGCATGAGCAGGGGTTCGATCTTTTTCCCCCTTGCCTTCGGGCTGTCGGCTTTTCATTGGCGTTTTCGCCGCACGCCTCATCGGCTCTGCGGCAACCGTCATCATCGGCCGTCTCCGGCTCTCACCGGACTGCGGCAGCAATCTTCCCTTCTGCCTTGCTGGCGGCGGCGATCATTCGCTAGCCGCTTCGTCTTCGTCAGCTTCGAGCCGCTGCGGCAATTCTCACCGCCGCCTCGGCCGTGCCGTCCTGTGGCAGCCATCATCTTCCATCCACGTCTCACAGGAGATTTTTCCATGCACCGGAACAGCATCCTGTCGCACCCCTCGTCACCCTGCTGCGGCAGGCCGGTCCTGCATCCGCCATGACGCAGGTCTCTCGTCCCTTCTCCTTCATCCTTGCGCGGCTTTCGACTGCGCCCCTTCCGCCCGACTTTCCTCGAGGAAGAAGGACGGACGCCTCATTCGAGGCAGCAGGTGATTTCGAGCGCACCTGGCCCCTGGGCCCTTCGGGGCATTCCGCGTCATGCGGGATGGCATGAGCACTAACCGGACGTACCCGCTCGGAAGCAGATGGAAGACCGCAGACGCCTCGCCGCACCGCGCGCCGGGGTGTGAGAATCTTTTTTGCCCGGAGAATGGATCATGGACGATTTGACCTACGAGTTGAGGCAGATGTGCCACCGCAACAGGGACGGCGGCCGTAAGACGCAGGCCCAACGGATGCAGTCGCTGACGCTGATCGCGCGTCAGTTGAAGGAAGGCGGCTTCCGCAACATGCGTGCCACCTCGCTGAAGGAAAAGCATGTCGACGCGCTTGTCGATCGCTGGAAGGCAGAGAACCTGTCTGCCGGCACGGTCAAGAACCGCATGTCGCATTTGCGGTTCTGGGCGCAGAAAGTCGGCAAGGCTGGCGCCATCCCCGCCGGCAACGCGGCGCTCGGCATCCCGCAGCGCCAGTCTTCCGGCGTCAACAAGGCCAAGAGCCTCGACAGCGAGCAACTCGACCGCGTCAATGATGCACACGTCCGGATGAGCCTTCGTTTGCAGCAGGCGTTCGGCCTACGGCGTGAGGAGTCTATAAAATTCCAGCCGGCCTATGCCGACCGGGGCGACCGCATCGCGCTCAAGGGATCGTGGTGCAAAGGCGGACGGCCGCGCAGCATTCCCATCACCACCGCAGAGCAGCGCGCCGCGCTCAACGACGCCCATGCCCTTGCCGGCTCCGGCGCGCTGATCCCGGCCCGCGAAAAATATATTCAGCAGCAGAATCGCTATGACGATCGGTGCCAGTCCGCCGAACTCTGCAACATGCACGGCCTGCGCCATGCCTACGCACAAGCCCGCTACGAGATTCTGACCGGCTGGAAGTCACCCTTTGCCGGAGGACCGGCAAAGCACGAGTTGACGCCTGAGCAGCGCGCCATCGACACCGCAGCGCGGCAGCCGCGAACTGGGCCATGAGAGGATCACCATCGTCGCCACCTATATCGGGCGGTGACGCACCCACGATGCGCGGGATCGGGCAGCGATCCCGTGCGTTTGGGACAGGTGGCATGGACTCTCCACCGCCGCCATGATCGCGCCCGCGCCGATTCGCATCTTCGGCATCCGGCGCGTAACGACCGGCTGCCCGAAACAGGTGAACTTGTCGCCGCACAAGCCGCCGTGGCCCGAACCATACCGCTCCGGATGGCGATGGATTCGACAGGCTTCATCGCCTTTCGTGATGAAAGGAAAGCGCCGGTTTGCTATGATGAACCCGCACTGACCTTCGGGCGGATTCCTGAAAGACCGACGCAGCAGGCGGTCATACCCGTAGGCCCATTCTCTGCTGGCCGTATCCAGCCGGCCATTCCAGACGCGCTCCGGTTCCCTCGTCGCGTCGGCCCTGTCAGCAGGGTGGAACCATACTTGTCACAGCCATGTATCCGTTACGGCGGATGCCGGCATCTTTTCCAAGCCCTGCCACGCAGGCCAGGCAACGTGTTTATAGCCCCGGCTTCGCCGCGGGCTTCATCCTCCTGTCGGTGTCCGGCATTTCGCCGGAGCGCCGTCATTTGTCGTCGTGCGTGTGGCCGTCAGCGCCGCTGTCCCCTTGTCGCAGGCTTTTCGCCTGCGACAGTGCATGCGCATTCAAGGCGCGGCAGCACCGCTTTTCTCCGCAGGGCAGCGGTCAGCCGCCGCCCGCACCCTGTTCACCAGCTTTGAGAAGCCCCGCCCGCGCCATCGGGCAGGAAATCGCAGGTTTGCTGAAACAGTGGTGAGCGCATAGGAACAACCTCTCCTTGCACTAGCAAGGAGAGGTTTCCGGTCAGTCAAAGATGCAGGCTCCTTGGGGAGGCTCAGCTTCACCTTCCGAAACAGCCGGCGTCCGCGAGCCCGCAAGAGGCATCTCTTGCGGGACGGGCGACGCTTTGCCTCGACCGAAGCCTTGCCCGCTGCCCGGCTGCGCCCACCCGAACGGGAAGGGTGAAGACCCATGTTCGAACAGATCGGGGCGGCGCTCGAAAGAGTGCTGGACAAGAAACAGGCGCGCGTGCCCGTCAGAAAGCATAGCTACCGGCACGGCCAGCGCGAAGGCGGATTCTGGAGGAAGGCGAGCCGGCAGGAGGTACGGCGCATCCTGCTTGCGGCAAAACGCTACGAACTGACCCTGCGCCGCAGGGGCCGGCGCTGCGGCCCGCTCGGCTCGGTGGCGATCGAGGTGCTGGAGTATTTGGCCAACCTGGTCGACTTCAGGACCGGCCGGCTGGAGCCGTCGATCGTCACGCTGATGCGCCGGCTGAAGCGGTCGCGCGACGCGATCGTGCGGGCGTTGAAAAACCTGCGCACGCATGGCTTCCTCGACTGGCTCAGACGCTACGTGCCGACAGGCAACGAAGGACGCGGCCCGCAGGTGCGGCAGGCTAGCAACGCCTATCGCCTGCATCTTCCCGAACGGGCGAAACGGTATCTCGGCCCATCGGGACTTCCCGAGCAGCTTCCTGAGGATTGCGAGCACGCGCAGGAGGTTCGCCACGCTGAACTGGCAACCTACGGGAAATCGACCCCGCTCGAAGAACTGGCCCTGTCCACACATGGGGACACCCCCCTGGGACAATCCCTTGCGCAGCTTGGAAGGAACGTCGAACGGCACATGCGGAGCCAACAGCGTGAGTCCGCCAGACGGGCAGAGTCCGAATCTTATTCTATAAAACCATCGCCGGATTGAGTGACAACGACTGTCGCAACCTCCTTCACGAGACATGCGACAACTCCGGCCCGTATAGCGGCAGGCCGTCAGGCCAACGATGCAGCCCCAAACCGCGACATTCATCGCTGCGGCAGCCGACGCATTCGCTGCCGGACTGGATGCGGCCGGGTCGCACACGGGAAGACCGACTTTCCCGCCCCCGTCGGTTGGAGAGGGATGGATAAAATCGGGTGCGCAATCGGGTGAAATCAGGTATTATCGGATATGGAATCGGATATCAGCGTGTCCCAGTCATGAGGGAGCCACGGATCACATTTGGCCCCGACCTCGTCAAACTCATCGCCGAAATCGATGAGTTCAAAGGCAGGTGGGAGGTCCTGAAGACACTCTCGCCGGACCGCCTCAACGCCTTGCGCAAGGTGGCCACGATCGAGAGCGTCGGCTCGTCCACACGCATCGAAGGCGCGAAGCTCTCGGACGCCCAAGTCGAGACGCTTCTTTCCAACATCGAAATCCGCTCCTTTGCAACACGCGACGAACAGGAAGTGGCGGGCTACGCGGAAACGATGGACCTCGTGTTCGAGGCTTACGGCGACATGCGCCTGACCGAGAACCATATCCACCAGCTTCACCAGACGCTCTTGCGGCACAGCACCAAGGACGAGCGTCACCGGGGCGCGTACAAGACCTTGCCGAACAATGTCGTCGCCTTCGATGCGGAAGGCCGCGAGATCGGCGTCGTCTTCGAGACCGCGACGCCCTTCGATACGCCGCGCGAGATGGAGGCGCTTGTCGCCTGGACGCGCAAGGCGATCGAGGAAGAGGCGCTTCACCCGCTGCTGATCGTCGCCGTGTTCGTGGTGGTCTTCCTCGCGATCCATCCGTTCCAGGACGGCAACGGCCGTCTTTCCCGCGTCCTGACGACCTTGCTGCTGCTGCGAGCGGGCTATGCGTATGTCCCCTACGCATCGCTGGAGCGCGTCATCGAGGAGAACAAGGACCTTTACTACAAGGCGCTTCGCCGCACGCAGACGACGCTCAATGACGATGTGCCGGATTGGGAGCCGTGGATCGGCTTCTTCCTGCGCTGCCTCAAGAAGCAGAAGGATGGTCTTGCGGCCCGGCTCGACCGGGAGCGGGTGGCGCAGGGCGGCGAGGAAGAGCTGCCGGCGCTCGCCATCCAGATCATCAAGGCGCTGCGGGAGCGCGAGCGCCTGTCGATTGCCGAACTTGCCGACATTACGGGAGCCAACCGCAACACGTTGAAGGTACGGCTGCGCGAACTGGTTGCGGCAGGCCGCATCCGCCAGCACGGAAAGGCGCGGGCGACATGGTATTCGTTATAATCGCGGGCGCTGCTGGAGATAGCGTATAAGCTCCCCAAGCTCGCGCTGGCCGGGATTCATGGCCTCACGGCCCAAGCGCGCTTGCCGGTTTCGGCCATGCCGAAAAGCGCCAAGGGAAAGGGTGGGAAGGCAAGGGATCAAGGGAAAGGAAGCAAGGGAAACGGCCCTATCTTGAAAGGGCAGATGAAAAGGCAAAAGGGTTCCCCTTCAAAGCCCATCCTCACCTTCTCTGGTAATGAGGCAATCGGGTTATCGACGTTTGACCTTCCGCCCGTCGTGAAGAGGAATAATTTCTGCTCCCTCTCGAAGCTGGTCGAGATAGTCCGCCCACCATTGCATCATCGCAACGCGTTCGTCCCAATATTGTCCGCGCGCATATGCTCGGCGAACGGCGCTTCCCTCCAGATGACCCAGCTGGCGCTCAATGGAATCCACGGACCACTTGCCGCTTTCGTTTGCGAGCGTCGCAAACGCGGCGCGGAAGCCATGGCTTGTCATCTGGTCTTGGCCGAAACCCAAACGACGCATGGCAAGCGTCGTCGTGTTCTCCGAAATCGGAATTTTGGAGGAAGTGGTGGACGGGAAGATGAGCGAACCCTCGCCACGGACCGTCAGCGGGCGCAATTCCTTGAGGATTGCAATCGCCTGATCAGGCAGAGGCGTGGCATGCACACGCCGCATTTTCATGCGGCCTAGGTTGTAGTGACGATTTAGGGATTCCGCTTTGAGAGCAAATCAGATTCCATGCTGCCTTTTGGAGGTCAGTCATGGATGTCGATGCGCTGAACGATGAGCAATGGGCTCGGGTCGAACCGTTCGTTCCGGGTGGGCGG
>NZ_JACZKG010000084.1 GCF_014860165.1 Devosia sp.
AACCTGCCGCATACTCCTTCCATCTTCACGGCAGAGCCGGTCATGACGAGTGATGACCGTGAAGACAGCCAGGGATGGGAGGTCGCTCCCATTGGGCGGGGGGAACTCGGCAGCTGCGCTTGCGACACAGCGTACCTGGCCCGGACCCGCGAAAATCCTGGCGTGGTGGCGAGGCAATGGCCTCACTTCCTTCATCTACCACTTCGAGGCAGGCGCCTCGCCACCATAGCTCTCTGAGCGCCCCTTGGCGTCTCACGCGACGAGCTGACCCGACGACCCGACAACCGCGATACAGGCGGCGCCTGCGCTCGAACAGATTTTCCACATCGTTCGCGGAGAACGCACAGTTACACCTTTGTGTCTACTTGCCCGTGCGGGTCCCCTGCCCTATGTTCATCGTCGCGGGACGATCGTTCCGCATAGTTCTCAGGGCGGGGTGTGATTCCCCACCGGCGGTAAAGGCGGCGACGCCAAGCCCGCGAGCGCCTTCGGACCGTCAGGTCCTTGGGGTCAGCAGATCCGGTGTAATTCCGGGGCCGACGGTATAGTCCGGATGAAAGAGAACGGGACCAACGCTGGCTTGCTGGCGTCCGCACCCATTTGGGGCCGGACGTGGCACCGGTGAGACTTCCCGTAACCCTGAGGAAACTGGTTACGGAAAGGACTTCATATGAGCCAGGTTTCCTCTGTTCCACGCAACGGCGCCGCTACGGGTGCCTTTTTCATGATCGCGGCAAGCCTCGTGTTTGCCGGGAGCAACCTGCTGCAATCGGCGCTGCCGACACCGGTTGAGTATGGCGGCTATGGCATGAGTTCGACCGGCATGGCCTTCTGGCAATATGTCATCGCCTCGGTGCTGGCCTTGCCGCTCATCCTGCGCATTGGCCTGGGCAAGCTGCGCACCAGCCACCCCATCGCCCACGAGATCCGCGCCTTCGTCTCGGCGCTGGGCGTCCACGTCTTCGTCTATGGCTTCGCCACGGGCGTGCCGATCTGGCAGATGGTGACCCTGCTGGCCACGGGGCCGCTGTTCATTATCCTCGGTTCGACGCTGTTCCTGGGCGAACGCGCCTCGTCCGTTCGCATCGGCGCCGCACTGCTCGGCTTTGTGGGTGCCATCATCGTCTCCGGCGTCGGCACCGAGGGACTGGGCGGGACGACCCTCATCCCGGTCCTGGCCGCCGCGCTCTGGGCCACGACCGATGTGCTGACCAAGTATCTCAGCCAGAAGGGCGAGAGCCCCGAAACGCTGACCGTTTCCCTGCTCGTGCTGGTGACGCCGAACCACCTGCTGATCCTGCTCGCCGTCTGGGCGCTCGGTGGGCTCGCCCCGGGACTGCTGCCGCAGGGTCTGACCGACAACGTGTTCGTCCTTCCGGGCGGCGCCGCTCTCTGGCTGCTGGTGCTGCTCGGCGCCCTGACGGCGGCGGCGCAGTACCTGCTCGCCATCGCCTACAGGGCGGCGGACGCGACCTATCTGCAGCCTTTTGGCGACCTCAAGGTGCCGCTCAGCGGGCTGCTGGGCTGGATCTTCCTGTCGCAGGTGCCATCGGTGTGGTTCTGGCCAGGTGCCGCGCTGATCCTGGCGGCGTCGACGCTCATCTTCTGGGCGGAGTCGGATCGGCGGCGGGCCCTGAGCATCGCCTGATCAAAGCTGCTCCCGGCAATAGTCGGGAGCAGCTTATCCCCCTCCTCGGCGAGCGTGCTAGATGGTACGCGTCGAAACGGCATCGGCGAGAGGGTTGCAGGGAAGTCCTGTTGCAGGGCCGGTAACGCCGCTGTCGCTGTGCTGAAATCGCCGACAGGCGGTCCCGGCCCTAGGCTTCCCGCGCGCGTTCGAGGATGCGCTTGCATTCCAGCAGTTCGCGCAACACATCGGAGAGCTTGTCGCGGGACTCGCGATCGAGCCCGGGACTGGCCAGCATCACGGCTTCTTCGATTTCCGCCTCGTCGCTGGCGGCCTCGGCCTGCTCGATCATGGGTAGGATGTCTTCGAGGGGCTTGCCCTCGCCGACGGCGATCACATAGCGGCTGCCCTGATCCTTGAGGATGCGCTGCACGCCCTTGATGGTGAAACCCTGGTCATAGAGGAGATGACGGATACCGCGCAGCAGCAGCACGTCTTCGGGGCGATAGTAGCGCCGCCCACCGCCGCGCTTCAGCGGCTTGATGGTGGAGAAACGGGTCTCCCAGAAGCGCAGGACATGCTGTGGCAGGTCCAGCTCATCGGCGGCTTCGGATATCGTCCGGAAGGCGTCTGGCGACTTGTCCACGTAGGCTGAGACTCGCTGGATTGCTTATTTTCCAGCACGAACCATAGATTTGTTGATCTTGGACTTCAACACGTTGGATGGCTTGAACACAAGAACCTGCCGCGGAAGGATGGGAACCTCCTCGCCGGTCTTGGGATTGCGGCCGATGCGCTCGTTCTTGGAGCGGACCTGGAAGGAGCCGAATGACGATAGCTTGACGTTTGCCCCGGTGATCAGGGCGTCGCCGATAAGTTCGAGCACCCGTTCCACCAACTCGGCCGACTCGGTCCGTGACAATCCGACAGTGCCATAGACCGCTTCGGCCAGATCGGCCCGCGTAATCGTCTTTTGCGTCATTCGTACCCCCGTGTTGCCGAAAGGTGCAAATCCCCACGCCGGGACGAGTTGATCGCGTCCCCGATCGAAGTTGCTGCCGGCACAACCTCGTGTCGAGGTCGAGCCATACCGCGGGAATCCTTCCCTTCGCTCAGCGATACCGGACCGTCACAAAACCCCTCATGCGACCGGTTTCTACGCTGGGTTCCTCCACCCGAAAGGACACTAACGCCTTGAAACGCCTAAGGTCAATCGCCCAGCGAGGCCGTTACCAGCGAATGAGGGAGGCGCCCCAGGTAAAGCCGCCGCCCATCGCCTCGAGCATCACGAGGTCACCCTGTTTGATGCGGCCATCGGCCACAGCGGCGCTCAGCGCCAGCGGCACCGATGCTGCAGAGGTATTGGCGTGGAGGTCCACGGTGACGATGACCTTCTCGGGGGGGAGCCCGAGCTTGTTGCCGGCCCCGTCGATAATGCGCCTGTTGGCCTGATGCGGCACGAACCAGTCAAGGTCGGCCACCGTGTAGCCCGTCTGTTCGAGCGTCGCATAGACCACGTCGGTTATCTTGCCGACCGCGTGACGGAAGACTTCCGGACCCTGCATATGCACATGTCCGGTCGTGCCGGTCGTGGACGGGCCGCCATCGACATAGAGCTTGTCCCAGTGGTGGCCATCCGAACGCAGGGCCGAGGCCAGTACGCCACGCTCGGGCGCGTCGTCCTCGAGCTCGACCTTTTCCAGCACGGCAGCGCCCGCCCCGTCGCCGAACAGCACGCAGGTGGTGCGATCGGTCCAGTCGAGCAGTCGCGAGAAGGTCTCCGCGCCGATGACCAGGGCGCGCGTCGCGAGCCCGTTCTTGATGTAGCTGTCGGCCGTGGCAATGCCATAGACGAAGCCGGAACAAACCGCCTGGATGTCGAAGGCCATGCCGTGATGCATGCCCAGCTTCATCTGCACCAGCGTTGCCGCGGCGGGGAAGGTATAATCGGGTGTCGTGGTGGCGACGATGATGAGATCGATGTCAGCTGGCGTAACGCCAGCCGCATCCATGGCTCTTCGCGCTGCTTCCACCGCCAGATCGGAGGTGAACTGCCCTTCGGCGGCGATGTGGCGCTCCTTGATGCCGACGCGCTGCTGGATCCATTCGTCGGACGTATCGACCATGGTTGCCAGTTCGGCGTTGGTGAGTACCTTTTCTGGAAGATAGCCGCCGACACCGCGGATGATGCTACGCGTCTTGGTCACGCCGGTTTCGCCTCAGGTTCTGCTTCCGGGGTCTGGGAGACCACCTTGATGGGGAAGCGCTGCATGGTGTCGCCGATCTTGTCGATCAGGCGGCTGCGGGCCATTTCATAGGAAAGGCTCAACGCGCTCTTGTAGCCGATCTCGTCGGTGCCGCCATGGGATTTGATGACAATGCCATTGAGTCCCATGAACACGCCGCCATTGACGGTGCGCGGGTCCATCTTGCGGCGCAGCGCATTGAGCGCAGAGGTGGCGAACAGGGCGCCGATCCGGCTCATGAGATTGGATTTGAGGGCGCTGCGCAGGTACGAACCCACCTGCCGGGCCGTCCCTTCGGCGGTCTTGAGGGCAATATTGCCGACAAAGCCCTCGGTGACGACGACGTCCACCGTGCCCTTGCCGATATCGTCGCCTTCGACGAAGCCATGATAGGTGAAGCCCGAGCCGCTGGCCTCGGCCAGGATGCGGCCCGCCTCCTTGATGTAGTCGAGGCCCTTGACCTCTTCGGTGCCCACATTGAGGAGACCGACGGTGGGCGAATCGTCATCGAACAGGCAGCGCGCCAGCGCCGAACCCAGGATCGCGTAGTCGACCAGTTGTTTGGCATCGGCGCCGATGGTGGCGCCCATGTCGAGCACGATGATATCGCTGCGCAGGGTCGGCCAGATGGCGGCAATGCCCGGGCGGGATATGCCCTTCATCGGCCGCAGGCAGAAGGTGGCCATGGCCATCAGTGCGCCGGTATTGCCGCCCGAAATGGCGACATCGGCCTCGCCATCCTTCACCGACTGGATCGCCATCCACATCGAAGAGGTGCCCTTCCCCTTGCGCAGCGCCTGGCTGGGCTTCTCATCCATGGCGATGACCTGTTCGCAGTGGCGCACGGTCGAGGCGGGCTTGAGATCGGGAAATTCGTCGAGCAGCGGGGCGATCTGCTCCTGCCGTCCGTGAAAGATGAAGCGGGTATTCTTGCGCTCGCGCAGGGCCAGATAGGCTCCGTGGATCACCGCGCGGGGGGCGTTATCCCCGCCCATGGCATCCACTGATATTGTTATTGTATCGGTCATTTCAGCCCGTTCTGTGCCCCACAAGGAGGCAGCCAAACATACCCCATCGGGGAGTCGGTGCAAGCCCGGCGCCTTGTGCTACCGGTCAATATCGGTGGACTTTTTGAGCTTTTCTAGGGCAGCGAATGGGCTGGCAGGCCCGCCGCCCAGATCGATCCCCAGGGAATCGAGGCTTTCGCCCGGCGCTCGTGGATAGGGGTCGATGGCCAGTGCCAGCGTCTCGATCAGCAAGGCGCTGAGATCGACTTCGGGTCCATCAATGTGATCGGGGAAGTCCTCGTCCTCGAGATCGACGAAAATCTCGGAGCCCGGCGTGGGCTTGTGCGCCTGCGCCTCGGGCAGGAAGACGCGGTCCACCGGCTCGTCGATATGCTGGCCTACCGGCTCGAAGGTCACCACCGATGGCTGGACGACATCGGCAACAAGGCGACCCAGCGCCCGGATGCCGCCGCGCAGCGGTGTCACAGTCAGCGTGGCCTCGAAGCTGTCGATGGCGCTGACCTTGAGCTCCTCGGCAAGGGCGGCGCGGGTGGGCTCGTCGAGCGATACGGTCAGATCGCGGCCGGTGGCCGGCAGGCGATCGATGCGGATGATGGCATCGAAAAGTGGAGCGGGCTTGCTCACGCTGCGGCCTCGAAACTCAGCGAGCCACCGGTGATGGCGTCGACGGGTTGGGCCGCCAGGGCGCGATCCTCGGCCATCAGATAGGCCGCGAGTGCCTCGACATGCGGGCCGCTGGCACCATCGAACAGGTTGCGCGAGAGCACCGCCTGCAAGGCCGCTGCATCGTCCTTGTCCATGGCGTCATTCATGGAGGCCAGCAGGCCGAAGAAGATATTGCCCATCTTCTGGATGCGCTTGGGCACGCCGAGATCGCCGACGCCCATTTCGCGCAGCGAGCGGTCCATGTCCTTGAAAAAGAGATCGAACACCGCCTGGCTGAATGCCTTCTGCTCGCCGCTCTCGGCGCGCAAGCGACGGAACAGCAGCGCCAGATGCAGGCTGATCATGTCGAAGCGGCCGGTGACCGTGTCTGGCACGAGCCAATCGGCGTAGAATCGAGGTTGCCGGGATTGCGCCACAATGGCGCTATAGACGGCGTAAATCGGTGCGGTAGCAGTGTTCTTGCGGAACAGGGACAGGATCATGGGATTGCGCTCTGCATCTTGATCGGCCTAACAGGGGCGCCGGACCATTGCCAGCTTGCCAGACCGACAGCTTGGCAGTTACACATTCCGGCGGCTACAAGTACCGCCGCCTTGTCGTCGTGCCTATTAGTCGATCGCCATCGAGAAAGTCAAATTCATGCCCCTGCGTACCGCCTCCGGTTCATTTGCGCCGCTTGCCGCAGCCGCCCTGCTCGCAATGACGCTGGCCGCATGCACCAGCAGCAATTCGCTGATCACCAAGCGGACCCAGGGATACGAAATCTCCGATAGCGCGATGGCGCAGATCCGGCCGGGCCAGAGCCAGCAGCTGGTGACCCTCGTGCTGGGTTCGCCGCAGTCGACCAATACGTTCGGCGACCAGTCTGCATTCTATTATGTCGAGACCAAGGTGCGGCAGACGGCATTCGGCATGACCATGATCGACTCGCGCACCGTGCTGGTCGTCTATTTCGACAAGAACAAGAAGGTCATCGACAAGGCCGTTTACGGCCTGCAGGACGGCAAGACGATCGCGATCGAGAGCCGTCGCACCCAGTCCTTCGGCGAAGATCGCACCTTCATCGACCAGATCCTGCAGTCGTTCTAGGCGAACCCAAGGTCGACAGCCTGCCGGACCCGCATTAGGTTATCGTCGATCTGGCGGTAATTCTGATCGGCGGGCTGCAGCATGTTGCACGAACTCACCACTGGAAGGATGCCCCGCATTGCGGCGTTGATCGCGCTTATGGGGCTCTGGGGCGGCCCGGCGCTCGCCAAGACAAAACTCCAGGGTGAAGACCTGCGCCAGGCCTGCATCGGGGCCTTCGGCGACCGCGAGCATTTCGACTGGGTGCCGCGCATGGGGCTCAGCAACGCGCTGGCGGTGTGCGCCGCCGCCATTGTCGAGTTTCCTGATGATGTCGACGTGCGGTTCACACACGCCGTGGCCAGGGATCAGTTTGCCGAGCGGGGCGGCACGCAAGACGACAACCTGTTTGCCACCGAAGTGTATCGAGAGCTGGCAGCCAGCGGCCTGCCCATGGCCGAATACGCCCTTGGCACCATGTTCGACGAGAGCTCAGGCGTCAGCACCAGCGACGCATTGGACTATATGGAGCGCGCTCGCGCCGGCGAGTTCGGGCAGTCGATCCGCTGCGAGGCACTCCGCACGTTCGGGCTGGCCGATCTAGACGGCAATGGCCCCTCCTACGATGTCGCGGCTGCCGAGAGCATGGCCTATGGCAACTATGTCTGCGCGGGCTACCTGGCCAACATGTTCTGGAACGGCTATGCCGCCGCGGCTGACCTGCCACTGGCAATCAGCGAATATGCCCGCTTCGCCGCAGTCCATGGCGATCCGGCAGCCATGGCGATGGTCGGCCTGTTCTATGCCTACGGCACCGGCTCCACCGACATCGATCCGCAGCTGCAGGGGCAGTTCACCGCGCGGCCGGACGCGGAACGCGCCGGCTATTGGCTGTTGCTGGCCCATTGGGGCACCAAGAGCGCATGGCGCCCGAATCTCCACGCGGAATTCTGGGACCGCTATTTTCAGGAAGCGACGGTCGTTGAGGCGATGCAGACCGCACTCCAGGCCCTCGGCCACTATGGCGGTGCGGTGGACGGCAATTTTCTGGGGGAGACCCGGCAGGCCCTTACGGCCTTCGGGGATGAAGAGGTCGACGCAGTGTTTCAGATCGTTCGCGCCAAGGAGAAATACGACCCATCCCTCGACCCGCGCGAAGCCGTCCATATCGGCAGCGCAGCGATTCCGGGCGACTAAGCGCCTTTGCCGTCGCCCTCGGCCAGGTCGACGCCGGCCTCGCGCGCTATAGCGTCGAGCGCGGCGTTGACGAGGCCCGAAGCGTCATCCTCGTAGAAGGCCTTGGCTACATCGACATATTCGGTGATGACAACGCGCGGCGGAATATCCTTGCGGCGCAGCAACTCGAAAGCGGCGGCACGCAGGATCGCGCGCAGCGTGGCGTCGACACGCTCCACCGGCCAGCCCTCGGCAAGGGCGCGGTCCACGGCCGGGTCAATGGCCAACTGGTGCTTGGCAACGCCCGTCACGATCTGGCGGAAGAAGTCCGCGTCGGCGGGGAGATATTGCTCGCCCTCGATTTCCCGGCCCAGATGAAAAGCGCCGAACTGCGCCAGCGTATCTTCCAGCGTCGCGCGGCCCACATCCATCTGGTAGAGCGCCTGCACGGCGGCCAGGCGAGCGGCGCCGCGCTGGTTGGCGGGGCGGTCAGCTTGTGGATTGCGTTTGGGAGCGTCGGCCATGAGTGCTTTCATCTTTGCTGCGTGGCCGAGGGCCGCGATGCCCCGAAGGACACCGCAACCCCATAGTCTTCCACGGCGGGAACTTCAACAGGGCGAGGCTCAATCTGCCTGCCAGGGACGCTCGTAAAGCGCCAAATTGTCTTCGCCAAGCGCCTGGCGGTCGACCACCAGCAGCCCTGCCGCGTTCAGGGCCTCGTCGATCGGGCCATCCAGGCTCGCCGGGACGGCATCGGCGCCAAGCGCCTGCTGGCCGGTGATCACCGCAAAACGATCGACCAGATTGGCTTCGAGCAGCGCAGCAGTGAGGCGCTGGCCGGTCTCCACCAGCACATTCTGGACATGGCGTTCGGCGAGGGCGCGCAGCGCGGCAGCAAGGTCAGGACGGCCGTCGCTTCCCGGTACCCGAACGACCTCTACCGACGCTGGTGCGTCAACACCGGCGGCGGTTTCCGTAATAATCGCAGTACGATGGCCGGAAAACCCGCCAATCAGATTCAACTTGCGATCAATGCCCGAGGCTCCCGCCAGCACCACACGCAGCGGAGTCCGATGGGTCAGGCCCGGCAGGGTCGCGGTCAAATCAGGGTCATCGCTGCGTGCCGTGGCCGCTCCAACCAGAATCGCGTCGGACCGGGTGCGCAGCAGGTCGACCCAGGCTCGCGCCTCCGGGCCGGCAATGGGGGCCCTGCCCTCGCCGCGCCGGCCGATCATGCTATCGGCAGAAACTGACAGAACGGCCGTTACGAAGGGGCGCCCGGCCATGTGGCGCAGCTTGTGCCCGGCATGCAGCGCCTGCGAGGGCGCGTGCCGGGCCAGCACGGCCTCGACACCGGCGGATTCGAGCTTGGCGATGCTGCCGCCGGCAGTGCGCGGATCGGGATCGACGGCGCCGATGACGACCCGCATGATACCGGCGCGAATGATGGCGTCGACACAGGGCGGCGTGCGGCCCCAGTGGTGACAGGGCTCCAGCGTGACATAGAGCGTGCAACCGGCTGCCTCGAACCCGGCCTGGGCAATGGCTTGGGCCTCGGCATGCGGGCGCCCGCCTTTGGCCGTTACCGCCCGCGCCACCAGGGTCTGCGACTGCGGGTTGACGATCAGCGCGGCGGCAGCGGGAACGTCCGCCGTGGTGCCGGCGAACGGCGCAGCATAGCGCGCCGCGGCGTCAAGCCAGCGCCGGTCTTCTGGGGAGAGTTGCGTCACTCGTCGTCCCGCATCGTGCCTTGCCCATTGGCAAGCTCGGCAAGGAAATTGCGGAAATCGTCGGCCGCCGAAAAGTTCTTGTAGACCGAGGCGAACCGCACGAAGGCGACGTCATCGAGACCCTTGAGGCCCTCCATGACATATTCGCCGATCTGGTCCGAGGTCACTTCCACATCGCCCAGGCTTTCGAGCTGGCGGACGATGCCGGAAATCATGCGCTCGGTGCGCTCGGGCTCCACGGCTCGCTTGCGCAGGGCCGTATAGACCGACCTTGCCAGTTTCTCACGATCGAAGGGTACCTTGCGGCCACTCTTCTTGACCACGGTCAGGTCACGCAGCTGGACGCGCTCGAACGTGGTGAAGCGGCCGCCGCAGCCATTACAGACGCGGCGGCGGCGGATTGCGCCGGAATCTTCGGTCGGGCGGCTGTCCTTGACCTGCGTATCGTCGTTGCCGCAATAGGGACAGCGCATACCGGGACCTTACAGCTGACCGTAGATCGGGAAGCGGTCGGTGAGCGTCTTGACCTTGGCGCGGACCTGCGCCTCGACGGCGCTGTTATTGTCCTCGCCATTGGCCGCGAGACCATCGAGCACCTCGATGATCAACTCACCGATGAGCTTGAACTCGGCTTCGGCGAAGCCACGCGACGTACCCGCCGGCGTGCCGAGGCGAACGCCCGAGGTGATGGCCGGCTTCTCCGGATCGAAGGGCACCGCATTCTTGTTGCAGGTGATATGGGCCCGCTCGAGCGCCTTCTCGGTCGCCTTGCCGGTCAGGCCCTTGGGGCGCAGGTCCACCAGCATGAGGTGGTTGTCCGTGCCCTTGCTGACGATATCGACGCCGCCCTTGGCCAGCGTTTCCGCCAGCACCTTGGCATTGACGACGACCTGGCGCGCATAGGCCTTGAATTCGGGCGAGAGCGCTTCCTTGAAAGCCACGGCCTTGGCGGCGATGACATGCATCAGCGGGCCGCCCTGGATGCCGGGGAAGATCGCCGAATTGATCTTCTTGGCGATGTCCTCGTCATTGGTGAGGATCAGGCCGCCGCGCGGACCACGAAGGGTCTTGTGCGTGGTGGTCGAGGCGACATGGGCATGCGGAAACGGGCTCGGATAGACGCCACCGGCGACCAGACCGGCCACGTGGGCCATGTCGACGAAGAGAATGGCGCCCACTTCATCGGCGATGGCGCGGAACTCGGCCCAATCCATGACGCGCGAATAGGCCGAGAAGCCGGCGACGATCATCTTGGGTTTGTGCTCGTGGGCGAGCTGGCGGACCTGGTCCATGTCGACAAGACCGTCCTGCTGGCGCAGGCCATACTGGATGGCATTGAACCACTTGCCGGACTGGTTTGGCTTGGCGCCATGGGTCAGGTGACCGCCGGCGTCGAGCGACATGCCCAGGATGGTATCGCCGGGCTGGATCAGCGCCTGGTAGACGCCCTGGTTGGCCTGCGAGCCGGAATTGGGCTGCACGTTGGCGTAGCCGACGCCGAACAGCTGCTTGGCGCGTTCGATGGCCAGCGTTTCGGCAACGTCGACATACTGGCAACCGCCATAATACCGGCGGCCGGGATAGCCCTCGGCATACTTGTTGGTGAGGACAGAGCCCTGGGCTTCCAGCACGGCCTGGGAAACGATGTTTTCCGAGGCAATCAGCTCGATCTCGTCCCGCTGGCGACCCAGCTCGTTGCGAATGGCAGCGGCCAGTTCCGGATCGGTGTCAGCGACCGAGTTGGTGAAGAATTTCGGAAAGAGCGGAAGTGAGGTGGCAGCGCTCATGGGACGGTTACCTCGCAAGAGAAGAAGCAAGTCGGCATGGCGGTGGCCTTATCATGTCGCGGTGTGCGATTCCAAGGCCGGGAAAATTGAGCTGGATTCATGGGGCTCCCCGGGGTTGCGGATGGATGCCCAGGCGAGCGGCACTTCAAGGTTCGCGTTCCCCGATGGTTACCCATCTCTTCTCGCCAGTCGCGCGAACGACCGCAATATGGCGCAGAAACGGCGTGAGGGGAAGAGGCGGGGATTGCAGCTCAAGCGAATTTTCCAGGCACTGGCGATGGAGGACGCACGGATTCGGCGAGCTTCTTGCGCAATTTCGCCAGCGCCACCTGCTGCATTTGCAACTTGCTGGCTGAGACCGGGGTTATGACGATCACCTCAGTGCCGGTAGCAACATCGATGGCCGCAACCCGCATCTGCTGGCCGAGCTGCACGAACTCGAAATAGACCTCGCCGTCCGTCATTGCATGCCCCCTGCTCCGACATTAGCAAGATTCTGCGACCTACAAAAGCAAACGCCCTCCCGCGTGGGAGGGCGTTGGTGTGGGGTCCGAACGATCAGGACTCGAAGATGACCTTGCCCTGCGCATCGAACTCATAGACGTCGTCGCGGAAGCTGACGGTGCCCTGACGGTTGGCCCAGGCGGTGATGTAGGTGGTGTGAATGGGCACCTGCGCCTTGAGCTGCACATCCAGACGCTCGAGCGACTCGAATGTCGTATCGACCCTGGTCTGGTCCCAATCGCCATTGTCGCGCAGCAGCCAGTTGACCAGCTGATTGACGCCCTCGACGCGGACGCAGCCGGACGAGTGGAACCGCGCATTTTCACCAAACAGCGCCTTGGACGGCGTGTCGTGCAGGTAGACATCGTGCGGGTTGAAGAAATTGATCTTGCAATGGCCCATCGAATTGGCCGCACCCGGCTCCTGCCGGTACATGTAGTTTACGGCATTGCCGATATTGTTCCAGTCGATGGTCGCCGGATCGATGGTGTTGCCGTTGCCGTCGTAGATGAAGATGTTCTGTTCGGCCAGGTAGTTGGGGTTTTCCAGCATATACTTGGTCAGGTCGCGCTCCACGAGCGACTTGGGCACATGCCAGTAGGGGTTGAAATTGATCTGGTGGATCTTGCTGGCCAGGATCGGCGTGGCGCGATCGACGCGACCGACGACCGCGGTGTGGCGCTGTTCCACCATGCCACCGGCAACCGCTTCGATGGTCGCGGCCGGAATATTGACGACCACGTAGCGGTCGGTGAGGTTCGCAGCCATGTTCTGAACGCGGGTGAAGTTCAGATAAAGCTGCTGCAGGCGCGTGGAGGCCGGAACGTTCAGCGCGTACCAGGTCGGCTCATCCACCTGGCCGTTGACGATCAGGCCGTGGCGCGCCTGGAAGGTGCGAACCCCGCGATCGGTATCTTCATCGAACAGGTCATTGATGTTGGGCACCAGCAGCATGTCGCCCGAGGAGATCAGGCGGCGCTTGAGGGCGATGACCGACGCACCGGACTTGCCTATCAGCAGGCGGAAGGCCTCCTGCGGGATTTCTTCCCAACCGCCATTGGCGACAAAGGGCTCATACTGCGAAATCGCCAGCTGCAGATTGTACGCCGTATCGAACGACAGGATCGGCTCGTTGGTGGCAATCAGCGCCTCGGCGGCGGCAGTATTGCTGTCCTTGTCGACATTGCGCAGCACGTTGCCGCGATTGACCATGTCGAAAATCGACTCCTGCCCGCGCACTACCGCCGGCATGGCGAGGGAAGCCCCGGCCAGTGCCGTATACCGGAGCATAGAACGTCTAGTCAGCCGCATTAAGTCACCCGAATTTCAAGCCGCCCCGAAGCAGGCAGTTTCTACCATCGCGTCCCGCGGGTCACAACGCGGTCAACCGCATGTGAACCCTCTTCAGTCTTCGTGAACCATGAATACGCGGGAAATGATTTCAAACCACTAACGACCCAGTTCGCGCGCGTTTGCGGCACAAATGTGAACGCCGGCCCATGGGACCGGCGTTTGCATTCGGGTGTGGCACTGCCGCAACAGTTGGCGGAACTGCGGCCTAGAGCTTGTAGAGGATCTGGTCGACCCAGAAGCGTTCGAGACGGGCGAGCGCCTTGTTGAGGCCGTCGAATTCGTCGTCGCCCAGGCCGCCGACCTTGTCGATGGATTTGAGGTGACGGTCATAGAGTTCGTCGATGACCTCGGCCACTTCCTCGCCCTTGGGGGTGAGCTTGATGCGCACCGAGCGGCGGTCGGAGCGGGAGCGCTCCTGGAAGATGTAACCGGTCTCGACCAGCTTCTTGAGATTGTAGGAAACGTTGGAGCCGAGGTAGTAGCCCCGCGAGCGCAGCTCGCCCGCCGTGAGCTCCGCGTCGCCGATATTGAACATCAGCAGCGCCTGGACGGGGTTGATGTCATCCCAACCCATACGATCGAACTCATCCTTGATGAGGTCGAGCAGGCGCCGGTGGAGGCGTTCGACGCGCGAAACAGCTTCCAGATAAAGCGGCTTCAGGCTCTGGGGACGTTCCGGGGAAAGGGCCTCGGCTGCGTTGGATTTGATTGCCATTTGTGCCTCACTGTTTTGCAGTCTGTGCGATTTTTCGCATCTCATGAGGCCAAACTACGGCGTGCGAACTAAGATCGCCCTAAGCGGCGTGATTAAGCACATCTTACTGGAATGCAATGAGAATTTGGCTTTATTCTTCGTTACACCGGTGCATAAATTTGTAACCTTACGAGGGTGTGAAGGGCGGCCGGGCCGCCCTTGACGATCCTTCAATCGGTCAGTGCCTGGCGCCCCAGAAGCTTCAGGGCCAGCACCCCGCCAACCGCGATCCCCTGCCCCACCAGCAGCACCATGCCCAGTCCGCTGATGCCGGTGGCATGGACGGCGACCAGCAGCGCGGTGCCAGCGACCCAGGCGAAGTCGCCGACAATATTGGCGGCAACAGCCGCTCGCGCCGGCCGGGCGCTACGGGCTATCCAGAGATTGAAGGCCGCCCAGGGCAAAAGCAGAAAGCCGATGACCGAGAGGAAGGCCGATGGCATGGCCCAAGCGGCGAGGTCGGTGAGTTGGTCGGCTGCGACGAGCAACCCCGCGCCCATGGCAAGGGAGCCGGCCGCATCCGCGAAGTAGACCAGATGCGGATCGAGGCGGGGAAGAGTTTGAGCCTGGGTGGTCATGACGTTCTCCTTGATTGTCGATGCCCCCAGACTGGCGCCCGGAGGTCATGTTCTCAATTACGTCACAGGTAATGGAATGCAGGACGATGCTGATGCATGGTGGTGGCCAGACAAGGAGGCCAACATGTTCAGCGCGATGCTCAGGGAATGGCGAGGACTGCGCGGCATGAGCCAGCTCGACCTGGCGCTCAGTGCGGAGGTGTCGACGCGCCACCTGTCCTTCATCGAATCCGAGCGCTCCAAACCCAGCTCCGAGATGGTGCTTCGCCTGGCCGAAGCGCTGGACCTGCCGCTGCGGGAGCGCAATGCGATGCTGGTAGCGGCGGGCTTTGCGCCGCAGTTCGGCGACAGCGACTGGCAAAGCGAGACCATGGCTGACGTGCGACGGGCGGCGACCCTGCTGCTGCGGGCGCACGAGCCCTACCCCGCCATCGTGCTCGACATGGCGCTCAACGTGCTGGACGCCAACCCGCCGGCGCTTGGCATGATCGGCGCCAGCGCGGAAACGCTAGGCGGCATCAACCTGGTCGACCTGGTCTACAAACCCGGGCCGGTGCGCGAGTCGATCATCAACTGGACCGATGTGGCCGAATACCTGCTGCACCGCATGCGGGAGAGCGTGCGACGGCATGGGCCGCACTCGGCAATGGGCGCAGTGTTGCGGCGGGCCATGTTGCAGCCGGGGGCGGCCGAGCTGTCCGTGGTGCGTGGCCAACGCAGCGGGACGGTGCTGCTACCACTCGAGTTCCGCCGTGACGGCGTAGTGACGCGCTGGTTCACCACCGTGACCAGTTTCGGAGCACCTCAGGATGCGATGGCCGAGGAAATTACGATCGAGCAGTTTCACCCCAATCCGAACTAGTCGGCGGCGCGGGCGCGGCTGTGGCGAACCGACAGCACGAAGATGATGAGGATCGACGCCAGGAGGACGATGCGCACGGCAAAGCCGAAGGCGGACATGCGCACATCCGGATTACCCAGGAGGTGTAGCGCCAGTTCGACGGCTGTGGCGCCGACCAGCAACACGGCGCCCCAGCTCGCCTTGATCCACAGACCCACTGCCGCAAACAGCCGGGCGAGCGCGAAAATCGCCAGATAGACGAAGCCGGTCATGCCCATTGCCGCGATCGGGCTGACATCGCCCAGGTTGACGCCGAGCAGGCGCGCCGCGTCGTTCAGGCCGAGCAGCAGGCTGATGATGGCGACGATGCGGATATAGATGCCGATGGGCTGGGCGTTGAAATCCATGGCGGTTTTCTACCCGCCCGTGGCGGCTGCGACAAGCCGGAGCTTGGAGCGCGCTGGCGGCGCTGATATTGAGGGCCGCAACGACAAGGAGCCCGCGATGGTCGACCCCTGGCAGAAGCACGACATGGAGTTCCTCGGTGGCCGGCGGCTGCGCCGGACGCGCCGCACCGCCTGGAGCCGCGCCATGGTGCGCGAGACGGTGCTGACGCCATCCGACCTGATCTGGCCGCTCTTCGTCATCGAGGGCCACAATGAGAAGACGCAGATCCGCACCATGCCGGGGGTGGAACGGCTGAGCGTCGATCTCTGCGTTGAGGCCGCCAGGGCCGCCCGCGATGCCGGCATTCCGGCGCTGGCGCTGTTTCCCAATACGCCGGACCATCTGCGCAGCGAGAATGCGGCCGAGGCGCATAATCCTGACAATCTGATGTGCCGCGCGCTGGCGGCCATCAAGAGCGCGGTGCCCGAGGTGGGGCTGATCGCCGATGTGGCGCTCGACGAATATTCGAGCGACGGCCAGGACGGGCTGGTGCGGGACGGGGAAATCCTCAACGATGAGACCGTTGAGGTGATGATCCGCTCGGCCCTGGTGCAGACGCGGGCCGGGGCGGACATCATTGCGCCTTCGGACATGATGGACGGGCGCGTGGCCGCCATACGGCAGGCGCTGGACGCCGAGGGGCTCGAGCAGACCCAGATCATGTCCTACGCCGCCAAATATGCGTCCTACTACTATGGGCCGTTCCGCGAGGCGGTGGGGTCGGGCAGCCGGCTCAAGGGCGACAAGCGCACCTACCAGATGGACTATGCCAATTCCGACGAGGCGATGCGCGAGATCGAGCAGGACATTGCCGAGGGCGCCGACAGCGTCATGGTCAAGCCCGGCCTGCCCTATCTCGACATCGTCAGGCGGGCCAAGGACAGCTTCAACATCCCCATCTACGCCTACCAGGTGAGCGGGGAATACGCGATGATCGAGATGGCCGCCGCCGCCGGCGCGATCGACCGCAAGGGCGCGATCCTGGAGAGCCTGTGGGCCTTCAAGCGGGCTGGGGCGAATGGGGTGCTGACCTATTTCGCGCTGGAAGTGGCGCGGGAGTTGGGGCGGTAGCGGTCCTGACCCGCGGCCGTAGCGCCCTGCAGTAACATTTCTGTTCCTCACCCTCTTGCGTGAGGCACGATGCATTACAATCTCATTGGCCATGGACCAGACCTATCAGAATGCCCGCCCTGCTTTGCCCGACCCTTCGACCGCCCCAGAGCTGTTCGAGGGTCTGCTGACGCGCCGGGTTGTAGCCTTCTTCATCGACCTGATGGTCATGGGCGCGATGATCGTCGCCTTTGCCTTTGTGGGGCTGATCGCGGGCTTCCTTACCTTCGGGCTCGCCTGGCTGGCACTGGTCTTCGTTGTTCCGGCGACCATCGTGCTCTATTACGGCGCGACCCTGGGGTCGCCCAAGCGGGCGACGATCGGCATGCAGATGATGGACATCGTGCTGACGCCGACCCGCGGGCAGCCGCTCGATGGCTGGATGGCGATCATCCACGCCGCCGTGTTCTGGCTGACGACCTGGATTTCCTGGCCGCTGTCGCTGCTGTTCGCGCTGTTCACGCCGCGCCGGCAGATGATTCATGACCTGGTGACCGGCACGCTGATGGTGCGCCGTTCGCCCATGGTGCGCCATTGGCGCGCCCGGTCAGCGCAAAGCAGCGGCGCATATTGAATCGTTGCCGGGGGTAAGGCGCAGGAGTACATTCTCCTGGTTGTACCCAAGGGTCTTTGATGACCGACCAGACGCCCGAGACGACCCAGCTGTTCCTGACTGCGGCCATGCCGTGTCCGTACCTGCCCGGCAAGCAGGAGCGAAAGCTGTTCACGCACCTGACGGGAAGGCGGGCATCGAGCCTGCATCACCTGCTTAGCGAGAACGGGTTCCGGCGCAGCCAGAACCTGATCTACCGACCGGCCTGCGAGGGCTGCAATGCCTGCCAGTCGGTCCGCATCGTCGCCAATGAGTTTGCCCCATCCGGGCGCTTCCGTCGTGTGCTCAAGCACAATGACGACCTGTCGGTCGAGGTTCGCCCGACTACGGCGACCAGCGAGCAGTATGAGCTGTTCAAGCGCTACCTGGAATCGCGGCATGCGGGCGGCGGCATGAACCAGATGAGCTTTGTCGACTACGAATACATGGTCGAGGATACGCCGGTGCAATCGGTGCTGGTGGAATATAGGCTGCGCGATCACCCCGACCAGACGCTGGTGGCGGTGGCGCTGACTGACGTCATGCCCGACGGGCTCTCGATGGTCTATTCGTTCTACGACCCGGACCTGGCTCCGCGGAGCCTGGGGACCTATCTGATTCTCGATCATATCGCGCAGGTCCGGTCTGCGGGGCTGCGCTACGTCTATCTCGGCTATTGGGTCAAGGACTCGCCGAAGATGGCCTATAAGGCACAGTTTCGACCGCTTGAAGTCCAGAAAGGTACTCTGGGCTGGTGCGCGCTCGACTGAAATAGACACTTTGACTCGCAAGCTGAATTGTAACTGACGCATTTCGTCAGCTATTGTTCACCCGTTTACTGGCACTGGTCAGCACGGGCGGCTGTGGACCGATGGGAACCGGGGCGCCCTATTTCCATCCTTTGTCCATGGAGAATCCTGTTGAAGATCAGAAGCATCTATCTCGCGCCCCTCCTCATCGCTGCCCTGCCGGCAACTGCCTTCGCGCAGGCCGTGGTGCCGCCCAATGTCGACTTCACCGCCTCGGCAACCATGCCGTCGCTCAAGGATCCGTCGCGCAAGGACGTCTTCGCCGTGACCATCGGCGATGCGCAGGTCAAGACGCAGCTCGAGCTGACCTGTTCGGCCGGTTATACCCAGTTCCTCGTGGTGCGGTCGGACAAGGCCTGCGCCGTGGCCGGCAGCGGCTCGATCGTCAATCCATCCAACCAGTCGCTGCTGCCGCGCACCCAGTATTCGGGCGGCTATACCGTCAACGCGGACGGCTATACCGATGGCGCCGGCCTGGCGGTGAACTATCTGGCGCTCGGCAAGGTCGCGCCTTCCGCGGGGGCGTTTTCCGGCTCGATGAACCTCAAGCCTGAGGTCACCTCGACCGGTGCCTCCGCGCTCAAGGATTCGATCATGGCCAATCTCGGCCAGAGTTCGAGTGGTGGAGTGATCGACGACCGCGTCGATACGGTTGACCTCACGCGCCTTTACATTCCCTCGGCCGGCCTGCCTTCGGATGCCGGTTGCACCTGGTCGGGCAATATGGTGTTCGCCTATCAGACCGAAAGCTGGTTCCTCGACCTCAAGGCCAACTGCGCCGACAAGGAATATGTGCTCAAGGGCAACATGCCCTGGACCGACTCGCCGGGCGTGGACGCCCAGACCCAGTATGACCTGACGCTCACCCTGCCCTCGGCCGACGCCACCAGCGACGACGCGCTGTTCGCAACCGGCGACGCCAACAGCGATCTGTTCGCGGCGGCCGATGGCATCGCGGCGCAGATCATCATGAAAGAATCCAAGGTTGTCACCGTCGATATCGACGGCGTGCCGACCGAGACACCATCGCAGGTCGATGCTTCGGGCCAGTTCGTTGGCACCAATGTGCCGGTGGAGGTAGTGCGCTCGCTGGCGACGCTGTTCGGGCTGCTTTCGTCGAACCTGTTCGGCGCGTAGAGGGTCAATGAAGCCTGCCTGGGGGCGGCCTGCCGGCCGCCCCCTTTTCGTTGCCGCGGCCATGGTTGCGCCATATGTATCGGCGACATCGCCTGCACCCTCCACCTGCCGGACCCCGTCATGTCGCTGATACTGAAGCTGATCCGGCTGGGCCTGGTGCTGGGCGCGCTTGGCGCGGCTGGCCTTGCCATCCTGGCGTTGTTCGGCTTTGCGGTGCCCGAACTCGACCTGCTGAACCATGCGCAATTCCTGCTGCTGCCGGCGACGATCATCGGACTGCTGATCGTCGTTTTGCTGCTGCGGGGGACGCTGCGCGGCGTGGCGATGGTTGTGACCCTGGTTGGCATTGCTGCTTCGGCCAATGTCATGCTGCCCGAAGTCGTGGGTTCGATGCAGAAGCGACCGGTGGCGCCGGCAGGCGGCACCGTCAGGATGATGACGCATAATCTCTTCGGCATGAACTACGAGATGGAGAAGGTCACGGCCGCCATCTTTGCCGAGGACCCCGACATCATCGTGCTGCAGGAGTATTTTGGCGAGCAGGCGACGGACCTGCATCCACTGCTGCTGGCGAAATATCCGTTCTTCGTGCGCTGCAAGGGCGGCAAGCGGGCCAATCTGGGGCTCTATGCGCGCATGCCGTTCGTCCAGGTGGACGACGGCGCCTGCCCCAACGATGCCTATGGAACGACGCGCACGGCGCATATCCTGGCCACCTTCCAGACCGAAGACGGTAAACCCTTTTCGGTGATCACGACCCATATGGATTGGCCCATTCCGGTAGCCCGTCAGCGCGAACAGCTTAGCGCGCTTTCCGAGGTGGTGGACAAGATCGACGGACCAGTGATCCTGGCGGGAGATTTCAATTCGACGCCATGGTCCTATGGGCTACGTGATTTCGTGGTGCGGAATGGACTGGTTCGCGAAACCATGAACCTCCTCACATTTCCGATGAGCTGGTTCTATTTTGGCGCCTGGCGGGACACGCTACCGTTCCTGCCGCTCGATCATGTGATGACACGTGGTGGCATCGTGGTGCACGAGGTCCATGCCGGACGGGCCACTGCGAGCGATCACCTGCCGGTGGTGCTTACATTCTCGGTGCAGTGATCCCCGTTCCCTTGCACTCACCGCGCTTCACCCTCGGGCTTGACCCGAGAGTGACGATCGAGTGGCGGGAGGCTACCTGGCCTCTCCGAGCTTCATGTCGAACACGATCAATCCATCCGTGCCGCCTTCGAGCGCCGCCACAAGCCTGGCGCCGGCGGCCTGGTGGGCGGGATGCGGCAGGTAGCGGTCGCGGGCGGCGGCGTCGACGAAGTCCATGATGAAGCCGTCGTCGAAACCCTTTCCCAGGCCTTCGGGGGAGATGTTGGGGCCGAAATCGGCGGAGAGCAGGCCCTCGATCTGGCCCACCAATGCGGCAAGGCCGGCGTAGATTTCGGCGCGCTCGTCGGCCGATACGCCGGTACGGAACTTGAAGAAGACGCAGTGGCGGATCATTGGCTTTTCCCTTGCCTCGTGTGTGCGGCCCCACCCCCTCCCGGCCTCCCCATCAAGGGGGAGGTGCCGATCGGGAGTGTGCGTCGTTCGTTGCTACCCCACGAACCTGTTGTTGCGCGGGAAGCCGTTGGGGGGCTGGCGGCCTGCGGTGGCGCGGTCGCCGAGCCAGTCGGTCAGTTCCTCGGTGGGCTTGGTGTAGGTGCGGCCCGAAGAGTCGGTCCAGGTCAGGCCATCGGCTGCCCAGAAGGTCTTGAGGTCGGAAATACCGCCATCCTTGTAGCGCTGCAGGCGCACGCCCTTGCCGCGGGCCATTTCGGCGAGCTGGTTGAGCGGGAAGACGAGGAGCTTGCGGTTCTGCCCGATGACGGCAACACGATCACCGACCACAGGCACCAGCAGGGCGGCTTCGTCGGGGGCGCCGACGTTGAGGATCTGCTTGCCCTTGCGGGTATTGGCGATCATCTCGTCTTCGCCGACGATGAAGCCATAGCCCGAGGACGAGGCGATGATGCGTTTCTGGCCGGGCTTGTAGACGAAGATATCGACGATATCCTGGCCTTCCTCGATATCGACCATGATGCGGACCGGCTCGCCCTGCCCGCGGCCGCCGGGGAGCTTGTCACCCGCGAGCGTATAGACCTTGCCGCCGGTGGTGAGCATCAGCAGCTTGTCAGTGGTTTCGCACTTGATGGAGAGCTTGATCCGATCGCCGGCCTTGAAGCCGCGCTCGTCATTGACCTCGACGGCGTGGCCGCGGGGAGCACGGATCCAACCCTTCTCGGAGAGGATGACGGTGATCGGCTCGCGCTCGATGAAGGCTTCGGTGACTTCATCGGCATTGGCGGTGGGTGTATCGCCCAGCACGGTCCGGCGCGCGCCCAGGAAATGCGGCGTGCCGTCGGGATTGGTCAGCGGATAGGTCTTCTTGAGGGCCTCGATTTCCTTGCTGATATTGCCCCATTGGCGCTTGTCCGAGGCGAGCAGCGCTTCGAGATGCCCCTTTTCCTCGGTCAGATCGGCGTGTTCCTTGCGGAGCTCGATTTCCTCGAGCTTGCGCAGGGAGCGCAGGCGCATGTTGAGGATGGCTTCGGCCTGCACGTCGCTGAGCTCAAACGTGCTCATCAGGCTGGTCTTGGCATCGTCCTCCTCGCGAATGATGCGGATCACCTCGTCGAGATTGAGATAGGCGATGATGTAGCCAGCCAGCACTTCGAGCCGATGGGCGATCTGTTCCAGGCGGTGGGTCGAGCGGCGGACCAGCACTTCCTTGCGATGTTCGAGCCAGGCCTTGAGCACCTGCGGCAGGCTCATCACCTTGGGCACGGCGCCCTTGTCGAGCACGTTGAGGTTGAGCGGGAAGCGGGTTTCAAGGTCGGTGGTCTTGAACAGCTGCTCCATCAGGATGACTGCATCGACCGTGCGGGCCCGCGGTTCGAGCACAAGGCGAATATCGTCCGAGCTCTCGTCGCGCACGTCCTTGAGCAAAGGCAGCTTTTTGGCCAGCAGCAGCTCGGCGATCTTTTCGACCAGGCGCGACTTCTGGATGCCATAGGGAATTTCGGTGACGACGATCAGATAGACGCCGCGGCCGGTTTCCTCGATTTCCCACTTGGCGCGCAGGCGGAAGGAGCCGCGGCCGGTGGCGTAGGAATTGGCGATGGAGGACGCGGACTCGACCAGGATGCCGCCCGTGGGGAAATCGGGCCCCTTCACGTATTGAGTCAGGTCGTGGGCGGAAGCATCTGGATTGACGTTGATAAGGTGGAGCGCGGCGTCGCAGAGCTCGGCGACGTTGTGCGGCGGAATGGACGTCGCCATGCCCACCGCGATGCCGGTCGAGCCGTTGGCCAGCAGGTTGGGGAAGTTGGACGGCAGGACGACGGGTTCTTCGTCTTCGCCGTCATAGGTCGCCTTGAAGTCGATGGCATTCTCGGTGATGCCTTCGAGCAGGCGCATGGCGACGTCGGTCATGCGGCTTTCGGTGTAGCGCATGGCCGCGGCGTTATCGCCATCGATATTGCCAAAATTGCCCTGGCCATCGACCAGCGGGTAGCGCAGCGCGAAATCCTGCGCCATGCGCACGAGCGCGTCGTAGATCGACTGGTCGCCATGCGGGTGGAACTTACCGATCACGTCGCCGACGATGCGGGCGGATTTCTTGTAGCCCTCGTTCGGCGCCAGCTTGAGCAGGCGCATGGCATGGATGATGCGGCGATGCACGGGCTTGAGCCCGTCGCGTGCATCGGGCAGCGCGCGCTGGGTGATGGTCGACAGGGCGTAGGAGAGGTACCGCTCCTCGAGGGCCTGCTTGAGATCGACGACGCGCTGGTCGTCGGCAGGCGGGAGGGTATCGCTATCAGACATAGGCGGGCATTCCGGGGGAACGAATCAGGAAAACAGTATAGCCGCTGCGCGTCCGTTGCGGGCTGAGACACGCGGTTTTGCACGAGTTTGGGCGTGACGAAGCGCCGCCTGTGTCGCGGTTGTCGCTGCGTCCGGGGTGCTCAATCCAGGTGAGACGCCAAGGGGGCGCTCAGAGAGCTATGGTGGCGAGGCGCCTGCCTCGAAGATGTGGTAGAAGGAAGTGAGGCCATTGCCTCGCCACCACGCCAGGATTTTCGCGGGTCCGGGCCAGGTACGCTGTGTCGCAAGCGCAGCTGCCGAGTGCCCGCCGCCCAATGGGAGCGACCTCCCATCCCTGGCTGCCCCCACGGTCATCACTCGTCATGACCGGCTCTGCCGTGAAGGTAGGAGGGAGTATGCGGGAGATTTGGCGGGCGAGGATAAGTTGGTTGAGCGAGGATCGGTGCAAGCGGCCCCACCCCCTCCTTCCTCCCTTCAAGGGGGAGGTTTGGCTCCACTCGTTGGCTCGATCCAGTCACCCATACGAAACGGCACCTCCCCTTTATGGGGTAGAGGGGGAGGGAGGGGCCGGTGGATGGCTCTACGGCTATACGTCTCGTGACAGGATTTCCATCAGCAACTCCCTCGTCGGTGACGGCTCGATCTGCCTTGGCCCCCAGACCTGCTGCTGGAGAAAATGGCCCGTCAGCCGCAGGGCGTCGGCGATGTCGTGGGGGCTGGCATTGCCGCGGGTGGTGAGGAAGCTGGGAAGCGGCAGGAGGCGGTCGAGATAAGGCTGGGCAGCGGCGCGGGAGACGGCGCGGCCGGTCTTGGGGGAAACATGGGTAAGGTCGGTGGTGCTGCCAGTGGCGGCGCAGGAGGCGAGGTCCAGGCCGAAGCCGAGGTCTTCGAGCATGGCGAGTTCGAAGCGGGCGAGGTCGGCGCCGTCGGGGGCGCTGTCGATGAGGCGCAGGGCCATGCCGAGGAGCCGATCATGCGGGTCGCGCTCGGGCAGCAGGCGCAGGTGGTCGCAGATGAGCTGGCTGAGGTACAGCCGGGTGCGGTCTTCGATGAGGGCAGCGGCGCGGGCAGTGAGCAGTTCGACGGTGAACATGCCGAGCTGATCTTCGAGGCGGGCGCGCCAGGTGAGCTGGATGGTATTGCCGGGCTGGAGCACGGCCGCGAGGCGGCGGGTGCGGCCACCGCGGACGAGCCCGAGATGGCGGCCACGACCGGCCACCATGGCCTCGGCGATGACTGACGTCTCGCCGTGGCGGCGGACGCCGATCAGCAGGGCTTCACCGGTCCATTCCATCAGTCCACCGGCTCGCTGCTGCCCTGCTCGAGGCGTAGTCGCAAAGTCTGGAGGAGTTCGGCTGCGGCTGCGATCTTTTGCGGGTCCATGCCCTCTGCAAGGGTTGCCACCCACGGCGCCTGGAGCTTGTGAATAGCCCGAAAGGTCTCCCGGCCCTTTTCGGTCAGGCGTACGAGCTTGGCGCGACGATGGTGGGGATTGTCCTGCAGTTCGACAAATCCGGCCTCCAGCAGTTCGTTGACGAGACGCTGAACCCCTTGGCGTGCCGTGCCCAGGTCGCGCGCGATATGCGCCACGGGCTGCGGCACGGTCGCCATGGCTACCGCGCCCAGAACCTGCCAGCGCGCACTGGTGAGGCCGAGCGGCGCGACGAGCTGATCCCCCGCTGACACCAGGCGCGCATTGGCGCGGAAAATGTCCAGAAAGAGCGCGCTGAGCGCATGGGCAGCGGAAGCAGTTGGCAGAGTCATGCTGACATCATACTTCCCAATTGACAACATATTGTCATTATCGCAGGATTGCAGCGCATTTCATATCCCTCATGGAGACCAGACATGACCACCGCCAAGAAGCAGCCGAGTTCGTCGGTGTTTCGCATCGACAGCTTCGCCGTGCCGGAGGCGTCCCGCGCCGCGTTCATGGCCAAGGTGCAGGAAACCAAGGACTTTCTCGATGAGCAAGCCGGATGTGTGCAGAACCTGATTCTGGAACAGCATTCCGGCTCTGACCGCTTCAATGTGGTGACGGTGGTGGAGTGGACAAATCATGACGCCTTCGCCAATGCGAAAGCGGCCATGATGGCCAAGCGGCGCGGCAGTGGCTTCGATCCAGAGTCCTTCCTGAAGACACTGGGCATCGAAGCCAACATGTCGAACTATATCGCTGCCAGCTGAGAGCGTGTCTCAGCCCTTCCCATGTGGGTATTCCAGGCCCATTTCGCGGTAGCGCTCGGGGTCATCGCCCCACTTTTCGCGGACCTTGACGAAGAGGAAGAGGTGGATGGGCACCTCGTACATTTCCATCAGTTCCTTGCGGGCTTCCTGGCCGATGGCCTTGATGGTCTGGCCGCCGGCGCCCAGGACGATCTTCTTGTGGCTGTCGCGAGTGACATAGACCACCTGGTCGATCTTGTAGGAGCCGTCCTTCTGGATCTTGAAGGACTCGGTCTCGACCGTGGCATTGTAGGGGATTTCGTCGTGGACGCGCAGGAAGAGCTTTTCGCGCGTGATCTCGGCGGCGGTGATGGCCATGGTCAGATCGGTGAGGTGATCCTCGGGGAAGTGCCAGGGCCCGGGCGGAATGTGCTTGATGCACCAATCCATGAAGTCCTGCACGCCATAGCCCTTGAGCGCCGAAATCATGAAGGTGGCCTCGAAGCGCAACTTGGCGTTGATGGCCTCGGAGAGCTTGAGCAGTTCCTCGTTCTTGATCGTGTCGATCTTGTTGAGGATCAGGATGCGCGGGTGGTTGATGTTTTCGAGGCCCTCGATGAGCTTTTCAAGTTCAGGCGTCAGGCCACGATCGACATCGACGATCAGGGCGACGATATCGGCATCCCCTGCCCCGCCCCAGGCGCTATCGACCATGGCGCGGTCGAGCCGGCGCTTGGGGGCGAAAATGCCTGGTGTGTCGATGAAGACGAGCTGGGCCTTGTCGGTCGTCACGACGCCGCGCACCTGGCTGCGGGTGGTCTGCGCCTTGTGGGTGACGATGGAGACCTTGGTGCCGACGAGGGCGTTGAGCAGGGTCGACTTGCCGGCATTGGGGGCGCCGACCAGGGCGATGAAGCCGCAGGATGTATCGATGGGCGTGATATCGGTCATGTTGGATCTTTTGCTTCTTGCCACACCTTCTGGGCGATCAGGAACAGTTCGGCGGCCTTGTGTTCGGCGATCTTCTTGGAAGGGCCGGTGGCGCTCAGACTATCATAATTGCCGAGGGTGACAGTGATGGTGAATTCGGGGGCGTGATCGGGGCCCGATCGGGCGGTCTGGGTATAGGTGGGCGGCTCGAGGCCGCGGGCCTGGGCCCATTCCTGCAGGGTCGTCTTGGCATCGGCCTTGTTGGCCTGGCCGTCGGCCAAAAATTCCTCGAACATGCGCTCGACGAATTCGTAGGCCTTGCCCAGCCCGCCATCGCAATAGATGGCGCCGATGATGGATTCGGTGATGTCGCCGAGGATGGCTTCCTTTTCGGCGCCGCCGGTGCGGGCTTCGCTGTCGCCCAGATGCATTTCGGAGCCGAGATCGAGCGTGCGGGCGATGACGGCGCAGGTTTCCTTGCGCACGAGCGTATTGAGCGTGCGGCTCAGCTCGCCCTCATTGGCCTTGGGATAGCGGCGATAGAGCATGTCGGCGACCACGAGGCCGAGCACGCGGTCGCCGAGGAATTCGAGGCGCTGGTAGCTGCGCTCGATGCGCTTGGCGGGCGAAACGGCGCTGGAATGGGTCAGCGCACGGTTCAGCAGGTCCGGATCGGCAAATTTGTAGCCGAGCCGGAACTGCAGCTTGTCGTGGTTACGCGCGGCACGGCTCATAGAGGCTGGTGGTCGACGGACTGGAACATGCGGTCCCAGCGCACATTGGCCGGCCACTGCCAGAGCTGCCAGGGCGGAATATTGTTGGTGATGGAGAAGAAGCGGGCCTCGGCCTTGGCGATCAGGTTCACCGCCGGCACATAGCCGACCTGACTGAGGACGCGGCTATCGGCGGATCGATCGCGGTTGTCGCCCATCATGAAATAGTGGCCGGCCGGAACGACATATTCGCTCGTATTGTCGAGCGGCGCGTTGTCGGAGATTTCCTGGATGATGTGGGTGGTGCCTTCCGGGAAGGTCTCGCGATAGAGGGTGACCTCGCGGGTGTCGCCGTTGCTGTCGGTATCCTGCGCGGTGCCGATGGCTTCGCGCTCGATCATGGTACCGTTGATATAGAGGCGGCCCTGCTTGACCTGGATGGTATCGCCCGGCAGGCCGACGACGCGCTTGATGTATTCGATGTTCTGCGGCACCGGGCGGAACACGGCGATGTCGCCGCGGTTGGGCTCGCGACCGAAGATGCGGTTGGCGATGGGCAGCTCGAAATCGAGCAGGCTGAAATCGCCGTAGCGGCCCAGAGAGAAGGAATGTTTGCCATAGCCCCAGACGAATTTGTTGGCGACGAAGTAGTCGCCGATCATCATGGTCTGCTGCATGGAGGCGGTGGGGATGGAGAACGGCTGGTAGAGGAACGAGCGCAGGACGATGGCGATCAGCAGCGCCTCGACCACGACGACGATGGTTTCAACCCATTCATTGGTCGCGGACTTCTTGATGGATTTGTCGGCGGGCTGGCTCATTGATATCCCCGGAAAGGCGGTGCCGAAGCGTTAGGCGTTTGTTCCGCTCGGGTCAACTTGCGGCAGCGCCTCGATGATGACGAAGGCCTGGGCAAGCCCGGCATCGTCGGTGATGGTCACGTGGATGTGGGGAACGTGGCCCGGCGGCACAAGGCGGGCCAGGGCTTTTGCCGCGCCATTGGTGAGGTGCATGGTCGGCTTGCCGGATGGCAGATTGACCACGCCCATGTCGCGCCAGTAGACGCCCCAGCTGATGCCGGTGCCCAGCGCCTTGGAGCAGGCTTCCTTGGCGGCGAAGCGCTTGGCATAGGAGGCGGCGCGCTGGGCGCGGCGATCGGACTTGCGGCGCTCGGTTTCGGTGAAGCAGCGGCTGGTGAAGCGATCGCCGTATTTGGCGAGGGTCTGCTCGACGCGGTGGATCTGGATGAGGTCGGAGCCGAGGCCGATGATCACTTTACCCCCTGAATGCCGCGGCTGCCGGGCTTGATGGCGGGGATGGCGGCGAGTTCGGGGGGGAGCTGGTCGGCCGGATAGGCGGGGACCTTGTATTCGATCAGCGAAACCAGCGGCACGCCGACATCGGCTTCGCCGCCGGAGCGATCGATGAGGCAGGCGGCGGCCACAACATTAGCCCCGATGCCGCGCAGGGCCTCGACGCATTCGCGGATGGAGAGGCCGGTGGAGACGATGTCTTCGACCACGATCACCTTGTCATCGGCCGATATTTCGAAACCGCGGCGCAGCTCGAACTTGCCGTCGACGCGCTCGGTATAGAGCGCGGGAAGGCCGAGCTGGCGGGCGGTTTCGTAGCCGGGGATGATGCCGCCGATGGCCGGGGACACGACCTTGGTGACGCCGGGGACCTCGGCGCGGATGCGCTCGGCCAAAGCCTTGCAGAGCTTTTCGGTCTGGGCGGCGTATTGGAACACCTTGGCCTTCTGCAGGAAGACCGGCGAGCGCAGGCCGGACGAGAGGATGAAATGGCCTTCGAGCATGGCGCCGCATTCGCGGAATATGTTCAGCACTTCATCTTTCGTCATCGACAAATCTCCGGTCCACCTTGCCGTCCCATTCGAGGGTCGAAATCATGCCCGCTTCGCGGACGCCGGCGCGCTGGACGGCGGAAAGCCCCGGACTGCGCTTGAGCGTTGCCAGAACATCGGTCAGTTGCGCAAGGTCGCGCACCTCGATTTCGAAGATCATCTGGTGAAAGTCGGGCGAAATCATCCGCATCACCAGATTGTTGATGTTGGCGTCGCAGGCGGCGATGGCCGAGGAAATCTGCGCCAGCGAACCGGGCTTGTTGACGCTCTCCATGGTGATGACGGTGGGATAGAGCTTGTCCTCGCCGCTCTTGAGGCTCCAGCGGACATCGACCCAGGCCACGTCGCTGTCATGCTTGTCGATCAGCGCGTCGGAATGGATGGGATAGACCAGCATGGGCGCATCGGGCTGGAGGATGCCGACCAGCCGGTCCCCGGGCACGACGCCTTCGGCCGAGACCGTCACCGGCATATGGAAATCGAGCTGCGCCAGGGCCGCCTTGGCCTGCGGGCCGGAGCGCTGGCCGCCCGGCACGCGGAAGCGGAAGAGATCGGTGGCGCGCAGGGCGAACCAGCCATCGGCCGTGTCGGCGACCGGCAGATCGAGCTTGCGGCGGCGCTTGCGCAGCCCCTTGAGCTTGGCCAGTTCGACGCCGAGCGGCTCGGAGCCGATCTTGCCCTCGCCCACTGCGATCAGCAGATCGCGCCGACCGGGAACGCCGAGCGCCTCGGCCAGCGCCTTGGCCTCGCTCTCGTCGAGCATGACGCCTTCGCGCTCGAGCAGCATGTTGAGCACGTGTTCGCCCAGGGCGAAGGCGCGCTGGGTGGCGGCGTGGCGGACGGCCCGGCGGATGGCGGCGCGGGCCTTGCCGGTGGCGGCAATGCCCAGCCAGTTCATCGGCGGCATATGGTTCTGATCGCGGATGATCTCGACTTCGTCGCCTGACCGAAGCTGGGTGACCAGCGGCAGGATGGAGCCATTGATCTTGGCACCGACGGTGGTGTCGCCGATATCGGTATGCAAAGCATAGGCGAAATCGATGGGGGTGGCGCCGCGCGGCAGGGCGATCAGCCGGCCGCGGGGGGTGAAGCAGAACACCTGGTCCTGGAACAGTTCCAGCTTGGTGTATTCGAGGAAATCCTCGGTGGAGGAATTGCCCGTGGTCAGGTGGCCGATGGTCTGGCGGAGCGAGCCATAGGCCTGCGATTCATGCTCGATGCGGCTCAGGTCGGCCGAGGCACCATCCTTGTAGAGGGCGTGGGCGGCGATGCCGAATTCGGCGACGCGATCCATCTCCTCGGTGCGAATCTGCAGCTCGGCGCGCTGGCGGCCGGGGCCGACAATGGTGGTGTGGATCGACTGGTAATCGTTGTGCTTGGGGACCGAGATATAGTCCTTGAAGCGACCGGGCACGACCTTCCACTTGGTGTGAACGACGCCAACCGTGCGATAGCATTCCTCGATCGACCCGACGATGACGCGGAAGCCGATCATGTCGGAGAGCTGTTCCAGCGCGATCGACTTGCGCTCGATCTTGTTGAAGATCGAGAAGGGCGACTTCACGCGGGCCTTGACGCGGGCGGTGATGCCCTCGGCGGCGAGGCGCTCGCTGAGTTCCGCGGAAATGGTCGAGATGGTCTCGCGATACTCTTCCTGCATCTCGTCGAGGCGGGCAACGATGGCCTGGTAGTGCTCGGGCTGGAGAATCTTGAAGGAGATGTTTTCCAGCTCGTTGCGCATGTCCTGCATACCCATGCGGCCGGCCAGCGGGGCATAGATATCCATGGTTTCCTGCGCGATACGCTTCTGCTTGTCGGCAGGCATATATTGCAGGGTGCGCATGTTGTGCAGGCGGTCGGCGAGCTTGACCAGCAGCACGCGCACATCCTGGCTGATGGCCAGCAGCAGCTTGCGCAGGTTTTCGGCCTGAGCCTCCTCGCGGGAGACCAGGTTGAGGCGGTCGATCTTGGTCAGGCCATCGACGATGGTGGCGATTTCGGCGCCGAACAGTTGGTCGATCTCGGCGCGGGTGGCGTCGGTATCCTCGATGGTGTCGTGGAGCAGGCCCACGGCGATGGAGGCATCGTCGAGCTTGAGTTCGGTCAGGATGGCCGCGACTTCGAGCGGGTGATTGAAGTAGGGGTCGCCCGAGGCACGCTTCTGCGAGCCATGCTTCTGCATGGCGTAGACATAGGCCTTATTCAACAACTGCTCGTCGACGTTCGGGTTATAGGCCTGAACGCGTTCGACAAGCTCATACTGACGCATCATGGAAGGTGTCGCCGCTCGCTCGAAGAATCGAGCTTAGCGCTTTGATTGGAAATGGGAAGGGCGACGCGGGGAGTATCTGAGTTGCGGGTGGCTGGGAAGGGCCGGAGGCACGACATCGTTCAGTCGCGATGTCATCCCGGCGAAGGCTGGGATCCATGCGGTGAGCCATCCCCTGTCGCTGGGTGCTGCGGCGACCCACGGACATGGATTCCGGCCTTCGCCGGAATGACACGGTGGCTGAGCATCGCATCGCGCAAAACGAAAACACCCCCGGCTTGCGTCGAGGGTGTTGATACTTGTCGCTGCCGACCAGATCAGTCGTCGCGGCGTTCCGGCGGGGCCAGGCTTTCGATGCCGCGCAGCAGTTCTTCTTCGCTGATGGTGTCGAAATTGATCGAATCGTCGCCATTGGCGCTTTCGATCAGCGGAGCGGCGTGCTCTTCGGGCTCGTCGACCTCGACATATTTCTGCAGCGAGTGGATCAGATCCTCGCGCAGGTCATCCGGCGAAATGGCGCCGTCGCCGATTTCACGCAGGGCCACAACGGGATTCTTGTCGTTGTCGCGCGAGACGGTGATCTGGGCGCCAGACGAAATCATGCGCGCACGATGCGCGGCCATGAGAACGAGATCGAACCGGTTTTCGATCTTTTCGATGCAGTCTTCAACGGTGACGCGTGCCACAGACGTCTCCAAAACTTATGGAATGAAGGCTTCCCATACACGAGTGACTCGGTGGGCACAAGGATTGCCTGCCCTTCGGCACGCGCATGTGACACGCAGATGTCTTGTCCCGTGCCGGAAAACATGCGAATAGCGAAATTAACATAATGTTCTCAGCGGAATTTAAATAGTCGTTTAGGCCGCGTGGCGCGGCACAGGCGTTTAGGCGGGCGGACCGCCAATAGGGAGATATTGCCATGCCCATCGATCCGCGGGAAAAGATCGTACTATTCATCGACGGCGCCAATCTCTACGCCACGTCCAAGGCAATCGGGGTCGATATCGACTACCGGCGGCTGCTGGCCGATTTCAACGCCAGGGCCTATCTGCTGCGGGCCAACTACTACACGGCGCTCGTCGAGGATCAGGAATATTCCTCGATCCGCCCGCTGATCGACTGGCTGGACTATAACGGCTTCACCGTGGTGACCAAGCCGGCCAAGGAATTCACCGACGCGACCGGGCGGCGGAAGATCAAGGGCAATATGGATATCGAGCTGTGCGTCGACGCGCTCGAATTGGCCCCGTTCTACGACCACATGGTGCTGTTTTCCGGTGATGGCGACTTCACGGCGCTGGTGGCGGCGCTGCAGCGCAAGGGCAAGCGGGTGACTGTGGTTTCGACGCTGACCACGTCCACGCCCATGATCTCGGATGATCTGCGGCGCCAGGCCGACTTCTTCATCGATGTGGCAGAACTGGCCAAGACCGTGGGCCGCCCGCCGAGCACCCGTCCGCCCGTGGCGGCGCCGGTTGTGGCGGCTGAGACGGAGTAACCGGCCGCTTCACCTCTCCCTCTGGGGGAAAGGTGCAGGACGCCCGCCTACCCCCGACCGCCCTCTTTCATGATGCGGGATTTGTCGCGGTTCCAGTCGCGATCGCGCTCGGTGGCGCGCTTGTCGTAGTTCTTCTTGCCCTTGCCGACGCCGATCAGCACCTTGGCGCGGCCCTGGTCGTTGAAGAACAGCTTGAGCGGCACGATGGTGTTGCCGGCACGGGCCACTTCCTGGTCGAGATGGGCCAGCTGCTTCTTTGATACCAAGAGTTTGCGCGGGCGCCGTTCTTCGTGGTTGAAGCGGTTGGCCTGCAGGTATTCGGGGATATGGGCGTTGATCAGCCAGAGCTCGCCCCGTTCGGGCGAGGCATAGGACTCGGTGATCTGGGCCTTGCCCAGGCGCAACGACTTGACCTCGGTGCCGGTCAGCACGAGGCCGGCCTCCATGGTCTCGCCGATTTCGTAATCGTAGCGCGAGCGGCGGTTTTCAGCCACGAGACCGTGGCTGATGATGCCGTTCTTTGCCTTGTCGTTCTTTGGGGCCATAAGGGTTAGATAAGACCTGCATGGCGCATTGCAAAGTCCACGGCCTCTTCAGTCGCCCTGGCGACCGGTACGAGCGGCAGGCGCAGTTCGTTGGCGCAGCGGTTGAGGCGGCTGGCGGCGTATTTCACCGCCGTCGGATTGGGCTCGAGGAACAGGTTCTTGTGCAGATGCACCAGCTTGTCCTGCACCAGCAAGGCGCCCTTGAAATCACCAGCCAGCGAAAGCTCCTGCATCTGGGCACACAGACGCGGCGCGATGTTGGAAGTGACCGAAATGCAGCCATGGCCGCCATGGGCGTTGAAGGCGAGTGCGGTTATGTCTTCGCCCGAGAGCAGGATGAAATCCTTGCCCAGCTTGTCGCGCTGGAGGCTCGCCCGGCCGAGATCGGCGGTCGCATCCTTGACGCCGATGATATTGGCATGGGCTTCGTGCAGGCGCGCGATGGTGTCGACGGTGAGATCGACCACGGTGCGGCCGGGCACGCTGTAGAGAATGACGGGGATGCCGACTGCCCTGGCCACAGCCGAGAAGTGCTGGAACATGCCCTCCTGGTTGGGCTTGTTATAGTAGGGCACGATGGAAAGCACGGCATCGGCGCCGGCCTGTTCGGCGAACTTCGCCAGCTCCACCGCTTCGGCAGTCGAGTTGGATCCGGCCCCGGCAATCACGGGGACGCGCTTGTTGGCCACTTCGATGGCGATTTCGACGACGCGGCGGTGTTCCTCGTGGCTGACAGTGGGGCTTTCGCCCGTGGTGCCCACCGGCACCAGGCCGTGAGTGCCTTCCGAAATCTGCCAATCGACAAAGCTGGCGAAGGCTTTCTCATCGACATTCCCATCGAGCATGGGAGTGATGAGCGCCGTAATCGATCCTCGCAGCATTTGTCGAGATGTCCTTGGGTTGGTGCCACGGACGGGCCGTGGCGGAATGGCAGAGACCGCTTGGCGCGGCCGGTTTTGCGTGGCGCACCATACTTTCACTTGGCGGCCACGACAACGTTTTCGTTGGTCCCTGGCAGCAGGGATCGCCATTGCCGGCGGCGGCAGCAAATCCGCTTGAGCTGACATGGCCGTTCCCCCTAAATGGGGCGGCAATGCCTCGCCCCAGAACCGTCCCTGCCGATCATCCACCCTTCGTGCCCCTGCCGATCACCCATGTGACGCTGGAAGCGGGGCTGCGCGTTGCCGTTCATGTCGCCGGCACGCTGTCGAGCCGGCGCCTGCCGGTGGTCTGCATTCCCGGCTATCAGCGCAATATGAGCGACTTCACCGAGTTTGCCGGCTATTTCCGTCGCATGGTCAGAGGGGAATGGCCGGTGGTGCTGGTCGACCTGCCCGGCCGGGGACGGTCCGACGACCGGGCCAAGGACAGCAAATACAGCTCGCTGGCCGATGCGCGCGATGTCGCGTCGGTGATGACGGCGCTGGGGATCGGCAAGGCGGTGGTGTTGGGCCAGGGGCATGGCGGGCAGGTTGCCATGGCGCTGGCCGCGCGCCATCCGCTGCTGATTGCCGGCACGGTGCTGCTGGATGCAGGGCCGGTGACGGATTCGCGCGGGATCGTGCGCCTGCGCAACAACCTGGCGCATGTGGAGGCGCTGCGGGGGGCGAAGGTCGTGACATCGGGGTTTCGCAAGATCCTGGGTGGCGATTATCCGGAACTGCCCGATGACCGGCTGGATGCCTTGGTGGGCCGCAGCCATGTGATCGACAAGCGCGGACGGGCCCGTCCGCTCTATGACCGGCGGCTGATCGAGGCCCTGGCCAGCATCAATTTCGACGACGTGCTGATGGCGCAATGGCCCCTGTTCGATGCCTTGACCTGTGCGCCGCTGATGCTGCTGCGGACGCAGCTGACCGACCAGCTGCGGCGCGAGACGTTTGATGAAATGGTGCGCCGGCGGCCGGATGCGGTGGCGCTGACCATTGCCGGGCAAGGCTCCCCTGCTTTGTTCGACCAGCACGAGGAAATCGAGGCCGTCGCCGAGTTCGTCACGCGAACCAGCACGCAATTGCTGGGCCGGGCGGCCTGAGCGCGGCGCAGCGATCGGGGGCTAGGCGTGGGCCCTGGTGATTCCCAATTCCAGGGCCTGTTCGACCCAGCGTTCGCGCCGGATGCGGCCCTTGAATGACAGCTGGGCATCGACCCAGTCGACATTGGCCTTGTTCCAGCCGGCGATCTGATCGATGTGGAATATGCCCATCGCGTAAAGCGATGCTTCAATTTTCGGCCCGATTCCCTTGATCTGCTTGAGATTGTCGGCCTGGCCGCCTCGCGGCCCAGACAAGGTCGCGGGCTTTGGCCCTAATGATTTGGACTTACCGGCCGGAGGCAACGCCGTAACAGGCGGCGGAGCCGGGGCAGCGTTCGGCGCCGGCGGTAACGGCTCCTCAACACGTGCGGCGAGGCGCGCGGCGGAACTGCGCGGCTTGCGTGGCTCGGGCAATGGGGCGGTGACGGCAGCGGCGGCCGGCGGCACAACCTGCCTGGTGCCACGCCCGGCATGGAGGACCAGGCGAGTGGCATAGCCGAGGACGCAGCCCAGCAGATAGGCAGCCAATAGCAGCAGCGCCGTCTCGGCAATGTGGGCCAGGTTGGTCATGGCGCGGTCACGGACCTGGCGGGGTGAAACTACGCCAGCCCACGATGAGGCCGATCAGCCCCGCCCCTGCCAGGTAGGGCCAATAGACCATCACCAGATAGGACAGCGAAGCCCAGTTTACCGCCATCGACGGGCCTCAATAATGCTGCGGCTTGATGGTGACGACGATGCGCCGATTGAGGCGCTTGCCCTGGGCCGTTTCGTTGTCGCCAATCGGCGCGGTTTCGCCATAGCCCACAGCGTAAAGCCGCGCCGGGGTGACGCCGCGGGAGACCAGCGCATTGACCACGGCCTCGGCGCGCGCCACCGACAGCGCCATGTTCAGGCCCTCGTCGCCGTCGGCATCGGTATGGCCCTCGATGTGGACGATGGCATCCGGACAAGCCGCCAGATCCAGCGCCAGTTCATCGAGCGCCGCTTCGGACTCGGCGGCGATCAATGCCGCCCCCGACTGGAACAGGATGGAGTTGCGCGCGGAGAATTCCGCGACCGGCGCGGCGCAGGCGCTGGTATCGACCGGGGCGGGTGCGGCTGGCTGTGCCGCTGGCGCCACCGGTTCGGGCTCGGGTGGCGGCGGCGGCACGTCAATCCGCGTGGTCCAGGACGCGCCATCCGGCGACGCGGATATGGCCGCCAGCACGGCGTCGCGGACGTCGTCATTCGGCGCGATGCCTTGCAGGGACCAGGCGCCGGCGGCAAAATCGAGCTGGCCTTCGGCCAGTTGCGACAAAGCGCGCAGGCCGGTTTCTGCGCTCGGGAGGAAGGATGGCGGAGCACCTTCGGCGATGGTTACGGCGGCGACGTCGCCATCGCTGATGGCGGCGAAGTAGCGCATTGCCGGATCCGATGGCAGTTGCCCGCTCATGACCACCGACGCGTCAGCGGAGCGGCGGGCGGAAAAGGCGTATTCGGGATTGACGGCAACGGGCGACGCGACGGGCTCCGGCGAGGGTTCCGGCTCGACCACCGTCGGCTCAGGCTCGGCGATCGCTGGTTCGGGCTCGACAATGGGCGCAGGCTCTGGCTCGGCAACCGGCTGCGACGGCCTGTTCAGGGCCAGCACCCAGTTGGTAGCCGGAGTCGTCGCAGCGGCCAGAGCCGTGTCTACGGAACCATCAGCATCCAAGAGCGTGCCGCTGATGGTCCAGATCGTCCCGTCAAAGCTGACGCGGCCCTCTGACAGGACGGCGAGTGCGTCCATGGCGGCGAGCTGGTCGGCGGCAAAACCTTCGGGGGCGGTGGGATCGACCGTGGACTGGTCGGTGACTTTGTCCCCTGCCCGCACCGCCAGCACGCGCTGCAGCGGCTCGGCCGGAACAAGACCATCAAGGATCACGGTGCCATCGGGCGTCTTGGTGGCGGACCACAGATAGGGCACGGTGGCGACGGGTTCAGGTGGCGGCGCCACGATGTCGATGGACCACGCCGCGGTGTCGGTCGCGGCCGCTAGGGTTGCCAGCAGCGCGTCGCGTTGCGCTTCCGAAGCGGCACGGCCGCCCAGGGTCCAGCGCGACCCATCGTAGCTGACCTCGCCCTCTTCGAGGGTCAGAACCGCATCGAGCCCGGCGGTTACCGCCGCGACGAAGCCCTCGGGGGCACCGAGCCCCAGTTCGGTCGAGTCGACGACGGCATCGCCGGCGTGGACGGCAAGGTAGGTCTTGAGGCTTTGGGTGGGCACATGGCCCATCAGCGTCACGCCATCGGCGGCGCGGGTGGCGGACCAGGTATAGGGGGCAATCTGGGG
>NZ_JACZKG010000085.1 GCF_014860165.1 Devosia sp.
CTGAAACCGCCCATTGCGGCCGTCCTGCGGGAGCTGTCTGCGCTCACCGGCAATAGCCAATCCGCGCTGGTGGCCGAGCTGCTCGAGGAGGCGGCGCCGGTGTTCACGCGAATGGTGCGCATCCTGCGTGCGGCCGAGCAGGCCAAGCGGGCCGTCAAGGACGAGCTCGTCTCAGGCATGGAAGCGGCCCAGACGCGTCTTGAGGGACAGCTCGGCCTTGCGTTGACCGAGCTGGATGCTTTTGAGGGGCAACTTCTCGGGACTGCTGAGAGGGTTTTGCGGCGGCGCGGGCGGAGCGCCGCGGTCAGCGGCGACGCGGCCGCGCAGCGGCAACCCCCCATATCTAACAGGGGGGTCAGGTCACCCAAAAAAACAACAGTCAGGAAAATGAAAGGGGGCGGTCATGGTTCGCTTTGACGCCTACAGCGCCACCACCACCCACGCGCACCGGGACGATCTGATGGCCCTTCTTGCCGGGTCGGGCGATCAGATCAGGTCAAGCCGGGGCTTCCACACCTTCGGGGAACGCCACGCCGTCATCGATGCATCCGGGGATGAGGTCGGGGCCGTGATGGCAGGAGGGCGCCAGGGGGGTCGGGTGATGTTGGAGGTGAAGGGCGAACGCAGTCCGGCCGTCGTAGAGGCCCTCAGGGGGCTCTATGAGCATCGCTGCACGCGTCTGGATACCTGCGCCGACTTCGACCGGCCGGGGGCCTTCGAGGAGCTTCTAGCGCCTGTGCTGCGCGTTAAGGACGAGTTCGGCATCTACGGGGAGAAGCGGGGCGACTGGGACTACCCGGAGCTTGGGCGCACGGTGATGCTCGGGGCGCGAACGAGCGTCATCAAGTTTCGGCTCTACGAGAAGGGCAAGCAGCCGGAGTACCGGCACCTGAATCAGCCCGATCGCGTGCGGGCCGAGCTGCAGGTTCGTCCGGTCAAGGTGGCGCGGGAGGTCTACGCGCACGTGTCGGCGGTGGATGCCTGGGGGGCGTCGCGGTGGACTGCGGCGCTGGCGGGCGAGCTGCTCGGAAAGATGCTGGATAGGGTGGCGCCGGGGTCGATGTGGAAACCGTCTAAGGCGGAGCAGGCGCTTCGGTGGATGGTGCGCCAGTACGGCTCGCACTTGGTCGGGCTGGCGGATGAGTTGGGGGGCTGGGACGTTCTCGGCCTGACGTTGCGGGAGATGCACGAGGAGGAGCGTCGTCGTGGCAAGAAATCGCAAGCCTCAGCCGGGCAAGCGGCTGATCACGGTGGAGATTGATGAGGAGGAGTTGTCGTGGGCTGCGGAGGAGGCGAAGGAGGACATTCCGCGGTTCATTGCGATGGCGGTTGTGGAGGCGATGTGTGTTGGCATGGACCCGGGTGAGCAGCGCATGGTGTGCCTGGCGGTCGATGGTGAGCCGTTCGTGATCGTGCAGACCGAGGGCGAAACCGACGAGGAGTGCTTCACCGAAGTCTGGGAGCCGCCGTCGTGATCTGCTGGTGGAGCTGGCGCAACTTCGAGCGGGTGCCGTATGCGGTGCATTCGGGTTGCGAGTTCGTGGTTGGCTCGCGGAATCGCGAGTGGGTGGCGTTGTACCTGATCGACTACCCGGAGTGCGATGCGGTGGAGCTGGCGGACGAGGGCGGCGCGTTCTGGCTGGTGGGGTTGCCGGAGCATCTGGCCCAGGTGGTGGAGGGCGAGCGGCTCTAGCGGCTTAGCCTGCCCGGGGTGTGGGGCGGGACGCCCCTGCAAGCTGCTCTCCAGCATCCGGGGCGCACCCGATGAGCCTCTACGCGGGCACGTCGGTATGCGTTCGCCGACGGTCGGCCGCGCCCTGCAAGCTAAGCAGCGTAAGGGCTTGCGGTGCGGCACCTTACCGGGTTACGATGCGCATAGGAGGTGCCCTATGCCGGCCAAGAACCCGCGACTTTCGATCACCCTGAAACCGCCCATTGCGGCCGTCCTGCGGGAGCTGTCTGCGCTCACCGGCAATAGCCAATCCGCGCTGGTGGCCGAGCTGCTCGAGGAGGCGGCGCCGGTGTTCACGCGAATGGTGCGCATCCTGCGTGCGGCCGAGCAG
>NZ_JACZKG010000086.1 GCF_014860165.1 Devosia sp.
CCCAACCCCTCCCCTCAAGGGGGAGGGGAGGACGACTGAAGCATCTGACCTAACCAACCAAGGAGACCCAAGATGGGTGACATCATCACGATCCGAGCGAATGGCAACACCAACCCCGGTGTGACCAGCCTGCAAACCAAGCCCTCCGATCGTCACCGAACCTGACCTGAGCCAGAAAACTCCGTCAGGCGCGGCTCACAATAATGAGCTCAAGATGTTCAACCGCGTCATCGACTTTTTCGACCATTTCTATTCGCCCACCGCACTTGCCAAGGACCGGCAGCCGCCAATGGGCCTCGCCGCCTTCGTCAAATACTTCATCGGCCAGTTCAAGGCGGCCTTCATGGTCCGTCTCGGCCTCGTGGCCATCGGCTCGGTTGCCGATGCGCTGATGCCGGTCTTCGTCGGCCTCGTCGTCGGCATGCTGGCCACCACCGCACCCGGCCAGATCTTCAGCGTCCACGGCCATACGCTGCTCTTGATGGTCGTCGTCGTCGTCCTGGTCCGTCCCACCACGTTCCTGCTCGACACGCTGATCCGCAACCACGCCATCGTGCCCAACCTGACCAACCTGATCCGTTGGCAGAGCCACTATCACGTCGTCCGCCAGAGCTGGACCTTCTTCCAGAACGACTTTGCCGGACGCATCTCCAACAAGATCATCCAGGCAGGCGAGGCGATCGAGACCGGGGTCAACCTGGCGATCGATGCGGCCTGGTATGCCCTGGTCTTCGTCGTCGTCGCCGTCATCGTGCTGGCCCAGCTCGACCTGGTCCTGCTGGTGCCCATCGGCGTCTGGCTGCTGCTCTATGCGATCCTGTTCTCCATCACCATGCCGCTGATCGCGCGCTATTCGGAGGAAATGTCGGAAGGCAAGTCGGTCATGACTGGCCGGATCGTCGACAGCTACACCAATATCCAGACCATCAAGACCTTCTCGTCGAGCCAGCACGAGGACCGCTATGTTGCCGACTCGATCGATGAGTACACGGTGTCGTTCCGCAAGCTGATGCGGGTCTTCACCTATATGTGGTCGTTCCTGTTCCTGCTCAATGCCGGTCTTGTGGTCTCCATCACCTGGCTGGCGCTCAGCGGTTGGAACAACGGTGTCCTGGCGGCAGCCGCCGTGGCGACGGCCATTCCGTTTGCCCTGCAGATCATGAACATGAGCGGTTGGATCCTCGAGATCGGCTCCAGCATCTTCCGCCAGGTCGGCACCGTCCGTGACTCGATGGAGACCATCGCCCAGCCGCTGATCATGCTCGACAAGCCGGAGGCCAAGGATCTGGTCGTCTCGAGGGGCAAGCTGACCTATGACAATGTCAGCTTCAACTACTGGCGCGGCAAGCAGGGAAGCGTCATCGACGCCTTCAACCTGACGGTCGCGCCGGGCGAGAAGATTGGCCTGGTCGGCCGTTCCGGCTCGGGCAAGTCGACGTTGGTCAACCTGGCCTTGCGCATGTTCGACGTGCAGGACGGCTCCATCCGCATCGACGGCCAGGACGTCCGCGATGTTACGCAGGAAAGCGTCAGGGCTGCCATTGGCCTGGTCAGCCAGGATACCTCGCTGCTGCATCGTTCGGTCCGCGAAAACCTCAAATATGGCCGCCAGTCGGCCACCGACGAGGAAATGATGCGGGCTGCCGAGCAGGCCCGGGTGCATGACGTGATCCTGGGTCTGGTCGATCCCAAGGGCAACAGGGGCTACGACGCCCATGTCGGCGAACGTGGCGTCAAGCTGTCTGGCGGGCAGCGGCAGCGTGTCGCCATCGCCCGCGTGCTGCTCAAGAATGCGCCGCTGCTGGTGCTCGACGAAGCCACTTCGGCGCTCGATTCCGAGGTCGAGGCGGCGATCCAGGAGCAGCTGACCACGCTCATGCAGGGCAAGACGGTTATCGCCATTGCCCATCGTCTCTCCACCATCGCGGCCATGGATCGTCTGGTCGTGCTGGAACAGGGCAAGATCGTGGAGGAGGGCACCCACGCCCAGCTCCTGGCTTCCGGTGGTCACTATGCCCATCTCTGGGAGCGCCAGTCGGGCGGTTTCCTCGATCTGGACGCGGCCGCGGAATAGCAATCCGGCAACCCGGGCCCAGGTCCGGGTTGCCTAGACTGCCTTGCTCATGATCACGCTGCGATAGTTGGTGTGACCCCAATCGACATATTCGATGTGACGATAGCCAAGTCGTGTGTACCAGGCGATGAGGTGGGTTGCCGGCTCAGCCGTATCGAGTGCGAGCTCGCGCGCGCCGATCGCCAGGGCCCGCTCCTCGGCCAGCTTCATCATCTGCCGGCCCAGGCCCTTGCCCTGCAGTGCCGGGTCAACTGCAAACTGGCCGACTGAAGCCACGTCTGGTCGATCGTACCAGGGGCTCCCGCTCGTTTGCACAGTGTCCTTGAAGACGATCGTGCCGCAGATCACGCCCTCGGCCAGCGCCACGAAACACTGGCCCTTCTCGACGCGCTTGCGGGTGACGTCGACGCTCTGATGCGTGGCCATGTAGCGCAGGCCCATCCCCGCCAGCCGGGCATAGGCACGATGCAGCAGAGCCGTCAGGTCGACGAGAGAGTCCTCGGCAAGCAGTGGCCGGATGATGATGCCATCGTCGGCCGACGGAAGGGACTGAATGGTCATGAGAGGGCCTGCGCGAGTGGCGACGGGGTCGTTCTACACTAGCTCGCGGTGCCGAACATCTGGCTGCGCTGCCGCTGCCAGCCCCGGCTCTCGCCGGCGATATGCTCGAGCACCTTGTCCTCGCTCATCGGCCGACCGAACAGATAGCCCTGCATCACTGTGCCGCCGAGCCCGAGCAGGGCATCGAGTTGCTGTTCGGTCTCAATGCCTTCGAACACGCAGGAAATCCCCAGGTTCCGGCACAAGTCGACCGTGGTCTTGATGATGGCCCGGCTGGTGGGGTCGCTGGTCACTTCGGCAACGAAACTGCGATCCACCTTGATGCGGTCGAGCGGCAGCTTCTGCACGTGGGTGAGGCTGGAATGGCCCGTGCCGAAATCATCCAGCGCGATGCGCGACCCCAGCGCCAGCAGCGTCAGCAGGCCTTCATTGGCCTGGGCAATGTCGCCCATGACAGCGGTTTCGGTGATCTCGAAATCCACGCGGCATGGCTTTCCGGCCTGCTCCACCAGCCTGGCGATGCCCTCCATCGCGGTGGTCGAGCCCAGGTCGTGAGCCGACAGGTTCACCGACAGCCGCACCGTTTTCGGCAGCCTGGCCGATACCGCCAGCGCCTTGCGCAACACGGCCTGGGTGATCTTGGAGATCACGCCGGTCCGCTCGGCCAGGGGAATGAACTCGACCGGCGAGACGTCTCCCAGGACAGGGCTGCGCCAGCGCGCCAATACCTCGTAGCCAGTCGTCCGGTTCAGCGCGATGTCGAATTGCGGCTGCAGCAGGATGTGGACCTCCTCGTCGAGGTTGGCCGTGTGCAGCGCATGCTCCATGCGACGCACCCGGCTCAGGTCCTCGGCATGTCGCGCGGTGAACACCAGGGCGCGGCCCCGGGCCTCGCGTTTGGCCACCCAGGTCACATAATCGGCCCTGTCGAACAATGTGTCGGCCGTATCGCCCGGCTTTGACGCAGCCAGCCCGGCCGATCCCGTGAGATGGACGGTACCGAGCTTCATCTCGAATGAGGGACGCATCGCCGCAGTCAGCACATCCCCACAGGCCTGCAGCGAGGCCTCGTCGGTGGCGCCAGAGATGATCAGGGCAAAGCTGTTCGCACCGAGCCGGGCCACGAATGTCGATGGCCGGCGCAATGTGCCAATGCGGCGGGCCACTTCCTCGAGCACGCGATCGCCGGTGATCTGGCCGAAGATGTCATTGACCGATTTGAAGTTGTCGAGGTCGAGCCGCGCCACGGCGATCTGTGTGTGCTCGGCCTCCGCCTTCTCGATCGCCACCTGTAGCTGCCGGTCGAAGAACCGTCGGTTCGGCAGGCCTGTCAGGCTGTCCACATTGGCCAGCCGGTAGTTCTCGTCCGACAGGCGCTGCGTTTCGGCCTGTTTGCGCGCCATTTCGGCCCGGGATGCCACCAGGTCGCCGAAGTCGCGATAGTTGTTGAACAGGATGATCATCAAGCCCCCGACCACCAGCACCAGGTTGAAGGCCAATGCTCCGAAAATCGGGTTGCCGCTGGCAGCGAAAAAGGTGGTGAAGGGGATGAGCACGCAAAGCGCCACCATGGTGGCCGCGCCGCGCAGATGCATCAGGCAAAACACGCAGCCAATGCTGGTAATACCCATGTAGAAAGCGACGTGCGACTGCGCATAGGGGCCGCCATAGGGGTAAAGGCTCAGCGCCCAGGCGGCGAATCCGATGCTCAAGAGCGCGGCTGCCCAAACCGTGCCGCCCAGCAGGCGCTTGGCCTTCGCCGCGGTGATGCCGCCGTCACGCGAGCGCCACCACACGGCAATGCGGGTCACGCAGATCGCCGCCAACAGTCCCGGCACGTAGAGACGCAGCAGATCCGGCGCTGTCGGATGGGTTGCCGCCAGGACCACCGAATTGACCAGCAGCATGCCGTACAGGAGCGGCACCTGGCGACTGAAGGCCTGCGCTTGCGCCTGTACCAGGTCCGGATCGTCCGGGACTGCGAAGAACTGCACCAACCGCTTTGTTGCCGACATGGCGGAAGAGCCCTCCAGCTCACCGCGTCAGGTTATGCGAGCAAACCCTAATACAAGTGTAAACCAGGGGCTCGAATCGGTCATTCGATTGAATTTGACCGTAGCAACGATGCAATTCCCCCGGAATTCCATTTCCAGCCCCATTGGAAGGCGCGACGAGACCGGCTAGAACCCTTCCGAAATCGATTGCATCCGGCGTCCCCGATTGCAATCCAGCTAAACCGGCACGGGCGCATACCTGCCGCGAGGAGACCTCCATGGCCATACCAGCCACCTATTCCGCCCTTGATCTCAGCGGCACCTTTGCCTTGTCCTCGTCCACTTCAGACATCGAGGCGCCAATCATCCTGCCGGGCGACGTGCACACGGCGCTCCTGGCAGCCGATCGCATTCCCGATCCCTATTTTGGCGAGAACGAAAAGACGGTGATGTGGGTCAACGAGACGGCCTGGTCGGTGGAGCGGAGCTTCGCGACTTCGGCCGCCGATATCGATGGCTACCTGACGCTCACTCTCGCCGAGGTGGATTGCATTGCCACCATTCTGCTCAACGGCGAAGTCGTCGCCAAAACGCAGAACAGCTTCATCCGCAACGACATCGATGTGACCGGCAAGGTGCGCGCGGGCGACAACACGCTGCGTATCGAATTCGACATCGCGCCCGATGTTGCCAAGGCGCGCGCCGACGCCCATCCGTTCCCGATCCCCTTCACCAAGAACTACCAGACCAACGGGCTCAAGGGCATCCACATGAATTTCATCCGCAAGGCCGCGTGCCATGCGGGCTGGGATTGGGGCATCTGCGTGATGCCCATTGGCGTCTATGGCACCATGAGCCTGCGCAAGTCGCGCCTCGCTCGCCAGGAGAGCGTTCAGGTCGACCAGGCCCACGGCAACAACTCGGTCGAACTCTCGATAAAGACTCGCCTTTTCGCTTTCGCTCACGGTGAGGTGGAAGTTGAACACACCATCGATGGCCAGGTGATCACGGACAAGGTGGTGGTGCAGAAGGGCGACAACGTCTTCACCCACAATGTCACCATCCATAACCCCAGGCTGTGGTGGCCGGCGGGGCAGGGCGAGCAGCCGCTCTATGAACTCACGACCAACCTCGAGGGCGAAAAGACCGTCAGGCAGATCGGCCTCCGCAAGCTCGAGTGGATCGTCGAACCCGACGAGATCGACCACAGCTTCAAGTGCCGCATCAACGGCCGCGACATCACCATGCTGGGTGCCAACTGGATTCCGGCTGACGCCATCCCCTCGCGCATCACGCCACCAGTCATCCGCGACCTGCTCGAGAGCGCCAAGGCCGCCAATATGAACATGCTCCGCATCTGGGGCGGCGGGCAGTATGAGCCGGACTATTTCTACGAACTCTGCGACGAACTCGGCATCCTGCTGTGGCACGATTTCATGTTCGCCTGCATGAGCTATCCGTCTGACCGGCCCTTCCTCGACAACGTCCGCACCGAGATCACCCAGCAGGTGCGTCGCCTCAGCCACCACGCCTCGATCGCGCTCTGGTGCGGCGACAACGAAGTCATCGGCTCGCTGCACTGGTATCCCGAGACCAAGGCCGCGCCCGAGCGCTACGTCGCCAATTACGACCGCCTCAACAACATGCTCGGCAATATCGTCGAGGACGAAGATCCGGCCCGCCGCTTCTGGCCGTCCTCACCGTCCATGGGCTATCTCGATTTCTCCGACGGCTGGCACGCCGATACCCGCGGCGACACGCACTATTGGGACGTCTGGCACTCCGCCAAGCCTTTCGAGGCCTATCGCACGGTCAATCCGCGCTTCGCCTCCGAGTTCGGCTTCCAGTCCTTCACCTCGATGAATGTCATTGAGACCTTCGCCGAACCCAAGGACCGCAACCCGTCCTCGCCGGTCATGGAAAACCACCAGCGCAATGCCGGTGGCAATGCCCGCATCCTCGAGACCATGACGCGCTACTTCCGCTTCCCGCGCGACTTCGACCAGATGGTGTTCCTCAGCCAGATCCAGCAGGGCCTCGCCATCAAGACCGCCATCGAATACTGGCGCTCCACCAAGCCGCGCTGCATGGGCACCCTGTTCTGGCAGATCAACGACATCTGGCCGGTGGCGAGCTGGTCCAGCCTTGACTACGGCGGGCAGTGGAAGCTGCTGCAATACATGGCCAAGCGCTTCTTCCTGCCGGTCAATGTCGTCGCCGTGCCGGTGCTCGAAGAAATCAGCAAGAATTCTCGCGGCACGCCGGTAGAAAATCAGCAGCCAACGAGCACCGCTTTCCGGGCAATCAACGATACCGGTCGCCCGGTCAGCATTGCGCTCGAAATCCGCGCGGTGAAGATAGCAGGCGGCGATCGCGTGGTCTTCTCGGGCAACACCGCCATCAGCCCGGACGGTGCGATCACGGTCGCCTCCATCCCCTTCGATAGCCTGGCCGCCGATGAATTCTTGTTCTTCTCCTGGCGCAACGCCCAGGGTAAGCTGTTGGGCGAAAATGACTTTTTCCCCAAACCCTACAAGGCCTACGAACTCGTTCAGCCCAAGGTTCGGGCGGCCTGGTCCGACGTCGACGGTCAGCTCGTACTGAGCCTGACCAGCGATCAGCCCGCCCTGTTCGTCACGGCGACCGTCGATGTGCCCGGCTATTTCTCTGACAATGCAGTGACCCTGCTGCCGGGCCGCAACACCGAACTGACCTTCACCCCCCGGCACGGCGCCAAGCCGACGGCGTCGGAACTGATCAAGTCGCTGCGGGTCAGGAACCTCAGCGAGACGTTCTAGGGGGCTTAAGGGCTACGTTTGTCACCTGTTGCCGGGATCAACCACCGGCCGCCACCCTCGGGCTCGACCCGAGGGGTCTTCACTTACAGAGCCAAGGAAGTGCAACGCCCTCGGGTCAAGCCCGAGGGTGACGCGCAGTGGTTAGGCGGGCTTCCATACAAGATTTATCCTTCTGTCGCATTGACATGCGTTCCTGCATCTACCAACGCTAGCCATCACGCCTCGCCTCCCGCGCCCCTCCGGACTCGCCATGTCGACCACACCAGCGCCCATCGAGGAGCGCCGCCTTCTTGGCATCGGGCTCGCGCTCGCGGCCTACTTTCTGTTCGTCTGTCTCGACGGCTCGGCAAAGTGGCTTGGCCTGGTCGGCCTGCCGGCGCTGCAGGTCATGTTCGTGCGCTATGCCGTGCATCTGGGCCTGGCGGCGGCCATTAACCTGCCGACCAAGGGCCTTGCCCTGCTCCGCACCAACAATTTCTGGCTGGAAATGGCCCGCGCCGCTGCCTTGGTCGGCTCGACGCTCTGCAACTTCACGGCGGTCCGCTACTTGCCCCTGACAGTCACCGGCGCCATCGCCTTCACCGTGCCGCTGATCGTCACGGCGCTGTCGGTCGTATTCCTGCGCGAGCGGGTCGGCTGGCGGCGCTGGACGGCCATCGCCGTGGGCTTTGTCGGCGTGCTGATCATCGTCCGCCCCGGCAGCGAGGTGTTCCATCCCGCAACCCTGCTGTCGCTCGGCGGCGCCGTATCCTATTCCAGCTATGCCATGCTGACGCGACGGCTCGCGGGCGTGGAATCCGCCGGCACCCAGCAATTCTACGGCGCAGCCCTGCCAACCCTGGCCCTGGCCCCCTTCGCCATCGCCGCCTGGGTCTGGCCAACCAATGCGGTCGACTGGACTGTCCTCGCGCTGATCGGGGTCATCGGCTTTACTGGCCATCAGTTTGTCACCGTGGCGTCCCGCTTTGCGCCCGCCTCGGCGCTGGCGCCTTTCGGCTACGTGCAGATACTGTTCTTTACCGCCGCGAGCTGGCTCATCTTCAACCAGCCGCCGGACACCAGCCTCTATATCGGCGCGCCGATCGTCATGGCCAGCGGCCTCTATATCTGGCTGCGGGAGCGGGCGCTGGCAAAGCCTACCAGCCCCATAGCCGAGGAACGCTGATGGCCGGCCCCGTCGAGCAGAATGCCAACAAGGCCATCCTCATCCTGCTGCTCGCGCAGTCCGTCTTGATCTTCCTCGACGTATCGGCCAAGTGGCTCTCGACCGCCGGCCTGCCGACGACCGAGATCATGTTCGCCCGCTACGGCATCCATGTCGGCCTGCTGCTCCTGCTGGTGCTGCCGGTCCGCGGCTGGAGTCTGTTCAGGACGGGCAACTGGAAGCTCGAGCTGGCCCGCGGCCTTTGCCTGCTTGGCTCGACCGCCGGCAATTTCCTCTCCATGCGCTACCTGCCGCTCACGGTCACCGGCGCGCTGCTCTTCACCATGCCGCTGATGGTCTGCGCGCTCTCGGGGCCCATGCTCGGCGAAGCCGTGGGCTGGCGCCGCTGGCTGGCCATCGCTGTCGGCTTTGTCGGCATTCTGGTCATCATCCGGCCAGGCACCGAGGCCTTCCATCCAGCCGCATTGCTCAGCCTCGCCGCGGCTTTTTTCGGGGCACTCTTCGGCATATTCACGCGCAAGCTGGCGGGCGTCGATGGGGCCATGACCCAGCAGATTTATGCGGGTGGTATCGCCCTTGTCGCCGTGACACCCTTCGCCATAACCGGCGGCTGGATCTGGCCCAGCGAGCCCATCTCGTGGGTCGCCTTCTTCATGCTGGGCACGGCCGGCGTGGGCGGTCACCTGCTGATCTCGATTGCCCACCGCTTTGCGACCCCGGCCACGCTGGCGCCGTTCAACTATCTGCAATTGCTTTACCTGGCGCTGGCCAGCTGGGTCGTCTTCAACCAGCCGCCCGACAACTGGTTCTTCCTTGGCGCTACCATCATCATCGGTAGCGGCCTCTATATCTGGCTGCGCGAACGCAGCCTGAACAAGGCGACGACCTCGGTGGACGAAGCGGCGGAGCGCTAGGGCTCGGTCACTTCCTTAAGCGGCGCCTTCTTCTCGGCCTCGCCCTGGGTGATCAGCCGGGCACTGCGCTGGCCGCTGAGATAAATCCATAGCCAGCTCAGCGCCACGGCGAGCCGGTTCTTGGTGTCGATCAGGAAGTAGATATGCGCCAACCCCCACACCCACCAGGCGATCCAGCCCTTGAGCTGGATCCAGCCGAAATCGATTACCGCCGCGCGCTTGCCTATGGTGGCGAGGTCGCCGGCATGCTTGTAGCGGAACGGCCGGCTCGCCGTGTCCCCAGCCAGCCGCGCCCGGATCACCGCTGCGGCATGCTTGCCGCCCTGCTTGGCCGCATCGCCCACGCCCGGCACCGGCTTGCCATCCGCCATGGTGATGGTCGCAGTGTCGCCAACGACGAAGATTTCCGGATGCCCCGGCACGGTCAGGTCCGGCTCCACCTTGACCCGCCCGGCCCGATCCGGCTCCACGCCCAGCCACCTGGCAGCCGGCGATGCCTCGACGCCTGCTGCCCAGATCACAGTCGCCGCCTCGAGCCGCTTGCCGCCATAGACCACGCCATTGGCATCCACGGCGCTGACCACCTCGCCCAGTTCCACCGTCACGCCGAGGTCGCGCAAGGACTTGAGCGTATAGTCCGATAGCTCCGGCTTGAAATTGGCGAGCACGCGCTTGCCGCCCTCGATCAGCACCACCCGCGCCTCACCCGGCTGGATGCTGCGGAACTGCCCGCGTAACGTCACCCGGGCCAGCTCGATGATGGCGCCGGCCAGCTCGACGCCTGTCGGTCCCGCGCCGATGATGACGAAGGTCAGCAGCGCCTGCCGCTTCTGCGAATCGGTCTCGCGCTCCGCCGCCTCGAAAGCCAGCAGCAGCTTGCGGCGGATCGTCGTCGCATCCTCCAGCGTCTTGAGCCCGGGCGCGAATTGTTCCCAGTCGTCATGCCCGAAATAGGCATGCCGCGCGCCGGTGGCGAGGATCAGGCTGTCATAGCCAACCCGGCTGCCGTCCTCCAGCACCACCGCCTTGCCCGAGGTGTCCACGCCGGTCACTGTCGCGAGCAGCGTCGTGACCTCGGGCCGCTTGCGCAGGATGTGGCGAACCGGCCAGGCAATTTCCGAAGTGCTGAGTGCGGCCGTCGCCACCTGATACAGCAGGGGCTGGAACAGGTGGTGGTTGCGCCGGTCGATCAGGGTGACCGCAACTTCGGCGCCCTCCAGTGCCTGGGCGGCGGCAAGGCCCCCGAATCCGCTGCCGATGATGACGACGTGATGCCTGATCATGCCAACCTCCGTGCTGCCGTTGATATGGGCATTGGAAGCTGACCTGCATCGGCGCCTGCTGCAAGGCTGTCAGGCGATCTCCGCGCGCCACCGGGCCGCATAGGCATCAAACCCGGCCACGTCGACCGGCTCCGCCTCCTCTCCGGTCGCCGCATGCCCTTCTCCCGCGCCGAACAGCATGCTTGCCCCCAGGCTCGTTCCGGTCGCGTCACCCGACGCGCGCACGGGCACGCCGCTGAGTCGCGCCAGCGCCTGGCCGAACAAGGCGTTGCGCGCCAATGGCCCCTCGATGATGACCTCGCGGCCAAGCCCGCAGAGATCGAGGCAGGCGCGCGTCACCAATGCCAGATAGAGCGAGGCCGCGGCAGTGCGCTCGCCCGGGGTGAGCGAGTCCGGAGCCACCGTCCAGCGCCCCCTGGCGTCTGGAAACGGTCCCACCCCGGGGGTAAAGGTTGGTTGTATCCGGATGTCATCCCGAACGACCCGCGCCACATCCGCTGCCGATGGCGCGACGACCTCGTCCACCAACTGGTCGAACTCGCGCCCACCCATGAACCGCGCGGTAGGTACTGCCCGGCCGAAAGCGTCGACATTGGCCAGGCTGTCCCGCCGTGGATCGAGCCCGTCCGTATTGCCACCCACTGTCATGGCGATGGCCCAGGTGCCGGTGGAGAGGATGGTGAACGGCGTCGCATGTGCGCCCAGATGCGGCAGCAGTGACGCATTGGAATCGTGAATCCCGCAGGTTACGGGCGTCTGGGCTCCCAATCCGGTGGCTGCCGCCACGTCCGGCTGGATGCGCCCCAGCACCGATATGGCGGGTTGCACCGGCGGAAATAGCCCAGCCCAGCCCTGATCTCGGACCATGCTTGAGAAGTCTCCGCGGGCTGGCGCCCACAGGTCGGTGTGACATCCCAGCGACGTCACCTCGCTCGCCATCACGCCCGTCAGCCGCCAGGCCCAGTATTGCGGATAGGTGAGGATCGCCGTCACCTGCGCGAAGGCAGCCGGGTGAGCCTGTGCCTGCCAGAAGATCTGCGCCCCCAGATTCAGCCCATTGGGCAGGCGCGGCGACAGCGTCTCGATAAAGTCCGGCCGCACAGCGCCATAGGCGGCGACCATTTCGTCGGGTCCACTGTGCTCATAGTCCAGCACCGGCAGGGCGAGCTGCTCGCCAGCCATCAGCGCTGCCGTGGCGCCATGCGTGGTGATGGAAATGCCGTCCACGCCATGTGCGGCCTGTAGGCTCTTCAGGCTCTCGATGATGAAGACCCAAAGCCGCTCCACATCGGCATGCGGATAGATTCCATCCCGCCGAACCGTGTTGGGCGTGCTGCGCCCTGCCACCTGCTGGCGTGTCGCGGAATCGATCAGCACCACCTTGGCATTGGTCTTGCCGATGTCGATGACGGCGACGAAGCGGGGCAGGGACATGGCGAGCACTCAATATCGATGCAGCGCCAATACTGGAAAATGTCCGGCCGCGCCACCAATAACATGTTAGCGGCGGCCCACCTGCTATTTCACCACGAGCACCGGAACGGTGGTCCGCGCCAGCACCTCTGCGGCCTGGCTGCCCAGCAGCAGGCGTCCCAGTCCGCGCCGTCCATGCGAGCCCATCACGATCAGATCGGCGCCCTGCTGCTCGGCCGTCTTGAGAATGGCATCGGCCGCGACACTGGATGGCACATGGATCTTCTCGATGGTGAGGCCTTCGCCGGCCACCAGGGCCTCGGCTGCCGCCAGCGTGGCCTGCGCCGATTTCGCCTTGATCTCCTCGAGGTCGGCAACGATCGCCCCGGTGTCGACCGCCATGAACTCCGCGCCCGCGGTGACCAGCACCGAGGGTTCGGTAGACGTCACGGCGAACAGCCTTGCGCCCGTCTTCTTGGCCAGTACGACAGCGTGGCGCAGCGCTTTGGTGGCGAGTTCGGATCCGTCGATACCAACGACAATGCGTGTGTACATGCTGTGTCCTTTCGTTTTCTGCCTTCAGGCTACGCGCCCCCGACCGGGCTGCCCTTGATTCAGATCATAATAGGACGCAATCCGCCACCGGCCGGATGGCTGCAACCGGGCGGCATGCGCGCAATTTCCGGCCGCCGATAATGTAACCCTTGCCAAACCCAGCTAAGTTGATAACGTTTCAACTTACTTGATCACAGAACGGGGGCGATCGATCGACGGAGCTGGATGACCATGGGGCGAATTGGGTTCTCCGCTCCGTCACCGTTGTTCCGCTGTCGGTTGGCCGCGGCCCGAAACTACGCACCGGCCCCAGGGAGTAACTATGCCTGCCCGCACCAACAAGCCGCTGCGCTACCGCCAGATACACCTCGATTTTCATACGTCCGAGCATGTTCCCGGGATCGGTTCGAACTTCGACCCAGATGATTTCGTCGGTACGCTCAAGGCCGCACACGTGGATTCGGTGACGATCTTCGCCAAATGCCATCATGGCTGGTCCTACTACCCCACCAAGGTCGGTGCGCCGCACCCGCAGCTGGCGCGGCCCGACCTGATGGGCGATATGGTCAAGGCACTGGGGGCTGCCGATATTGAATGCCCGATCTATATTTCGGTGCAGTGGGACGAACGCAACGCCCGCATCCACCCCGAATGGCGCGCCCGCAGTGCTACGGAAAACCGCTTTGATCCCGGTCAGCTCACCGCCGGCTGGCACACGCTGTGCCTCAACCACAAGGCCTACCGCGACGAACTGCTCGAACACGCTCGCGAAGTGGCGCGGAACTATGAAACCCAGGGCATCTTCTTCGATATCATCCTGACACCCGATTGCGTTTGCGCCCAGTGTCTGGCCTCGATGGCCGAGCACGGCCTGGATCCTGAAAATCCGACTGACCGGCTCAAGAACGACGAATGGGTAAACGAACGCTTCCGTCGCGAGACGACAGACGCCTTGCGGGCCGAGTTCCCGGGATTGCGGATCTTCTACAATTGCGGTCACATCCATAAGCAGGGGCCCGAGCGTTTTGCCAACTACAGCCACCTGGAGCTGGAAAGCCTGCCCACAGGGGGCTGGGGCTACGACCATTTCCCCTCGAGCGCGCGCTATGCTGCCACGCTGGGCATGGACTTTCTCGGTCAGACCGGCAAGTTCCACACCAGTTGGGGTGAATTCGGCGGATTCAAGCATCCCGATGCGCTGGAATATGAAGTGGCGCAGATGGTGGCACTGGGTGCCAAATGCCTGGTCGGTGACCAGCTGCATCCCGATGGCACCATCAATCCCGATACCTATGCGTCGATCGCCCCGGCCTATGCCCGCATCGAAAAGCTTGAGCCGTTCCTGGCGTCAGCCGGGCAGGTTTCCGAGATTGCCATCGTCGCGGCGGAGTATTTCCACTCGGTCGGCGCTCGCAATAATCACAGCGACGATGGGGCAGCGCAGATGCTGCTGGAGCTCAAGCGTCCCTTCGACGTGATCGATCCGAGTGCGACATTCGAGAACTACCGGGTGCTGATTTTGCCCGACGACATCCCGGTCGATGCCGAAATGGCCACACGGCTGCAGGCCTTTGTGGCGCAGGGCGGCAAACTGCTGCTGTCGGGCACGTCAGGACTGACCGGCAATGGCACCTTTGCGGTTCCGGCCGGAATCCGCCACGCCGGCAAGCCGGTGGCGTTCACGCCGTCCTACCTGAAGGCGGGCACTGAGCTCGATGCCGGCATGACCCGCTCGCCCTTCGTCATGTATGGCACCGCGCAGACCATTTTCGCCGAGGGTGCAACGGTGCTGGCGCAGGTTGTGCCCCCCTATTTCAACCGGACCTATGCGCACTTCTCATCGCACCAGCACGCACCGGACAACCCGGCGGCCGCCCCGCTCGGCGCCGGCGTCACGCTGCACGGGGGCATCGCCTATGTGGCCTATCCGATTTTCGCCATGTACCATGCCGTCGGCCAGCCGCTCTACAAATATGTCGTCCGCGGCCTGCTCGATCATCTGCTTCCTGATCCGGTCCTGACCACCGACCTGCCGTCGGCCGGAAGGGCCACGCTGACCCATCAGGCCAGCGAGAACCGCTACATCTTGCATCTGCTGTACGGGCCGCCACAGGTCCGGGGCAAATCGGTGCCGTTGCCTAATGGAGACGGCGTAAGGGTGATGGAGATGATCGAGGATATTCCCGCCATCGGCCCGGTCTCCGCGACCGTCCGGCTGCCAAATCCGCCGACGCGCGCCTATGATGCGCTTACCGGCGAGGATGTTGTCTGGAGCCAAGCCGGGCAGGGCACCTATCGGGTCGCCGTGCCGAGCCTGCGCATCCACACTGCCATCGTCTTCGAGGGCAACGCGTGAATGGGGTTCATCGAGCGGTCCCGGCCGCTGGCATCTCCGGCGGAGCGGGCACGATATCTACGCGAGCAGGGCGCGGCCAATCTCGGCCATGCCCGGCACAGCAGGAACCATAGGTCCATGGACAAGCAGGGTGGCAAGCCGGCAGGGCAGCGCAGGCGGCAGGCGACGATTGTCGATGTCGCCGAGACGGCCGGTGTCGCCATCGGCACAGTCTCGCGCCATCTCAACGGGCTTCCGGTGCGAGCCGCCAACCGGGACCAGATTGAGCGTGCCATCGCCGAGCTGGGCTATCGCCGGAACTCCGTTGCCGTTTCCATGAAGACCGACACAACCCGAATAGTCGGCCTGATGGTGCCTTCGCTGGGCGAGTTCCATGCGGCCCTGCTCGAAAAGCTCAGCCGCAAGATGCGGCTGACCGGTCGTGCCGTGCTGTCCTTTTGCCACGACATGCAGCCGCAATCGATTACCGAAGGTCTCGAGTTCTTCGCCTCGCACCGGGTGGATGCCCTTGTCATCGATGGCGAGGAACGCCTGCGCTCGCAAATCCTCAAGTATGTCGATGAGGGCCTGATCGTGGTGCTCTACGACAATGACATACCCGGCCTGCCTGTGGATCGGGTATTCGTCGAGAACCGCAAGGCCAGCGCACGGCTGGTCGATCACCTGCTGGACCTGGGTCATAAGCGCGTGGCAACCATCCACGGCAACCTGCGAGATTCCGCCGCGCGTGACCGCCTGGCCGGCTTCCACGATGCCTATGCGAGCCGCGGCATGGCTGCTGCCCCGGATCTGGTCGTTAGCGGCGACTGGCGGGAAACCGGCGGATATGCATGCCTTCGCGACCTCATGGCCTTGCCCGCACCGCCAACCGCGGTCTTCAGCGCTAACTACAACATGACCTTGGGCGCGCTGACCTGGGCCCGCGAAGAAGGTCTCGGCATTCCGGACGACCTGTCACTGGTCAGCTTCGACGACATCCCGGCCTTCCGCATGCACAGCCCGGGCATAACCGCAGTCGGCCAGCCCGTGGAAAAACTGGCCGAAGCCATCATCGAATTGCTGTCCGATCGCCTTGCCAATCCCGACACCATGGGGCGCCGTACGGTCGCGATTGACTGCGACATCATTTTGAGAGGCTCGGCAAGGCGCGCCCGATAGGCGCCAGAACCGCGCGGAGAGAAGCGCCGTACCAGCGGTCGGGTGCCGCTACCCGTTAGGATGATTTGGAGTATTTCGCTTGAACGACCTCGAACTCTGGTACGATTCCTCCGCCTCGAAGTGGACCGACGCTCTTCCCCTCGGCAATGGCCGGCTCGGCGCCATGGTGTTTGGCGGCGTGGCGCGAGACGAATTCCAGCTCAATGAGTCCACGCTGTGGTCCGGCGGTCCCTACCAGCCCACCAATGCCGAGGCACGGCCCAATCTGGATGCGGTGCGCCAGCTCATCTTTGCCGGACGCTATGCGGAGGCAGAGGCCCTGGCCAACGCCCACTCGATGGCGCGCCCCTACCTCGAAATGTCCTATCAGCCCGCCGGGAACCTCTATCTCGATGTCGTGCATCCCGAGCTGTTCACGCAATACCGTCGCTCGCTCGATCTCGATCGGGCGGTGACGACCACCAGCTACCGCGTTGCCGGCGTGAGCTACACGCGGGAAGCGTTCATCTCGGCGACCCATGGCATCCTTGTCGTGCGTATCCGCGCCGATCGGCCCGGCTCAGTCAGCGTCGGTGTCGAACTGGCCAGCCCGCAGCACGGCCAGGTCCGCGTCGATGGCAGCACGCTGCATTTTGCCGGGCATAATATGGGCGAGCATGGCATTGTCGGTGCCCTGACCTTTGCCATGGAGGCACGGGTACTGCCCCAGGGCGGCAGCATCGCGGCCGAACCCACACGGCTGGCGGTCGAGAATGCCGATGCCGTCACCATCCTTCTCGACATCGCCACCAGCTTCGTGCGTTTCGACGATGTCTCCGGCGATCCGCAAGCCTGTATCGCGGCCCGGATGGCTGCCGCCGTCGAACTGGGCTTCGACGCCCTGCTTGAGGCCCATCTGGCGGAGCATCGGCGACTGTTCCGTCGGCTCGATATCGATCTCGGCCGCACCGCGGCGGCGGACCGGTCGACCTACTTCCGCATCAAGGAATTCGCCGAAGGCGACGACCCGGCGCTGGCCGCGCTTTATGTGCAATATGGCCGCTATCTGATGATATCAAGCAGCCGGCCCGGCACCCAGCCCTCGACCCTCCAGGGCATCTGGAACCGGGAAACCAGCCCCCCATGGGGCAGCAAATATACGACCAACATCAACCTGCAGATGAATTACTGGCTGCCCGACCCGGCCAACCTGGCCGAATGCATGGAGCCGCTACTCGACCTGCTCGATGACCTTACGGTTACCGGGCGGACCATGGCCGCCACCCACTACGGCGCCCGCGGCTGGGTTCTCCATCACAATACCGATCTCTGGCGGGCGACCGGTCCGGTCGATGGCGCGCAATGGGGCCTGTGGCCGACGGGCGGCGCCTGGCTCTGCGCGCAGCTCTGGAACCACGCCGCCTATGAGGGGTATCCCGAGAGCCTGGTGCGCCGGCTTTACCCGGCTCTGAAGGGCGCAGCCGAATTCTTCCTCGATACGCTGGTCCCGCTGCCCGGCACCGACCTGCTGGTGACCAATCCGTCGCTATCGCCGGAGAACGTCCATCCGCACGGCGCCTCGATTTGCGCCGGGCCTGCCATGGACAGCCAGATCCTGCGCGACCTTTTTGCGTCAACCATCGCGGCGGGCGCGCAACTCGGGCTCGATGCCGAGTTGCGCGCCGAGATCGCGGCAGCGGCGGCGCGGCTGCCACATGACCGCATCGGCAAGGCCGGCCAGCTTCAGGAATGGCTCGAAGATTGGGACATGGAAGTCCCCGAAATCCATCACCGCCATGTCTCCCATCTCTATGGCCTCTATCCGAGCTGGCAGATCAACCCCGAGGCAACGCCGGAGCTTTTCGCGGCCGCACAACGCTCGCTCGAAATCCGGGGCGACGACGCCACCGGCTGGGGCATCGGTTGGCGCATCAACCTCTGGGCCCGGCTGCGCGATGGCGACCACGCCTATGCCGTCCTGGCGCGCCTTCTGCACCTCGAGCGCAGCTATGCCAACCTTTTTGACGCTCACCCGCCATTCCAGATCGACGGCAATTTCGGCGGCGCAGCCGGCATTCTTGAAATGCTGGTGCAGTCCCGGCCAGGCCGCATCCATCTGTTACCCGCCTTGCCCTCCCGGTGGCGCAAGGGCCGCCTGCGAGGCCTGCGTGCCGTCGGCGGCATCGAGCTGGATATGAGTTGGGAAAACAGCAGGGTAACGGCAGTCCGCCTCGTATCACCGCTGGCACAATCGGTAACGATCGACGTCAATGGAGCGCAGCATGTGGTCCAGTTGGCCGCCACGGCGCCGGTAGAACTGGCCCTCTGACGAGGCGGCGCGCGATCGAGGTGGCAAAACTAGGTAAGGCAGCCGGCCCTTGGGCCTAGTCGGCTGTCTCGCGCGCCGCTTCCACCAGCCGTCGGTGTGCCCGGTAGACGCCCAATTGCTGGTCGACCAGCACGCCGATGAGGATGACCGTACCCATCACCGCGAAGTTAAGGGATGACGGAATGCCGAGCAGGTTGACCAGGTTCTGCAGGATCTGCAGCAGGATCGCGCCCAGGACAACGCCGATGATAGACCCTTCGCCGCCGCGCAAGGAAAATCCTCCCAGCACCGCCGCGGCGATGGCGTAGAGCTCATAGAAATTAGCCTGCGAAGAGGGCGATACTGACCGCGTATACATGGCGAAGAACACCGCCGAGAGCGCCGTCAGCGCCGCGCAGATGACATAGGCCGCGCCGATCACCAGATTGGTGCGGATGCCCGAGAAGCGCGCCGCCTCTTCGTTCTTGCCCACCGCGAACAGGTAGCGGCCGAATACCGAGCGATGCAGCACCACCCAGGCGATGACGGCCACCACGACCAGCAGCAGCAGCGAGGTGGGGACGCCATAGACGCGGGCGGTGAAGAAATCGAGGCCCGGATAGGTGCTGCCAAAGGGGAAGCCCGCAGTGGCGTCGCCAGTATACCCGCGCGCCACGCCGCGATAGATCAGCAGACCGCAGAGCGTCACCACAAAGGGCGGCATCTTGAGCCGGGTGATCAGCAGGGCATGCGCCAGTCCCAGCAGGATGCCCAGGATCAGCACGATCACCAGCGCAATCGGCCACGGTACGCCCTTGTTGCCGACCAGGTCGACAAACAGCACACCAAGCAGAGCGATCATCGAGCCAGAGGACAGGTCGATGCCCCCGGTGATGATGACGAAGCCCTGGGCGATCGAGAACAGGCCGAACAACCCGATCAGATTGGCGGTGTTGGAGATATTGTTGGGCGACAGGAACAGCGGGTTGCGCAGGTAGACGCCCGCCGCAACCACCAGGATCAGCACGAGAAGGCCGGTGTCTTTCTTGCTCACTGCACGTTTCTCCCCGAACCAACCGGCTTGCCCACGGCAAGCAGCAGGACGTTTTCCTCACTGAATTGATCGCGTTCCAGCATGCCGGATATCCCGCCCTCATGCATGACGGCGATCCGATCGGAGACGCCGATCACCTCCTCCATGTCGCTTGAGATCATCAGCACGGCGACGCCGGAATCGGCCAAAGCGCGCATCAGCCGATAGATCTCCGACTTGGCGCCGATATCGATGCCGCGCGTGGGTTCGTCGAAGATGATGACGCGCGGCGCCATGGCCAGCCACTTGGCCAGCACCACCTTCTGCTGATTACCGCCCGACAGCGACCCGGTGCGCGTATCGACCGTGGGTACCTTGATAGCCAGCTGCGAACGGCTCTGCTCGGCCTGGCCGCGCTCGCGCTCCGCCGAGACCAGCGCCGCCACCGCATAGGCAGTGAGGTTGGGCAGCGAGATATTTTCGGCCACCGACAGATCGAGCAGGATGCCCGTGCCCTTGCGGTCCTCGGGCACGAGGAAGATGCCGTGCTCGACCGCATCCCTGGCGCCCGCAATGCGGATGGGCTTGCCATTGCTGACCAGCGTACCGCCATAAATGGGGTCGATGCCGAAAAAGGCCCGCGCCAGCTCGGTGCGCCCCGAGCCGACCAGGCCGGCCAGTCCCAGGATTTCGCCGCCATGCAAATCGAGGCTCACAGCATGATGCGGATAGGCGGCGGTGCGAATGTCCCGTGCCGCCAGGGCTACGGCGCCACGATCAGCCTTGGGCGGCGCATAGATGACCTTGAGTTCGCGCCCGATCATCAGCTTGACCAGCCGGTCGTGGCTGATTTCGTCCTTGGCCAGCTTGCCCACCAGCCGCCCGTCGCGCAGCACCACGACACGGTCGCAGGCGCGCTCGATTTCGCCGAGCCGGTGCGACACGAAAATCACCGCGATACCGCGCGCCCGCAGCCGGTCGATAACCGCCAGCAGCTTCTCGGTCTCGGCGATGGGCAGGCTTGATGTGGGTTCGTCGAGGATCACCAGCCGCGCATCCTGCGACAGGGCCTTGGCAATCTCGACCAGCTGCTGCTGCGCCAGCGACAGCTTGGACACCGGTGTATCCGGCGAAAAATTGGCACCCAGTTGTTCGAGCAGCGGTAGCACAGCCGCGCGCTGCCGGGCGGTATCGACCAGGTTGAGCACACCGAAGTGGCGCGGCTCGCGGCCGATGAACACATTGGCGGCGACATCGAGATTGTCGAACAGGTTGAGTTCCTGATGCACGAAGGCGATGCCGGCACGCAGCGATCCCCCCACGGTCAGCGCTGCATAGGGCACACCATCGACCTCGATCGTGCCGCTGTCGGGTGTGGTGACGCCGCCCAGGATCTTCATCAGCGTCGATTTGCCGGCGCCGTTTTCGCCGACCAGACCAATGACTTCGCCGGGTCGTATCTCAAGGTCGAGGCCATCGAGGGCGAGCACGCCGGGATAGGATTTGCGGACGCCGCTCAGTCGCAGGAATGGCTCCGCCGCTGCCGGCGCAGGTGCAGCCGGGGCAGGGGCGCCAGTGGCAGATTGGCTCAGGGTCATGGCAGGTCCGAGACTACAAGAAACCGGCGGCGTGGCAACAAGCCACGCCGCCGGAAGATCGGTGCAAGGGATCAGCCGCCGATCTTAGCCTTCAGGTCAGCCTCGAATTCATCGACATTCTCGGCATTGATGACCTTGGTTGGCACGATGATCAGGCCGTCTTCCGGAATGCCTGACTTGTCGCCTTCCAGATACGCCGCCATCAGCTTCATGCCCTGGTAGCCCCATTCGTAGGGCTGCTGCACAACGGTGGAGGCAAAGCTGCCTTCGCGGACGGCACCCAGGGTGACCGGGTCTTCGTCGAAGGCAACCACGGTAATCTGGCCGAGCTTGCCGGCGGCCTGCAGGGCTTCGTAGATCTTGGGCGGGTTGTAGGAGTAGAACCCGACCATGCAGGTGATTTCCGGATTGGCGACCAGCACGTCATCGACATTGGTGCGGGCGCGGGCAAAGTCCACGTCATCGCCGCGCACATCGACCAGCTCGATATTGTGCCCCTCGATCGCCTGCTTGAAGCCGGCGATGCGCTCCTTGGCATTGTCGGCGCCCAGGAACCCGACAAAGCCCATGCACTTGCCGCCATCGGGCAGCGCCTTGACCATCTCCTCACCCGCCTGCACGCCAGCCAGCGTGTTGGACGAACCCAGATAGGCAATGCGGTCGCTCTGCGGCGCGTCGCTATCGGTAGTGAACAGCGGCACCTGGGCGGCAATGCGGTTGAAGGCGTCGATCGAATTGGCCGGATCGGCCGAAGAGATCATGATGGCGTCGGTGCCGGCGGCGACCAGGTCATCCATCAGCGAGTTCTGCAGGGCAGCCGTCCCTTGAGCCGGATAGCGGAACTGCACTTCGTAGTTGGGCAGCTCTTCCTGCGCCTTGTTGACGCCGGCCTCGGCCAGCTTCCAGAAATCTGATGCAGCATTCACCACAAAGGCGAGCTGCTGCTTGTCCTGTGCCTGGGCCGAAATGCCCAGCATCAGGCTGGCTGCCACAAGGGCAGTGAACGTCATTGCATGCTTCATAATCCGTCCTCCCTGGCCGTGCGACATGCACGGCTATTCTCATGGTTAGTGGTGTCCCAACCCAGCCTTGTCGCTGCAGTCCGCCTCCTCCGGTGACTGCGGCCTGGGTTTTGACCGACGCTCGATAAGTTATGAATGTACCGGTCAGGTCCCGTGCCTGGCTCTGCCCTCCTATTCTCCGATGTCCTTGTTGCGCAGGCGGTCGAACGCGACTGCCAGCACGATGAAACCTCCGACGAAGCTGCCTTGCCAGAAGGTGCTGATGCCCAGCAGCGTCAGGCTGTTGCGGATGATTTCGATGAGCGCGGCGCCCACGATGGCGCCAAGGGCCGTGCCGCTGCCACCGGCGAGGTTGGCGCCGCCGATGACGGTTGCCGCGATCACGGTCAGTTCCATGCCGGTGCCCAGGCCCGTGGTCACCGATCCCAGCCAGCCCGCCTCGAGGAAGCCGGTAATACCGGCACAGAACGAGACGAACATATAGACCGAGACCTTGACGGCCTTGACTGGTACGCCGGTCAGGATAGCCGCGCGCTCATTGCCGCCGATGGCATAGAGATAGCGCCCCCAGCGCGTCCAGCGCAGCGCAAAGGCTGTCACCATGCCCAGCGCCACCATGACCAGCACGGGGTTGGGAATGGGCAGGCCGAACAGGCTCACTGAACCGCCGCCGATGGCGAACAGGATGGCCTGATCGGGGCCGAACTCGTAGATCAGCGCATTGTTAGACATCACCATGCCGATGCTGCGCGCGATCGACATCATGCCAAGTGTCACCACGAAGCTCGGCATGCCCGCTATGGCGATCAGCGTGCCATTGATGGCGCCCACCAGCAGGGAAGCTCCCATGGCGGCCGGAAAGGCCAGTGTGATCGGCAAGCCGGCATGCATGATGACAGTTGTCGTCATGGCCGAGATCAATACCGTCGAGCCGACGGAGAGATCGATCCCGCCGGTGATGATCACGGCGGTCATGCCGATGGCCACGATGGCGACGAAGGCGAAGTTGCGGGTGACATTAAACAAGTTGTTGGGCGTGGCGAACGTGCTGGTCAGCATGGACATGGCTATGACGGCAAGGATCGCGGCAAGCAGCACCCAGAAGATCTGGCGGCTGACCAGCCAGGACCCAAACGTGGTGTGGGTCTGCTGGTCGATGGCTTTCTGCAAGGAGGTGTCGGCGCTCATGATAGGTCCTTCTACGCGCGTTCGATGGCGCCGGTGATCAGGCCAGTCACCTCTTGCGGTGAACTGTCGGCCACGCGCTTGTCGGCCACCATCTGGCCGCGCCGCAGCACCAGCAGCCGGTCGCACACCGCGAAGATGTCCGGGATGCGGTGGCTGATGAGCACGACCGCCATGCCCTGCTCACGCAGGCGTCGTATCAGGTTCAGCACCTCCGCCACCTGGCGCACACTGATGGCTGCGGTTGGCTCATCCATCAGCACGATGCGCGGATTGGACAGGCGTGTGCGCGCGATGGCTACCGCCTGACGCTGGCCGCCGGACATGCGCCGCACCAGGTCGCGTGGGCGGGTTTCCGACTTGAGCTCGGCAAACAATTCGGCCGAACGCCGGTACATTGCCTGGTAGTCAAGCAGCTCCGGCAGGAGAAACTGCCACCACTTACGCCGCCTGTACCACGGCAGTTCCGCCTGGGCAGTGGTCTTGGCAAGCGTGGTCAGTTCCCGGCCAAGAAAGATATTGGCTGCCGCCGTCAGATTGTCGGCAAGCGCCAGGTCCTGATAGACGATCTCGATACCCTTGGAGCGTGCGTCCTTGGGTCCGTGCAGCTCCACTGCCTGCCCATTGAGGCGGATCTGGCCTTCGCTGGGATGGAAGTTGCCGGCAATGATCTTGACCAGCGTGGTCTTGCCCGCGCCGTTGTCGCCAACCAGCCCGACAACCTCGCCCGCTTGCAGCGTCAGCGAGATGTCAGTCAGTGCTGTTATCGCACCATAGTGCTTGGAAATACCTTCGAGTTCCAGAACCGCCATTGCGGCGTGCCTCCACCTGTCGCCGCAGGCTGCTTCCTGCTTGATATTAGTAATAGCAGTTTGGCAGCGAGGCTGGCGCTCGTCAATGCCCATCCGCGCCTTGGTGCCTCTATCGTGTGCGGAATTGAGCGCGGTCGATGATGATATTGTGCCTATCCGGTCTTTAATATTTTCACATTGACGGCGTTGAGTGGAGCTAATTAGTATTAGTCGCGGGAGGGCGTCATGCTTTTGTTAATTACCGGGGCAACCGGGAAGGTCGGCCAGGTTCTGCTCGGGCGCATTCTGGCCGACCCGCGCTGGGCAGGTGCGCGCATTCGCGCCCTCTGCCACAACCGCTCGCTGCCGCCGCATGCGCGGGTCGAAAGCATCAAGGGCACGATTGCTGACCGCGCCACGGTCGAGGCGGCCATGGCCGGGGTCACCCACGTCATCCACATGGCCACGGTCAAGGAGGACCCGCAGCAGGCCATGGATGTGTCGGTCAAGGGCATGTTCTGGCTGCTGGAGGCCTTTCGCAGCAGCCAGTCGGCCGAACAGTTCATGCTGATCGGCGGCGATTGCTCCGTCGGTCACATATCGGTCGCCTACGATGCGCCGATCACCGAGTCGTCCCCGCGCCGGCCCTATCCGGGCGTCTATGCACTGTCCAAGGTGCTCGAGGAGGTCATGCTCGAGCAATACTACATCCAGTACGGCATCAATGGCTGCTGCCTGCGCGCGCCCTGGATCATGGAGAAGGACGACTTCCGCTACGCCCTGAGCTTCGGCGCGGACCAGTTCGGCGGCCCGGCCTGGAGCAGCGTGATTTCTGCCGACGAGCAGGCCCGTTTTGCCCGCGAGGGCAGGGTGCCGCTGCTCATCGACGCTGCCGGCCAGCCCCTCAGGCGCAGTTTCATCCATGTCACCGATCTGGTCGAGGCCATGCTGTCGGCGCTGGATAACCCCGCTGCCCACCAGCAATTGTTCAACATCGCGATGAACCGGCCGCTCGACTACGGCACCGTCGCCGTCCACCTGGCGCGGACGCGCGGGCTCGAGAGCGCCCGCATCGAGACGCCATTCCATTCCAACTGGCTCGACAACAGCAAGGCGCGTCACGCGCTGAACTGGGAGCCGAACTACGACGCCATAAGTCTTGTTGATGCAGCCTTCGCCTACCAAAGGGCCGCGGATGATCCGCGCAAGGTCTGGTACGTCGGCTGAAGCAACCGGGGTCCGATAACGGACAAAGTCACATAGGGAGGACGCTATGAAGAAGACTATGCTTGCCTTGGCCGGACTTGCCATCGTTGGAGCGCTATCCGGCAGCGCTTATGCCCAGGACAAGAAGATCCTGGCGGTCGTGGTGAAGGGGTTGGACAATCCGTTCTTCACGGTCATGGGACAGGGCTGCGCCGATTGGAACGCGGCCAATCCCGACAGCGAATATGAGTGCCTCTATACCGGCCCGGCCTTGAGCTCGGACGAAGCCGGCGAAGTCCAGATCGTGCAGGACCTGATCAGCCGCGGCGTGGCCGGCATCGCCATCTCGCCGTCAAACGCCCCGGCCATGGCCAACATGCTGCGCTCGGCAGCCCCGACCATGCCGATCATCACGGTTGATGCCGATCTGCTGCCGGCCGACGCCGATCTGCGCAAGACCTATTTCGGCACCAACAACTATGACATGGGTGTCGGCATGGCCAATGAGCTGATGAAGCTCAAGCCCGAAGGCGGCACCGTCTGCCTGCAGCTCGGCAACGTCGCCGCCGCCAACATCAACGAACGTGCCGCGGGCTTCCGCGACACCATTGCCGGAACCAAGGGCATCGAGCGCCTGGCCGATACCAATGGCTGGACGGAAATCGATGGCTGCCCGGTCTTCACCAATGACGATATCCCCACTGCCAACCAGCAGATGGCCGACGTGTTTACCGCCAATCCGGATCTGACTGCCTTTATCCTGGTGGGCGGCTGGGCCCAGTTTGGTCCGCAAGCCTATGCGCAGAACACTGACCAGGTGAAGGCTCGCCTCGACAGTAAGGAACTGATCATCATCGCCGGCGATACGCTGCCGCCGCAGGTTCAGGCCTTCAACGAGGGACGCAGCCATTTCCAGATCGGCCAGCGGCCTTACCAGATGGGCAACGAAGCGCCTGATATCCTGATCGAGCTCATCGGGGGCGGCACGGTCGAAGATCCCAAATTCACCGGCCTCGACCTGTGCACGCTGGAAGACCCGGGCATCTGCGCCCCATAGTCTCCTCCCGCGACAGGTGGACGCGTCTCGACGCGTCCACCACCCGCCCAATTGCGTGCAAGTCCTTGCGCCCACATGCTGTTCCTGGCGCGAACCTGCTGGTGGCCCGCCGCAATCGGCGCGCGGCGAACAAGACTTGATTGAAAGACGCGCTAAACATGGCTGACAGGGCATCGGCGAAACAGACAGGCAATGGCGTCAAGGAACAGCGTCGACGCGTCACCATGACCGATGTCGCCAAGGCCGCCGGCTGCTCGCAGGCCACCGTATCTTTCGTGCTCAACCGCACACCGGGCATGAAGCTGTCGCAGCAGACCCGGGACCGCGTTATCGAGACCGCCCGTGCCCTGGGCTACGTTTCCCCGACATTTCCGGTACGCACCAATAGTGCCAGCGCCAGTGTCCAGCCGATCGATGGCATCATCGGCTTCGCAGTCGACCAACTGGCGACCAGTCCCGAGGCTGTGGTAGCGATCGAGGGCGTACGCCAGGCCTCCTGGAATGCCGGCAATATCGTGCTCGTGGCGCAGACGCTGTGCGATGACGAGATGGAGCCGCGGACACTCAGGGCGCTGACCGGGGCAGGGGTTTCCGCCCTGATCTATATGGCCATTTTCACACGCGAGATTGTCGCTCCCCCCTATCTGTCGGAGCTGGATATCCCGGTTATCCTGCTCAACTGCTACACCGCCGATCATGCCTTTCCGGCCGTGGTGCCCAGCGAGATCGCCGGCGGGCAAATGTCTACGCGCCACCTCATCGACCACGGGCACCGGCGCATTGCCACCATTACCGGCGAACCCTGGATGGAGGCGGCCGAGCACCGGCTCAAGGGCTACCGCCGCGCCTTGGCGACGGCCGACATTCCATTCGATCCCGACCTGGTGGTGGAGGGCGACTGGTCAGCCGGCGCCGGTTATCGTGCGACCGTACAACTGCTGGCCCTGCCCGATCGTCCAACCGCTATCTTCTGCCAGAACGACCGCACGGCCATCGGCTGCTACGAGGCGCTCAAGGAGGCCGGTCTCTCCATTCCCGAGGATATGTCGGTTGTTGGCTATGACGACGAGGAAATCGCCCGCCACATGCATCCGCCCCTGACCACCTCCATCCTGCCCCATCGGGCCATGGGCATGTGGGCAGTGGAGCAGCTCGCCGCCCATGTCCCGGACTCCAAGCGCTATCCGATCACCAAGATAGAGTGCCCGCTGGTCGAGCGCGCCTCGGTTGGCCCGCCGCGCCGCTAGCGACCCTGGCCAATGAAGTTGGCGGCCCGTTCCGCGATCATGATGACCGGGGAATTGGTGTTCCCCGAGACGATGGTTGGCATGATCGAGGCATCGACCACCCTGAGGCCACCCAGGCCATGCACACGCAACTGGCTATCTACAACCGCCATGGCGTCCGACCCCATCTTGCAGGTGCCAACCGGGTGGAAAATGGTGGTCGCAATGTCGCCGGCCTTGGCCGCCAGTTCGGCATCGCTGGCAAATTGCGGTCCGGGGAGCATTTCTTCCGGCTCATAGCGGGCGATAGCGCTGGTTCCCATGAGGCGGCGCGCATGGCGGATCGAATTGGCCGCCACGTGGCGATCGGCTTCGGTCGAGAGGTAGTTGGGCTTTATCCTGGGAGCCACGCCGGCATCCGGCGTCGACATGTGAATGCTGCCCCGGCTCTCCGGCCGCAGGTTGCAGACGGATACGGTCACGGCATCAAACTTGTGCAACGGCTCGCCGAGCCGGTCCGTCGACAGCGGCTGGACGTGATATTCGAGGTCGGGCGTCGCCATGCGCGGGTCGGATTTGGCAAAGATGCCGAGCTGGCTGGGCGCCATGGACAGTGGCCCGCTGCGCCGCAGCACATATTCCAGCCCCATGCCGGCGCGGGTCACCAAGTTATGGTAGCGCGTATTGAGAGTGCGGGCATTGCGCACCTTGAACACTGTGCGGATCTGCAGGTGATCCTGCAGATTTTCGCCCACGCCATCGAGCTGGTGGTTGACGGCAATGCCCAGAGCGCCCAGCACATCGGGCCGGCCAATACCCGACAGTTCGAGCAGCTTGGGGGAGTTGACGGCGCCGGCCGCCAGGATCACTTCGCGCCCGGCGCGGGCGGTGACACGCTTGCCACCGTGCTGGAATGTGACGCCGGTTACCTTCTTGCCGTCCATCAGCAGGCTTTCAGCTTCCGCACCGGTCAGCACGCGCAGGTTAGGGCGCTGCATGGCGGGGCGTAGGAAGGCCTTGGACGTGTTCCAGCGCACGCCGCCGCGCTGATTGACCTCAAAGTAGCCGGAGCCAAAATTGTCGCCGCCATTGAAATCGGCAACGCGCGGGATGCCCATTTCCTCGGCGGCCGCCTGGAAGGCGTCGAGGATGGGCCAGGAAAGGCGCTGCTTTTCCACCCGCCATTCGCCGCCGGCATGGTGTCCCTCAGAAGGGCCAGCGTGGTGATCCTCGGACTTGAGGAACCAGGGCAGCACATCGTCCCAGCCCCAGCCCAGGTTGCCCTGTTGGCGCCAGCCGTCATAGTCGGCCGCCTGGCCGCGCATATAGATCATGCCGTTGATCGAGGAGCACCCGCCAAGCACCTTGCCCCGCGGATAGGGCAGGGCCCTCCCGTTGAGGCCGGGCTCCGGCTCGGTCCGCATCATCCAGTCAGTGCGCGGATTGCCCATGCAATAGAGATAGCCGATGGGGATATCGACCCAGTGATAGCGGTCGCTGCCGCCAGCTTCCAGCAGCAGCACCGAATGTCGCGGGTCTTCGCTCAGCCGATTGGCCAGCACGCAGCCGGCCGAGCCGGCGCCGACGATGATGAAGTCATACTGGCCCAGATCGGCGGTCATGGCTGGCCCATTTTGGCCCAGACGGGCGTCATGGCCACCGTCAGTTGCGTGAACAGGTCCCGGCGTGCCGCATAGTGGGGTCGGTTGTTTGCCTGCGGAGCGTAGTGCCGGGCCGGCGCTGTCATTGCCTTGGTGCCCGCGGCGTAATCGGCGAAGAGGCCGACGCCGGTTCCCGCGGCGATAGCCGCACCCAGCGCTCCGGTTTCGCGGCTGCGCGAGACCGTGACCGGTACGTCCAGCACATCGGCGAAGATCTGCGGCCAGACGGAGCTGCGCGACCCGCCGCCCGACAGCGTTGCCGATGAAATGACCGCTCCGGCGCGCCGCAGCACGTCAACATGGCGGGCGTGCTCGAACACCACGCCCTCGAACAGCGCCCGTAGCATATGAGCCCGGCTGTGCCAGCCGCCAATGCCGTAGAAGCCCGCTCGCGCCCGGCCATTCTGCTGCGCACCATAGAGGAAGGGATGATAGATCGGGGTATCCTCTGATGCATTGACTGAGCCCACCAGGTCGCTGGCCAGCCCGAACCGATCGCCTTGCACCTCGCCCATGAACTGGTGCACCAGCCATTCCAGATTGGCCGCCGAGGTGGCGCTTGATTCAATCGCCAGCCAGCGTGTGCGGTCAAAACTCGATTGCATGAAAACGGGCGGCTGGTCGATGGGCTGGTCAAGCACCACCTGATTGATGCTCCAGCTACCGGCGATAATCGAGGCCTGCCCGGTCTCGGCAACGCCCGAACCCAGCGCACTGGCCACCACGTCGAACAGGCCCGCCACAACAGGCGTTCCGGCCACGAGGCCGCTCTGTGCCGCGACCTCTGGGGTTACGTGCCCGGCAATGTCGGCGCTTTCGAGCAATTCGGGCAACATGGGCATGGCGTCACCCAGCCCGTAAAGCTGCATGAGGTCGGCATCGTAGGCTCGACCATGGACGGAGAGCAGCCCGCAGCCGGACATGTCGGTCGTCTCGCTGACCCGGGCGCCGGTGAGCCGTCCGACGACGATATCCTTGCACAGCAGCACCGTGCCGATCTGGCCATAGAGTTCTGGCCGATGCCGCTTCACCCAGGCGAGCAGCGTCGGCGTCTGCGCCGACCACGGCCCCTGGCGGCAGATGGCATAGGCGCGAGCCCCGAGCTCCTGCGCGGCCCATTCCCCCACTAGATCGACGGCCCGCGTATCGAGCGACTGGATACCGATCAGCGGCTTGCCCGATCGGTCGAGGGCATAGAGCCCGTTGCCATGGCCAGCGCAGCCGATGGCGCGGATATGTGCCGGATCGATGCCGGCCTTGGCGATGCAGGCTGAGATCACCGTGACGGCATTGGCCCAGAGCTCATCCAGATCGCGCTCGACATGACCGGGGGCCGGCAGGTTGGCATGGCCATCCTGGGCCACCACGGCCAGCTCGCGTCCATCGGCCGCGTCGAACAAGGCAGCCTTGATGACGGTATTGCCCGCATCCAGCCCCAGCAGATAATCGGGCATCGTCCTATCCTCGCTCGTAGATGGCCCACGCATCGGCGCCGCTGGCGCCGTCGTGGATCAGTGCCATCAGGCCACGCACCACTGCACCGGGATTGGCGTGCTGGTAGATATTGCGCCCATAGACCATGCCCATGGCGCCCTGGCGCATCAGCGCCGCCGACTTGTCGAACACGGCGCGAAGATCTTCCTTACCGCCGCCGCGCACCAGCACCGGGCAGCGCGCTGCCTCGACGACGCGGTGGAAATCCTCGGGATTGGTAGTCGGATCGGCCTTGACGATGTCGGCGCCCATTTCGCGCGCCAGCCTGGTGAGGGTCACGATCTTCTCGGCATCGCCATCCACCATGTAGCCGCCTCGGTCGGAATTGGGCAGCATCACCAGCGGCTCGATCATCAGCGGCATGCCATAGCGGTCGCAGTCGGCGCGCACGCGGGCAATGTTGCTGATGCACTGCCGGAACAGGTCCGGCTCGTCGGGCAGCATGAACAGGTTCACCACCACGCAGGCGGCATCCATTTGCAGGGCGCCGATCAGCGGATCGGCTTCGTTCTGCAGCAGGGCCCACATGGCGCGATGGCGCTGGCGGTTATAGGGATTGCCCATGTCGATGCGCATGACCAGCGCCGGCTTGTCCTTGCCTTCGACCGATTGCAGCAGGTCGGCCTGGCCGTAATTCATCTGGATGGCGTCGGGCCGGGCTTCCACCAGCGTGCTGACCACACCTGCCATGTCCTCGAGCCCGTCAAGAAAGCTCGGCTCGTTGCACACGCCATGGTCGATGGCGACGTCGAGACACTTGCCGTGGCCGAACAGGCGGTTGAAGCGGAATTTATGGCTCATGCAGGTGTCCTCTGGTCACGGCGGGATAGGGTTTTGGCGCTGAGCCCATGGCGGGTTGCCAGCAGGTCAAGGAAACTCTGGCGTTCGCTGGCTGCCCGCGCCGCTGTCCAGTCCCGGGCAGCCGACAGCAGCTCCAGGCTGCGGTCGATTACCGAGAGCGACAGGTCGCCGGTAATGGCTATGGTGGTGCGCCGGATCAGAAGGTCCGCCAGCGTTTCCACCTGTTCATGGGTAACGAGGTGGCTGAGTTCCGCCGCCGAGTGACCGGCAATGTCGGCATCGGCGCCGAATTGAGGCGCCAGTTCGGCTGCGCGGGTCCCGTAGCGATCGAGTAGCGCGGCAATGCGCGGAACGGGCAAGCCGGTTCTGGCGGCAAGGTCGTCAATCCAGCTTTGCGTATCGTAGGGAAAGTCGCGCCCGCCACCAATGGCCAGCGAGGCGGTGTCGACGTGGCGAAAGACGCCCAGTTGATCCATGGCCGTATCGGCCGCCAGCGCCCCAAAGGAGCGGAAGGTCGTCCACTTGCCACCGATCATGCAGAGCACGGGCGGCTCGCCTTCGATCATCTCGCAGAAATGGTCGCGCGGAATCCGCCCGGTGACCGCCGCCGCGCTGGCCGGCAGCGGCCGCACACCGGCAAAGCGGAAGACGATGTCCTCCGGCGCGATGACGATGCTGGGGAAGACCTGTGAAAGCGAGGCGAGGATATAGTCCTGCTCGGCCGGGCTGGCGATGGCTGTGTCCGGATCGTCGATACGCATATCGGTGGAGCCGACCAGCACCTTGCCGAGATAGGGGAAGGCGATGCAGATGCGGCCGTCCTCGTTCTCGTAATAGATCATCTGCCCATCCAGCGCCTGGTAGAGCGCGGCATTATCGACGATCAGGTGCGAGCCCATGGTGCCGCCCATCAAGGTCGGAGCCTTGGCGCCGATGGCGGAATTGGTAAGGTCGATCCAGCCGCCGGTGGCATTGATGACGAGGCGGGGGCGAAGGGTGATCGCGGCGCCGTCGATGCAATCGCGCAGCGTCAGCGCCGAACCGTCCTGGCTGACTTGAACGTGGTTGAGCGCAACGCCGCCGGCGGCGACACCCTCGGCCAGCATTTCGAGCGCCAGCCGTTCCGGTCGGCTCACCCAGGCGTCGTAATAGGTCGCCGAGGCGCGAGCGCCGGGGTTGAGGGCGGGAAACAGCTTGCGCGTTCTGGCACGGCCGTGAAAGGCGTGGGCGGGCAGGGCCCGGCGGCCGGCGGTGAAGAGATCGTAGAGCGACAGGCCCAGCTTGATCAGCACGGCGCCACGTCGTCCCTGCCGCCGGGAGAGGCCCAGGAAGCGGAGGGCGCCGCTGGTCAGCCCGGAAAACACGCCGAAAATCGGCACTGTGGTGGGCAAGGGCCGCACATAATGGGGGGCGTTAGCCAGCAAAAGGTCCCGCTCGAGCAGGCTTTCGCGCACCAGCTTGAACTCGCCGTTTTCGAGATAGCGCAGCCCGCCATGCACCATGCGCGACAGCGCGCCGCTGGCGCCCGAGCAGTAGTCGGCCTTCTCGGCCAGCACGACGTCGACGCCGTTGAGCGCCAGTTCGCGGAACACCGAGATGCCGTTGATCCCGCCGCCCAGGACCAGCACGGCCGGCTCGGGCCGGGCCTTGAGCCGTTCTATGATGGTCTGGCGGTTCATGGAATGGCGGCAAGGTGGGTGGCGCGGGCAGCTTCGATCTGGGCGAGGTCGGCCGGGGCGAGGCGGAGGCGGGCGGCCCCAGCATTATCAAGCGCTTGCGCCGGATCGCGGGCGCCGCAGAGGGCGAAGGTGATGCCCGGCTGGGCCAGCGTCCAGGCGATGACGAGCTGGGCGACGCTGGCATTGTGCTGGTCGGCAAGCGGCAAGATTGCTTGGGCAAAGCTTGCAGCATGCTGGCGGTTTTCTGCTGAAAAGCGTGGATCGGTGCCGCGCTGATCGTCGCCCTCGAATTTGCGCGTGGTCGAAACCTTGCCGGTGAGCAGGCCGAGCGCCAGCGACGAGTAGCTCAGGGTCGAAACGCCAGCCGGTTTGGTCATCGGCAGCAGCGTTTGCTCGATGTCCCGGTCGAGCATGGAATAGCGCTCCTGGATGGCGTCGAGGTGGCCGATCTCGAGGTAGGCGGCGAGGTCGTCGGAGGTGACATTGCTGGCGCCGATGGCGCGGATCTTGCCCTGTTGCTTGAGGCGGAGCAGCGCCTCCATGGTTTCGGCGATGGGGGTGGTCGGGTCCTGCCAATGGGTGATGTAGAGGTCGATATGATCGGTGCCGAGGCGTTTGAGGCTCTGCTCGACCTCGTGGGCAATGCCGTCGGCGCCGAGATAGCGATGGACGGGGGTGCCATCCTCCTCGAAGAATTTGTTGCCCTTGCCGCTGTGCCAATTGAGGCCGCATTTGGTGGCGATGACGACCTTGTCACGCTTGCCTGAAATCGCCTGCCCCACCAGTTCCTCGCTGCGGCCAAGGCCATAGGCGGGGGCGGTGTCGATGAGGGAGATACCGGCATCGATCGAGGCCTCGATGGCCCGGATGGAGGCGGCTTCGTCGGTGCCGCCCCACATCCAGCCGCCAATGGCCCAGGTACCCAGCCCGACGGCGGATGCCGTGATGCCGGAGCGGCCGATTTCGCGCGTCAGCACTTCAGGCGACATGCTGTTTGCTTTCCATGGCACTGAGCACCGCTGCGGCGGTCACTTCGTCGACGACAAGGGATTTGAGGAAGCGGCCATTGAGGGCCGCCTGGATCGGCAGCACCTTCTCGGTGCCGGCCGCGACCCCGATGACCTGTGGGCAGCGCAGCAGTTCGGCCGGATCGAGCGCCACCAGCCGCGAATTGAGTTCGAAATCGGCCACGCTGCCATCGGCGTGAATGAGATGGGCCATCATTTCCCCGCTGACGCCCTCCTTAAAAAGCGCATCGCGGTCGGCGGCGGAAATGGGATGGAGGTCATAGTAGCTCGAGCCGGGCGTGCGGATGGAGCCGATGCCGACCAGTGCAACAGAGGCCTGGCGGCCCAGGTCGAACACTTCGCGGATCGAGGCCATGTCCATCAGCATGTCGCGCTGCTCGCGGCTCTCGGCGAAGAGCGGGGCATGGACCAGCATGGTCTTGCCACCAAGCCGGTCGGCCAGTTGCGTGGCGAGGTGGTTGACGTCGGTATAGAACTTGCCCTGCACGCCGCCGGTCAGCGGCACGACAGTGACGTCGAAGGCGCGCTCCGGCTGCAGGTTGTCGACGATGGCGCTGACCGCCTTGCCGCCGGTGATGGCGATGATGTCGCCGTCCCGCAGGGTTTCGAGCAACTGGTTGGCTGCGGCGCGCCCGACCTGCTGCAGGGTGGATTCGGCACTGCCGGGCACCGTAGGGGTGACCACGGCGCTGAGCAGGCGGGCGATCTCGGTCAGCCGCCGCTCCAGTTCGACCAGGCGCTGGAACGGGCTTTCGATATCGATGCGTACCATGCCCAGCTTGCGCCCCTGGGTGATCAGCCGGTTGACCTTGGAGGTCGAGAGGTTGAGCTGGCTGGCAATGGCCTGCTGGGTCAGCCCATCCATGAAATGCAGCACCAGCACGGTGTAGATCTGGCGGATGGCTTCGAAGTCTTCTTTTTTGTCGGTCATGATAATACCCACAGCTGTGCCGGTTGCCCTGATCTAGCCGCGTCTCTTGTTGAGGTAGTGGTCGATGGTGACGGCACTGAGCAGGATCGAGCCGCGGATAATGTCCTGCCAGTAGACCGACACATCGAGCAGGGCGAGCGAGCTGGACACAACCGACAGCAGGATGGTGCCCAAAATGGCGCCGAAGATGGTGCCGGTTCCGCCTGACAGGCTGGCCCCGCCGATCACCGCCGCGGCAATGACATTGAGCTCCATGCCGATGCCGAAGGTCGGCTGGGCCGAGCCGAAGCGGGCCATGTAGATGATCCCGGCAATGCCGCACAGCGCCGAACAGAGCGTGGTGGTGGCAAAGATGACCTGCTTGGTCTGGATGCCGGAATAGGCTGCGGCCTTGGGGTTGGAGCCGGTATAGAACACCTTGCGGAACATGGTGGTGCGCCGCAGCATGAAGTCGAAGGCCACCACCACGACCACGAACACCACCAGCACGACCGGGATAGGGCCGATCGAACCCTGCCCGATGAACTTGAAGCTCTCGGGCAGTTCGTAAAGGCCCAGCGGCCGGCCGCCGGTTCCCAAAAGGCACAGCCCGCGGGCGATCACCATCACGGCCAGTGAGACGATGAAATGGTGCAGGCCCACCCTGGTGACGAAAAAGCCCATGATGGCGCCCGTGGCCGTGCAGGCAGCAATGGCAATGGCCGAGGCCAGCCAGGGGTCCATGCCATTGAGAAACAGCAGGCCCGCGATCACCATCGCCAAAGCCGTGACCGAGCCGACGGACAGGTCGATACCACCCGAGATCAGCAGGATAGTCATGCCGACCACCACGATGCCTTCGACGGCAAAGGCCATGGCCATGGCCCGCATATTGGTCCAGGTCAGGAAATAGGGCGAGGCGAAGGACATGGCGATAAACAGCGCCAGGATGATCAGGATCAGCCCGGTCTCGCGCATGCGCAGGGCCTTGCCGGCGACGCCAAGGGGGCCAGTTGCCCCCCGATGCTCGCTCGGGGACGACAGCGCTGCCGCTGCCACGGGTCGTTCCATCATCATGCCACCTGCTGCTGATCGTTGCCGACGGAGGCCAGATAGATGATCCGGTCCTCGGTCATGTCTTCGCCGGATACTTCGCCGGCAATCCGTCCCTCGCGTATTACCAGGACCCTGTCGCAGACCCCGATGAGCTCCGGGAGCTCTGAGGAAATGACGACAACGCCGACGCCCCTGCTGGCCAGGTCGCGAATAATGCGGTGAATTTCGGCCTTGGCGCCCACATCGACGCCGCGCGTCGGCTCATCGAGGAAGATCACCTTGGGATCGACCGAGAGCATCTTGGCGATGGCCACCTTCTGCTGGTTGCCGCCCGAGAGCGCGGATACCGGCTGGCCCACATGGCCATATTTGAGGTTGAGCCGCGCCCCCAGCCGCTGTGCCTGCGCGGCCTCGCGCCCATCATCAATGATGCCGGCGGCGCTGGCGACCTGTCGCAGCCGCAGGGCCGACACATTGGAGGCAATGGACATGTCGAGGAACAGGCCATCGCCCTTGCGATCCTCTGAGAGATAGACCAGCCCCTCGGCAATGCTGTCGCCATGATGGCGCAGCGCCAGGAGGCGTCCGGCCAGCCTTACCTCACCGGTCACCTCGCCCTCGAGGCGGCAAATACCCTTGACGATCTCACTGCGGCCGGCGCCAATGAGGCCGGCCAGTCCCAGGATTTCGCCCTTGCTCAGCGCAAAGGAAATGTCGCGGAAGCGGCTGGCTTCGGTGAGGGCGCGCACATCGAGGATGATCTCGTCGGATCGGTCCTCCGGGCGCTGCTTGACCGGATAGAGTTCATCGATCACGCGGCCGACCATGGCGCTGACCACCGCGCCGGGCGAGGTCTCGGCCACGTTCATGGTGGTGATGTACTGCCCGTCGCGGAACACGGTGACCCGGTCGCAATTGGCGAAGATCTCGGCCATGCGATGGGTGATGTAGATGATTGAAATGCCCTGCGCGGCAAGCTTGTGCATGATCTCGAACAGGACCTTGGCCTCGCGCTCGGTGAGCGCGGCGGTGGGTTCGTCCAGGATCAGCACCCGGCAATCGAGCGTCAGCGCCTTGGCGATCTCGACCAGTTGCTGCTGGGAAATCGACAAGGTGCGAACCATGGCGGCCGGATCGATATCGCCCAGGCGGCGCAGGATGTCGGCGGCCCTGGCCTGCAGGGCGGCATAATTCATCAGCGGTGCGCGACTGGAATTGGTGGTGGCCATGAAGATGTTCTCAGCCACTGACACATCGGGGCAAAGGGCAATTTCCTGGTGTACGAAGCCGATGCCAAGCTTTTGCGCCATGGCGGGGGACTTGATGGTGACAACCTGCCCATCGAGCTCAATCGTGCCGCTATCGGGCGCCAGGATACCGTCGATGACATTCATCAGCGTCGACTTGCCCGCACCATTCTCACCGGCCAGCGCATGGATCTCGCCGCGGCGCAGTTCGAAATCGACACCGCGCAGGGCGCGGATGGGGCCAAAGGATTTGACCAGTCCGGTGATCTTGAGGATCGGTTCTTGCGCCGCGTCCGCCGACATGTCCGCTGACCTTGTTCTGGTGGAGTAGGGGACCGCGCCGCCCAGCGGCGACGCGGTCGTCGTGTCGAACTTAGCTGGGGTCGCGACCAACCATGTAGGCGTTGAGGTCGAAGGAGTCGGCATTCTCCTTGGTGATGACCGCAAAGCCATTGTCGACGAAGGGCACCTGCATCGGATTGTAGCCCGACACCTTGTAGTCGTTGAACGGGTCGAACAGCTCAGGATGGGCACCCATGAAGGTGACCATGAAGCCCATGAAGCCCTGGACGCCCTGATTGGGGTTGAGCGCCATGTGGATATTGCCCGCCTTGATGTGTTCGAGCGTCGTCGGCGTCACGTCGGCATGCATGATCAGCACATCGGCATTGGCTTCGAGCACCGCCGTGACGGCGCCTTCGGCCGAACCGGCCTCGGGAATCCACAGCGCCTTCAGGCCGGGATTGGCCTGCAGGATTGAAGCAGTCGCGCGATAGGCCGCGTTGCTGTCCTGATTGGTGGCCTGGCGGCCGACCAGCTTCATGTTGGGATAGTTGGCTTCCATATAGTCGATCAGTGCGGTGACGCGCAGGTCGTGGTTGGACTGGCCTGGATTTTCGAGAACGGCATATTCGGCCGCGTCGCCGACCTGGGCGACGATTTCCTCGGCGGCGAACTTGGCTTCGGCCAGGTTGTCCGAAGTAATGTAGGCCGTGCGCTTGGAATTGGGCGAATCCGCCGCAAAGGTGGTGACCGAGACGCCGCTATCGATGGCGCGGTTGATCGGCTCGATGAAGGGGTCCGACTGCATGGGATGCAGCAGGACACCGGCCGGGCTCTTCACCAAATCCTGCTCGAACGAGGCGATCTGCTTGGTGATGTCATAGTCGGGCGTGCCTGAGAAAACGGTCTCGCAGCCCATGGCCTCGGCCGCCTGCTTGAAGCCCTGATAGACGGGCACCCAATAGGGGTGCGCCGACACCATGACATTCATGATGTAGGTCTCTCCCGGCGCACATTTGAAACCCTCCTGCGCGGCTGCGCCGCTGCCGGCCAAAGCCAGGGCCATCAACGCCGTGGCTGCAGCGCCGGTCAATCCGATCGTCTTCATAGGTGTCCTCCTCTTTCCCTCTGCGCCAGGCCGACCCTGCGGTTCATGTCCCAGACGCAAGAAATTTCACATTGCGAATTTTCTCGCAACGCCTGGATACAAGCAGGCGCCGAGGGCCGAGTCAACGGTCCTGCAAGATTTTTGTAGTGCTGAAATTTATCCCACGCAATGCTCGTGGGCCGATCGTTGTCCGCGCCGTCAGAAATCTCATCTTTTTAGCGCGAATACTCATTTACGGCGCGCCGTGCGAGAACCACACAGATGGGAGAGGATGGGCGCGGTTTGCCGGAGGGGCAGGCGTCCGGGGAGATGACAATGAAGATCGGTGTGAACACCTTCGTGTGGACTTCGCCTTTTACCACCAAGGACTTCGGCCTCGCCGCCAAGATCCGGTCCATGGGCTTCGACATCATCGAGATCGCAGTGGAAGACGCGTCGCTGATCGATGTGCCGCTGCTGAAAAGGACCGCCGAAGATGAAGGCCTCTCCATTACCATCTGCGGCGCCTTCGGCACGACGCGCGATATTTCGAGCGATGACCCGGCCATCAGGCGCAATGGGGTGGACTATATCGCCGAATGCATCCGACTGACCGAGGCGGTGGGGAGTTCTCTATTCGCGGGGCCCGTTTACTCGGCCGTCGGCAAGACGCGGATGGTTTCCCCGGAGCAAAAGGCTCGCGAACGGGCCTGGTGCGTGGAAAACCTGCGCCAACTGGGCAAGGTCGCCAGCGATGCCGGGGTGACGGTCTGCATCGAGCCCCTCAACCGCTTCGAGACCGACATGATCAACCTGGTGGACCAGGCGATCGCCCTGATCGAGGAGGTCGGGCATCCGGCCTACAGGATGCTAGTCGACACCTTCCACGCCAATATCGAGGAAAAGAGCATCCCTGACGCAATCCGGCGGGCCGGCAGCCTGCTGGGTCATCTTCATGCCTGCGAGAATGATCGCGGCACCCCCGGAACCGGGCACGTCGACTGGATCGGCGTCCGCGATGCCCTGCGGGAGATTGGCTATGCCGGGCCCGTCGTCATCGAGTCCTTCACGCCGGGCATTGTGGAAATTGCCAAGGCCGCGGCGATCTGGCGGCCGCTGGCACCCTCCCAGGACGAACTGGCGCGCGAGGGCGGACGTTTCCTGCGCCAGCTACTGGGCTAGGACCGACCGCAAACATGGATGGGCAATGGCCGCGACTTGCGTATAGTGAGTGCGGTTGCGGGCATGCCCGTCCATGCGCAAACTCCGGTCGACATGGGAGGACGGATGATCGACGAGCTCAACGTAGCGGTCATCGTCGAGACGTCGAACAGCTACGCACGCGACATCCTCAGGGGCATCCACGATTATGCCAGGACGCGCCCCTGGACGCTGTACCTGACCGAACATGGCCGGCACGAAATTGACGAATCCTTTGCCGGCGACTGGAAATTCGACGGCATCATCGCGCGGATCGAAACCGATCGCATGGCGCGTATCGTCGCCGTCATGGACGTGCCGACCGTCGATGTGAGCGCAGCGCGCCTGGTGCAGGGCATTCCGTGGGTCGAGACCGACGATGAAGCCATCACCCAGCTGGCGCTGGAGCATCTGCGCGATTGCGGGCTGCAGAATTTCGCCTACTTCGGCGATCCCTTCTACAACTGGTCGATCTGGCGGCAGCATGCCTTCGAGCGCATCCTGGGTCCTTCGGATCGAGTGAGATCGGCCATCTTCAACCTGCCCGCTCGCCAGGAGCCCCGGGTGCGGTGGTGGACGCAGCGCGAGGCGATCCGGAGCTGGCTGGATGGCCTGCCCAAGCCGGTGGGCATCTTCGCCTGCTACGATGGCTGCGGCCAGCAACTGCTCGAAATCTGCCGCTACTATGAGATCGCCGTGCCCAGCGACGTGGCTATCGTCGGCGTCGATAATGACGAATTGCTGTGCGAGATCACCACGCCCAGCATGTCCAGCGTGATCCCAAACGCGTTTCGCACGGGCGTCCACGCCGCCGAGATCCTCGACCGCATGCTGCGGGGGGAGAAGCTGTCGGGCCGCAAGCATTCGATCAAGCCGCTCGGCGTGCGCAAGCGGGTCTCGACCGACGTGCTGGCCGTGGACGACCGGCATGTGGCCGAAGCAGTGGCCTTCATCCGCAGCAACGCGCGCAGCAATATCGGCGTCAAGGATGTGCTGGGCTCCATACCCCTGTCGCGCCGGGTGCTCGAGGCCCGGTTCCGCAAGGCCCTCAACCGCACGCCGCACCAGGAAATCCTGCGCGTCAGGACCAATGCCGTGCGCGAATTACTGCTCGAGACCGACATGTCGCTGTCCGAGATCAGCGAGGCGATCGGCATCGAGCATCCGGAATATCTCAGCGTGTTCTTCAAGAAGGAAACGGGGCTCACCCCGCGCGAATACCGGGACCAGGTGCGGGCACGATCCTTCCCCAGGGCCTGAGGCGACCGCGAAATATCTCAGAAATCTCGCGCGAATGCTCATGGCCACGCCTGATGGGACGGCAATACTTGTCGCATCTGACGGAGGGGACCATGGACAAGGTGCGCGTAGGGCTGATCGGGCTGGGTTTCGGGGCGGAGTTCATTCCGATCTACCAGGCCCATCCCAAGGCGGAGGTCGCCGCCATCTGCCAGCGATCGCGGGCCAGGCTGGACGAGATCGGCGACAGGTTCGGCATCGCGGCGCGCTACACCGATTTTCGCGAGGTGCTTGCTGACCCCAATGTGGACTTCGTCCACATCAACAGCCCCATCCCCGACCACGCCCCACAGTCCATCGCTGCGCTCAAGGCCGGCAAGCACGTCATGTGCACGGTTCCGATGGCGACGACGCTGGAGGAGGCCCGGGAAATCGTCGGCCTGGTGCGCGAAACCGGCCTCAAATACATGATGGCGGAAACGGTGGTCTATAGCCGCGAATATCTGTTCATCAAGGAGATGTACGACAAGGGCGAGCTGGGTCGCATCCAGTATATGCAGGCGTCGCACCCCCAGGACATGGAGGGCTGGCCTGACTACTGGAAGGACATGGTGCCCATGCACTACGCCACCCATGTCGTCAGCCCGCTCATGGCCATGGTCGATGGCATGGCCGACTATGTCAGTTGCTTCGGCTCGGGCACGGTCAATGACGAGATCGCCCGCCGGTCGGGGTCAAGTTTCGCGGTGGAATCCTGCCACATCAAGATCAAGGATTCCGACCTGGCTGCCCATGTCTGGCGCTTCCTCTGGGATACGGCGCGGCAATATCGTGAGAGCATCGACGTCTATGGCTCGAAGAAATCGTTCGAGTGGGAGTTGATGACAGGGGAGCATCCGGTGCTGCATACGGCCAAGCGGCCGGAGCCGGAAATCGCGGAGCGGGTGGAGGTGCCCGATTATGCCCATCTCCTGCCCAGGGAAATCCAGAAGTTCACCCGGGCCATTGTCGACGAGGATCACCTGTCCTTCGTCCAGGGCGGCGGACATGGCGGCTCGCATCCGCACATGGTCAATGAGTTCGTCAACGCATTGCTGGAAGACCGCGATCCATTCCCCAATGTCGAGCAATCGGCCAACTGGACCTCGGTCGGCATCTGCGCGCACCAGTCGGCGCTGAAGGGTGGCGAAATCGTCAAGGTGCCCGATTTCGGCAAGCGCTGAGGACCATCGCGTCGACGGCCCAGGGCCGTTGATTACCGGGCGCCGACGATGAGTTCGGCCAGATAGCGCCCGGTCAGCGAATAGGGCACGCCCAGGTCGCGCACGCTGTCCATGTGGTTGCGGTTGACCACGATGCGCTGCGACACGTCCAGCCCCTGGCCGGAGAGCTTGCGCGCAAAGGTGTTGGCCTGTTCGTGGAACGGCGGGGTTTCCTTGGCGCCGACAACCACCATGACGCCGGTAGCAGCATCAAACTGCTTCCTCATCGGGGTGAAGGCCGCGACCTCGTCATTGGTGAGGCCGATTTCGTCCTTCAGGAACGACTTCTGCAAGGGCTTGAGGTCATAAAGGCCGCCCAGCAGCAGGGCCGAGCGGACACGGCTTGGACCACGATCATGCTGGAACAGCGTGGTCGCCAGATGCGCCCCGGCCGAGTGGCCGCTGATGGTGAGCTTGTCCGGGTCGCCGCCATACTGGGCAATGTTATCGAGCACCCATTGCTTGGCGCGGCGCACCTGATCGACCAGTGTCGCCAGGCGCACCGCGGGCATCAGGGCATAATCGACCACGACAGCGATGGCGCCGGCGGCAACAACGGTATCGGCGACCAGAGAGTAGTCGTTCTTGGAAAATGCGCGCCAATAGCCGCCATGGATGAACATGTGGACGGGGCAGGGCGCACCGTTCTCCTTGGGGAAGAACAGGTCGACCTTTTCGGAGGGCGCATCGCCATAGGCAATGTCGGACTTCATCGGCACGGTAGCGCGCGTGGCGGCGCTTCGGGCGAGAATGTCAGCGACGATGTCGTCAAAATTGGCGACATGCCCACGTATTCGAAATGCGTCGGCTTCCATGGCGACTGCCTTCCTAGAAACTGTGGCGATTGACGTCGCCTCCATGAACTCGGCTATGCTGCGGCGCTGGCCACCCTCACGCCCGAGTCCGCCCTGCTTTCCTCCGCCATTGGGCGCCGCGTGGTCCGATACCAGTCCGCGATTAAGGCCGATCATGCCTGCCTCCGTCGCTCCCGCGACTGGTACCCCCCAGGCCGGTCGCCCGACGCATACCTTCCATGCTTTCCTCCCCACTGTTACGGCAAGTATGTCTCGGCCCCCGGTTATGGCCATGAGCATTCGCGCGAGAGTTCTGAGATATTTCTCGGCCGAAGTGGCAGTGAGCCCACCGTCTTGAGGAAGGGGCGGCCTTCATCGGCACCGTGGCGCGTGTATTGGCGCTGCGGGCGACCATGTCATCGAAGTTGGCGCCATGCCCACGTATTCGAAAAGCGTCGGTTTCCATGGCTGCTGCCTTCCTAGAAACTGGTGGCGATGTATTTCGCCTCCATGAACTCGGCGATGCCATGATGCTGGCCACCTTCACGTCCAAGTCCACTTTGCTTCACCCCGCCAAATGGTGCCGCCGGGTCCGAGACCAGGCCGCGATTCAATCCGATCATGCCGGCTTCCACCGCGCCCGCCACGCGCAGGCCCTTGGACAGGTCCCGCGTGAAGATGTAGGCGGCCAGCCCATATTCGGTGTCGTTGGCACGCGCGATCACCTCGGCTTCATCGTCGAAGCGATAGATCGGTGCCACCGGCCCAAAGATCTCCTCGACGGCCATCTCGGCGTCGTCGGAGGCGTTGGTGAGCACGGTCGGCGGATAGAAGAAGCCCGGTCGGTTGGGACGGGCGCCGCCCGTCACGACCCTGGCGCCCTTGGCAATGGCGTCCTCGACCAGGCGCTCGATCTTGTCGACCGCCTTGCGGGTGATCATCGGGCCGCATTCCGTTTCGGTCTCGGCGCCGGGGCCGACCTGCAGCGCCTCCATGCGCTGCACCAGGCCGGTCACGAAGGCATCATGGATGCCAGACTGGACATAGAGCCGGTTCGCGGCCGTGCAGGCCTCGCCGGCATTGCGCATCTTGGCGATCATCGCGCCATCGAGGGCAGCGTCGAGATCGGCGTCGTCGAAGACAATGAAGGGCGCATTGCCACCCAATTCCATGGCGCAGGAGATGACATGCCTGGCGGCCTCCGCCAGCAGGGCGCGGCCGACACCGGTCGAGCCGGTGAAGGATAGCTTGCGCACCCGCGGATCGGCCAGGATGGCCGACGTCAGCGGGCCGGGCGCGGTGGTGGTCAGCACATTGACCACGCCCGGTGGCACGCCAGCCTCTTCATAGATGGCTGCCAGCGAATAGGCGGTCAGCGGCGTTTCGGAGGCGGGCTTGAGGATGACGGTGCAGCCGGCGGCAAGGGCCGGGGCAATCTTGCGTGTGGCCATGGCCGCAGGGAAATTCCAGGGCGTGATCATCAGGCAGATGCCGATGGGCTGGTAATCGACCACAATGCGATTGGCGCCCGCAGGCGCGATGCCGAATTCGCCGGTGATGCGCACCGCTTCCTCGGCATTCCAGCGGAAGAATTCGGCGGCATAAGCCACCTCGCCGCGGGCGTCCCGCAGGGCCTTGCCATTTTCCAGCGAGATCAGCGTTGCGAGTATCTCCGATCGTTCGGTCATCAATTCGAAGCAACGGCGCAGGATTTCCGAACGCTTGCGCGGCGCCATGTTGCGCCAGCCCGAAGCAGCCTTGGCGGCGGCCTCGACCGCGGCGCTGGCATCGGCCAGGGTTGCGTCGGGCACCGTTGCCAGCACGGCTTCGGTCGAGGGATCGACGACATTGATGGTCGCGCCACCGCTGGCGGGCAGCCATTGCCCACCGATATACAGTCCGCGCGATGCTGCCTCGAGGTCGGGAGTCTGCGTCATTCCATTGGTCCGGTCATGCTGCTGCGCCGGCCATGTCGCCATTATAGGCGGCGCGGAGCAGGGTCTTCATGCCCTCGATGTCGAAGGGCCGGGGGTTGTTCTTGATCAGGCGATCGATGCTGATGGCTTGCTCGGCCGTCCAGTCGAGCTTGTCTTCGGCGAGCCCGAGCTTGGCCAGCGTCGGCGCGATGCCGATGGCTGCGAACAGGCGGCGGACGGTGTCTATGGCGCCCTGAGCCCGCTTCTCGACATTGCCATCTGCAAGGCCGAGGGCGGTACCGATTTCAGCCATCTCGGCCAGGCTTGATGAACGGTTATAGGCCATGACATAGGGCAGGACGCAGGCGACGCCCAGGCCATGCGCCGTATGGGTGAGGGCGCCGACGGGGTACTGAATGGCATGTGCGGCGGCCGTCCCAGCCGTACCGAAGGCGCAGCCCGCAGCCATGGCGGCAAGCATGACGTCGGCGCGGGCATCGGCATTGCCGCCATCCTTGACTGCAGTTTCAAGGCTGCGGCCCAGCAGGCGCACGGCGAGCAGGGCATAGTGATCGGTGAGGGCGCTCTTGCCGATGAAGACATGCTGCTGGGGAAGCGTCGCCGAACCGGCCCGGCGCACGGCCGTGAAGGCCTCAATGGCGTGGGTGAGCGCGTCGGCGCCGGCAATAGCCGTCAGGCCCGGCGGACAGGTCAGGGTGAGATCGGGGTCGCAGATGGCGGCGGTGGCGATCAGATGCGGGCTCGAAATGCCGACCTTGAGGGTGCGCACCGGATCGGAGATCACGGCCACGGGCGTCACTTCCGAGCCGGTTCCGGCGGTTGTCGGGACGGCGATGATCGGCAGCACCGCTCCCGGCACCTTGAACTCGCCATAGTAGTCGGTGAGCACACCGCCATGTGTCAGCAGCAGCGCGGCACACTTTGCCATGTCGAGGCACGATCCGCCGCCGATTCCGATCACCATGTCAGGGGCAAATGGCCGCGCGGCCTCGACGCAGGTGATGACGGTATCGCTGGGAACATCGGGCAGAACCTGATCGTGAACCAGCGCCTCGATGCCCGACGCCCGCAGATCGGCCATCATCTCCGCGAAGCTGGGCGTGGCAGCAAAACGCTCGTCCGTACAGACCAGCGCCCGACGGCCCGATTTGGCCGCGACAGCGCCAAGTGCCCGGCGCTGACCGCTGCCAAACAGAATTTCGCGCGGCAGCCTGAGCGCGCCGAACAGCCCCATCGAACGTGTCCTCCACCCGTTTTTGCTCATACGCCAAATAGGATCGTATAAGATATAGTATTGTGGGCTCGCCACCATCCTGCTAGATCATCGGTCATGTCAAGAGGCGAGCGGCCGTTATGAAATCGACAGTGATCCACCGGGCGGGCGATGCAGCGGCAGGGCTCGCGCGCCCCACGAGTCTGGCCGGCAACGTCTATGACGCGATCTTCGCGCAGCTCATGTCGTTGCAGATTCCGCCGGGCGCGAGGATCACGGTGGACACGCTGGTTCGCGAACTCAACGTGTCGCACACCCCCATCCGCGAGGCTTTGGGGCGGCTGGAGGGGGAGGGCCTCGTGCTCCGGGCTCACCTTGTGGGCTATCGTGCCGCGCCGCAGGTCAGCCGGGCACGCTTCGACGAACTCTATGAGCTTCGCCTGATGCTGGAACCCGAAGCCGCAGCCAAGGCGACAGCGCGCATGGACGAGGCGGGCCTGACGGCGCTGCAGCAACTGGCCGGCGTGATGGCAGCCGACGACGGCGCCGACGAGCAGTTGCGCTATTCCGACTTCGCCCGGAGGGACGCCGAGTTCCACGACAAGATTCTCGAAATTGCCGGCAATGGGCTCGTGCGCGACGTGCTGCGCATGCAGCACACCCACTTCCACATTTTCCGCCTGATGTATCACCGGCTGGTGACGGCAGAGGCGCTGGATGAACACGAGGCCTTGCTCGACGCGTTCCGCAAGGGCGATCCCAAGCGCGCGCGCGAGGCCATGCTCGTACACATCCATAATTCACGAACCCGGCTTTTGCCGGCTTTTGCCTGAGGTGACGTAAATCGACCTGCTGGCGCCTGCGCCAGGGGTTGCCCGATTGATCTGAAAACAGGGAGGAACAGATAATGGCCGGCAAGAAGATACTGATGCTGACCGGTGAATTCACCGAGGAATACGAAATCTTCGTCTATCAGCAGGGCATGATGGCAGTGGGACACACGGTCCACGTCGTCTGCCCCGACAAGAAGGCCGGCGACCGCATCAAGACCTCGCTGCACGACTTCGAGGGCGACCAGACCTATACCGAAAAGATGGGTCACTATGCCGACATCAACAAGACCTTCTCGGAGGCCCTGGCCCAGCTCGACCAGTATGACGCGGTCTATTGCGCCGGCGGCCGCGGCCCGGAATATATCCGCACCGACAAGCGCATCCAGCAGATGGTCAAGCACTTCCACGATGCCGGCAAGCCCATCTTCACTATCTGCCACGGCGTGCAGATCCTGATCGCCGTCGATGGCGTGGTGCGCGGCAAGCGCGTCGGCGCCCTGGCCGCATGCGAGCCGGAAGTGACCCTGGCCGGTGGCACCTATGTGGACCTGTCACCCACCGACTCGCTGATCGATGGCAATATGGTGTCCGCCAAGGGCTGGACAGCGTTGGCGGCCTTCATGCGCGACTGCCTCAAGGTGCTCGGCACGGAAATCAAGCACGCCTGATCACGCGAGCAAAAATGCAAGGCGCCTCGATGGTGACATCGGGGCGCTCTTTTTTGTTTGGGAAATGAACTGGAACCGGCGTCGGGAAGACGACACCCTGGGCGCGTGCCGGCTATCGGCCCTAGCCTGCGTGGCGCAGGTTGATGCCGCTCTTGCCGTCGAACAGCACGACTTTCTCGGGGTTCCAGGAGAACCGCACATCTTCGTCGATCTTGAGGCTGGTCTGGCTCGGCACGGTCGCCTGGAGCAGGTTGTCGCCCGCCCGCAGGGTGATGATCTTGGCGACGCCATGGTTCTCGATGTCATGCACGCGCGCCGCGCCCGGCGCGCCGCCTTCGAGGACAAGGTCTTCGGGGCGGATGCCGAAGGTCAGCGCGCGTCCGGCAAACGGTTCACGCCCCTGCAGGGGCAGGCGCTGGCCGGCGGCGGTGACGGCCGTGCCCTGTTCGAGCTGACCGTCCATCAGGTTCATGGGCGGGGAACCCACCGCACGCGCGACGAAGGTGTTGATCGGGTTATTGTAGATTTCATGCGGCGTACCGGTCTGTACCAGTTGCCCGTTATTGAGCACCCCGATCTTGTCGCCCATCGCCATGGCCTCGACTTGATCGTGCGTCACGAACAGGAAGGTCGCGCCCAGATTGACCTGCAGGTTCTTGAGCTCTGTCCGCAGGGCCTCGCGCAACTTGGCGTCGAGCGCCGAGAGCGGCTCGTCCATCAGGAACACCCGGGGCCGCCGCACGATGGCCCGGCCGATCGACACGCGCTGCATCTCGCCACCCGAGAGCCGGTCGACCTTGCGATCCAGCAGGTGCTCGATGCGCAGCGTCTTGGCCACGCGATCGACCTGCGCCTTGATCTCGTCCGGGCTGGATTTGCGGATGGGTGACTTGAGCGGGAATTCAAGATTCTCTCGCACCGTGTAGCGCGGGTAGAGCGAATATTGCTGCAGCACCAGCGCCACGTCGCGCTCGGCCGCGCCCCAATCACCCACATCCTGGCCATCGATGAAGATCTGCCCGGTGCTGGGCTTTTCGAGGCCCGCCACCAGCCGCAGCGTCGTGGTCTTGCCCGCGCCGGTCTGACCGAGCAGCACGAAGAACTCCCCGTCGGCGATTTCGAGGTCGAGATCCCTGAGCGCCACGTGGTTGCCGAAGGATTTGGAGATCCCCTTGAGTTGGATATGCGCCATCAGAGCCTGATCTCCAAAGAACTGCCGGATGTGGTGTCGAAGAAATGCGCCTGCGCCGGGTCGATCCGGGCCCACACCTTGAGGCCGGGGCCGGCCACGAAACCGCTCTTGGTGCGGGCGCGCAGCACGATGTCACCGACCTTGAGGTCGACGATGTCGTGGGAGCCAAGGGGCTCGATGATGCCTGAGGTCACCTCGACATAGCCGTCCTTGGGCTCGTGCGAGAGCAGGACGCCTTCTGGCCGGACACCGAGCATGACCTTACCCTTCTGGGCGCCGGCCTCCTTGAGCTTGCCGGACAGGGCGGCCGGAAAGGCGAAGCTGACGCCACCCAGGCTGACGCTGACGCCGGAACTGCCTTCACTGATGTCTGCGGCGGCCATGTTCATGATCGGGCTGCCGACGAACTGGGCGACGAAGATGTTGGCGGGATAGCGGTAGACGTCGTCGGGCGTGCCGACCTGCTGCAACAGGCCCTCATGCATGACCACGATGCGGTCGGCCAGCGACATGGCCTCGACCTGGTCATGCGTCACGTAAATCGAGGTGGAGCCGTTCTCGATATGCAGGCGCTTGAGCTCGACCCGCATGCTTTCGCGCAGCTTGGCATCGAGCGAACCAATGGGCTCATCGAGCAGGATGGCCTTTGGCCGGCGTACCAGCGAGCGGCCGATGGCCACGCGCTGCATGTCGCCACCTGACAGCGCCGAAGGGCGGCGGTTGAGGAGGCCCGTGATGCCCAGCGAGGTCGCTACGGACTGGACCGTCTTGTCGATCTCTTCCCGGTTCTGGCGCACCGCTCGGAGCGGAAACGCCATATTCTCGTAAACCGTCAGATGCGGATAGAGCGCGTAGTTCTGGAAGACAAAGGCCACGTCGCGCTCGGAGGCGTGCAGGTTCTGCACCGGCTTGCCATCGATCAGGATGTCGCCCGAGTCGATATCCTCAAGGCCGGCGATGGCGCGCAGGGTCGTGGTCTTGCCGCAGCCCGAGGGCCCGAGCAGAACGACGAACTCCTGGTCCTTCACCGTCAGGTTGATCTCGCGGATCACGTGGACCGGGCCGAAATGCTTGTCGATATTGCGCAGCTGAATCTCAGTCATGCCCACCACCCGCTGCCACTGTCTTGGAGATGGACACCGGACCGGTGTCATCTTCGTCCACGAGCTGTTCCGGCGGTGGAATATGCACGGAGATGTTGAAGCCGATCAGGCCGATCAGCATCACCAGCACGCTCCAGGCATGCAGGAAGCTGATCCAGGGCTGGCATAGGAACAGGATGCCAGCGACCATCAGCGTGATGGAACCGGGGCCGAAATATTTCTGGTTGAATTCTCGACTGATCATTTGCGAATGGCACCAAAGCTCATGCCGCGCAGCAGATGGTTGCGGAGCAGGAAGGTGAAGATGGCGACCGGCAGCAGGAACAGCACGGTCCCGGCGGCGATGACGGTCCAGTCCTGCAGGCCCGTGCCGACCTGGCTGGGAATGAACGGCGGCGCCGTCTGTGCCCGGCGGTTGGTGAGGATCAGCGCGAACGCATACTCGTTCCAGGCGGTGATGAAGCAGAAGACCGCGGTGGCAGCGATGCCGGTGGCGGCTTCGGGCAGGACGATCTTGAAGAAGGCCTGCATGCGGGTATAGCCGTCCACCAGCGCCGCCTCCTCGTATTCCTTCGGGATTTCGTCGATGAAACCCTTCATCAGCCAGACGGCGAACGAGACGTTGAAGGCCGTGTAGAGGATGATCAGGCCGACATGGGTGTCGTTCAGGCCGACGGCCCGATACATCAGGAACATCGGAATGGCGACCACGATAGGCGGCAGCATGCGGGTGGAGAGGATGAAGAAGAGGAGGTCCGCCTCCCCCTTTACCCTGAAGCGCGAGAAGCCGTAGGCGGTGATTGTTCCCAGTGACACTGCGAGAATGGTCGAGGTGATGGCGATGATCAGCGAGTTGACGAAACGATCCGGATAGGCCGAGAACACCACATCGCCATTGCCGTCGCGGGCCAGGCGTTCGCCGCCGTCAAGCACCAGTTTTTCCCACCAGGGCGCAGCCTCGTAGACCTCCGGGCTCACAGGCCCGGTCAGTTGGGCCCGCTTGGTGAACAGTTTCACGAACGGCGTGATCTGTGGCTCGAACAAGACGCTCGGTGGCACCGATGTGGCCTGCACGAGCGGCTTGAAGGCCGTCGTCGTGATCCAATAGATCGGCGACAGGAAGATGAGCGTGATGACGAGCACAATCGCAATGGCAATGCGGTTGCCGAGCCGTCCGGAGCGCGTTGAAACGACAGCCATTCTAGCGCTCCTTGGCCTTGTTGAGATATTTTACGTAGATGTTGGTGATGCAGAGCACCATGATCAGCACGATATAGGCGAGAGCCGAGGCGGGTCCCGTCTGCCATTGCGCGAACGCCATCTTGTAAAGGCGCGACGAAATCAGTTCGGCTTGCGGCTGGCCGGTCATGACGAAGGCGATATCAAAGGTCTTGAAAGCCTCCATGGTGCGGAAGATCACCGCGATGAGCAGGATCGGCGCGACCAGCGGCAGGGTGATGCGGAAGAAGGTGTAGAGCTTGCTGGCGCGATCGATTGAGGCGGCTTCGTAGAGGTGCTTGGGCACGGCGCTCAGGCCAGCCAGCGAGAGCAGCATCACAAAGGGCGACCACATCCAGATATCGGTGATGGCCACCGCATAGAGCGCGAGGTTCGCGTCGGTCAGCCATGCCGTTTTGCCGAGGCCTAGCGCATAGTTGAGGATGCCCCAGGACGGATCGTAGATGAGCTTCCAGAACAGACCCACAACGACCGGCGATAGCATCATGGGCAGCAGCAGCAGCGTCGTCAGGAAGCCCTTGCCAGGAATCGGCCGGTTGAGCAGCAGCGCCAGCCCGAAGCCAACCACGAACTGCCCGGTCACCGAGACGATGACGTACCACAGCGTGGTGGAGAAGCTCCGCCAGATCACCGGATCGGCGAGGATGTCGGTGTAGTTCTTCAGGCCGACGAAATTGACCGGTGCCTTGCTCGATGCACGGAAGTCCGTGAACGAAAAGCCCAGCGAATAAAGCAGCGGAAAAACGTTGAAAATGATGAGGAACGCCACCGTCGGAATGACGAAAAGGTTCCTGATGGTGATGTCGCTCCAGCCGCGCGTCGCGGCGCGCGAACTCGGACTGAGCGTCGTCATCATGTTCGTCAATGCATAATCCCCCGGTTAGAACATTGCCCGGGAAGGAGATGCCTCCCCTCCCCGGGTCGCTGTCAGTGGATTACTCGGCAGGGTAGCCGGCGGCCTTGAGGCTTTCGACCCAGGTAGCGGCGAGCTTGTCGAGCGCCTCCTGAGCGGTGCCATTGCCGTTCACGACATAGTCGTAGAAGCCCTGCTGGCCCTCATCGAGCAGCTCGGCGTATTCGGGCAGCGCCCAGAAGTCGCGGACCTTGAACATGGTCTCATAGAACGCCTTGTTGTAAGGCGTCGCGTTCTGGAATTCCTCGGACTCGAGGATAGCTGCGGCGGCAGTGTAACCACCCAGCTCAGCCCACTTCTTCTGAGTCTCGTCCTTGACCAGCCATTCGAGGAACTTCATGGCTTCCTCCTGGTTCTGGCTGTAGGACACCAGCGATATGCCCTGGCCGCCGAGAGCGGCAAAGTCATCACCGCGCGGGCCGGGCGGGTTGGCGAAGAAGCCCATGTTGGCGGCCTGCGGATTGGTCGCCTCGTTGAGCAGCGAGGGGAAGAACGCAAAGAAGTTCATGCCCATCGCCACCTGACCCTGCGCGATCGCCGTATTTACTTCGGCGAAGAACGCATTGCCCCAGCCCGGAGGGCCAAAGCCGTAGAGCTTCTTGTAGTCCTCAAGGCCTTCGGCCGACTCGGGTGAGTTCAGCAGGCCCGTGACCTTGTAGTTGGCGTAGTCGCCCAGCGAGCCGCCATACGAGAAGATGAAGGTCTCGGCGCCCATCGTGATGGCGTCGCCCGGGACCTGTGTGTAGACAGCAGCGCCGTAGCGGTTTTCTTCCGGACGGTGGAAGAACTCGGCGATGTCGACGAGCTGCTTGAGGTCCGTCGGCACGGCGAGGTCGTAGCCGTACTTGGCCTTGAAGTTGGCCATTTCGGTCGGATCTTCGAACCAGTCCTTGCGATAGGCCCAGCCGACGGCGTCGCCCTCGAGCGGCACCGACCAGTAGGTGCCCGAACCACCCGGATATTCCGAGTAGAACTGCATGGTGGCTGGCGCCATGGTGGTGGTCAGGTTGTGGGTCTTCACGAACTCGGTCAGGTCTACATAATGACCGCCGGTCGAGCCGGCACCCAGCCACTGGCTGTCGCCGACGACGAGGTCATATGCAGATCCCTGAGCGTTGAACTCGGTGAATGCCTTGGTCTGGAAATCAGGCCACGGAACCGTTTCGACCGTCACGGTAACGCCGGTTTCGGCCTGATAATCGTTCACCAGTTCCTGCAGGTAGTTTGCGGGGTCCCATTCGGCCCAGAGGATCGTCAGTTCCTGGGCCTGGGCGAGACTGCCCATGGCGGCGAAACTCACTCCGGTCAGTAGTCCAACCATAGTCTTGCGCATTGTATCATCTCCCTCACATGCACAGTTCACGCCTCGTGTGAGCCCGGCGGGCGACGCCGCATCTCACCGGACTCCGATCGGACAGACCCTCCTGGGCCTGCCTTCCTGATCGTCATCCCCTCCCTGTGGTTCGCTGAGCCGTTCCGATCTGTTTCGGACCGGCTCGCTCCCCATCGTCTGCGCCGACAGCAACGGCAGGCCACCAATTGGTGCCTGCCGATGTCAGCACAAATCAGCTGCCCTCCTTGTGGGCTGGTGCCGCAGACGCATCTTTCGTGCGTTCAGCAGCAATCTTGCTCTCGACCTTCTGCCCGCTGGTTGCTTCCGCTTCGGCGGCGCCGATCAGTGCCCTTGCGGCCCATTGGGCAACGTTTTGTGCCTCGTGCGAACTGAGGCCCCAGATATCCTTGAGGACATTCAGCACTTCGACGCCGAATACCAGCGACAGGGCCTGCGCCACCCGCAAATGCTGGTCTGGCGTTAGCCTCGCCGCGAGCGGGGCCGTGGCATTCATCAGCAGATCGACACGGTGACCTCGGGTGAATTGCGGCTCGCTGCCAAGCGTGCCCGCGCGTCGCTGCGCCCACTGCTCCAGCGACAGGCGAAGGGAGGCCTTGAAGGTTGCCTCGAACTCTTCGATGCGCGGCATTGCAGTGGCCAGCAGGTCGGCCACGCGCGCTCCGGCGCTGCCATTGTTTGGTGCCCATTCCAGAATGGGTCCCAGAGCCTCGTCGACCACGGCATGGACCAGGGCGGCCTGGCTGGGGAAATAGCGATAGGCCGTGGCCCGCGACACGCCCGCCGTTTCGGCGACGCCCGTCACCGAAGGCGTCATGCCTGACTGCATCAACGCAATGGCAGCGTCGAGCATGAGCCGGCGGGTCCGGGCCTTGGCTCCGCGCTCGGCACCCTGGATTGTTGTGGCTGTATTTCGCTGACGTGAGACGACCATATCAATATGATACACGCGTCTCATTCTCGCGCAATAGGCATTAACAGGTCGACGACAACGCGCCAACCGAGCTGACTAGGTCTGAATTGCGGTGGGCATCCACAAGCTGTCACGAGGCGCGGTACCTCGGCGCTCAGAGCCAAGGGCCGTGGCACGACCTCGCGGTGATGGGGTTGCGGAACGAGCCTAGGGCTCGAAGAACCCTGCATCCTCTTCCAGCAGGTACTTTCTTGCACCTTCTGGGTCGATATCCAGCCCCAGGCCGGGGGCAGGGAGCAGGTCGACATGGCTGTCCGTGACGATCTGCTTGGGCAGGCCGATGACGATATCCTCCCACCAGGGGTCGGAGGCGCTGGGATATTCGAAGGCGATGTAGTTGGCGGGGAGGGTGGCGCAGACATTGATCAAGGCGCCCAGGCCGAGCAGCCCATTGGCAGTGCCATGCGGCGCCATCATGATCGAATGCATATAGGCGTGCTCGGCCACCCATTTGAGTTCGGCCATGCCGCCAATATCGGCCGGATCGGGCCCGACCACGCGCACCGCCTGCGTCTCGATCAATTCCTTGAAATTGTGCCGCAGGTAAATCTGCTCGCCGGTGTGAATGGGCGTGGAGGTCGAGGTGGTGAGCTCGCGATAGGCCTGCGGGTTGACCCAGGGGACATAGTCACCGGTCAGCATGTCCTCGAGCCACATCAGGTCGTATTTCTCGACGGCGCGGGCGAAGCGGATGGCGTCGTTGAGGAACCAGCCGGGGCCGCAATCGAGCGCCAGGCTCACCTTGTCGCCCAGCACTTCCTTCATCGCCGCGACGCAGTCGAGCATGTGTTTGAAGCCGCGCTCGGAAATCTGCCCCTGGTCCATGGCGCCGTGATAGCCGGCATTGTTCTGCCGCACGCCATAGTGGAAGTCGTCGATGGTGTCCTTCATGTTGGAGTGGAAGCTGATGCCCTGCTTGACCATGAAGAAGTTCTGCGGCTGCTCCATCATCCACTTGACGTCGGCAGCATAATCCTCCGGCCGGTCGCCGCTGCGCTTGCGGCGGATCGAGCCATTATAGACCCGCACCTTGTCGCGCACCTTGCCGCCCAGCAGCTTGTAGGCAGGCACATTGGCCGCCTTGCCGGCAATGTCCCACAGCGCATGCTCGATGGCCGACACGGCGGCGCCATAGGGCTTGAAGCTGCCGCGCTGGCGAATCTTGAGCATGCAGCGCTCGACATCGGTCGGGTCCTCACCAACAAGCGCATCGCGAAAGTGCAGCACCCAGGGCTTGAGGTAGCTCTTGGTGAACTCCACCTCGCCCAGCCCGTAGAGCCCTTCGTCGGTAACGATGCGCACAATGGGGTGGCGCCCGATGACGGCGCAGCGCAGATCGGTGATCTTCATGGTGGACCTCTATTTGACCGATGAGAAGGCCGTCGGCGCGAGCAGCTGGCTGCTGATATTGGCAATGATCGGGCCGTCGCGCTCGGAGTCGTCGCGGGCCTTATGCCATGCCGGATCGCTGATGAAGGCGGCCCACTTGGCCTCGCGGTCGGCGAGCGATTCCCAGGCAATGAAATAGGTGAGGCGGTTGCTGTTCTCGCCAATGACGGTGGTGAAAAACCCCGCCTGGCGGATGCCGTGCCGATCCCAGATCGCCAGCGTGTGCTCATTGAAGCGCTTCAGCAGGGCAGGGAGGCGGCCAGGCAGGCAATCGTAAATGCGCAATTCGTAGATCATGGTTCTTTCCGTTCGTGCGGCCGACTGTACTTGGCCCCACCTCCCCTTGATCCCTCCGCATCAAGGGGAGGGAGGCGGCTGAGGTTTAAACATGTCTGTGATCCCCCGTTGTGGGAGGGAATGAGGGTGGGGGTGTTTAGGCGTGATTCCTCATTCTAGCTCCAGGTCCGGTCCCAGGAATATTCGTCATCCCAGTGATCGGTGGGCTGCCAGATGCCGGTGACGCCCTCCTGCAGATGCTGGGATATGACCTCGTCGACCACGTCGTCGATGCCCAGGCCCGGCTTGTCCGGCACGGTGATGAACCCGTCCTGGACCAGCGGCTTGGGCAGGCCCGTGACGATATCGTCCCACCAGTCCACCTCGACGCTGTGATATTCGAGCGCCATGAAGTTCTCCGTGGCGACGGCGACATGCGCGGCGGCCATCGCCGCGATCGGGCTTTCCGCCATGTGGATGGCCATGGCCACGCCGTAGTCCTGCGCCATGTCGCCGATCTTCTTGGTTTCGAGAATTCCGCCCGAGGTCAGCAGGTCCGGGTGGATGACCGAGAGGCCGCCGCTGCGGAGCAAGGGCTCGAAGCCTTCCTTGAGGTAGATGTCCTCCCCGGTGCAGATCGGCACGGTGGTCGCGTCCTGCAACTGCCGGTAATGCTCGGTATATTGCCAGGGGATCACATCCTCGAGCCAGGCGGGAACATACTTCTCGATCCGCCGCGCCAGCCGGATGCCGTTCTGGAGCGAGATATGGCCGACATGGTCGATGGCCAGCGGAATATCGTAGCCGATCACCTCGCGGACTTCGGCAATATACTGCTCGAGCAGGTCAAGACCCTTGTCGGTGAAATGGAGGCCACTGAACGGGTGGCGGACATTGTGCGTGTCATAGACGGCGTTGCGGGCGCGGCGGTCTTCCATGCTCTTGACCGGGCCGCGCCCGGGATGGACGCGGTAGGCTTCGAGCGACCCCGCCGGCGCCACGACAGCCCCGGGCACGTCGGCGATCTGCATCAGGCCGAGATCCATCTTGAGAAAGGTGAAGCCCATATCCATGCGCGCCTTGAGCCGCTTGCCGGTCTCGGTGCCGCTGGGTTTTTCGGCGTCGGTATCGCAATAGACGCGGACCTTGTCGCGGAACTTGCCGCCCAGCATCTGGTAAACAGGCACGCCATAGGCCTTGCCCGCCAGGTCCCACAGCGCGATCTCGATGGCCGATACACCGCCGCCCTGCCGGCCATGGCCGCCAAACTGCTTGATGCGGCGGAACAGCCGGTCGATATCGCAGGGATTTTCCCCCAGCAGCCGGCTCTTGAGCATAAGCGCATAGGTGGCGCTGGCGCCGTCACGCACTTCCCCCAGGCCGACAATGCCCTGGTTGGTGTAGATCTTGACGAGCGCCGAGGTGAACGGCGCGCCGACAATCTCGGCAACGCGCAGGTCGGTAATGCGCAACTCACTCGGGCGCGAGGCCGTGCGGACATTGTTTTCGATCGCTTCGGCTGCCTTGTTCACGTCCATTCAGTCGAACTCCACGACATTTGCTGCGAGGTAGTCTCGGTTCATCTCGATACCGAGACCCGGTGCCCTGTTGAGCTTGAGGCTGCCATTCGAGTTATCGAGCGGCTTGTCGATCAAGTGATCGTATTTGCTCAGGTTCCACTCCGATGTCTCGAGCCGGTAGAAGTTCGGCACGGTCATCATCACCTGCGCGCCTGCCACCACGTTGATCGGCCCCGCCGCGTCATGGGGCGAGACGGGGATGTAATAGGCCTCGCACAACGCCGAGATTTTCTTGAGCTCGGTGATGCCGCCGGTCCAGGTGACGTCGGGCATGATATAGTCGGCGAGCTTGTTTTCGAGGATCGGCACGAAATCCCACTTGGTGTGGCCGCGCTCGCCCCAGGAGATGGGCGCATTGACCTTGTCGCGGACCTGCTTGAGCGCATTGAAGCTCTCGGGCGGCACAGGCTCCTCGAACCAGTCGATATCGCCCGCCTCTTCGAGTGTGCGGCAGGTCCGGATGGCCGTCGGCACATCGAAGCGCCCATGGGCGTCGATGAGGATTTCGATATCCGGACCGGCGGTTTTGCGAATGAGCGCGGTGAGTTCAGCCGCCTCGCGCTCGTCCTTGCGGGTCATCGAGCCATCGAGATAGCCCTCGGACTGCTCGCGGGCGACGCCGTCGCGACCCTTCGGCCCTTGCTGCGGGAAGGGATCGAATTTCAGCGCGGTGTGGCCGGAGGCGATGATGTCGCGGATCTCCTGGATAACGCCTTCCTTGCTGGTGAACTTGCGCTGGTCGGGATGGGTGTAGAGCAGGATATCGTCGCGCACCGGGCCGCCAAGCAGTTCGTAGATCGGCTGGCCGAGCACCTTGCCCCGGATATCCCAGAGCGCGATATCGATGGCGCTCACACATTCCACGGCGGCGCCGCGGCTGCCCATATAGGTGAAATTGCGGAAGATCTTGTGCCAGATGCGCTCGATATGGGCGGGGTCGTCGCCCTCGACGATCTTGCTGATCTGCCTGAGCATGACGCAGAGCGCACGATTGGCGACGAAGGTCGTGGTGGTGATTTCACCCCAGCCGGAAACGCCCTCATCGGTCGTCACCTCCACGAACAGGAACTCGCCCCAGTAGGACGCCGCGGACTTGATCAGCCACGGCCTGACACCCGTGATTTTCATGCTCTATTGCCTTTCGGTGAGGTTTTGACGGGCGTCTCGGCCGTTGGAAACGATGTTCTATCCGGCTCTCTCGGCGCTGTAGGCGCGCATCTGTTCAAGGATATGTCGGCCCGAGCCTTCGACATGGCGGGCGACGCATTCGGCCGCCTTGTCGGCTTCTCCGGCTTTCACCAGTTCGATGAGTTCGCGATGCTCGCGGATGACTTGTGTGCGGCGGGCCAGCGTATAGGGAAAGCGCTGGGTGACGGCACGCAGCACCTGGCGGTGCTTCCACCAGATTTCGGCTGCGTGCCGGTTATAGTGGCGCTGATAGACGACGGTGTGGAACTGCACGTCGAGCCCGCTGTGGAGCACGGCATCGACGAAGTTATTCTCTTCGATGAGGCGCTGGATGCGCTCGAGTTCGGCAATGTCGGCCTCGGTGGCCATCCCCACGAACCAGCGTGTCAGCGCTGGCTCGATGAGCGTGCTGATCTCGTAGATGTTGCGGACGAAGTCGTGGTCGATCGGTCGGACCCGGGCGCCACGATTGGGCGAGAACACCACGAAGCCCTCGCCGCGCAGCATCTGCAGCGCTTCGCGAACGGGATTGGTCGATGTGCCCAGCCGTTCGGCGAGGTCCGCGACCACCAGCCGCTCATTGGGTTTGAGTCGCCCCGAAAGAATGTCCTCGCGAATGGTCTCATAGAGCGAAACCGCGCGCTGGCTGGAGACATCGATCTCTTCCAGTCCCAAAGGGGGTGAAATCTTGAACTCACTGGTGCTGGCCAAGGTCCGCTCCTGCGTCTGTCGGTTCGTATCATACACACCCAACAACAAACAATGTACGATCCTTCTGAGTTGACACGCAATATGGCTTCTGCAACGGTGTAAATCACTGCGAACGCACATAAAGAGGCCGGAGGCCCGCTGAGCGAAGTCGCATGGCCTGTCGCCACAGGAGCGGGCAGGGACACAGGAGGACTCTATGAGGAACTACGGTTTTGGCCGTGCGCTTGCGCGCGGCATGGCAGTCTCTACACTGATGGTATCGATGATGAGCACCTCGGTGCTCGGCCAGAGCGTCGATCTCAGCAAATGGTCGCCGGAATATGTGCGCTCGATTGCCGGCACCGAGGAATTTGACACGGCCGAATTGTGCGGCGCGGTGACGCCGCTCGACTATGAGGGTCGGCTGACATTCTGGTACCAGGGCGTGTTCGAGGGCGACCCCGATCTGCTGCGTCAGTACTACAAGGACTTCTTCGAAGCCTTCCGCGCCACCTATCCGAATATCGAGCTGGAGGAGCAGGCGCTCACCTATAACGACCTGCTCGACAAGTTCCGTACGGCCCTGTTGGGCAATGCCGGTCCGATGGTGGTGCGCCTGCAGATCCTGGGCGGTGTCGAATTCGCCTCCAAGGGCTACCTGCAGGAACTGAGCCCCGAGGATGTCGGCTGGAAGACCGAGGATTTCTGGCCCGGCGCCATGAAATCGGTGATGTGGGAAGGCAAGACCTACGGCATCCCCACCAATAACGAGACCATGGCCCTGATCTGGAACGCCGATATCTTCGAGCGGGCCGGCCTCGATCCGGAAGCGCCGCCCGCCACCTGGGACGACGTGGTCGCCTATTCCAAGCAGATCCACGACAAGCTCGGCGTCGCCGGCTATGGCCTGGTGGCGCGCAAGAATGCCGGCAATACGCCGTACCGCTTCATGCCCCAGCTCTGGGGCTATGGCGGCGGGGTGTTCGACGAAGCCGATCCCAACCCGACCTACGAGGAAATCCGTCTCGACAGCGACGCCAGCAAGCAGGCTCTCCAGGCCTCCGTTGATATGTATGTCCGCGACCAGTCGGTCCCGGTTTCGGCCCTGACCAACCAGCAGGCCGATAACCAGCCGCTGTTCCTGGCCGGCCAGCTCGGCATGATGATCTCCCATCCGTCCGACTATAACGTGATGCTCGATCTGCAGGCCAAGGCCACCGGCGACGATCAGACAAAGGCCCAGACCGTTATCGACAACATGCGCTATGGCCTGATCCCGACGGGTCCCGACGGCAAGCGCGCCGTGGTCTTCGGCGGCTCCAACATCCACATCCTCAACCCAGAGTATGTCGAGGGTGGCGAAGTGGACGAGGCGGCAGCCAAGGCGATGGTCTGCTTCTGGACCAGCCCGGAATGGTCGCTGAAGATGGCCTATGCCGGCTCCAACCCCGGCAATCTCAACGGCTTCAAGACCAAGTGGATGAAGGAACGCCTCGACTCCATCAAGTTCCTCGATGTCACGACCTCGATGCTGCCCTATGGCGTGCCGTTCCCGACGCTGCCGGAGACGCCCGAGATCATGAACATCATCATCCCCGACATGCTGCAGAACGCTCTGACCGGTGCGATGACCGTCGATGAAGCGGCCGAAGATGCCGCTGAGAAGGTCAGGGCCCTGACTGAGGGCGGCGGGCTCTAGCAGCCGCCTTGCGAAATCGACCGGCGGCGCCGCGCGCCGCCGGTCTCCTTCCTGCCTGGATGCGGAGCACCTCGATGACCACACTTGCCGGCCATGCCAACGCTCCACGCGGGAGTATCCCTGCGCGTCCCAGTATCCTGCAGCAAATGTGGACTAGCCGCGCCGATTACCTCTACGTGTTGCCGGCCATCGTGGTGATGCTCATCGTCATCGCCTATCCCATCTACTACACGATCGAACTGTCATTCTTCAAAACACCGCCCGGGCTTCAGCTCCGCGACAAGATCTTTGTCGGTGCCGACAACTACACGGCCATTCTCTCCAGCGAGGTGTTCTGGCGCGTAACGATCAACACCGTGATCTGGACACTCGCCTCCACGCTCATTGCCTTCGTGCTGGGTTATGGCGCCGCGCTCGCGCTGCATCGGGACTTTGCCGGCCGCGCGGTGCTGCGGGCCATTCTGATCATTCCATGGGTCATTAGCGCGGTTGCCGCGTCCTATATCTGGAAGTGGATGTACCACTCCGATTTCGGCATTATCGGCCAGGTGCTGGTTCAGTTCGGCTTCACCGACCGCCAGCCCAATTTCATCGACAATGTCCACACCGTCCTGCCCTCGCTGATCGTGGTCAATATCTGGCGCGAGTTTCCCTTCGCCATGATCATGATCATGGCTGGCCTGCAGACGGTGCCGGAGCAGCTGCTGCGCGCCGCCAGGGTGGATGGTGCCTCGACCTGGCAGCGTTTCTGGCACGTGACATTCCCCCATCTGCGGGGCGTGTCCACGGTCACCATCCTGTTGCTGGCGGTCGCCAACTTCAACTCCTTCATCATTCCCTGGATCATGACCGGCGGCGGCCCGTCCAACGCCTCACATATCTGGATCACTCACATCTACGAGCTCGCCTTCGGGCGTCAGCGCTGGGGCGTGGCGGCCGCCTATTCGGTGCTGCTCTTCGTCATCCTGATGGCGCTCGGCTACTTCTATGTTCGGGCCCTGAGTGGCAATGAAAAGGAGCAGGGCGCGTGACCTCGACCTCTGACACCGCAACGCCACGTAGCCGCAAGGGCGTGGACGGCTGGCGCTGGACCGGCCGCATCTTCCTGACCATCATGATCCTCTACACCGCGCTTCCGATGGTCTGGATGCTACTGACCTCGATCAAATCGGGCTTTGCGGCGATGCAGTTCCCGCCGCAATGGTGGCCCACCGAGCCCACGCTCGCCAGCTATCGCAAGCTGCTCGATCCCCAGAACAGCGTCGGGCAGGACTTCCTGCGCTTCTTCTGGAACAGCCTGTTCGTCTCCTTCGTCACCACGGTGCTTGCCGTGGTGGTGGCGGTTCCCGCAGCCTACGCCTTTTCCCGATTCCGCTTTCCGGGCCGCAAATTCCTGTTCTTCGCGGTGCTGCTGCGAAACATGTTCCCGGCCGTGATCTTCCTGGTGCCGCTCTTCATCTTGATGCGTGTGCTGGGCCTGGTGAACACGCATGGATCGCTTATCCTGACTTACCTGACCTTCGGCCTGCCGCTCGCCATCTGGCTGCTCAAGGGCTTCTACGACAACATCCCCATCCAGCTCGAGCAGGCTGCACGCATCGATGGCGCCACGCGCTTCCAGGCGTTCCTGCTGATCGTCACGCCGCTTTCGGTGCCCGGTATCATCGCCACGGCGATCTACTCCTTCATCGGCGCCTGGAACGAATACATCTACGCCGCCACCTTCCTCACCAAGAACGAGCAGCTCACCCTGCCCGTGGGCATCCAGCGGTTCTTCTCGGAGAACACGACGGACTTCCCTGGCCTGATGGCTGCCAGCTTCATCATGAGCGTGCCGGTCGTGGTGCTGTTCCTCGTCCTGCAAAAATACTTCGTGCGTGCCCTCACCGAAGGCGCCGTCAAACACTAGGAGTTTCCGCCGATGGCCGAGGTCGTCCTGCAACACGTCATGAAGTATTACGGCAGCATGGCTGCTGTGAACGATGTGAATTTCACCGTCAATCATGGCGAATTCGTCGCGCTGGTCGGGCCGTCCGGCTGCGGCAAGACGACGACGCTGAACCTGATCGCCGGACTGCTGCCGATGAGTGGTGGCGACATCAAGATCGGGGACCGCATCGTCAACGACCTCGACCCCAAGGATCGGGACATCGCCATGGTGTTCCAGAATTACGCGCTCTATCCCAACAAGACCGTGTTCCAGAACCTCGCCTTCCCCCTGCAGATGCGCAAGTTGCCCAAGGACGAGATCAATCGAAAGGTGCAGGAGGCGGCAAAGGTCCTCGACATCACGCACCTGCTCGAGCGCAAGCCGCGCGAGCTATCGGGCGGGCAGCAGCAGCGTGTGGCGTTGGGCCGGGCACTGGTGCGCGACCCGGCAGTCTTCCTGATGGACGAGCCCTTGTCGAACCTCGATGCCAAGCTGCGCGTGCAGATGCGAAGCGAGATCAAGCGCTTCCATCAGGATCTCAATGCCACCATCGTCTACGTGACGCATGACCAGCTTGAAGCCGTCACCATGGCCGACAAGATGGCGGTTATGAACGGCGGCCTGCTCCAGCAATACGATACGCCGGCACAGGTCTTCGCCAACCCGGTCAACATGTTCGTCGCCAGCTTCATCGGCAGCCCGGCCATGAGCCTGGTGCCGCTGGACGTGGCCACCGTCGACGGCAAAACGGTGCTGACCAGCGCCGAGGGCTGGAACCTGCCGCTGTCGGACGCCAATGCCCGCAAGGTTGCCGGCGCCAGCTCCCGCAAGGTGGTGCTCGGCGCGCGCCACTCCACCATCAAGCTTCACAAGTCGCAGGTGGCTGGCTCGGTCCCCTCCAAGGTCTATACGGTGGAGCCCACCGGCGACATCACCTTCGTGCAGGCGTTCCTGTCCGGAGCCATCGTCAATATCAGCCTGCCCCCCACCGCATCGGTTGCTCCCGACGAGATGGTCTGGCTCGAATTCGACCAGGAGCGCATCCACCTGTTCGATGGCGAAACTGAAATGGCACTGCGCGCCGCCTGACCTGCCTCACCAGGGACCAATCATGTCCGCGAAACTCAAGATCACCGCCATCAAGCCCTATCCGGTCTGGGTTGGCATCCGGAACCAGTTCCTGCTCAAGATCGAGACTGATCAGGGCATTTTCGGCTGGGGGGAGAGCGGACTGTCTGGCCGCGAAAAGGCGGTGGCCGGCGCCATCGAGCATTATCGCGAATTCCTGATCGGCCAGGATGCGATGCAGATCGGCCGGATCTGGCAGGAGATGTATCGCAGCCAGTATTTCGAGGGCGGGCGCGTGTTGCAGGCCGCCATTTCGGCCATCGACATCGCCCTGCACGACATCAAGGGCAAGGCGCTTGGCGTGCCGGTCTATGAACTCCTCGGTGGCAAGCAGCGCAACGTCATCCCCACCTTTGCCTCTACCGGCGACAGCGCGGGCGAAGGCGCCATCGAGCGGGCCCTGGAACTGAAAGCTGCGGGCTTCGATGCCATCCGCTTCTTCCCCATCGGCCAGGACAGCCGCGATATCTTCGAGCCGCGCCAGTCGATCGCCGCCACCGCGCGCATCCTCAACAAGGCGCGCGAGGAACTGGGCAGCGAGGTGGTGCTCGGCATCGATTACCATCATCGGCTTTCCGTCGCCGAGGCGGCCAGCTTCTGCAGCAAGCTCGACAAGGGCGTGCTCGATTTCCTCGAGGAACCTATCCGCGACGAGACTCCCGAGGCCTATGAGTCGCTGCGATCAATGACGGACATTCCCTTCGCCATCGGCGAGGAATTCTCGAGCAAGTGGCAGTTCGTGCCCTATATCGAGCGCGGCATCCATCAGTTCAACCGGCTCGATGTCTGCAATGTGGGGGGCTTGACCGAGGCCATGAAGGTGGCCGGCTGGAGCGAGGCCCACTATGTCGACCTGATGCCGCACAATCCCCTTGGGCCGGTCTGCACCGCGGCCACAGTGCATTTCGCCGCCGCCGTGCCCAACTTCGCCTGGCTCGAAACACGGGCGCCCGAGCGGGCCCTCGGCTTTGATAACAGCGAGTTTTTCCCGGTGCAGCCGCAGCTGGAAGGCGCAGTCTATCCGGTCAGCGACGCCCCCGGCCTGGGGGTCGAGGTCAACGAGGACCTGTTGGCGCGGCAGAGTTTCCAATTCTGGGAAGCGCCGCACCTGCGGCGCAATGATGGTTCGGTCACTAACTGGTAAATGGAGGAAAGACGATGGTTGTAGGCGCCGAAATTACGCGGCCGGCAAAGCACCTGATCGAAGGGCTTAGAGGTCTGGGCGCCGCGACAATCGCCGGCACGCTTGGCCATATGGGTTTCAAGAACCCGCACATGACCGGCATCCTGCCCCAGACCAAGGGCAAGGTGATCTGCGGACCGGCCCTGACGCTGCAATGCCTGCCGCAACGGCCGGACCTGTTCAGCGAAGGCGAATATGCCGATCCCGAGACGCAGTTGCACCGTCACGTGCTTTATCACGTGCAGGAAGGCGACGTGGTGGTGGTCGATGCCCGCGGCGACATGCGTTCGGGCATTTTCGGCGACATGATGAGCACCTATTTCAAGGGTCGCGGCGGCGCGGGCATCATTATCGATGGCGTGATGCGCGATCGGCCCAATGTGGAAAAGCTCGATCTGGCACTGTGGCTCAAGGGCTGGTCGCCGAACTACCACGTGCAGACCGACATCTATCCCAACGCCGTCAACGTCACGATCGCCTGCGGCGGCGTCACCGTGGTGCCCGGCGACATCATCGTGGCCGATGACGACGGCGCCGTGGTCGTGCCCGTGTCGATGGCCGAGCGGGTCCTCGAAGACGGTCAGAAGCATGCCGAATGGGAAGAATTCTCGCGCATGAAGCTGATGGCGGGAGAGTCGCTCCAGCGCTATTACCCGCTGCATCCTGATGCCAACGAGGAATACCAGGCCTGGCGCAAGCTTAACCCGGTCAAGCACGACTGAGGCTTGCGCACGTCATCTACGATGGGCGGCGCACGCGCTTCTTGTCGGCGTTGAACAAGTGGATGTCGGCAAGGGCGAAGCCGAGCGAAACAGGTGAGCCGACGACAAAATTGCCCTGGCCCGGAAGCACGACGGTGAGTTCGCTTGCCTTGAGGCGCACACGAACCACCGTCTCGTTGCCGAGCTGTTCGATGAGCTGGACAGTGCCGGACAGTGGGCCATCCGGGCTGACGACAAGCGCATGTGGGCGGATGCCCAGGGTTATGCTGTCCCCCTTCGACACGCTGCCGAAGGGCAGCGGGAGCGTGAGGGATGCCCCATCGACGCTGATGCGCACCTGATCGTCGATGAGGTCATCGACATGGCCTGGCAGCATGTTCATCCGCGGCGAACCAATGAAGCCCGCGACGAAGAGGTTGGTGGGGTTATTATAAAGTTCGAGCGGCGAGCCGACCTGCTGGACGATGCCGCCGTCCAGCACGACGATCTTGTCTCCGAGCGTCATGGCCTCCACCTGATCGTGGGTGACGTAGATCATCGTCGCACCCAGATCGTGATGCAGCCGGGCCAGCTCGATGCGCATGTCGCCACGCAGGGCAGCGTCGAGGTTGCTCAGCGGCTCATCGAACAGGAAGACGTCCGGCTGGCGGACGATGGCGCGGCCGATGGCGACGCGCTGGCGTTGGCCACCGGACAACTGCGCTGGGCGGCGGTCGAGCAGGTGTTCCATCTGCAGCACCCTGGCCGCCTCGCGGATCTTGCGGTCACGCACATCCTTGGGCGTGTTTGCCAGCTTCAGGCCGAAGCCGACATTGTCATAGACGGTCATATGCGGATAAAGCGCGTAGGATTGGAAGACCATGGCGACGCCGCGGTCGCGCGGCTCGACATCGTTGACGATACGGTCGCCAATCCTGATCTCGCCGCCAGAGATGTCCTCGAGCCCGGCAATCATGCGCAGCAGGGTGGATTTCCCGCAGCCCGAGGGGCCAACGAAAACTACGAATTCGCCATGCCCGATGTCGAGATCGACGCCCTTGATGACGGGCACCTCGCCATAGTTCTTGTACACCGAGCGGAGTGTGAGTTCGGCCATGGATAGTCTCCGGGTTAGCCCTTGACCGCACCCTGCATCAGGGCAGCGACGAACTGGCGCTGGAAGATGAGGAAGAGCACGACGGTTGGCGTGAGGATGAGGAGCGAGCCGGCGCAGAGCAGCGGAATATCGGTGCCCCACTGGCCCTGGAAGGCGCCGAGCGCCCCAGCCATCGTTCTTTGCATGGGATCCTGCACCAGCACCACCGGCAGCAGGAACTGGTTCCAGGTCCACAGGAACAGCAGGATGGTCAGCGACATGATGGCCGGCCGCGCCAGGGGCACCTGCACCAGCACGAATTCCTTCCACCGCGTCGCTCCGTCGAGCTGTGCAGCCTCGGTCAGGTCATGCGGCACATTGAGGAAATGCGCCCGCATCCAGTAGACGCCAAAGGGCATATAGAGCCCGATCAGCGGCAGGATGATCGCGAAGCGGGTGTTGAGCAGCCCCAGCGCCCGCACTTCATAGTAGAGCGGCGTGATGACGGCCTCGAACGGCAGCGTCAGCCCGAACACGAAGACCAGGTAGAGCCACTTGTATTTGTTGGTCGTGAGCTTCGCCAAACCATAGCCCGCCATGGTGGCGATCAGCACAGCGACAGGCACGACGCCAAGCACGATCAATGCGCTGGAGAGCAGCAACTGATCCATCTTGGCGACTTCGAACGCCTTGACGAAATTTCCCCATTGCGGATCGGCCGGCCATTGCAGGCCATTGGGGTAGGTGCCCTGCGGCGCCAGCGCGGCCGACAGCATGCTTAGAAAGGGCAGGAGCGTGACGATCATCAGCAGGATGATCAGGCCGCGCGCGACCAGGGTGTTGGGTGCTGCGGTCCTCATTTCTTGTCCCGCGTGAACCACTGGACCGGGGCGATGGAGATCAGCACCAGCACCATCAGCACGATCGCCAATGCTGAGGCCAGCCCCACCTGTCGATGCGCAAAAGCGAGGCGGTAGATCTCGAGACCCGGCACTGTCGTGGTGATGCCCGGCCCGCCCTGGGTCGAGATGTAGACGATGTCAAAACTCGCCAGTGCGGCGATGACGGTGACGGTGATGCAGACGCCGATTTCCTGGCGCAGACCGGGCAGGGTGATGTAGCGGAATTCGTGCCAGGGCCGTGCGCCGTCCAGACGGGCTGCCTCGTAGAGGCTGGTATCGATCTTGGTGATGCCCGTCACCAGCAGCATGGTGCACAGGCCCAGCAGCACCCAGGCGCCGATAATGCCGACGGCCGGCAGCGCCCAGACGAAATCGCCCAGCCAGCCACGTGCCCAGCTTGAAAGGCCGATGGCCTTGAGCGTCTGGTTGACGAGGCCTGTCGAGGCAAACATCCAGCTCCAGGCGATGCCAGCAGCCACCAGCGGAATGACCTGAGGCAGGAACAGCACCGTGCGGGTGACCGTGCCGAAACGGCCAGCCATCTGCCCGCGAATGGCCGAGGCGACGGCCAGGCCCAGGCCGACCGGGATAATGGTGAAATACAGCACGAGCTGGAACGCGTTGCCGATGATCTGCAGCAGATCGCTGTCGGTCAGCACGGTAATGTAGTTGGTCAGGCCGTGAAAACGGGCCTCGCCAATGCCGTCCCAGCGCAGCAGGGAGTAGTAGAAGCTCATCCCCAGCGGCACCAGCACGAAGGCGGCATAGGCAATTGCCGCTGGCGCGATGAACAGGGAGGCGGTCATCGTGGCCTTGCGGCTCCCCCGCCTTTGGGAGGGCCGCAAGGCCGGTTTCGGTGCGCCCGGGCCGGACGATATGGTGTCTGTCATGGTTCAATCCGGCCAGATGGCACTGCGGGAGACTAGCGAGACAGCTGCGTCTCGTATTCTTCCTGCACGGCTTCGAGAAGTCCTGCGGGTGTCTGCTGGCCACCGACCATCTTCTGCAGTTCCGGCGTCCAGCCCGCGGCAAAGATAGCGCCGGTGGCATTGGCGATGAAATCCATCGCGCCATTGTCCTCGGCGAGCGTCTGGCCGGCAGCCAGCGATGCCTCGGTCACCGAGCCGGGGGTGACGGCCGGCATGGGCAGATCGGTCGGGCCGCCGGGATTGGAGCCGCCCACGGCGACGTTGATCTTGCGGGCTTCTTCGTTGGTCGCAACCCAATCGAGGAAGAAGGCGGCGCAATCGGGGTGAGCTGCCTTGGCGGCGATGCCGAAGGTCAGTGGCGCCGACATGGTGGCGTGACGGCCGCCATCTTCTTCGCTCGGCATGATGAAGAAGCCGAACTTGCCGGCGGTATTGGTGTCGAGATTGCCCGATTCCCAGTCGCCGTTGAACATGAACAGGCCCTCGCCACCAATGAAGCGGCTCATCATCTGGAAATACTCGATGGCATTGGCGTCGGACGGGAAATAGCCCGCCTTGATCCAGCTATCGAGATGCTCAGCGGCTTCCAGATTTTCGGGCGAGTTGATGGTCGCGCCGTCCTTCTGGAAGATCCAGTCGTTGATCGGCTCGGGCGCGCCATAGGCGCCCATCAGGTTCTGGAGCGGGAAGGCCAGGCCTGCCGTGCCCTTGTTCCACTGCATGATCGGCTGGATGCCGGCTCCCTTGGCCTTGGCCAGGAGGGCATCGAGTTCGGCCAGGGTCTTTGGTGGCTCGGCCATGCCGAGCTGGGTTGCCAGCTCCTTGTTGTAGAACACGCCGGTCATCGAATAGTTGAGGCCCATGGCAAACAGCGAGCCGGTGCCGCGCGGACGGCCACCCTCTTCGACGCGCAACTGCACCAATTGGCCGGCGGGGAACTTGTCCCAGCCGAATTCGGTGAAGTAGCTGTCGAGGTTGAGCAGCAGGTTATTGGCGACCAGGTCCGTCAGCGAGGGCAGGCGGATAAGGTCGGGCGCATTGTCCTCGGACAGGATGCGCGGAGAGTTCTCCATCATGTTGGCGAACTGGTCTTCCTTGATGTCGAAGGTGACATTGGGGAACTGCTTGGTGAACTCTTCGGCCAGCTTGGATGGCAGCGGGAAGCCGGTTTCAAAATAGGAATTGAGCACCACCGGGTCCGTTCCGCAGCTTGGCGCAGCCAAAGCTGTGCCCGCGATGGCTGCGGTAGTCGACAGGGTCAGTGCGATACGAAGTGCATGGCGAGAATAGGCTCTCACGACAACCTCCTCCAGGTCAGGTCTGCAGCGGATTTTTCCGCCTGCTAAATGGATTTAGCGCATGGACGTGGGAAGCTGTCAATATGCCCCCGCATCCATGAGCACGCTGCTATACCAGCGGCCGCAATGCGTCGATTATCTGCGTTGCGCGCTGGTCCTCCGGTCCCATCATCCAGTTGGTGACGAAGCCGAAACCGATCCGGCGCACGGGGTCGGCAAAGCCGACCTGCCCCCCCGCGCCGTCATGTCCGAAATTGCCGTCGCCGAGGTAGCGCCGCGCAGCGGAATCGAGCTGAAAGCCATAGCCCCAGCGGGAATAGGGAGGCTCGCCCCCGAACACCGGGGCGCCCTCGCTTTGGGTCTGGGTCGCCTGCGCAACAGTGGCATCGTCGATGAGCCGGACGCCGCGGGTGGGGACGACCGTTGCTGACCAGATCGTCGCCAGCGCCTCTGCGGTGGTGATGCCACCAGCCCCTGGTATCTCGGCGGCGCGGATGCGCTGCTTGTTGAACCCGCCATCCTCTGAGACAAGGTCGGCTGGCAGCGCCTTGCCCAGCGTCATGGCCTTGTAGGGCCAGTTCGGCGCAGACTTTGCGGCCTCTTCGGCCCAAAGCGCCGACAGGGGCGGGCTGATCTGCAGATGCGCAACCTCGTCCGCCTTGTCATCCGGCAGCCCGATCCAGGCATCGACGCCGAGCGGGCTGGCGATCAGGTCACGAAAGTACCTGCCCACCGACTGGCCGGTGACGCGCCGGATGATCTCGCCGGCCACCCAGCCATGCGTCAGCGCATGATAGGCGTAGCCGCTGCCCAGCGGCCACAGCGGCTCCTGCGCGGCAAGGGCTGCCACGACCCGGTGCCAGTCGACAATGTCGTCCTCGGTCAGGTCGATGCGCGGGGCCGACAGACCCGCCTGATGCGCCAAAGCCTGGCCAACCGTGACCTTGTCCTTCCCCGCAGCAGCAAATTCGGGCCAGTAGCGGGCGACGGGAGCCTGATAGTCGAGCCGCCCTTCCTGCACCAGACGCGCGGCCAGGATGGAAACCAGACCCTTGGTGCAGGAGAACACCACTGACGGCGTTCGCTCGGTCCAGGCCCTGCCGGTGCGGGCATCGGCAGTGCCGGCCCACAGATTGATGACGCTCTCGCCGTCAACAACGACATGGAGCGCGCCGCCCATGGCGGGTCGGCCCTCAAAGGCAGCCGCGAAGGCGTCGGCGACCGGCTCCAAACCGGCCGCGACCGTTCCAGACAGGGCAATGGTCATTCCATGGTCTCCACGGCCAGATAACCGTCCTGATCGGTCAGGACGCGGATGGGGTCGCTGACGCCACCCACGAATTCACCGTCGGCGCTGACATTGCGGAAGGCCAGGAGCCAGGGGGCACCCTGCCGGTCCATGGCGATCCGGCCCGCATAGAGCCGTTCGTCGACCAGCAAGCGCGCCTGCCGGAAATCGACCGGGCCGGGCATGTCGCCGACCGGAAGGCTCCATACGCCGCCGATCTGTCCTGCCCGCGCGCCGACCAGCTTGGCGCTGTCGCAGCAGAAGAGCAGATGGTTCCGGCCGTCGACCTTCACCACCTGGAACACCTCGAGATGGGCAAAGCCGCTGCCGGTGGCGCTCAGCGGCGGCTGCACCGTCCAGGACTTGAGATCGGGCGAGGTCGCATGTGCCATGACACCCCGGTCGGGCTCGGTGCCGTCCTTGCCACGCGCGGTGACCAGCATGTGCCAGCGCTGGTCGGCCTGCTTCCAGAACACCCAGGGATCCCGCCAGGCCTCTTCCGGCCAGCTCGACGTGCCAAGTGTTTCGTACCATTGCGGGTCGGCACTGCAGATCGGGCCGGGCTGCTTGCTCCAGGTAAACAGGTCGGGCGAGGTTGCGAGGCCGATGGTCTCGATATTGGCATTGCTGTCGGCCGAGAGAAAGCGCGAACCCGTATAGAACATCCGCCAGAGCCGATCCGGACCACGGACGACGCTGCCAGTCCAGGTGGCGCTGCCATCGAAGCTGCCAGGCAGGCCCGGTTCGAAGGCACGGCCATGGTTGGTCCAGTTGCGCAGGTCCGTCGACGTGGCGTGGCCGATTTTCGCATTGCGGTGCCGAAGGTCGGGATGGCCGAGCGATTTGGGCGCATGCAGATAGAACAGGTGATGCTGCTCGCCATCATCAGCCAGCCAGAAATCCCAAACCCAATGATCGGCAAGGTTGAAACCCATGCGTCACTCCTGCTAAAACCATTTAGCAAATGCCGTTATGCTGCGAGGTTGTCAAGCGGATGCCACGTGGCTATCCAGAATTACCGCTGGCGGCAGCATGAGGCGGACGAGGGGCACCAACGCTTGCAGAAGAAGCGCGTAACATTGGCCGATGTGGCCCGCCTCGCTGGCCTGTCTACCACGGCAGCATCGATGATTCTGACGGGCCGGCCGGATACGCGCCTTTCGGCGGACGCGCATGCCAAGGTCCATGCCGCCGCCGCCAGCCTTGGCTATCGGCCCAATGCGGCCGCACGCGCCTTGCGCACCGACAAGTCGCGCACCATTGCCTTCATTTCCGACTATGTGGCCACCACCCGCTTTGCCAGCGGATTGATCCGCGGCGCGCTGGCAGCGGCCGAGGAGGCCAAGCATGTCATGCTGGTGCTGGAGACCGGCGGGGAGCCGGCGCGGGAAATCGAAGCTGTCGAGGCGGCGCTCGATCGCCAGGTCGACGGGCTGATCTTTGCGGCCATGCGGGCGCGCGAGGTCTTCGTGCCCGATATTGCCATCTCGATCCCCGTCGTCATGCTCAACGGCACCAGTGGTCGGTTCCCGGTCTCGGTTCTCCCGGACGAGTACCAGGGCGGGCGTGACGCCGTCAGGTTGCTCGCCGAAGCTGGACACGTGGCTGACATTATCCTTCTTGGGCATAATGCTGAGGAGGAGGCCGGCCTGTTCCGCTCGGAAACCATTTCCCGCCGCTTCGCCGGCATTCGCGACGAGATGGCCGCGCGCGGCCTGACGTTCATGGCTGAGCTCAGCTGCTGGAACTGGGAGCCCGACCATGGCTACGGGCTGACCCGCGCCCAGCTGCAGAAACAGCGGCCGCGCGCCATGCTGTGCCTCAACGATCGCCTGGCCTTTGGCGCCTATCAGGCACTTGCCGAAGCCGGGCTCAGCATTCCTGACGATGTTGCGCTGGTGTCGTTCGACAATGACGAACTGGCATCCTATCTGCGGCCAGGCCTGACCACGATCGCGCTGCCGCATGAGGAGATGGGGCGCACAGCCGTCGAGCTGCTGCTCCATCCACAAGGCAGCGCCGGCGCCACGCTGCCCATGCCAGTTGTCTGGCGCGGCTCCATCAGGACGGAGCGTCCCGGCTCCTAGGCTACTGGTCAGCCCACTTGAGGATATCGGTGCTCGCCATGGCGCCGGATATCCGCGCGACCTCCTTGCCACCCCTGAACATGATCATGGTGGGGATGCCGCGGATACCCAGTCGGCTCGACAACTCCTGGTTTTCATCCGAGTTCAGTTTGACGAAGCGAAGCTTAGGCTCTGCCTGTTTCGCCGCAGCTTCGAACTGCGGTCCCATCACCTTGCAGGGGCCGCACCACGGCGCCCACACATCCACCAGGACGGGAATGTCCGACTTGGCGATGTGCTTTTCGAGGATTGCCGCCGAGACATCGGCTGGCTGTCCCTCGAAAAGCTGGCGGTTGCACTTGCCGCACTTTCCCGCCGCGAGGTCACGGCCCTCCGGCATACGGTTGGTTGCTCCGCAATGGGAGCAGACAACGTGAATCATGTCCCAGTCTCGTCCTGTTTGACGGCCCGCAGCTTGTCGATGCCAAGCACCTGCAAGGCCAGTTTTTCATAGAATGGCTCGGCTGTGCCAGCGCGGATCTTGTGCAGGAAATACTTCTCGAATCCGATCTTGGCAGCATGTACCCATTTGCCAGAACTCGACCAGTTGACGTTGCGCGGTGGGATCTGCGGCTGGGCCACGAAGGCCACGCCGCCATCGCCGAAATCGGCCAAGCACACCGCGTTCCATGTCGGAATGGCCTTCGGCTCCCGTCCCGCGACAAGGCTGGCAATGTTCTGCGTGGTGGCGGTGACCATGGACTCGATCATGAACCCCGTCTTGGGCACGCCCACCGGCACGGGCGTCTTGCCGACCGGCGGGATGGCGACACAGACGCCGATCGAGAACACATCCTTGAAGGTCGGATTGCGCTGATACTGGTCCGCGAGGATGAAGCCGCGCGGATTGGTCAGCCCCTCGATGCCACGCACTGCCGGCACCCCACGGAATGCGGGGAGCATCATGGTGTAGACGAAGGGAATCTCATGGGCCTGCCGTACCGAGCCATCATCGGCGATCTCGCTGACGAAGGCCTTGCCGTCCTCGAAGCGATCCACCTTGGCATTGGTGATGAAGCGGATGTGGCGCTGCCGCATTTCGCTTTCGAGCAACCCCTTGGTGTCACCGACCCCATCGAGCCCGAGATGGCCGATATAGGGCTCGGCGGTCACGAACGTCATCGGCACCCGATCGCGGACCTTGGCATCGCGCAAGGCCTTGTCGAGGATGAAGGCAAATTCATAGGCCGGGCCATAGCAGGATGCACCCTGCACGGCGCCGATAATGACCGGGCCTGGATTGGCCACCAGCCGGTCGAATGCTTCCTTGGCGCCCAGCGCGTGGTCAATGTGGCACACCGATTGCGTCGCCGCTTCCGGACCAAAGCCCGGTATCTCGTCGAAGGCCAGTTCGGGGCCGGTGGCGATCACCAGGTAGTCATAGGGCAGGTCCGTGCCGTCGCTCAGGGTGACCCGCTTCTCGGCCGGATGGAGCCGTTCGGCACCCTGCGGGAAGAAGTCAATGCTACGCCGGCGAAACACGTCCGTCAGGTCAACCTCAACCTCGTCGCGCTTGCGCCAACCGACGGCCACCCATGGGTTTGACGGAACAAAGCTGAACCGCGTTCCCTTGTTGACCACCGAAACCCGGTGCTCCGCACCGAGCGCATCGCGCAACTCGTAGGCCATGATCGTGCCGCCCAATCCGGCACCCAGAACGACGACGTGAGCCATGGTTTTTCCTCCTGTTGTTCTCTTTGTCGACCAGTCCGAGACCGAGAGTCTTGATCTAAGTCATGGCCTCGCGCAGCACGGGCGCGGGATGGGTTGGTTCGGCCAGACGCAGCGCAGCGGTGGCAGCCATCGCCTGGTGCTGGCTGAGGTGGACACCGCCGCTCAGGTGGTGCAGGAACTCGGTACCGGTCAGCCGGTCCATCACCGGGCCCTTGACCTCGGACAGGTGCAGCCGCACCCCCATGTCGCCAAGATGCTGCTGGATGGCTTCAAGGCTCTCGAGCGCCGACATGTCGATAGAATTGACCGCCGAACACATCAGCACCACGTCCTTGACCTCGGGGTCGGCCGCCACCTGCGCCTGGATCAGGTCTTCCAGATAACGCGCATTGGCAAAGTAGAGGCTTTCGTCGATGCGGATCGACAAGACCCCAGGCACCGTGTCCACCTTGTGCCGCTTGACGTTGCGGTAGTGTTCGGTGCCCGGCACCCGTCCCACCACGGCCGCATGCGGCTGCGACGAGCGATAGAGGAAGACCAGGATGGACGTAGCCACGCCCAACGAAATGCCGACCTCGACGCCCAGCAACAGGGTGCCGGCCAGAGTGGCCGCCACCGCCGCAAAATCGGCCTTCGAATAGGCCCAGGCGCGCTTGAGAATGGAGAAGTCTACCAGGGTGAGCACCGCCAGCACGATTGTTGCGGCCAGGGTCGCCTTGGGCAGGAGGGCGAGGAATGGGGTGAGCAGCAGTGTTGCGCCCGCAATGCCGATGGCGGTGAAGGCGCCCGCCGCAGGCGTCGCCGCGCCGGCATCGAAATTGACCACGGAGCGGGCAAAGCCGCCGGTGACGGGATAGCCCCCGCCAATGGCTGCGGCGAGGTTTGAAGCCCCCAGCCCGATCAGTTCCTGGTTCGGATCGATGCGTTCCCGCCGCTTGGCAGCAAGGGTCTGGGCCACCGAGATGGATTCGACGAATCCGACCACGGAGATGATCAAGGCCGGCAGCAGCAGCGCCTGCATGGTGTCGAGATTGAAGCTGGGCAGGGACAGCATGGGCAGGCCCTGTGGCACTTGGCCGACCAGCGCCACGCCCTTGCCCCCAAGGTCGAACAGCGCTGACCAGGCCATGGTGAGAAACACCACGACGACCGGGCCGGCCCGCACGATGATGGTGGCCACGCCCTTGGGCAGGCCGAAGCGGTTGAGCCAGTTCTTGAGATCAAGCCGGATCCACAGCAGCAAGCCCAGCGCAACAGCGCCCACAGCCGCCGTGTACCAGTTGATGGTGCCGATATTGGCGGCAATCGACATCACCAGATCGGGCAGGGCATGCCCCTCGGTCTTGATACCGAGGAGCCCGCCAACCTGGCTGGTCGCAATGATGATGCCCGAAGCCGTGATGAAGCCCGAGATCACCGGATGCGACAGGAAATTGGCGATGAAGCCCAGCCGGAACAGGCCCATCACTGTCAGCATGGCGCCCGAGAGCAGGGCCAGCAGGATGGCGGCGCTGGCATAGTCCGCGGTTCCTTCCGCCGCCAGCTTGCCGACAGCCGCGGCGGTCATCAGCGAGACCACCGCGACCGGACCGACGGCCAGCGCCGATGAGGTGCCGAAAACCGCGTAGGCGACCAGCGGCAGCACCGAGGCATAAAGACCCACTTCCGGCGGCAGGCCGGCCAGCAGCGCATAGGCGAGCGACTGCGGGATCAGCATGATGGTGACGATGACCGCCGCAACAAGGTCACTGGTCAGCGTCTGCCGGTTATAGCGCCGGCCCCAGCCGAGAATGGGGAAGTAGGTCTTGAGCTGCATTGGTCTTACTTGGACAGGGTTGCGTAGAGGCTGCCGGCGCGGGCGCCGGAGCGGCAATAGCCGAGGATCGGCTTGGGCATTTTCTCCCAGGCGTCGTGGAAGCGGATGATCTGGCCCTCGCCCAGCATGCCCGAAACCGGGATGTGGACGATCTGGATACCCTCTGCCTCTGCGGCCTTTGCCACCGCGTCGAAGCTCGGCTGGCCATATTCCTCATTGTCGGGGCGGGCGCAGACGATGCCCTTGAAGCCGGCGGCCGAAACCGCCTTCACCTGCTCGGGCGTAATCTGGCCGGTCACCGAGAAATTGTCGTCGATCTTGCGGGCGTTCACTTTGTCACCTTTGGGTTTGAAGAAGTTGAGCATGGTCTAGAGCCCGTTCACCGGGACCTTGAGATAGGTCTTGCCGTCCTTGTCCTTGGGCGGCAGCCGGCCGGCGCGCATGTTGACCTGCAGCGACGGGATGATCAGCTTGGGCATGGCGAGCGTGGCGTCGCGCGCCTCGCGCATCTTGACGAACGTGTCCTCGTCAGTGCCGTGACCGACATGGATATTGTGGTCGATCTCGTCACCGACAGTGGTCTCCCACTGGATGTCGCGGCCGTTCGGACCGTAGTCGTGGCACATGAACAGGCGCGTCTCGCGCGGCAAAGCCAACACCCGCTGGATCGAGCGGTAGAGCGTGCGCGCATCCCCGCCCGGAAAGTCGGCGCGAGCCGAGCCGCCATCGGGCATGAACAGGGTGTCGCCGACAAAGGCTGCGTCACCGGCCACATGCGTCATGCAGGCCGGGGTGTGGCCCGGCGTGTGCATCACATGCACCGTCAGCCCACCGATCTGGTAGCTGTCGCCGTCCTTGAACAGGCGGTCGAACTGGCTGCCGTCACGCTGGAATTCGGTGCCCTCGTTGAACACCTTGCCGAAGGTGTCCTGCACGATGGTGATGTTCTCGCCGATACCGAGCTTGCCGCCGAGCTTGCCCTGGATGTAGGGCGCGCCCGAGAGATGATCGGCATGCACGTGCGTCTCGATCAGCCATTCGAGCTTGAGCTGGTGCTCCTCGATATAGGCGATGATCCTGTCGGCGCCGTCATAGGTGATGCGGCCGGCGGCATAGTCGATGTCCATGACGCTGTCGATGACGGCGCAGGCATTGGAATCGGGGTCCTTGACCACATAGCTGATCGTATTGGTGGGGGCGTCGAAGAACGCCGTAACCTCGGGGTGAACCGAGAGGTCAGGCGTGAAGGGAAGTGTGCTCATTGCGTTTTCCTTTCAACGTTCAGGCGGTTTGGGTGGCGCGGGATTCGAGCGCCAGGCGGACGGTGCGGGCGGCGACAATTCCGGCAAGCATGGTGCCGACGAAAATCCAGGCGGATGGTTCCGCCAGGCCCAGCGCGGGAATGGCCCCGCCCGGGCAGAAGCCGGAGATGCCCCAGCCGACGCCGAAGAGTGCAGACCCGGCAAGCAGCGGCGTATCGAGCTTGCGCGCGGTCGGCAGGTGGAAGCGGGCCTCCACGATCGGCTTGTCGCGCCGCAGTACGAAGCGATAGCCGACGGCAGTCACCAGCAGGGCGCTGGCCATGACCAGCGCCAGGGACGGATCCCAGCTGCCGGCGAAGTCAAAGAAGTTCAGGACCTTGGCGGGGTTGGACATGCCCGAAAGGGCCATGCCGGTGCCAAAGACCAGGCCGGCCAGGCCAGCAGTAATGGTCCGCTGCATCACAGGCCTCCCAGCATATGGCGGCTGACGAAGACGGTCGCCGTAGTCGTTGCCATGAAGACGGCTGTAGCGGCGATCGAGCGCGGCGACAGCCGCGCCATGCCACAGACGCCGTGGCCCGAGGTGCAGCCCGATCCGAAATAGACGCCGACGCCCACGATCAGCCCGCTGACCGCCAGCCAGGGGTTGGCGACGGAGCTATCGAACCCGATGGTCTGGCTCGAAAGCGACAACACCAGCATGGGTGCCGCGATGGCGCCGGCGATGAAAGCGGCGCGCCAGGGCCAGTCGGTGGATACCGGTGGCAAGAGGCCCGTCAGAATGCCGGTCATCCCGGCGATGCGGCCATTGAAGGCCATGAGCAATACGGCAGAGAGCCCGATCAGCGTGCCGCCAACAAGCGACATGAGAGGGGTGAATTCAGTCATGAACTAGGTAACCTTGCAGGTGGAGAGGCCGAGAATGGCGTAGAGTGGACAGAAGCGGACGATCGCGGTGACGATCAGCACGGCGCCGACGACGATTGACGCCCAGAACCAGAGTGGGGTGGCGAACAAAGCCAGCCCCGACAGGAAGGGCAGCAGCACGAGCACCGCCCCAATGACGATGCGGGCAATGCGATCGGGTGTTCCGACGTTGATTCTCATGGCGGCATCCCTTGAAACTGGAGGAAAATCGGAAGACATTGGCGCTATGCCTAGTCGTATATAAGAACATTCTAATATGATCAAGATGGAAATCGAAAAAATGGAGGCCAATGCCGATCAGGCAACGCGCCTCCTCACGGCCATGGCCAACTCCAAGCGGCTGCTGATCCTTTGCAATCTGCTGGATGGGGAAATGAACGTGACCGAGTTGGGTGAGAAGGTGGGGCTGGGGCAATCACCCCTGTCTCAGCATCTGTCCAAGCTGCGCGCCTGGGACTTCGTCAAGACCAGGCGCGACGGCCAGCAGGTCTATTACAGCGTCGCCTCCGAAGCGGTGAGGGAGGTGTTGACCACGCTCTATGGTATCTATTGTGCCGACTAGGTTGGCGCGCGGCAGGACACCTCAACCGGCATCGCTAGCCAATTGATACCGGTCAAGCTGAACGGGCATGGGCTCGCCTATGACTGAGCGGCATCGGCCCTCGGGTGACGTATCCGGACACCGCATGGTGCCTTCGGATGCCTAGAGGCCTCCCCGGCAACTCCAGGAGCCTTGCATGTCGCGATTGCTTTCAGCCGTATTAGTCCTGCTTCTGATGCCGGGCTCGGTAAGCCTGGCCTTCGATCAGGGAGCGGCCGGCTGGTTCCATGATGGAAATGAGTTGCTGGAGCAGTGCGACGGCGCCCCTTCGCTCGCCGAGGCCTATGTCATGGGCATTGCAGACGGCACGCAGTATGGCGGCGAAAACGCCGAAAACTACAGGGGTTACAGATACTGTTCGCCCCAGGGCGCTACGTCGCGGCAATATCGGGACCTCGCCTGTACTTACGTCGAGGACCATCCCGAACGCAGGCAGGAGCCAGGCGCCACCCTGATTATGGAAGCACTGTTTTCAGCCTGGCCATGCCTGGGGCATCGCTGACCCGACCGTTTCGTTACTAGCCTGAGTATGACGCGGCATCCCCTTTGATCGGGATCAATGCGTCGGGCCTCCACTGCTGCGAGCAATGGTTCTCATGGAGGCTTCAATGAACATTCTGACTGTGAACGACAGCATTACCGGCAACGCTGCCACGATGACGAGTGCAGCCGCCAGCCCGAGGAACCGGTCATGAAGGCCAAGGATGTCATGTCGCGGCACGTTTTCACTTTGAGTCCGGCCAATAGCGTCGCGCATGCCGCCCAGATCATGCTGGACAACGCGGTCAGCGGCCTGCCGGTCCTCGACAGCGAAGGTGCGCTTGTCGGCATCGTAACCGAAGGCGACCTGGTGGGGCGGATGGAACTCGGCCACACCACGCCATTGGACATGTCCAAGCCGGAGGCGCTGGACGACTTCGTGAAGTCGAACAGCTGGCGGGTGGAGGATGTCATGACCGCGCCGGTGCTCACGATTTCCGAGGAGGCAAGCGTGGAGGAAATCGCGCAGCTCTTTGCCAAGCACAAGGTCAAGCGGGCGCCGGTTGTCCGCGATGGCCGCCTTGTGGGCCTGGTGAGCCGGGCAGACCTGCTCCAGGTGATCGCGCGCAGCAAGCCTCCCGTGATTGCCGGGGGAGACGAGGCCCTGTCCATCAGCGTCGCGTCTCGGCTGCGCTCAATGCTGCAGACGGCCAACCCCCCGGCAGTCTCGGTCGTCGACGGCATCGTCCACCTCAGGGGCACGCTTCGCAGCGAGAACGAGCGCCGCGCCATCCGGGCCATCGTGGACGGCATGCCAGGCGGCTGCGGCGTGGTGGACCACATGCGGGTCCAGCTCCGGGACGAAAGCGACCGGCCAACCCGGGGCGCCAACTGAGATTCGGCCGCCGGCGAACGCAAAATGCGTCTAGGCGCTCGCCTGGGCGCTTGCCACTTCGGCAGCCGCCAGCCTTATCTCGCCCATCATTGCTGCCGTAACCATGTTCGGCTGCTCATTGCTGCGCAAGGTAATGCCCACCGGACCGTGGCTCGCACTGGTATCGAGCGCCAAAGCCACCAGTTGCCCGGTCTGGAGATCGTGCGCGACGACACTCTTGGAGATCGTCCAGATTGCATCATTCTCCATCGCATAGGCGCGGGCAAAGCTGTTGGACACGGTTTCGATCTCTGAGCTGAAGCGCGCAGCCCCGCCTGCGATGAACAGCGAATCCACGATGGGTCGAATGATGGCATTGGTGGGCGGCAACAGCATCGGGTAGGGCTCGAGCGCACGAAATGTCAGGGACCGCTTTCCAGCCAGCGGATGGCCCGGCCGCACCGCGAAGGTGAGTTGCTCGGAATAGAGATGCTCGAAGACGAGGCCATTCATCACCACCGGACTCGCCAGGCGCCCCACGATGAAATCGAGGCTGCCATTGCGCAGCATGGCCAGCATATGCGTGCTCGGGCCGCTTTCGACATGAACCCGGCAGGCCAGCGGACTGCGGATGAAGCGCGCCACTGCGCGCGGAACGACCTCGACCTCGACCGTCGGCAGGGCCCCCAGCCGAACGACGGTCTGGCTGGACCGCTGCAGGTCCATGCTCTCGATGCCCTCGCGGATGGCGGCGGCTGCCGACATCGCGTGGCGGGCGAAAACCTCCCCCTGGCTGGTCAGGACCAGCTTGCGGCCCGAGCGGTCGAACAGCGGCGCCCCCAGCAGGGTCTCCAGCTCGCCGATGGATTTGGACACCGCCGGCTGGCTTAGCCCGAGGGTCTGGCTGGCGGCCACGACGCCGCCCTGGCGGATCACCTCGAGAAAGCAGCTCACATGGCGGAGCTTGATGCGCGGGTCCAGCAGGCTCGACGCCATTCATATGCCTATGAGTTATATGACATCAGCAAATTATCATTTTACTGGACCGTTTCAATGCCTCTTATAGAGCCAGTCGTTATAGCGGAGATGGGCAATGAACAAATTCGTACCGCTGAGCCAGGCGGTGAGGGAAAACCTGAACGATGGTGACGTAGTCGCCTTTGAGGGTTTCACCCACCTTATTCCGCACGCGGCTGCACACGAGGCCATCCGCCAGGGGCGCAAGGACCTGACTTTGATCCGTATGACGCCCGACATCATCTATGACCAGATGATCGGCATGGGGATGGCCAAAAAGGTCGTCTTCTCCTATGCCGGCAATCCCGGCGTAGGCCTGTTGCGGCGGATGCGCGACGCCATCGAAAACCAGTATCCGCGCGGCATCGAGACCGTGGAACATTCCCATTCGGCCATGGCGCAGGCCTATGAGGCCGGAGCCGCCGGGCTGCCGCTGGCGGTGTTCCGCGGCTACAAGGGCGCCGACCTGCCCAAGGTCAATCCCGCGATCCAGTCCATCACCTGCCCCTACACGGGGGAAGAACTGGCAACCGTGCCCTCGCACCGGCCGGACGTAACCTTCATCCATGCCCAGAAGGCCAGCGCCAGGGGCGACATCCTGATCGAAGGCATCATTGGGGTGCAGAAGGAAGCAGCGCTCGCGGCCAGGCGCGTGGTGGTGACGGTGGAAGAGGTCGTCCCCGACTTCAAGGGTCTGCACCCCAATCTCTGCATCCTGCCGCACTGGACGGTCAATGCGGTGGCGGTGGTGCCCGGTGGGGCGCATCCAAGCTACACGCACGGCTATTATGCGCGGGACAACGCCACCTATCTCGAATGGGACGCGATATCGGCCGACCGCGAGCGATTTGCGGCATGGATGGAAGAGCATGTGATGCAGGCGACGCCCGATGCGTTTGCCGAGCGGGTACAGGGGCTGTGACGATGACCGATTTTACGCCAACCGAAATGATGACCATCGCCGCGGCCCGGCAGCTGACCAATAAAGACGTGTGTTTCGTCGGCATCGGCGCACCATCGGCGGCCTGCAATGTGGCGCGGCTGACGCATGCGCCCGACATCACGCTGATCTATGAGAGCGGCACGATCGGCACGGCGCCGGAGGTGCTGCCGCTGTCTATCGGCGATGGCGAACTGTGCGAGACGGCGCTCACCACGGTCGCCGTGCCGGAGATGTTCCGCTACTGGCTGCAGGGCGGACGTATTTCCATCGGCTTCCTGGGTGCGGCGCAGCTCGACAGGTTCGGCAATATCAACACCACCGTCATCGGCGACTATCACCACCCCAAGGTTCGGCTGCCGGGCGGTGGCGGGGCGCCGGAAATCGCCACGTCCTGCGGCGAGATCTACATCACGCTCAAGCAGGCGACGCGGTCGATGGTGGAGAAGATCGATTTCTATACCTCGTTCGGCCATGGCGATGGCGGCGATCACCGGCAGCGGCTGGGGATCACCACCAAGGGACCCACGCTGCTGATCACCGATCTCGCCATCTGGCGACCGGACCCGGACAGCAAGGAATTCGTGGTCCACTCGCTGCATCGTGGCGTGACCCGCGACATGGTCCAGGAGACCTGCGGCTGGAGGGTCCGGTTTGCCGATAGCCTCGACGAGACTCCGGCCCCGACGACGCTGGAACTCGAAACCCTGCGGGACCTGCAGGCCCGCACCGCCGCTGCCCATAGCGGTGGCCGGAGGGCTGCATGATGGCCGAAGCTTTCATCTGCGCCTATCGGCGCACCCCCATCGGCCGGTTTGGCGGCACCCTGTCCGCCGTCCGCCCCGATGACCTCGGCGCCATCCCGCTCAAGGCGCTCATGGCTGAACATGCCGGGGTCGATTGGGAAGCTGTCGACGAGGTGATCTTTGGCAATGCCAACCAGGCGGGGGAGGACAACCGCAACGTCGCGCGCATGAGCCTGCTGTTGGCCGGGCTGCCGGTCAGTGTGCCTGGCACGACAATCAACCGCCTCTGCGGGTCCGGCATGGATGCCATCATCACGGCCGCGCGCGCCATCAGGTCCGGCGAAGTCGAACTGGTGATTGCCGGTGGCACCGAGTCGATGAGCCGCGCACCCTTCGTGCTGCCCAAGGCCGAGAGTGCCTTTTCCCGCAATGCCGAGATCTACGACACCACAATCGGCTGGCGTTTCGTCCATCCGCTGATGCAGGCAATGCATGGCGTGGATTCCATGCCGGAAACGGGTGAAAACGTGGCGCGCGACTACGGTGTGTCGCGCCAGGCCCAGGACGAGTTCGCGGCCCGCAGCCAGGACAGGGCGGTCGCCGCGCAACAGAATGGCCGCCTGGCCCGGGAAATCGTGCCGGTCACCATTCCCCAGCGCAAGGGCGATCCAATCGTGGTCGACACCGACGAGCATCCGCGCGCCGGCACGACCGTCGAGACGCTGGGCAAGCTCAAGGCGCTGTTCCCTGGGGGCACCGTCACGGCGGGCAATGCCTCCGGCGTCAACGATGGCGCCGCCGCGCTGATCATCGCCTCCGAAGCAGCCGCAAAGAGGCATGGCCTGACCCCGATCGCCCGCATTCTGGGAGGCGCCACCGCCGGGGTGCCGCCACGCATCATGGGCATCGGGCCCGCTCCGGCGACCCGGAAGCTGTGCGCCCGCCTGGGCCTCACGCCCGCCGATTTCGGAATTGTCGAACTCAATGAAGCTTTTGCAAGCCAGGGCATCGCCGTCTTGCGGGAACTCGGGATTGCCGAGGACGCTGCACATGTGAACCGGAATGGCGGTGCCATCGCGCTGGGTCATCCCCTTGGCATGAGTGGCGCCCGGATCACGGGGACGGCCGCAATGGAACTGTCGCTGTCCGGCGAGCGACGGGCCCTCGCCACCATGTGTATCGGTGTCGGCCAGGGCATCGCTGTCGCGCTCGAGCGGGTCTAGTCGATATCGTAGGGGACCACGGCGCGCCGGTCGGCATTGACGGAGATGCTGCTGGCCAGCGGCGGCACCGAGCGCTGGGTGCAGGAGCGGCGCTCGCAGATGCGGCACGATATGCCGATCGGGTCGAAGGCCGCGCGGCCCAGGTCGAGATCCTGCGCATAGACCAGGCGGCTGGCATGGCTGATTTCGCAGCCAAGTGCATAGGCATAGCGCCGCGTGGTGCCGTGATAGCCGCCGCTGCGCTTTTCCGATGACCAGGCCAGGTTGAGGTAGCGATGGCCGTCGGGCGTCTCGGCCAACTGGCGGATGATCTCGCCACGCCCTTCGAAGGCACGATGCACATTCCATAGCGGGCAGGCGCCCCCGAAGCGCGCAAACTGCAGCGCCGTGGCCGAATGGCGCTTGGTGATCGTGCCGCCCGCATCCACACGGGCAAAGAAAAAGGGCACGCCGCGTGCGTTGGGACGCTGCATGGTGGAGAGGCGATGGGCGACCTGCTCGAGACTGGCCCCGAACAGATGCGCCAGTTCCTCGATATCGTAGCCACAGGCGCCGGCCGCATTCAGAAACGGTCCATAGGGCATCTGCAGCGCACCGGCGAAGTAGTTGTTGAGGCCAATCTGGCAGATCGCTCGGGCCTCGGTGGTCTTGAAATTGGCGGCGTTGAGCAACTTGGCCGAAAGGTCGGCCTGCTCCATCCCGGCCAGCTGCGCCGCAATCTGGAAGAACTGGCTCGATGGCTCCAGTCGCGCATTCACCGTCAGTCGGCGTGTTGCGCGGTCAAACTCGCGGATCATGTCGGGGCGGTCCGGAATGATCAGCGCCGCCTCCATGCCATGCCCTGTCTGGCAATAGGCGATCAGCCGCTGCAGCCGATTGGGGTCGAAGGGGCCGATGGTGAGGGCCAGCGCCTCCGCCGCGTGATCGAGCGGATCGATATAGTTGTCGGCAAAGTGGAAGAAGTCGCGCACCTCCTCATAGGCCGTCTGCATGCCGCTCTGGGCGTCGCGCGTCAGCACCGCATCCACGCTGGCCAGGCGCTCGTTGCTTCGGCGATAGCTCTCGTAGAGGCGCAGCACCGCGTGAGCCATATCAGGCGCATTGGTGGCCACCGTCTTGATTTCCTGCAGATTGGGCACGCCCTCGCCAAAGGCGGGGTCGGCCAGCGCCTCGCGCAGCGCCGCGACCAGCCGGTCGGACGCGTCGGTCATCATGCTGGAGAGGTCGAGGTTGAAGCTGCTCGCCAGGGCGAACATGACCGTGGCGGTCAGCGGGCGCTGGTTGGATTCTAGCTGGTTGACATAGGAGGTCGAAATCTCCAGCCGCGCCGCCAGTTCCGCCTGCGTCAGCCTATGTTGCGCGCGCAGTGCCCGCAGCCGGGCCCCCGCAAAGACCTTCCGATCCAGCATCACAAATCCACAATTTCACATTCACCGCCAACTCTAGATTAGCAGACACGCTCTTTGTTGTCTTGGAGTGCGTGAGCGCGCACGCTAGTTTCGTCCCAAAGAAGAGGGCGCCCATGCAGAAGATTATCGCCGAACTCGAGGACAAGCGCGCCCAGGCGCGGCTGGGCGGCGGGCAGCGGCGCATCGAGGCGCAACACGGCAAGGGCAAGTTGACGGCGCGCGAGCGGCTCGACGTGCTGCTCGATCCGGGCAGCTTCGAAGAATACGACATGTTCGTCACCCATCGGGCGACGGATTTCGGCATGGCCGACACCATCATTCCCGGCGATGGTGTGGTAACAGGGTGGGGCACCATCGACGGGCGGCTGGTCTATGTGTTCAGCCAGGACTTCACGGTGTTTGGCGGCTCGCTCTCGGAGACCCACGCCAAGAAGATCTGCAAGATCATGGATCTGGCCCTGCAGAATGGCGCGCCGGTCATCGGGCTCAATGACAGCGGTGGCGCCCGCATTCAAGAAGGTGTCGCCTCCCTCGGCGGCTATGCCGACGTGTTCTGGCGCAACGTGCAGGCCTCCGGCGCCGTGCCGCAGATATCGGTGATCATGGGTCCCTGCGCTGGCGGCGCCGTCTATTCTCCCGCGATGACGGACTTCATCTACATGGTCAAGGACACCAGCTACATGTTCGTGACCGGGCCGGACGTAGTCAAGACCGTGACCAACGAGATTGTCACGGCCGAGGAACTAGGCGGGGCAGGGACCCACACCAAGATTTCTTCGGTCGCCGATGCTGCCTTCGACAACGATATAGAGACGCTGCTGGAGGTACGCCGCCTGTTCGGCTTCCTGCCCCTGGCTGCCGGTCAGAAGCCGCCACGTATTGCCACCCAGGACCCGATCGACCGCCGGGACGATAGCCTCGACACCATCATTCCTGACAGTGCCAACAAGCCCTATGACATGCGCGAGGTGATCGAGAAGCTCGCAGACGAGGGCGATTTCCTTGAGCTGCAGAAGGATCATGCCGGCAACATCCTGACCGGCTTCATCCGCCTTGATGGCCACAGCGTCGGCGTCGTCGCCAATCAGCCGCTGGTGCTGGCCGGTTGCCTCGACATCAACGCCGCCAAGAAGGCGGCGCGCTTCATCCGCTTCTGCGACAGCTTCGAAATTCCCATCCTGACGCTGGTCGATGTGCCCGGCTTCCTGCCCGGCGTGGCGCAGGAATATGGCGGCATCATCAAGCATGGCGCCAAGCTGCTCTTCGCCTATGCCGAAGCCACTGTGCCGCTGGTCACCGTCATCACCCGCAAGGCCTATGGCGGCGCCTATGACGTGATGGCGTCCAAACACATCAAGGCGGACGTCAACTACGCCTGGCCCTCGGCCGAAATCGCCGTGATGGGCGCCAAGGGCGCCACGGAAATCCTCTACCGCTCGGAACTGTCAGACAAGGACAAGATCGCCCAGCGCACCGCTGACTACGAAGCCCGCTTCGCCAACCCCTTCGTGGCAGCGGAGCGCGGCTTCATCGACGATGTGATCATGCCGCATGGGACGAGAAGGCGGGTGATCCGGGCCTTCTCGACACTCCGGCACAAGACGCACAGCATGCCCAAGAAGAAGCACGACAATATTCCGTTGTGAGGAGCAGGATCATGATCACCAAACTCCTCATCGCCAACCGCGGCGAGATCGCCTGCCGCGTCATCAAAACGGCCCGCCGTATGGGCATCGCCACGGTCGCCGTCTATTCCGATGCCGACCGTGAGGCTCTGCATGTCCGCATGGCCGACGAGGCGGTCCATATCGGGCCGTCCCCGGCCAAGGACTCCTACCTCCAGATCGACAGGATCATCGCCGCCTGCCAGCAGACCGGCGCGCAGGCGGTCCACCCCGGCTATGGCTTTCTCTCGGAAAACCCCAAATTTGCCGAAGCGCTCGAAGCGGCCGGCATCATCTTCGTCGGCCCGCCGGTTGGGGCCATCGAGGCCATGGGCGACAAGATCACCTCCAAGAAACTGGCCGCGGCGGCGGGCGTCTCCACCGTTCCCGGCCATATGGGGCTGATCGACGACGCCGAGCATGCCGTCACCATCTCCCGCTCCATCGGCTATCCTGTGATGATCAAGGCCTCGGCCGGTGGCGGCGGCAAGGGCATGCGCATTGCCTGGAATGACGCTGAAGCGCGCGAAGGTTTCGAGCGCTCCAAGTCCGAGGCCGCCTCGTCCTTCGGCGATGATCGCATCTTCATCGAGAAATTTGTCACCGAGCCGCGCCATATCGAGATCCAGCTGATCGGCGATAGCCACGGCAACGTGCTCTATCTCAACGAGCGCGAATGCTCGATCCAGCGCCGCAACCAGAAGGTCATCGAGGAGGCGCCGTCGCCTTTCCTCGACGAGGCCACCCGCAGGGCCATGGGCGAACAGTCCGTCGCCCTGGCCAAGGCAGTCGGCTACACCAGCGCCGGCACGGTCGAATTCATCGTCGACAAGGATCGCAATTTCTACTTCCTTGAGATGAACACGCGCCTCCAGGTGGAGCATCCGGTGACCGAGCTGATTACCGGGCTCGATCTGGTCGAACTCATGCTGCGCGCCGCCAATGGCGAGAAGCTGCCGCTGACGCAGGAACAGGTGCAGCGCAATGGCTGGGCCATCGAGTCCAGGCTCTATGCCGAGGACCCCTATCGCAATTTCCTGCCCTCGACCGGCCGCCTGACCCGCTACCGGCCACCGGCCGAAAGCGCCATCGAAACGCTTGCCGTGCGCAATGATACCGGCGTGTTCGAAGGCGGCGAGATCTCCACCTTCTACGATCCGATGATCGCCAAGCTCTGCACCTGGGCGCCGACGCGGCTCGAAGCCATAGACGCCATGGCCGTGGCGCTGGACAGTTTCGAGGTCGAGGGCGTCGGCAATAACCTGCCCTTCCTCTCCACTGTCATGGATCAGGAGCGCTTCCGCGAAGGTCGGCTCACCACTGGCTACATTGCGGAGGAATTTCCGGACGGCTTCCACGGCGCCGAACTCAGCGAACAGCACCGCTCCGACGTCATCGCCACAGCCGCCATCATGATGGCGCGCCGCGAGCAGCGCCGCACCGGCGCCGCGGCTGAAACGCACTGGCATGTGCAGGTGGGCGATGCGGCCACCTCCGTGGCGCTGCATCAGCAGGGAATGGAAACCATCGTCGATCTGGGCTGGCACAGCCAGGCCGCGCATCTGCATTGGCTGCCCGGGGACAAGACGGCGCAGCTCGACTGGTCCGACGGCCGCAAGGTCGTGCTGAAGGTCACCCCGACGACGTCAGGCTTCCGCATCCGCTACCGTGGCGCCGATCTCAAGGTGCTGGTCCTCCGCCCCCATGTCGCGGCCCTGCTCAAGCATATGCCGGTCAAGTTGCCGCCCGACATGAGCCGCTTCCTGCTCTGCCCCATGCCCGGGCAGGTGGTGCGTATCGATGTCGCGGAAGGTGATATCGTCGAGGACGGCCAGACGCTGGCCGTTGTCGAGGCGATGAAGATGGAAAACGTGCTCAAGGCCGAAAAGCGCGCGCGGGTGAGCAAGGTGTTCGCCGCGCCCGGCGCGGTGCTGGCGGTGGATGCGGTGATCCTCGAATTTGAGGCGGTGTGATGTCCGATAAATCCGCGTTCGCCCACTGGGCCACCATCGCCCAGAAGGAACTTCGCGACACTCCGCTGTCGTCCCTCGACCGCGACTATGGCGGCATCCCGGTTAGGCCCGTCTACTTCGGCGAGAACTCCGAAATCCCCGGCCAGGAGCCATTCACCCGCGGCGTCCGCGCCACCATGTACACCAACCGCCCCTGGACCATCCGCCAATATGCGGGTTTCTCGACGGCGCGGGAGTCCAACGCCTTCTATCGCCAGGCTTTGGAAAAGGGCCAGAAGGGCCTCTCCGTCGCCTTCGACCTCGCCACCCATCGCGGCTATGACAGCGATCATCCCCGCGTCGTAGGCGATGTCGGCAAGGCCGGTGTCGCCATCGATTCCGTCGAGGACATGAAGATCCTGTTCGACGGCATTCCGCTCGATCAGATGAGCGTCAGCATGACTATGAATGGCGCGGTGATCCCCGTGCTGGCCATGTTCATCGTGGCCGCCGAGGAGCAGGGCGTGCCCCAGGCCAAGCTCGAAGGGACCATCCAGAACGACATCCTCAAGGAGTTCATGGTCCGCAACACCTATATCTACCCGCCGGAACCCTCGATGCGCATCGTCGGCGACATCATCGCCCATACCGCGCGGCACATGCCCAAGTTCAACTCGATCTCGATCTCGGGCTACCACATGCACGAGGCCGGGGCGACGGCAGTGCAGGAGCTGGCCTATACCCTGGCCGATGGCATGGAATATGTCCGCGCCGCGCAGGCGAGGGGCCTCGATATCGATGCCTTTGCCGGCCGCCTCAGCTTCTTTTTCGGCATCGGCATGAACTTCTTCCTCGAAGTCTCCAAGCTGCGCGCGGCGCGGCAGCTGTGGAGCGAGATCATGACCGGGCTGGGGGCCAGGGACCCGCGCTCCAAGATGCTGCGCACCCATTGCCAGACCTCGGGCGTGTCGCTGACCGAGCAGGATCCGCACAACAATATCGTCCGCACCACCATCGAGGCCTTGGCGGCAACGCTGGGCGGCACGCAGTCGCTGCACACCAACAGCTTCGACGAAGCCATCGCCCTGCCGACCGAATTCTCCAGCCGCATCGCCCGCAATACCCAGCTCATCCTGCAGCATGAAAGCCGCATCACCGACGTGGTCGATCCGCTGGGAGGTTCCTACTATGTCGAGGCGCTGACCAGTCAACTGGTTCAGGAGGCCAAGCGCCTGATCGGCGAGGCCGAAATGGCCGGCGGCATGACCAAGGCGGTGCAAACGGGTGGCCCCAAGCTGGAAATCGAAAGGGCCGCGGCCCAGCGCCAGGCCCGGGTCGATCGCGGCGAGGATGTCATTGTCGGCGTCAACCGCTACCGGCTCGATGTCGAGGACGCCATCGAGGTGCGCGATATCGACAATGCCAAGGTGCGCCTCGAACAGATGGCGCTGCTGCAACGTATCCGTTCGAGCCGCGACGAGGCCCGGTGCCAGTCCATGCTGTCGGCCTTGCGCGAATATGCGGCCAAGGATGAAGGGAACCTGCTCGAAGCCGCCATTGAAGCCGCCCGTGCCCGCGCCACGCTGGGGGAAATCTCACTGGCGATGGAGGATGTGTTCGGCCGCCATTCCGCGGTGACGCGCGTCATCTCGGGCGTCTATGCCGGGGGCTATGGCGACGATCCGGAATTCGCGGCGATCAGCGACCGCATCGCCGACTTCAAGCGCAGTCGTGGCCGGGCGCCCTCGATCTTCATCGCCAAGATGGGCCAGGACGGGCATGATCGCGGTGCCAAGATCATCGCCTCGGCCTTTGCCGATCTGGGCTTTGCCGTCCATATGGGCGACCTGTTCGAGACGGCGCCCGAAGTCGCCGCCCATGTCGATGAACTCAAGGTCGATGCGGTCGGCGTCTCCTCGCTGGCCGCCGGCCACCGGACGCTGGTGCCCGAACTGATCCAGGCGCTGCGGGATCGCGATCTGGGCGAGGTCACCGTCATCGTCGGCGGCGTCATCCCCGAGCAGGACTATGAATTCCTGTTCGATTGCGGCGTCGCCGGCATTTTCGGCCCCGGCACCAACGTGCTGAGCGCAGCATTCTCTGTGTTGAGCCAGATCGAGGGAAGGCTGAGCAATCGATGATGGTCTGGTGCGAGGGAGCGGGCAGCATGCCTGGGCGAGCGACATGATCGGCCGCCTCAACCACATCGCCATCGCGGTCCCGGACCTCGCTGCCGCAGCCGCGAAATATCGCGACCTGCTCGGTGCCCATGTCGGTCCCCCGCAGGCTCTGCCCGAGCACGGCGTCACCGTCGTCTTCATCGATACCGGCAATACCAAGGTCGAACTGCTCGAGCCGCTGGGCGAGGCCTCGCCCATATCGGCTTTCCTGGCCAAGAACCCTGCCGGAGGCATGCACCACATCTGCTTCGAGGTAGCCGACATCAGTGCCGCCGCCGCGACACTCACATCAGACGGCGCGCGCGTGCTGGGCGACGGCACGCCCAGGACGGGCGCCCATGGCCTGCCGGTCCTGTTTCTCCACCCCAAGGATTTCGATGGCACGCTCATCGAGCTCGAAGAGAGCCGATAGAGGCGTAATACCGCCAGCTATGGTCCTGGCGCCGCTATGCCGCCAGGCCATTGGCAAGAAACAGGCTGGCACGGTCAGCCTGTGTCGCCAGGTGCAGCTCCTGGCCGGGCGCCACGTCGATATCTCCCGGCAAAGCAGCGATGATCTGTTGGCCGGAGCCAAGGACAACGGCGGCAAGCGTCTCATTGCCCAGCCGTTCCACCAGCACAACCCGGCCGGTTATGTCCTGTGCGCCGCCCACCGTCAGATGATGCGGTCGCATGCCGATGGTGACCTCATCGCCGACCTTTGCGGTCGCGTTGGCCCTGGGCAGGACGAGTTTTCCGATGTCAGCCGAACCTACGGTGACAGAAGTGGCATCGACCGCTTCGACACGAACCTTGAGGAAGTTCATCTTGGGCGAACCGATGAATCCCGCCACGAAGATGTTGGCCGGCCGATGATAGAGTTCGAGCGGCGAACCCACCTGCTGCACGATGCCGGCATTGAGCACGACGATCTTGTCGGCCAGCGTCATCGCCTCGACCTGGTCGTGTGTGACGTAGATCATCGTGGCGCCGAGATCGGCATGGAGCTTGGACAGCTCCATGCGCATGTCGACGCGCAGCGCCGCGTCGAGATTGGATAGCGGCTCATCGAACAGGAAGACACCCGGCTTGCGCACGATGGCCCGGCCGATAGCGACACGCTGCCGCTGCCCGCCCGAAAGCTGGCTGGGCCGACGCTCCAGCAGATGCTCCATCTGCAGGATGCGGGCGGCTTCGGCGACTTTTGCGTCCTTTTCCGCCTTGGGGGCGTTGGCGATGGTTAGGCCGAAGGCCAGGTTCTCGCGCACCGTCATATGCGGGAAAATGGCATAGCTCTGGAACACCATGGCAATGCTGCGATCCTTGGGCGGCAGGTCGTTGACCACCCGCTCCCCGATGGTCAGCGTACCGTCCGAAATATCCTCGAGCCCCGCGATCATGCGCAGCAAGGTGGATTTGCCGCAGCCCGAGGGGCCGACAAACACGGTGAACTCACCATCGGCGATGTCGATATCGACACCCTTGATGATTTCGACGCCGCCATAGTTCTTCTTGATGCCTGAAAGCGATACCCGTGCCATGGCTTTACTCCGCTGCCTTTGCGATAGGGACCACCGAGAGCAGGCCGTCGCTGCCGACGACGACGGCTTCGGGATCCATGACGTAACCGCCGAAATCGGCCTTGCCATTGTCGGCAAAACCCAGGATGCGCAGGCCGTCCGCGGTCGGCACGATCCGCGCGGCATAGCGCCGGCAGGGTTCGGCGCCGTCGAAGAACGGCCCCGGCGCCACGGTCCAGGGCCCGCGTGGGCTGTCGGCAATCAGATAGTGGTTGCCGGTGACAGGGCTCTGCGGATTGCTGGCCTTGTAGCTCTCGGACCAGTGGCTGCCCGAGGTGCAGAACAGGCAGTACCACTTGTCCCCGACGCTAAAGACCTGCGGCACCTCGAGCTGGCCGAAGCCGCCCGAAAACACCGGCGGTTGCAATGTCCAGGTCATCAAGTCCGGCGAGGTGGCAAAGCCGATGGCGCCGCCGCCATTGGGCTCGCTCACCCCGGGCACGCGGGCGGTGAAATACATCAGCCAACCCGATCCTGCCGGATCGCGCATCACCCAGGGGTCGCGCATGGCGCGGTCATGCCAGTGACCGGCCGCATGGGCCGCCTCGTAGTGTCCGGCACTTGGTCCGACCAGGTCGAGGCAGAAGCCATCGCCGACGCGCTCCCAGTTGTGCAGATCGGTCGATGTCGCATGGCCGATGCGCTGGTAGAGGCCGTCCTCGGCGCGCGTCGAGCCAGTATAGAACAGGTGCCAGAGGCCGTCGTCGCCCTGCACCACCGAGCCTGTCCAGGTTGTGTAGTCATCCCAGGCCGGGCCGGAGCTGGGCTTGAGAATGGTGCCCAGATGCGTCCAGTTGACCAGGTCGTCGGAGACCGCGTGGCCCTGGGACACATTGAAGTGACGCAGGTCAGGATCGCCCAGGCTCTTGTCCGCCTGGAGGAAAAAGCCGTGCCAGCGGGTGCCGTCATGGGCATACCAGCTGTCCCAGATCCACTTGTCTTTGAGTGCGATGACCATAATGAACTCCGTCAGCCCTTGACGCCGGTCGAGGCGATCGAGGCAATGAATGCGCGTTGCAGGAACAGGTAGAAGGCCAGCACCGGAACGGTGATCAGCGAGAGATAGGCCATGATCTCGCCCCAGGCGCGGTTGAGCTGGAAGAAGTACTGCAGCCCCACCATCACCGGACGATACCGCTCCTGCTGCACCACCATGAGCGGCCACAGATACTGGTTGTACATGGCGAGGAACTTGAGGATCGCCGCCGTGGCCAGGACGGGGCCGGCCAATGGCATGACCACCCGGCGATAGATCTGCCACCAGCTGGCGCCTTCCACGCGCGCCGCCTCGATCAGTTCTCCCGGCAGATCCTTGAAATACTGCACGAACAGGAAAATCGTCAGGCCATCGGCGACGAAGGGGACGATCTGCACCTGGTAGGAATTGAGCCAGCCGCGGGTGACGCCTTCCAGCCCGATCCAGGGCAGGTTGGCCGAGATCAGCAGCAGCGGAATGGCGATGGTTTCGAACGGCACGATGAGGGTGGCAAGGATCAGCGTCAGCACCAGCTCGCGGCCGCGCCAGTCGACAAAGACAAAGGCGAAGGCGGCCAGTGAGCAGACCACCAGCGAGAGCAGCACGGTCAGCCCGGTGACCAGCACCGAATTGAACACGAAAAGCCCCACCGGCGCGCGGCGGAAGGCCGCAAAATAATTGTCGAGTGAGATATCGCCCACCGGCAGGAAGGCGCGCAGGCTTTCGGTATCGGTCAGCAGTTGCTGGTCTGGCTTGAGGCTCGACATCAGCATGAAGATCAGTGGGAAAATGAAGATCACCGCGATCAGGACCAGCACCGCATAGCGCGCGGCGAGGCGCAGGCCGTGGTTGTCCGAGGTTATGGCGGCCATCACGTCTTCTCCCGGGTAAGCCAGCGTTGGATGAACGAGATCGAGAGCACGATGACGAACAGCACCACCGAGATGGTCGAACCGCCAGAAATGTCCTGCTTGCCATAGCCGCGTTCGACGGCCTGGAAGACGATGGTCTGAGTGGAGTCGAGCGGTCCGCCGCCGGTCATCACGTCGATCTGGCTGAACAGCGAGAAGGCCTGCATGGTGATCACGATCAGCACCAGCACAGCAGTGTTGCGCAGCCCCGGCCAGGTGACATAGCGGAACGTCTGCCAGGGCGATGCGCCTTCGATGGCCGCGGCTTCGTAGAGGGTGGGGCTGATGGTCTGCAGGCCCGAAAGCCAGATCACCATATGGAAGCCCACCGCCTGCCAGATCGACATGGCAATGATCGAGCCCAGCGCCGTGCCGGGATTACCCAGCCAGTCGATGCGTGGGAATGCGCCAAAGGTGGCGGCCCCGAGCAGGTTGTTCAGCAGGCCGCTATTGCCGTCATAGATGAAGCGCCAGAGCAGCGACACCACGACGATCGAGACCACCACCGGCATGAAGTAGATGGCGCGGAACAGGTTGATGCCGCGCAGCTTCTGGTTGATCAGCAAGGCTAGGCCCAGCGCCAGACCACCCTGCACCGGCGCGACGATAAGCACGAAGATGACGGTATTGATCAGCGCCTTGAGGAAGACAATGTCGCGACCCAGCACGAAGACGCGGTTCTCGCCAATGTCGAAACTGAACCATTCGCGCATGCCGTCATATTGCGGATACTGGTCATTGTTGCGCGTGAAGCTGCGCAGCGACGGATAGGCGAGAGCACCCGCATCGTCTCGAACCGCCGCCCCGGCCGCGTCGCGCTCCGGCTCCAGCGTCAGCACGCCCACGCCGAGCAACTGCTCGTAGTTGGCGAGCCCGACAAACTGTGTGGGATTGGGCGAAATCAGGCGCTGGTTGGTGAAGCTCAGCCCGATGGCGAAGATAAAGGGCAACACCACGAAGATCGCCATCAGCACGGCCGCGGGGCCAGCCATCGACCAGCCGACGCGATTTGAGCGGGTGAATTTGGAAGCCATGATTGCCGCCTGTTTCGGTTATGGGACCCCGGCCGAAGCCGGGATCCCTCCAGGACCAGAGGGGTCTGCCCTAGAAGCCGTAATTGCCATTCTTTTCGATATCGGCATCGATCTCGTCGACGGCAGCATCCAGGGTCTCGCCGACGTCAGCGCCATTAGCGATGTCGGCGATAGCCTTCTCGAACACCTTGGCCGCGACGACGTAGCCGGGGGTTACCGGACGGACCAGCGCCTGCTTGGCCGACAGTTCGTAGAAGACCTCCATCGGGCCGTCAGCCGTGTAGTTGATAGAGGCGGCTGCCGAGGCCGGGGTGGGCGGGATCAGGCCGATGCCATCGGAGAAGGCCGTCAGATATTTGTCCTGCAGGGCGAACTCGATAAAGGCTGAAGCACCCTCAGGGTGTTCGGACTTTGCCGAGACGCCGAACTGCCAGGACGCGGCGCCGATCTTGGGGCCGTTGCCGAAATCGGGCGCCGGCAGGAAGATGGCGTCTTCGAACGCGCTCAGCGTGCCAAGCGCCGCCCAGTTGCCATTCCAGGAGAAGGCATACTTGCCATTGGCGAAGCCGGAATCGCGGTCGGCCGGGTCCTGCGCCAGTGGCGCGTAGCCCTCGGTGAACAGGCTCTGCCACCAGTTGCCGAATTCGATGGCAGCTTCGCCATTGAGGACGCCTTCGGCTGTTGTGTAGCTGGTGCGGTCGATGATATCGCCACCAAAGCTCTGCAGGAAAGGCGAGAAGGCATAGGGGTACCATTCGCCCGTCCAGGCCATGCCCGGGTCGAAGGCAAATTCATATTTGCCCGAGGCCTTGGCGGCGTCCAGCGCGGCCATGAACTCGTCCTTGGTCCAGGGCTCGTCCACCGTCGGCGTCCGCAGCCCGAGTTCCTCGAGGATTGACTTGCGCGTGACGAGCGCCACCGCTGCGTCCCACAGGCCGATCGAGTACAGCTTGCCATCCCACATGCCCTTGGTACCGGGCAGGAATTCGGCGATTTTGGTTTCATCGATGGTGAGCGGCTGCATATAGCCCGACCAGGCCCAGTTCGGCATGACAGGCCCATCGACATCGAGGATGTCGGGCAGGTTGCCGGCCAGTGCACCAGCGACGACGCTGTCATTGTAGGCGGCCTGCGGGAAGCTCTCGAGCTTCACGGTCCAGTCGGCCTGGCTGCCGTTGAAGTCGCTGACGATCTGGTTGATGATCTTGGCTTCAACTTCATTGCCGGCGCCGTGATACCACAGCGATAGTTCCGTCTGTGCCATTGCCGTACTGCTCAGCAGCGCGCTGCCCAGCAGCACCCCGGCTATAGTTGTGAATTTGCTCATTCGTTATTCCTCCCTGACGATTTTGAGCTGCGAGACGTTTGTTGGGCGGCGGTCGGTGACCGACCCGCGCCACTGGACCGGGCCCGCGACGATCGACGGGGCCGGGTCTTCCCGGCCTTCGCCGGAAATCAGGCCGATCAGGCGCTGCGCCGCGCGCACACCCATGGCCGTGTAGGGGAGCTCCACCGTGGTCAACGGCGGATAGAGCGTCTCGGCGATGACGCGGTAGTTGTCATAGCCGGCCACCGATATTTCGCTCGGCACCAGCATGCCGCGCGAGCGCAGGATGCCATAGACCTTGAGTGCCAGCCGGTCATTGCCACAGCAGAAAACGGTCGGGGGCACGGGCAGGCGCAGCATGCGGTCAATCGCATCCCACAGCACCTGCGTCTCGCCTTCCGGGCTCGCCAGTTCGCCGCACTGCACCAGTGCTGGATCGTAGGGCAGGCGCGCCTCGTTGAGGGCGTCGCGATAGCCGGCCTTGCGCAGGCCGGTGGCGACGATGTCTTCGCGCAGGGTCAGGTAGGCGATGCGCTCGTGTCCACCGGCGATCAGGCGTTTGACCAGATCGTGCTGGCCGCGCCGGTCATCGGGCAAGACGGCGGGCGTGCCCACGTCATCAAAACAATTGGCCAGCACCATCGGCACGTCATCGGGCAGCCGCGGCAATTGCACCTTCTGGTGGTATTCGGCGACATAGATCAGGCCTTCGACGCGATGGCGCACGAAAGTATCGATCAATCCCGGCACGCGATCGAGGCGGCCACCCGTGTCGGCAATCATCAGCGTCTTGCCGCTGAGACCGATAATCTGCTGGATGCCCTGTACCAGCATCAATTCCGGCAGGCCGGCAACCTGCACATTCTCGGTTGTTGCCGAGATGGCGCCGGTGATCAGGCCGATCAGGCCGGAGCGGTTCGACCGCATCATCCTGGCGGCATTGGACGGCACATAGCCCAGCTCGGCCATGGCAGCGTTCACCGCATCGCGCGTCTTGTCGCCGACGGGCGCGTCGCCATTCAGCACGCGGCTGACCGTCTTGGGGGACACGTTCGCGGCTTTTGCCACGTCGTATATGGTTGCCATTGAACCCTCCGGATCGTCACGCTCAGTTTATGACACCGATGTCATGACACCGATGTCATACGATGGCGACGTTCGTGGAGTCAAGTCACGCATGGGTGGTGGATAACCTTGTCAGGGCGCAGCGCCCCGGCACCGCGACGACCATGGGTGGCCAGTCCCGATGAGCGTCCCAGCGCTAAGTCGCCCGCTTAACGGTGACCGGATTCTTGAGCATGACCCCACCGGACAACAGATCAATGCCGGTGCGCTGCCGCCAGGTGCCCCACAGCCCATCGGGCAGGTAAAGGGCAAAGCCGACCGCGATGACGCCGAGCCCGGTCAGGTACCAGACACCCAGGTCGCCGAACACTTCCTGCAGGAGGAAAAAGATGATCGCCCCGATAATGGGGCCCTCGAAGGTCTTGAGGCCGCCCACCAGCACCATGAACAGCATGAACACGGTCCACTGCACGCCAAAGTTGGTGCGCGGCAGGAAGGTGATGGCGCTGGCCAGCCAGATGGTGCCGGCCAGCGCGCAACCGAACGCCGCCAACACGAAGATGATCTGCTTGACCCGCATCACATCGATGCCGATGGAGGCGGCGGCCTCCTCGTCGTCGCGGATGGCCTGCGCAGCAGCGCCGATGCGGCTGCGCAGCAACCACATTGTAGCCGAGAGCATCAGGGCCAGGGCGCCCAGGCCCAGCCAATAGGTGAGATTGCGCCGCAAGTCCGGGTCGAAGGCGTTGAGGGCCAGGAGCGAGGTGCCGGTTTCTCCCTGCACCAGCGGGTCGAACATCACCACGATGCGCAGGACCTCTGCGATGACCCACATGGCAATGGCAAATTCGCCGCCTTTGAGGCGCAGTGCGAAAGTCGAGATCGGGATGGCGACGAGACCGGCCCCGACGGCGCCGACGATCAACGCCAGATAGGGTGTCATCCCGGCATCGACCAGCCGCAGCGCCAGATAACCACCCACGCCGAAGAAGGCCTGCTGACCCACCGACACCAGCCCGGCATAGCCGGCCAGCAGATTCCACATCACCGCGAGCAGGATGTAGATGAACAGCGTCGTCAGCTTGTCGATGACGAGACCAGTGGCCAGCGTGGGCAACAGCGCCAGGACGAGTAGCACCCCTGCGGCCGCCCCGACCGTCACACGCCCCGAACGGGTCCAGCGCTCAACGGCATAAGTGGTCATGACCGGCCCTCGCTGGTTACCTTTTTCAATTGCGTGGCCGATTTCAGCGGTAGCGCGGGCATCCCCAATACGCCGCGCCACCCGCCCAGATTGCGGCTATGCGCCAGATAGAGCCGCCCGCCCAGCACGCCCAGGAACACCAGGTGTCCCGCCAGTTGGAAGCCCTGCGCGGAAATGGTCGCGCCAAAACTCTGCGCCACACCCAGCACGATGCCGCCAACCAGCGTGCCCCAGAGCGAACCGATGCCGCCGATGACCACCGCCTCGAAGGCGAAGATCAATTGCGTTGGGCCGGCATAGGGATTGATCAGCGCCCGCATGGCAAGGAAAGCGCCCGCCAATCCGGCCAATGCCACGGCGATAGCGGCAGCGGCCCGATGCACCGCGCGCGCATCGATGCCGCTAAGTTCGGCGGCCTCCGGATCGCTTGATGTGGCCCGGATAGCGCGGCCGAGTTTGGAAAAGCTCAGCACGAGCTGCAGCGACCCCAGCACCGCCACCGCCACCGCGAAGGTGATGACCGGCAATTGGCCTACGCTGATGCCGACGGGTAATTGCCAACTCGCCCACGACAGGTTGCCGATATGATTGCCGAGCGATTTGGTATCGGAACCGAAGAGGCCGAACATGCCGTTCTGCAACACGGCGCCGAGCCCGAACGTCGTCAGCAACGGCAACAGGAACCCGCCCTTGATGGTGCGCGCGAACAGCGTTGCCTGCAGTAGCCAGCCGAGCAGCGCCATGACAGGTACGACTGAGGCGACTGCGACCCAGGGCGAAAGCCCGAGCACTTCGACGGCGAACAGCACCAGGTAGGCGCCGTAAATGGCGAGGTCGCCATGCGCCAGGTTGATGAAGCGGACGACGCCGAACATCAGCGACAATCCCGCTGCGAGGATAGCGTAATAACCGCCGAGCAGGATGCCTTGGATCAATGCATCAAGCATGCGCCATCTCCCCATGCGCCAGTCCAAAATAGGCGTCCGTAATCGCCTGCTTGCAGAGCACCTGCGGCTCACCCTCAAGCGCAATGCGCCCTTCGAGCATGCAGATTACCCGGTCGGAAAACGTCATGGCGCGATCGAGATCCTGTTCCACCACGATCATCGCCGTATCGCCGCGCCCCTTGAGCCCGGCCAGTTGCTTGTAGAGCCCCTCGATCGCCACCGGTGACAGGCCAAGCGACACCTCATCGAGCAGCAGCACCAGGGGATTGCTCATCAGCGCCCGCCCGATCGCCACGGCTTGGCGCTGGCCGCCGGAGAGCCCGCCGGTCACCACATCGAGCAGCGGCGCCAGCACCGGCAGCGCCTCCAGAACAGTCGATAGCGTCCAGGCGCCGGAGCGGCCATTTTCCCCGGCGACCTGCAGGTTCTCCCGCACCGTCATGTCAACGAACAGCCGCCGCCCCTCGGGCACCATGGCGATGCCGCTGGCGACACGCCGAGAGGGCCTGAGGTCCGTCACATCGACCCCATCAAGCACGATGCTGCCGGAACTGGCCGGGTGCACCCCGGCGAGAGTGCGGAATAGCGTGGTCTTGCCCGCGCCATTGGCTCCGATGATGCCGAGCACCTCGCCGGCCGCGACGCTGAACGAGACGTCGCGGACCGCCGTCAGCAGGCCATGCCCCGCCACCAGATTGTTGACGGTCAGCATGGTCATCACAAGCTCCCTCCAAGATAGGCCCGCCGGACTTCCGGATCGGCCATGACTGCGTCGGGTCCTCCCTCGGCGATGACGGCCCCAGCGCTCATGCAGACCAGCCGGTCGATCACCTTGAGCAGCGCATGCAGGATGTGCTCGATCCACACGATGGTGAGCCCATCGGCCTTGAGCTGGCCGATCAGCGTGATGAGCAGGCCCAGCTCCGCCTCGGTCAGTCCGCCGCCGATCTCGTCGAGCAGGATCACCCGTGGTCGCGTCGCCAGTGCCCGCGCCAGTTCGAGCCGCTTGCGGTCGAGCAGACCCAGGGCGGCGGCCGGCCGGTTGGCATGGTTCAGCAGGGCCGTGCGCTCCAGCGCTTCGGCTGCGCAGTCCTCGGCGGCGCTGCCACTGAGGCCGGCGCCGAATTGCGCTGCGGTCAGCGCGTTCTCGAACACCGACATGCCCAGAAATGGCCGCGGCACCTGGTGGGTGCGCGCAATGCCTGACCGGCACCGGGCTGCAGCTCCTGTGCCGGTCAGATCGGCGCCGGCGAACCGCACTGTTCCGGCGGTGGGGAGGAGAGCCCCCGCCAATACTCCGAACAGTGTGGTCTTGCCGGCGCCATTGGGACCGACAATGCCCACCGCCTCGCCCGATGCGACTGCTAAATCGACGGCTTTGAGTACCTTGAAAGCCCCAAAGCTCTTGTCGATGCCGCGGCCCTCGAGCATCGGCTGGACCATTGCCGGTTCTTCGCTCATGGCTCAGCCCTGGACCGTATAGGCGGTCATCGCGCCAGTGGTCGGCACGAAGGGATTATCGGCATTGGAGACGATGGGCAGATCGAATTCCCAAGGACCTTCCTTGGCCTTGACCCATTGCACGCCCACCACGCCAGTCGTGGCGCAATTGGGCACCGGGCCGCTGGTGAAGTCGACCAGGCCAACAGCCGTCTCGGTCTTGAGCACGGACAGTGCCTGCGCCAGCGCGGCCTTGTCCTTGGGGTTGCCCGAACTGGCGAGTGCGGCGACGGCGGCATCGAGCAGCGAGGCATTGGCGCCCACCTGCTGGTTCCATTGTTTGCCAACCATCGCTTCGTAGCCTTCGGCGATCACCCGGCTGCTGAGGCCGGTCGAGGGGGAGCTGAAGGGGAAGTCCTTGTGCCAATAAGCGCCAGCATGCAGGCCATAGCCCAGCGAACCCATGGCTTCGAGTTCGGCGGGGAACAGGCCGGCCTTGGCGAGCTGGCAGATCTTGATCTGCTGGGCCAGGCCCTTCTGCGCCGCTTGCCGCCAGAATACCGGGAAATCCGGCGGGAACGGGAAGGTGTTGAAGATTTCGCAGCCTTCGTCACGGAACAGGTTGATCTGGGTGGAGAAGTCGGCAGTGCCGTTTTCATACGGACCGGGATCAACAATGGTGAAGCCGGCCTTTTCCAGTTCGGGCAGCAGCAGGCCGCGGATGGCGCCACCATCGGCATCGTTGGGCAGCAGCACGCCCACTTTCTTGTTGGTTTCTACCTTGCTCCACTGGTCGGCATAGAGCTTGGCGAAATTGCCCACGCCAAAGCAGAAGTGGTAGGTCCACTTGAATGGGGAGGGCTCGCCCGGCTTGGCGCCGCGGCCGAAATAGAAGGCCTCCCATGGTGCCGTTGTGGTGAGGCAGGGCACCCCCGCCGCCTCGCAGGCGTCGGCCACCGGATTGACGGTTTCGGGCGTCGAAGACGCCAGCATCAGGTCGATGGCCTCGCCATTGATCAGGTCCTTGGCGACCTGGCTTGCCCGCACCGGATCGGACTGAGTGTCGGCCAGCACCAGTTGGATGCCATAGCGCTTGTCGCCGACCTGCACGCCGTCGGCCATGTTGCGGTTGAACTGCTCAATGAGGAAGGGGTCGCCTTCGCCGAACACGCCGAGCGGACCGGAACGGGGCCCGATAAAGCCGACGCGGATCACCTCGTCGCCCTGGGCAAAGGCCGAGCGCACGCTAGCCGGAAGGGTCAGCGCTGCTGCTGCGCCGCCCGCGACAACTCCCGCCGTCTTGATAAAGCTGCGCCGGGTGACGCCCCTGCTGCTAAGGGTCTTGTATATGCTCATGGTTTCCTCCCTGGATTTTGAGCGTGTTGCGGGCCGGCCTCCCAACCGAACCGCGTCAGTCGAGTGTCAGGCGGCGTGCCGCCGGACGAAGTCGCCGGCCTCTTGGATCGAGGCCATGCCTTCCTCCAGCATGGGCGCGAAGAGCTGCCAGGAGTGGCACATGCCTTCCCAAACCTTGAGTTCGGCATTGCCACCTGATGCATTGATGCGGGCGGCTATGGTGACGCTGTCGTCGCGCAGGAGCTCCCACGAACCCACATGCACCAGCACCGGCGGCAGGCCCGAAACATCGCCATAAAACGGCGTGACCTTGGGCGAGCGCAGGTCGCCGGCGCCGACATAGACCATGTTGAACAGGCCCATCAGCTCGCGGTTGACCAATGGCGCGTCAGCCATCGTGCGGTGTGACTCGCCCTCGCTTGCCAGATCCAGTGCCGGTGACATCAGCACCAGGCACGCCGGCAGCCTCACACCGCTGTCGCGGGCGCGCACCGCTACGGCCAGCGCCAGGTTGCCGCCCGCAGAGTCTCCGCTCAGCACGACCGATGCCGGGGCATAGCCATGTTCAAGCGCCCACAGATAGGCTGCATAGGAATCGTCATGGGCGGCCGGTGCCGGATGTTCGGGCGCCAGTCGATAATCGACACTCAGCACCGTGGCGCCGCTTGCCTTGGCGAGATGAGTCGCCACAGTACGATGCGAGCGGGGCGAGCCGAAGAGGAAGCCGCCGCCGTGGTAGTAGATCACTAGCCGGCTCTCGTCGCCGCCGGGCAGCCGGATCAGTTCGGCGGGGCAGGGGCCCACCGAGATGGTCTCGATCATCGCGCCATCGGCAATCGGCGTCTGGGCATTGATCGCCTCGAACCACTCGCGCAATTGCGGCGGCGTGGCATTGGCAGGTGGCGGGTTTTCAGCACTGATCTTGAGGATGAAGTCGAGCTGTTCCTTGGACATGGTGCGTCCTCCTCAGATGTAGGTTGAAGCCAGCCCGCCATCGATCGGCAGGTTGATGCCGTTGATCCAGCGGGCGGCATCGGAGAGCAGGAAGGTCACCGGCGGCGCGATCTCGTCGCCAAAGCCGGGGCGTTTCATGCGCGGCGCGTCATTGGCCACGCGTTCCTCGCCCAGCATGGTGACGAAGTCGCCCAGGATGGGGGTGAAGACCGGTCCCGGCGCGACGCAGTTCATGCGGATGTCGAATTCGAGGAACCAGCGCTGGGCCTGCGCGTAGGTCCAGACGATCAGCGCTTCCTTGAAATACTGGTAGCAGGTGTCCTGTGGCACGGGATTGGCCGCCAGCCACGCTTCGCCTTCGGCGAAGCCATCGACATCAGCCAGGGCCTTGTGCAGGGCCAGCCGCTGCTGCCACTCGCCGCCCAACACCGAGGCGAAGTTGACGATCGAACTCCCCGGCTTCAGCCGGTCAATCACGCCCTCCGTCAGGTGGCGCAGGCCGAGATAGTTCACCCGCCCGACCAGTTCGCTCGGGGCTGTGCCGGGAACGCCGGCCGCATTGACCAGCCCGTCGAATGTCTCCGGCAAAGCGGCGATAGCCGCATCGATGCTGGCGGGATCACCCAGATCGGCCTTGACGAAGCCGTCCAGCGTGATGAGGGGGTCATTGCGGTCGAGGCCGATGACGCGGGCGCCCGAGACGCGGGCGAGCCGGACAACTTCCCCGCCAATGCCCGAGGAGGCACCGGTAACGACGATGGTCTTGCCTGAAAGGTTCATGGCAGCATTCCTTCGAATAGGTGGATCAGAACGGGTAGGCGGTGGCCTGGTCCTTGACCGAAATCCACATCCACTGAGTGAATTCCTCGATGTCCGCCGGCCCGCCAATGCGGCTGCCATTGCCCGATTTGCCGCGGCCGCCGAAGGGGGCGAAGGGGCCGCCATTGACCGTCTGGTCGTTGATGTGCAACTGGCCCACATTGAGCTGTTCGCCCAGCGCCAGGGCGCGGCCGGTAGCGGCCGAGATCACCCCGGCGGCCAGGCCATATTCCGACATATTGGCGATTTCGATGGCTTCCGCGTCCGAGCCGAAGCGCACGATGCAGGCTACGGGTCCGAAGATTTCCTCTTCGAAGGCGCGCATGCCCGGCTTGACGCCATCGAGCACGGTAGCGGCATAGAAGCGCCCGTCATGGGTGCCACCGGCGAGGAGTTTTGCCCCCTTGGCGACAGCGTCATCGACAATGGCTTGGATGGTGGCGACCTGACCGTCGGAGATGATCGGACCAAGCGCGACACGACCCGAGGACGGATCGCCGGCCGGCAGGTGGCTGGCCTTGGTGACCAGCTTTTCGGTCAGGGCTTCGGCGATCGATTCATGAGCGAGGATCAGCCCGGTGGCCATGCAGATCTGGCCCTGGTGCAGGAAGGCACCCCAGGCGGCATTTGAGGCGGCGATGTCGAGGTCGGCATCGTCGAGCACGATCAGCGCATTCTTGCCGCCCAGTTCGAGCTGCACCTTCTTGAGATGCTTGCCGCAGAGCTCACCCACCTTGGAACCGCCCCGTGCCGAGCCGGTGAAGGACACCATGGCGATATTGGGATCGGTGCAGAGCGCCTCGCCGGCATCGGCGCCGCCCGGCACGATCTGCAGCACGCCCTTGGGCAGGCCGGCTTCCTCGAAAATGCGGGCAATGATGATCCCGCCACTGATCGCGGTGCGGGGATCGGGCTTGTGGACGACGGCATTGCCGAGCGCCAGCGCCGCGGCAATGGCGCGGACCGACAGCACCAGCGGGAAGTTGAACGGCGAGATCACGCCGACCACGCCATGCGGCACGCGCTTGGCATAGTTGGTGCGATCGTCGAAGCCTGACAGCACCAGCCCGGTCGGTTGCGTCGCGAGGCCCGCTGCATGGCGGATGAACAGCGCGCCATGTTCGATCTCGATGCTGGCCTTGGGCTGGATGGAGCCGCTTTCGCGCATGATCCAGCCGATCAGTTCCTCGCCATTGGCGACCAGCAGGTCCGCCGCCTTGTTGAGGATGGCGGCACGGGCGGTGGGCAGGGTCTTGGCCCAGGCGCGCTGTGCCTGCCGGGCTTCGGCAGCGGCGCGGGCGATATCGGCGGGTCTGCCCAGGCCGACACTGGCCAGCAGCGCATCGGTGGCTGGATCGCGCACATCCACCATGCCGCCGGCAGTGACCTGCCAGTCGCTGAACAACGCCTTGCCGGTCCAGCGTTCAACCGCGATGAAATTTGGGCTCTGGATATTCATGTCGTGTTCCTCCTCATGCCGGCAATGCGGCCATGTTCCTCGGACCGGCTTGTGCCGGCTTGCCGTATCGAGGGGACTGGACGTGGGAGTGGCGAGGCCTGCCATCAGGCAAGCCGTTAGCGCTCGCGAACTGGCGGTTTCCCGCCGTCGCATTGGCCGTCACGTAGACCAGATTGGTCGATGTCCTCCCACGCCCGCTTCCTCAAACGGGCTTGCCAGTTCAACTGCAAGGGCCGTGCCAGACGCGACCGAGAGCCGCAGAAGCGCAGATGTCCACCGCCAAAACCGAGCGCCGGCAGACACTTGCGCAGTATTCGCCCCGGTCGATCGCCTTGGCTGCTGCACGGTCTATCTGGGCTGACAAAAGCAAGGTTCGCATTATTTCAGGAGAATTCTCTGGCGAATTTCATGAAATCATGAATTCTATGTGCAGGGAGGATCATCATGAACAAGGCTGACCGGCTGATCTCACTGGCGGAAGCGTCGCGCCGCGCCAGCGGCATTCTTGCCCGTGGCGCCAGCAGCGAACTGGGGACCGGCGCCGCCCCCACCTTTGAGGACCTGACCGAGGTGCTGCATTTCGCCCTCGGCGACGGCCGCATCTGGCTCAACGACCAGCGCGTGGTGCTGATGCAATCCTCCGTGCTGGGTCGCATCCGCGAGGAGATCATCGACGCCTTCGGCACCGACACGGCCCGCGCCATGTTCATGCGCATCGGCTATATGCAGGGTGTGCGCGACGCCGAGCTGATCCAGAAGCGCTGGCCGCAGGAAGACCTGACCCACGCCCTGGCCGCGGGACCGCGCGTCCACACGCTCGAAGGGTTCGTCAAGGTCACGACCAAGCATTTCGAGTTCGACAGCGACAGGGGAACCTACTTCGGTGAATTCCTGTGGGACGATTCCTCCGAAGCCGCCGAGCATCTGGCCAGCTATGGCGTCTCCACCCAGCCCGTCTGCTGGATGCAGACAGGCTATCCATCCGGCTACACCAGCAAGCTCTTCGGCAAGCCTGTGATTTTCCGCGAGACCGAATGCGCCGGCATGGGTGCCAAGCATTGCACGGTCATCGGGCAGAATGCCGAGGCCTGGGAGAAGGACGCACCCGAGCGCGAATATTTCGGCCTGCACTGGAAGAACCGTCGCACCTATCCGTCAGCGCAAATGCCCGAGACGCGTCATGTCGAAGGCGAACCCGCACCCGACGCCACCGGCAATGTCGCCGTCGGCGTGTCCGCCGCCTTCATGCGCACGCGCCACCTGTTGCAGAAAGTGGCGGTCACCGACGCCACTGTGCTGTTTGTCGGCGAGTCCGGCGTCGGCAAGGAGTTGTTCTCGCGCCAGCTGCACGAACTGAGCCCGCGCGCCGACGGCCCCTTCGTCGCCATCAACTGCGCCGCCATTCCCGACAATCTGGTGGAATCCGAGCTCTTCGGTGTCGAGAAAGGCGCCTATACCGGCGCCACCAGTTCGCGGCCCGGCTATTTCGAGCGTGCTGCCGGCGGCACGCTGTTTCTCGACGAGGTGTCGTCGCTGGCCTATTCGGCGCAGGGCAAGCTGTTGCGAGCCCTGCAGGAACGCGAGATCGAGCGCGTCGGCGGCAGCAAGACCATTCCGGTGAATGTGCGTATCGTAGCCGCCTCCAATGTCGATCTGGCCGCCGAAGTTACCCAGGGCCGGCTGCGGCAGGACCTCTATTTTCGCCTCTGCGTCTTCCCGGTGATCATCCCGCCGCTGCGCGAGCGGCGTGATGATATCCCCCTGCTGATGGCGCACTTCCTACGGTTCTATTCAGAACGTCATCGTCGCCAGATCCGCGGCTTCACGCGCCGCGCCACCGAAGCGCTGCTCAAATACGACTATCCGGGCAATATCCGCGAGCTGCAGAACCTGATCGAGCGTGGCACCGTCTATGCCGACAATGACGGGCACATTGACGTGGTGCACCTGTTCAGCGGGTCCGAACTCCTGCCGCCGTTTTCCGTCCGCCTGTCCAAGGACGGAAAGTTGAACCAGCGACCATTCACCGAGAGCGTCGCGGTCGACCCGCTGGAGGGCGCCACATCATTCGATGAAATCGAGCGCGCCGCCTATCTGGCGGCGCTGGAGCGGACCGGTGGCAATGTCTCCGCCGCCGCGCGCGACCTCAAGCTGACACGGGCGAGCCTGGACTACCGCTTGGCCAAGCTCGGGATTCGGCACAGGGCGACTTGAGCGAGCCTGGCGCGAGTTGGAACCTGAGGCCACGGCTGCCCCGTCATGCGGGGTTTGCTCACGCGACCGCAGCGACCGCGGCCGGGTCGCCTTTACGACCAAGCCAGATGATCGCCAGCGCAGCGAGGGCCAGCCAGGGCAGCATCGCCAGGTTCAGGCTTTGCCAGCCGATAGTGTTCTGCAACACCCCGGCACTGAGCGATGCGAGCAGGCCGACGAGAAAGATCGTGAGGTCGTTGGTGGCCTGCGCCTTGCCCTTTTCGGCGGTGTGGTAGGTGCGGGTGAGCAGGTTGGTACCGCCGACATAGAGGAAGTTCCAGCCCACCCCCAGCAGGATCAAAGCAGCAGTAAAGGAATAAAAGCCGGTGCCCGAGAGGCTGAACAGCACATGTCCGGTGAGCAGGACAATGCCGGCAAACATGATGCGTAGCACGCCGAAGCGGGCAATCAGCGAGCCGGTGAAGAATGACGGCAGGAACATGCCGAGTACATGCAACTGGATGACAGTGGCTGTGGCGCCAAGGCCGTGATTGTGGTGCACCATGGCCAGCGGCGTGGCGGTCATGGCGAGGATCATGACGCCATAGCCGGTCACCGCGCCAAAGAGAGCCACAAGATAGGTCGGTTGCCGCACGATGTCCTTGAGCGGCCGGGCCGCGGCCTTGTCCTCGGCCGTATCAACCGATCTGGGGACGTTGACGCCCCACAGGACACCCACCGCCAGCAAGGATGTGACAGCCAGGAACAGGAACGAGGCAGTATAGGCTGGCTGCAGCAGATCGCCGCCAAGGCGGGCCAGCAGCGGCCCGACCAGCGCGGCGACCACGCCGCCGGCCAGCACCAGCGATATTGCTCGCGGCTTGAAGGCACTGCTGGCCACTTCGGCGGCGGCGAAGCGATAAAACTGCGCGAAGCCCTGATAGGTCCCGGCGAGGAACGTGCCGAGACACAGCAGCGTCAATGAGGAAGTGAGCATGCCGGCGGCCGCGAGCAGGCCGCCCAAAGTGCCAAGACCCGCGCCAGCAACGAACCCAATCCGACGGCCGACCCGCGTCATCCATATCGAAGCCGGCACGGTTGACACCGCGGTGCCAAGGAACATCGCCGCGATCGGTGCGGTCGCCCATTCCGGCGATGGCGCCAGGATGCTCCCAGCCAGGCCGCCAATGGTCATCACCAGCACCGACACGATCTGAAACAGTGCTTGGGCGGTCGCCAGCAGGAAGACTTGTCGGTGCATGGGCTGCATGATTGCTATTTCTCCGCTCAGTATGGTCACGACGCGACGGCGTTGCCCGCGGCCGCCCATTCGGGCATGCCCTCTTCCAGGCGTCTGGCCCTGAAGCCGCGCACCCGAAGTCGAGATACCGCTTCGAATGACATGACGCAGTAGGCGCCGCGACAATAGGCAACGATGTCCTTGTCCGGATCGAGCGTGGACAGGCGGGCGTCGAGCTCGTCAAGCGGCACGTTCAACGCACCCGGTAAGTGGCCGAGCGCAAATTCGTCGGAAGGTCGGACGTCGAGCACGGTGACCATGCCGTCACGCAGACGGTCGCTCAGTTCCTCGCGGGTGATCGGCTCGAGGCTGTCCCGCTGCCCGAAATAGCCGCGGACGATCCGGTCGACCTCGGCCAGGTTGTTCTCGGCTACCCGCTGGATGGCCTGCATGGCGGCCAGGACACTGGCGTCGGCCAGCCTGTAGACGACGTACTTGCCTTGGCGCTCTGCGGCGACCAGCCCGGCGCGGCGCATCGACTGCAAATGCTGCGAGATATTGGCGATAGGCGCCCCGACTTTTTCCGCCAGCATGTCGACGCTGCGCGGCCCCTGGCCGAGTTGTTCGATCAGCTCAAGCCGCTGCGGGTGGCCCAGCGTCTTGGCGACCAGGGCAAACTGCTCGAACAGGGCCAGCTTGGGCGAAGGACTTGACATCAGGGTATCACTCAATCATTCAATGAAATTATTGAATATATCAGCATAGGTCGAACCGCAAGGGTCGGCTCGCCGGAGTCCCATCATGATGTTGAGTCAACTCCTGGAGACCGCCGCATGAGCGATAGTGCGACATTTTCGGGCGACACTGTAGACACACTTACCCGCGGCATCCGCGAGAACCTGACGCAATTTGTCCATCAGCTCCTCCAGGTCATGCTGGTGGGCTTTGCCCTGGGCATGATGCGAACGGTCGTGCCGGCCTTGGCCGAAGCCGAGTTCGGCGTTGCCCGTGGCTCCTTCATCCTCCTGACGGCCTTTGTTGTCGCCTTCGGCATAGTCAAGGGCGTGCTGAACTTCGTGGCTGGCCGGCTCTCCGAGCGGATCGGGCGCAAGCGCGTCCTGCTGCTCGGCTGGATCGCGGCATTGCCTGTCCCGTTCATGATCTATTTCGCCCCCGACTGGAACTGGATCGTCGCGGCAACGGTGCTCCTGGGCATCAATCAGGGCCTGGCATGGTCAATGACCCAGACCTCCAAGCTCGACATCACCCGCGCTGACCAGCGGGGGCTGACCATCGGCCTCAATGAGTTTGCCGGCTATGTCGGCGTCGGCGTGGCGGGCATCGTCACCGGTTACGCCGCAACGGCTTTCGGCGTCAGGCTGGGGCTGCTGATCTTCGGACTTACCGTTGTGATCACGGCGCTGGTGCTGACCCTGTTCTGGGTTCGCGATACCCTGCCTTGGGCCAAGGCAGAGGCAGCCACACATGCCACCGCCAAAGCCAGCGCCTATCGTCCGCGCTATCCGCGCAACATCTCCGACAGCCCCACGACCTGGGAAGTGTTCACGCTGATGTCCTGGCGCGACCGGCGCATGGCCGCCATCAGCCAGGCCGGACTGGTCGAAAAGTTCGTCGATGCGCTGGTTTGGGTCATTTTCCCGGTATTTCTGTTCCAGAAGGGGGTGGACCTCGCCGCCATCGGCTGGATTGTCGGCGCCTACGGCTTCGCCTGGGGCGGGTCGCAGCTGTTCACCGGCCGGCTGTCCGATCATGTTGGGCGTCACTGGCCCAATGTGCTCGGCATGTGGATGTCAGGTTTCGGCGTCGCCATGGTGGTGATGGGCAGCGGCGTTTGGTGGTGGGCAGCATCAGCCGCCATAGCCGGTCTAGGCATGGCCCTGCTTTATCCCAATCTCTCGGCGGCCGTGGCCGACATAGCACCGCCCAATTGGCGCGGTTCGGCCATCGGCATCTACCGGTTCTGGCGTGACCTCGGATATGGTTTCGGTGCCCTAGGTCTTGGGCTGGTCGCCCATTTCAGCGGCGCACTCGAGGGGACGTTCTGGTTCGTCGCATTCTCGATGTTGGTCTCAGGCGTCCTGTTGTGGGCATTCGGCGAAGAGACTCATCCGCGGCTCAATCCGGCGGGCGTAGCGTCACCTCCCCCTGGCGAGTAGGCAGCCGGGACGCCTGTCACGGCAGATTCAGGGGGCCAGATGGAGTGTATTGTGCCATGCAGAAAAGCGGTGTTGCGCGACACTGACGGTTCCGCTTTGAAAAACGCAATGAAATGGGGCAAATAGCGCAAAGGCCGGCAGGGGCAGTCCGTCCAATCGCAGTGTGGATTAGAAATTTCTAGATAGATGATTGAAAAACATCGGAAATTCAGCGTTGCGCCGATGATCGATTGGACAGATCGGCATTGCCGCTATCTGCATCGGCAGCTCACGCTCCAGGCCCTGCTGTTCACCGAGATGATCACCACAGGCGCGGTCGTGCATGGTGACGCGCATCGTCATCTTCGCCTCAATGCCGAAGAAGGCCCCGTGGCCCTGCAGCTTGGCGGCTCTGATCCCGCCGAATTGGCTCAGGCCGTGCGCATCGCCCAGGACTATGCCTATGCCGAAATCAACCTCAATGTCGGCTGCCCGTCCGATCGGGTGCAGTCTGGCCGCTTCGGCGCCTGCCTCATGGCCGAACCCGACCTCGTCGCCGATTGTGTCCGCGCCATGCGCGACGCCACCGACCGTCCGGTCACCGTCAAATGTCGCATTGGCATTGACGATCAGGATACCGAAGAGTCGCTCGATCGCTTCGCCGATGCCGTGGTGGCCGCCGGCGTCGACGCCCTCTATGTGCATGCCCGCAAGGCCTGGCTCAAGGGCCTCAGCCCCAAGGAAAACCGCACCATCCCGCCGCTCGACTATGACAGGGTGCATCGCCTGCACGCCCGGCTGTCGCCGCTGCCGGTGATCATCAATGGCGGCCTTGAAACCCTCGAGGCGGCCGAAGCCGAAATGGCGCATATGGATGGCGTCATGCTCGGCCGCGCCGCCTATCATACGCCCATGCTGCTGGCCGAAGTCGACCGCCGCTTCTTCGGCGCGACGACCGAGCCAGTCACGCTCCAGGCCGTCATGCAGGCCATGGCCGACTATGCGGACCGCGAGGCGGCGACCGAGGGCACCCGCATCAACAATATCGCGCGCCACATGCTGGGCCTGGCCAATGGCCTGCCCGGCGCTCGCCAGTTCCGCCAGATATTGAGCGTGGATGCCTGCAAGCCTGGCGCGGACTCCTCGGTCATGCACCGCGCCCTCGAAGCCGTGAGTCGGCCGCGCCTCGCGGAAGCGAGCTAGTCCGCCAGTTCCAGCGAATTCTGCGTCACGCTGTAGCGGCTGAGCGTTTCGAGGAACGTCATCCCCAGAAGGCTCATGTCCAGCGCACCGTCCTCGGTGACGAAGGCCACCACGCGCTCGCGCACGATGCCGCCCACCTCCATCCGGTCGAGCCGCACCCGCGCCGCCCGGCCGGTGCCGTTGGCGGTCGAGACAGGAATGGTGAAACTGAGCCCCTCGGTGTCGATGCCTGCCGCTTCGGCATCGGCAATGGTGAGCACAACCGCGCTGGCGCCGGTATCGAAGATCATCGGCGTCGTATGCCCGTTGACCGTGGCGTTGATCTCGAAATGCCCGCCAATGCCGCGGCGGAACGTGGCGATGCCCGCCGCGCTGTCGACCACGGCCACGCCCGGTTGCAGCTCGCCGGCAACGCGCGCCGCCACGCTGGTCAGCTCGTCGCGATAGGCATAGGTCAGCGCCGCCACGCCGAAGATACCCACCCAGAGCAACACGCTGCCCACCAGTTCGGAGGCCTTGCGCCGCCGCGTGAACAGACCGCCCGCGAACACAATGAGGATCACCAGCAGCGGGATCAGCTGTGCCGTCTGCGCCTGCGTCAGCCCCACCATGCTGCCGGCATCGGCGCTGATGAGCAGGGCGATGCCAACCGCGATGACCAGCGCAATGCCGATGAAGATCATGCCAGCGCCTCGGTCCAAACGGGGTTTTCCATCACGCCGATAAAGGCATTTTCGGCGGCAATTTCAAGGCGTCAGGCGAAGGGCAGCAGCGCCGTCAGCACGGCAATCTCCACCAGCGCTCCCAGTGCCCCGATCATATCCCCGGTCTGCCCGCCCACCAGCCGGCGGCAGAGCGCTGTCCACCCGGCGATGACCGCCACCGCCAGCAGCACCGCCGCGCCCAGGCCCACCAGGCTCGTCGCCGGCCCGGCCAGCACAAACAGCAGGATAGCGGCAAACACCGCGCCGACGGCAAAGCTCCGCGCCGGTAGGCGTCCCGCCGTGGCCGACGCGCCCTCTAGCCGGGCGGGCGGCAGCGCCACTGCCAGCCACAACGCGCCTGAACGCCCCGCAATGCTGGCCGCCAGCCATATCGCCGCCGCCGTCAGCGGATTGACTGCCGCCACCGCACCCAGCGCCGTGACGCGCAGCAGGATGAACAGCGCCAGCGCCGCCACCCCATAGGTCCCGTGCCGGCTGTCCTTCATGATCTCGAGTCGGCGCTCCTTGGTCTGCCCGCCGAACAGCCCGTCCGCCGCATCCGCCAGTGCATCGTCCGCCATGGCGCCGCTGGCGATCACCGCTGCGGCCACTGCCAGCGTCGCCGCGAAATAGCTCGGCAGGCCGATCAGCGTGCTCCCGATCAGCAGCAGAGCCGGGCCGATGCCGATGGCCACACTGGCCAGGGGCAGGGCCATGGCGATACGCCCCAGATCAGGTTTTTGGTGCGGCGTTGAGCCCGTCGGCAGCCTCGAGAAAAACCGCAGCGCCATGATGAAATCATCACGCAGGCCGATGCCACCCGCCGGCGCGCGCGGGCTGCTGGGCTCATCGGGTTGGACAGAAGGCTCATCGGCGTTCAATTGCTTTTCGCCCCGCAATCGGCAACAAGTCGCGTCCTTCCTAACCCGAAACAAGACCGACTCGCCATGCCCCCGCTCAGCCCTGCCTATGCCGACGTCATCGAGCTCCTGACCATCGTTCCCGACGGGGACGAGTCTGCCGTCGCCGCTGTCCGCGCGCGTGATGCGCTGCTGACCAAGCCTGCCGGCTCGCTTGGCGCGCTGGAGGGCCTGGTGGAGTTCCTCGCCCGCTGGCAAGGCCGCGCCCAGCCGTGCCTGGACAACCCCATGGTCACCATTTTCGCCGGCAATCACGGCGTCACCGATCAGGGTGTCTCGGCTTTCCCGCGTGAAGTGACCGCCCAGATGGTCGCCAATTTCACCAATGGCGGCGCCGCCATCTCGCAGATCTGCGCCCTGCACGAAATCAACCTGCGCGTGTTCGAGCTGGCGCTGGAGCTGCCCACCGGCGACATCACGCAGGGGCCGGCGCTCGACGACAAGATGTGCGCCGCCACCATCGCCTATGGCATGGAAGCCATTGCCGGCAAGCCCGACCTGATTTGCATCGGCGAAATGGGTATCGGCAACACCACCGTCGCGGCGGCGATCTATGCCGCGCTCTATGGCGGCAGCGGCGCCGACTGGGTCGGTCGCGGCACCGGTGTCGATGACGCAGGCCTCAGCCGCAAGGCCGATGCCGTCGACCGCGCTCTGGCGCGTCACGCCGGTGAGCTCGACCATCCGCTGGCTATCCTGGCCCGCGTTGGCGGCCGCGAAATCGCTGCTATGCTCGGCGCGCTGCTGGCGGCCCGCCACCAGAAGGTGCCCGTCATCGTCGACGGCTTCGTCGCCACCTCCGCTGCGGCCATCGCCCACGCCGTCAATCCGGCCGCGATCGACCACTGCATCTTCGCTCACACTTCGGCCGAGAGCGGCCATGCGCGCGCGCTCGAGGCCATGGGCAAGAAAGGCCTGCTCGATCTGGGCATGCGCCTGGGCGAAGGCAGCGGCGCCGCATTAGCCGCGGTCCTCGCCAAGACGGCTTTGCACCTCCACAACAACATGGCCACGTTCGAAAGCGCATCGGTCAGCGGCAAAGAAGGCTGAGGCTCCACCTTTCCCTTTGGGGGGAGGTCGGCGCGCAGCGCCGAGTGGGGGGCTTTTCTTGTTTTGCGGCAGGGGAAGGCCTCCTCACCCGACCCAAGAGGATCGACCTCTCCCCAAGGAGGCGGGTAGGAAAGTCCTAGCCCGCCTGCGAGAAGATCTCGAGCTTGTTGCGCTTCTCGACCACGGGCGCCAGCGCATCCATCACGCGTGCCCGGGGGAAAGTGGCGATCACCTCGGTGCCGAAGCGCAGCTTGCTGAACAGGTCGAACCGGCCCTGATGCAGCTCCATGATCTTCTGCACGATGGGCAGCCCGAGGCCGGCGCCCTGTTCGGCCGTCTTCTGCGCCAGCGAGCCCTGTCCGAACGAGCTCAGTACGGTTTCGATTTCGTCCTCCGGAATGCCCGGCCCGTTGTCCTTGACCGAGATGAACTGCCCGCCGTCGCCGCTGCGCGTCACCACCAGCGTTACCTTGCCGTGCTGCGGCGTGAACTTGATGGCGTTGCTCAGCAGGTTGAGGATCACCTGGCGGATGGCGCGTTCGTCGCCCCACAGCTTGGGCAGGTTGTTGCCGACATTGTAGACCAGCTCGATACCCTTGGCCTTGGCGCGCAGTTCCATCATGCGGCGGCAGTCTTCGGCGATGTCGACCAGCGACACCACTTCCTCGTTCAGTTCATACTTGCCTGCCTCGATGCGGCTGAGGTCCAGCAGCTCGTTGATCAAATTCAGCAGGTGCTGGCCGCTGCTGTGGATGTCGCCGGCATATTCCTTGTACTGCGGCACCTGGTGCGGCCCCAGCAGCTCCGATTTTAGCACTTCCGAAAAGCCGATAATGGCGTTGAGCGGCGTGCGCAGCTCGTGGCTCATGGTGGCCAGGAATTGCGACTTGGCGATATTGGCCTGCTCGGCATGGCGGCGCGCCTCGTCCGACATATGCCGGGCTTCTTCGAGCTCGCCGATCAACGCATCCTTCTCGGCCTGATGCGAGATGGTTTCGAGCTCGGCGCCGTGCATCTGGCGGGCCAGATAGACAAAGAAGATTTCGCCGCAGATGGCCACGGCGGCGAGCGTATAGTTGAGCGTACCGCCCAGCACGATGAGATTGCCCGAAACCGTAAGGGTAACCGGCAGCGTGCTCATCAGCGTGGCTGGGGGCAGGGTGTGGGTCGCGACCGAATTGGCCGCCACGCTCACCAGCACCATGGCAAACATCACGGGCGTCAACGTGCCCTGATGCGCCACGAGCGTGAACAGCGCCAGCAGCGACCAGGCGAGCCCATAGATGGTCTCCCCCGCCACGAAGGTCGCGGTCCACTGGCTGGCGTTGAACTTGGCCTGGTCGATGCTCTTGAACCGCTGCGCCATCAGCACCACGATCAGCAGGCTCAGGATCACCAGCCCAGCCCAGAGCGTGGTGAACACCACTGGCACCCACAGGCTCGCCACGATTCCGAGAATGGCCACGATGGCCGCCATCGGCAGCGCCGCATTGAGGCGGGACTGCGCATAGTCATGCATCAGTTCGAAGTCGAAATCGGCGCGCGTACCCGAACTTGAGGTGAGGCGCTGGCGCGCGTCGAGCACCGTCTTCTGTGCGGTGCGCTTGCTGTCCCGGCCCATCTGCGAGCGCACATCATCGATGACAGCCGGCTGCGAAGCCATGGGAACTCGTACTCGGTTACTAAATGATGCGAACAGAACACGCATTCGCTACGCTGGTGCCAACTCTAGCCAGCGCGTAGTTAACGGGTGGTGAAATCCTGCGCCGACTCAGCCATCGCAACCCACTCTTTCGCGGTCCCGTCGGGGCGCTCCTGGCTATGGGGGTGCTTGCCTTGGCTGCCGTGGTTGCGGCTGCCCTCGATCAGCCGCCGCCGCCGGTCTCCGGGCTCGGCCGCGCCAGCGATGGCGACAGTTTCCGCCTGGGCGAAGACCGCATCCGGCTGCTGGGTCTCGATGCCCCCGAACTGACACAGGACTGCACCTCTGCCGATGGTCGAATCTGGCGCTGTGGCCGGGCGGCGCGCGACCGGATGGCACAATTGCTTGCTGCCGGTCCGGCCGACTGCCGCCCCGAGGATATGGACCAGTACGATCGCCTGCTGGCCACCTGTCTGGTTGCCGGTCGCGATCTTGGCGCGACCATGGTGGCCGAGGGGCTTGCGGTCGCCTCGGGGCGATACTGGGCCGAGGAGGCTGCCGCCCGCGGTGATCGTCTCGGCATCTGGGCCGGTGACTTCGATGCGCCGCGCGACTGGCGCGACGATCACCCGCGGCCCCAAGGCGTCTGGGGCTGGTTGGCGACGATCGAACTCTAGGTTAACGATATATCGATACCGGCCACTCAGTTCGCTCGCGCAAGATTATTGCTAATCCGCCCGGGACGTGGCAGGTAATCCCCTAATTTCGGATTGAAATTGGGCTGGAATTGGAAATCTGATTTTCGCGGGGGCGATATGGCGTTGGACAAGATCGATCGAAAGATCCTGACACTTCTGCAGAAGGACGCCACCATGCCGGTGGCCGAAATCGGTCGCAAAGTCGGCCTGTCCACCACCCCCTGCTGGCGTCGCATCCAGAAGATGGAAGAAGACGGCGTCATTCAACGCCGCGTCGCCGTGCTCGATCCGGCCAAGGTCAATGTCGGCGTCACCGTCTTCGTGTCGGTCAAGACCAACGAGCACAATGACGCCTGGATGCGCAAGTTTTCGGGCGTCATCGATGAGTTCCCCGAAGTCGTTGAATTCTACCGCATGAGCGGAGATGTAGACTATCTGATGCGCGTCGTTGTGCCCGATATCGGCGCCTACGATGCCTTCTACAAAAGGCTCATCAGCAAGATCAACCTGACCGATGTCAGTTCCGCCTTCGCCATGGGGCAGATCAAATATACCACGGCGCTGCCGCTCGACTTTGCCATCGTCGTGGACGACGATAAGTAGGGGGCGACGCCCGCCGCATCCCAGCACAGGAGGCAGCAACGTATGTCCGATATGGCCGAGACTGGAACTGGTGCCAGGCTGCTTGGACTCGAGCATGTCGGCATGACCTGCAGCGATCTCGATCGCACCATCGCATTCTATTGCGGTCTGCTCGGACTCAAGCTGGCCCTGCGCAAGACAGCCCCGAATGGGGAGGTGATCTTCCTTGATACCGGCGCCGGCATGCTCGAGATTGGCTGCCCGGTCGCCGACGTAGCGCGCTCGCGCGACGTGCCTCCCCACGAAGCTGGCATGCGCCATGTCACCTTCGCCTTCGACAATGTCGACGCTATGGTTGCCAGGCTCAATGCCGTCGGGATCGAGACGATCGAGGGCCCGCGGCCGGCCTTCTTCAACGAAATGCTGAAGCGCGTCGCCTTCGTCCGCGACCCTGACGGCATCATCGTCGAACTGATTGAGCGGGCCGACTGGCGCTAGAAGACCGCTCGCCATGGGCGCTCCCGCTCAGTCGAGTGCGCCGATTGCCTGGTCGAGCGTTTCGATCATGTCGTGGCGGCTGCCATCTGTCGCCACTATCTGCAGCCGCTGGACAGTGTGGTCATTGTACAGGCTGACCATGAAGTCCTCGACTGACAAAGAGCCATAGGCCGAGATTGGCACCTCAACGGCCTCCAGCACCAGCTTTCCGCGGCCGGAACATAGTGCCATGACCCGGCCCAGTCCGGGTGCTCCGGCGGCCATTCCCGCACGAAATTCCAGGATATCGTCGACCCCCGGGGCCTCGCCAAACAGCCGGTCGACAAAGGCGTCAACCAGCGCTGCGACCAGCATAGCCTTTCGCATCGAAAGAGGCGCAGCCCACAGGCTTCGCCATTCCTGTTCCAGATAGTCCCGATGCTGGCGCAGGCTATCCAAGGTGCTTGCGGAAGAAATCGAGCGTGCGCGCCGAAGCCTTGGTGCAGGCCGCTTCGTTGAAATTGCTCGGGCGGTCGCTGTTACAGAAGCCGTGCCCGGCCGGATAGGTATAGATGTCCGCCTCCGGATGCCGGGACTTGAGCGCCTCGATCTGTTCCAGCGGGATGCCGGTGTCCCGGTCGCCAAAATGCATCTCGGTGGGAATGCGCGGCGCCAACTCGATATAGTTGGGCACGCCGCCGCCATAATAGCCCGATGCAGCGCTGAGTCCGATCCCTTCATGGGCGGCGGCGCGCCAGCTCACCGCCCCGCCGAAGCAATAGCCGGTAATGCCGACCTTGCCGGCCAAAGATGCCGCCGCGATGGCCGCGCTCACATCCAGCATTGCCGTCTTGTGGTCGAATTTCTTCATCAGCTCGCCGATGATGGCGAACTGCTCGGGTCCGTAATTGTCGCTCTCGTAGCCATATTCGACCCGGTCGAACATGGCGGGGGCCACCGCCAGGAAGCCGTGTCGTGCCCAGCGGTCAACGACGCTCCGTATCCAGTTGTTGAGCCCCCAGACCTCCTGGATCAGCACCACGCCGCCGCGCGGTTTGCCCTCGGGCACGGCGCGATAGGCATTGAGCGTGAAGCCGTCGCTGGCCGTCAAGGTGATCCGTTCGCCCATCCTAGCCTCCCGTAACGCTCATATGCCGGCCCAGCGCCGGTTCCGGGCGGGTCCTGTCGATGACGAAGTCATGCCCCTTGGGCTTGATCAGCATGGCATGGTCGAGCGCAGCGTCTAGGGCCGGCAGCCCGCCATTGCGCAGCGCGTCGCGCAGGTTCACCTGGTCGTCCTGCCCCAGGCACAGGAACAATTGCCCGGTCGCCGTCAGGCGCACCCGGTTGCAGCTTTCGCAGAAATTGTGGCTCATCGGAGTGATGAAGCCCAGCACGCCGCCCGTTTCGGCAACATGCACATAGCGCGCCGGCCCGCCGGTGCGCTTGTCGAGTTTGCTCAGCGTATAGCGCCTGGCCAGCCGGTCATGCAGTTCGCGCAAGGGCAGATAACTATCCACGCGATCGATGCCTACTTCGCCCAGCGGCATGCCCTCGATCAACGTCAGCCCCATGCCGCGCCCATGCGCCCAGGCCATCATGGGCTCGATCTCGTCGTCATTGACCCCGCGCATCGCCACCATGTTGATCTTGATGGCCAGGCCCGCCGTCTGCGCCGCGTCGATGCCATCCAGCACATCGGCGATCCGGCCGCGCCGGGTGATGGCGCGAAAGCGCTCCGCGTCCAGCGTATCGAGCGAAACATTGAGCCGCCTAACCCCGGCATCCGCCAGTCCTTGCGCATGCTTGCGCAACTGGCTGCCATTGGTGGTGAGAGTCAGCTCTTCCAGCCCATGCCCGATCCGACCGCCCAGCGTTGCCACCAGGTCCATGATGTCGCGCCGCACCAGCGGTTCGCCGCCTGTCAGTCTGATCCTGGTCACGCCGCGGGCGATGAAGGCCCCGGCAATCGCCTCGACTTCCTCGAAACTCAGCACGTCCTTCTTGGGCAGGAAGGTCATGTCCTCGGCCATGCAATAGACGCAGCGGAAGTCGCAGCGGTCCGTCACCGAGATGCGCAGATAGGAAACATGCCGCCCATAGCGGTCAACAAGCGGGCGGGCAGGGGGCACGTGCAGGGTCATGGCCGCAACCTAATCCGTGCCAACGTTTTTTCAAAGCCGCCACAAACAAAAAGGGCCGCCCAAAGGCAGCCCTTCTATCAATTATGCGCCAGCAGCAACCCGGTCAGGCCAGCGTGGCCCAACCGGCACTGTTACTAGTGATTCACCACAATGAGGGCGCCGACCTGCACGCGTTCATAGAGATCGGTGACGTCGTCATTGGTCAGGCGGATGCAGCCCGACGATACGGCCTGGCCGATCGACCACGGCTCGGACGTGCCATGCACGCGATAGAGCGTCGAGCCGATATAGAGCGCGCGGGCCCCGAGCGGATTATTCGGGCCGCCTTCCATATAGGCCGGCAGGTCCGGAACGCGCTTGCGCATCTGCGGCGGCGGGGTCCAGCCCGGCCACTCGGCCTTGCGGGTGATCCGGTGCGTGCCGGACCAGGTGAAGCCGTCGCGGCCGACGCCAACGCCATACTTCATCGCCTTGCCGCCCTCGAGCACGAGATAGAGGCGGCGCTCGTCGGTCTCGATGACGATGGTCCCCGGCTTGTGGGACGTCTGGTATTCAACGATTTCCTTGCGGATCGGGCTGCCGCCGCGGGGGCTCGGCGGCGCGATCGACGCCTCGTCCACCCAGCTGCCAGTATTGCGGTCGTAAACCAGCGCGGCCGTGGCGGGCACGACGCTGCTAGCCGACAAGATAATCGACAGCCCGATTGCTATCGTTGACTTGATATTGAACATCTGACGACTTGGCCTCTGGAATAGATGGGCATTCGACTCGCCCACATGACAATTGCGGTTGCTTACGCGGTTTGTGTAATAGCGAAAAGAGGCGCATGCCCCGGAAACGCCACACTCGTGCCACCTTCGCCAAATTGTGTTGCTGGCAGGTTACAGTTGACGTTCACCAATCCGTGATCCGAGTGCCTCAACAGCATTGACAGGCAGCGCAACCCCTGCAATGGCCGTGGCGACATCACCGCGCGAGGGCCTCCATGAGCGAAGATCTGAAGCGTCAGGCAGCCGCCATGGCCCTGGCCGATGTGCGGCCTGGCATGCGCCTGGGCCTCGGCACGGGCTCCACGGCCCGCCACTTCGTCGATCTGCTCGGCGAAAAGGTGGCCGCGGGGTTCGACTGCATCTGCGTCCCCACCTCCGAAGCGACCGCCCGCCAGGCGCTGGCGCTCAACATTCCCCTGTCCGATCTCGAAACCCTCGACCGCCTCGACCTCACCGTCGATGGTGCCGACGAGATTGATCCGCAGCTCAATCTGATCAAGGGCGCCGGCGGTGCCCTGCTGCGCGAGAAGATTGTCGCGGCGTCATCCGATGCCATGATCGTCATCGCTGATACTTCCAAGCTGGTGACCACGCTGGGCGCCCGCTTTCCGCTGCCCATCGAGGTCAACGGCTTCGGCCTGGGGGCCACGCGCCGTGCCGTGGCCGAGGTCATGGCCAGCCATGGTGCCACGGGCGAACCCAGCCTGCGCGAAACCGCGCCGGGCACCCCCTTCGTCACCGATGGGGGACATCTCATCCTCGATGCTTTTTTTGGCCGTATTTCGCGGCCAGAAGCGCTGTCGCGCGACTTGCTCGACATCGCGGGGGTTGTACAGCACGGGCTGTTCCTCAAAATGTGCAAGACGGCTTATGTGGCGACACCGGATGGCGTAAAAACCCTGACGAGCGGCACGAACTGATGGATCGGGACACAATGGGTTTTTCAACGATGACCGGTATGATGACGCGCGCCAAGGCGCTGGTAGCTGTGGCGCTGAGCGCCGCCATTATCGCTGTGGCTGCCCCGGCAATGGCGCAGGAAGTGCCGCCCGAGCAACTGGCTCTGGCCCGCAAATATGTGGAACTCACCGATAGCGCCGGAGTCTACGAGATCACCCTCGTGGAAATCGGCATGGGCACGCTGAGCCAGCTAACCACGCAGAACCCCGAGCTGGCCGAAGAGATCGACCTGGCGATCGGCGCGGTCCTCGAGACCTATCAGAGCCGTAAGGGCGAACTGATCGACCAGTTCGCGCGCATCTATGCCACGCGCTTCACCGTCGAAGAGTTGCAGCAGATCGTGGCCTTCTACGAATCGCCCACCGGCCAGAAGCTGGCCTCGGCCAATATGGAGGTGAATTCCGATCTCCAGGCCGTGCTGCAGGTTTTCACCAACAACACCCGCTCAGAGTTCTTCGCCAAGGTTCGCGCCGAACTGCGCGCCAAGGGCTTCGAGGTCTGATTTGCCTCAATGCCTGCGCCTGCCACATGGCAGTACATCCGGCCCCGCCTTGTGCGGGGCCTTTTTTTATGCGAAGTGCCACCCGATATTCATCGCCATATGCCGATGATTGCAGAGGAGCCGTTCGATGACCGATAGCTATGATCTTGTTGTTATCGGTGCCGGCTCCGGCGGCGTCCGCGCCGCCCGCATGGCGGCTACCTATGGTGCCAGGGTCGCCATCGTCGAGGAGTTCCGTGTCGGCGGCACCTGCGTCATCCGCGGCTGCGTACCCAAGAAGCTCTATGTCTATGCCGCCCGCTTCCATGACCTGTTCGATGTTGCTTCGAGCTTCGGCTGGCAGGTGGATGCCTCCTTTGATTGGCCCACCCTGGTCGCCAACAAGGAAAGGGAAATCACCCGGCTCGAACACGCCTATACAGCCAATCTCGAAAAGCCGGGCGTCGAGATCATCCGGGACCGCGCCGTCGTCACCGGTCCCAATGGCGTGCACCTGGTCGGCCAGGACCGTGAGCTGACCGCCAAGTACATCCTGGTCGCCACCGGCGCCCATCCCTACATCCCGCCCATTCCGGGCGCGGAACTCGCCATCACCTCCAACGAGGCCTTTGACCTGCCGGCCCTGCCGCATTCCATCCTCATCGAGGGCGGCGGCTATATCGCGGTGGAATTCGCCACCATCTTTGCCGGCCTGGGCGTCAACACGACCATCATCTATCGCGGCGATTGCATCCTGCGCACCTTCGACGACGACATGCGTCGGGGTCTCGAAGCCGGACTCACCGATCGGGGCATCAGGGTCATCTATCAGACCACCATCAAGTCGCTGGCCAAGTCCGGCAACGATATTTCAGCCACCTTCAGCGATGGCGTCTCGGCGCCTTATGGCGCCGTCATGTTCGCCACCGGCCGTTCCCCCAACGTCAAGGGCCTGGGCCTGGACACGGCTGGCGTCAAGCTGACTGCCATGGGCGCCATCGCAGTCGACGCATATTCCCAGTCTTCCGTCCCTTCGATCTACGCCGTTGGCGATGTCACCGGTCGCGCCGCTCTGACCCCTATCGCCATCCGCGAAGGGGGCTATTTCGCCGAGACCGTGTTCAACAACAATCCCATGGCGGTCGATCACAGCCAGATCCCGACTGCAGTCTTCTCCGATCCCGAAATCGGCGTCATCGGTCTCACCGAGGCCGAGGCTGCTACCCATGGCGATGTCGATGTCTACCTCGCCCGCTTCCGCCCCATGATGAATACGCTCTCCACCCGCACCGAGCGGATGATTTTGAAGCTCATCACCGAAAAGGACGGCGGCAAGGTCCTGGGCTGCCACATCCTCGGTCCGGGCGCCGCCGAAATGATCCAGCTGGTCGCCATCCCCATGGGCATGGGCGCCAGCAAGGCCGATTTCGACCGCGCCATAGCGCTGCATCCCAGCGCAGCCGAAGAACTGGTGACCTTCAAGGCGCCAACCTACACCTATCGCGACGGGCAGAAGGTCGGGGGCTGAACCCGCGGCTCTCGCCCACGCGGCGCCTTGGCACGGCCCTACGACCAATCGCCACCCCGAATATCCTTGGCACCGCGCCTCCGCCTTGGTATTCCGCCCCCCAGCAGCCGTAACCTGCGTGAGCGAGACCCTGATATGACCACCTGGACCCCCGATAGCTGGCGCACCAAGCCGATTTCCCAGGTTCCCGCCTATCCGGACCCGGCCGCGCTGGCCGAGGCCGAGCGTCAGCTCGCCACCTTCCCGCCCCTGGTCTTTGCCGGCGAGGCCCGCGACCTCAAGGCGCGCCTGGCCGCCGTCGCCCGTGGCGAGGCCTTCCTGCTGCAGGGCGGCGATTGCGCCGAGAGCTTTGCCGAGCACGGCGCCGACCACATCCGCGACTTTTTCCGCGTCTTCCTGCAGATGGCTGTCGTGTTGACCCACGGCGCCTCCAAGCCGGTGGTCAAGGTTGGCCGCGTCGCCGGCCAGTTCGCCAAGCCGCGTTCGGCCGATACCGAGACGATCGACGGCGTCGAGCTTCCCAGCTACCGCGGCGACATCATCAACGACATCGGCTTCACCGAAAAGTCGCGCGTGCCCGATCCCGATCGCATGCTGCAGGCCTATCGCCAGTCGGCCGCCACGCTCAACCTGCTGCGCGCCTTCTCCATGGGCGGCTATGCCGAACTGACCCGCATCCACGAATGGACCGTGGGCTTCATGAAGGGCTCCAACTGGTATCCGCGCTACGAGGAAGTGGCGCGCAAGATCGATGACGCCATCACCTTCATGGGCGCGCTCGGCCTCACCCCCGACAACACGCCGGCCTTGCGCCAGACCAGCTTCTTCACCAGCCACGAAGCTCTGCTGCTCGGCTATGAGGAGGCGCTGACCCGCCGCGATTCCATCACCAATGACTGGTACGCCACGTCAGGCCATATGCTGTGGATCGGCGATCGGACCCGCCAGCCCGATGCCGCCCATGTCGAGTATTTTGCCGGCATCAAGAACCCCATCGGCATCAAGTGCGGCCCGACCCTGAGCAATGACGACCTGCTGCGTCTGCTCGATCGCCTCAACCCCACCGATGAGGCGGGCCGCATCACGCTGATCGCCCGTTTCGGCTCGGACAAGGTTCACGATCACCTGCCGCGCCTGATCGAGACCGTGCAGAAGGCCGGCCGCACCGTCGTCTGGTGCTCCGATCCGATGCATGGCAACACCATCAAGGCTTCGACCGGCTACAAGACCCGGCCGTTCGACCGCGTTCTGTCCGAAGTGAAGTCCTTCTTCGAAATCCACCGCGAGCTCGGCACCTATGCCGGCGGCGTGCATATCGAGATGACCGGCGACGACGTCACTGAATGCGTTGGCGGCGTCTCTGCCGTCACCGAGGCTTCGCTGTCGGATCGCTACCACACCTATTGCGACCCGCGCCTCAATGCCAGCCAGGCGCTCGAACTGGCCTTCCTCGTCGCCGAGGAAGTCCATGCCCAGAAGCCGCCGCGGCAGCATCTGGCCGCCGGCGAATAATTTGTCGCGGCGCATGAACCCGATGGCAGGCTGCGCGTTGCAGGATCAACGCGTGGCCTTCTATAATGCACCAGTCCTCGCATGGGTCCTCATGAAAGCCGCGTATGCCCAAGTCTCTGTTCCCTGCCGCCAGTGCTGAGGCGCGCGCCCGCCTTGAGCAGGACCCTACGCTCAAGCTGATCAACGACTTCGATTGGTCAACCAATCCGCTCGGACCCATCCCGGATTGGCCGGAGAGCCTCAAGGGCGCGGTCCGGCTGATGATGGTGGCTTCCACCCCCATGGTCATGATGGTCGGCGAGCGCGGCATCCTCATCTACAACAACGCCTATGCCGATTTCGCCGGTAACCGGCATCCGGAAATCTTTGGCATGCCCGCGATCGAGGCCTGGCCCGAAATCGGCGATTTCAACCGCGACAATATCGAGCGCGGCCTGCGCCGCGAATCCTGGAGCCTGCGCGACCAGGAACTGATCCTCAATCGCCACGGCCAGCTCGAATCGGGCTGGATGGACCTCCACTACAGCCCCATTGCCGACGCCGATGGCCAGTCCCTGGGCACCCTTTGCATCGTGCACGAAACCACGGACCGCGTGCTCGCCGAAAAATCTCTCGCCCGCAGCGAGGAGCGCCTGTCGCTTGCGCTCGACGGCTCGGGCCTCGTCGGCACCTGGGACTGGGATATCCACAACGACATCGTCACCGCCGATGACCGCTTCGCCAGCATGTACAATCTCGATCCGCTGCGCGCCGGCCTGGGCGTGCCCATCGCCGAGTTCATGGCCGCCATCCATCCTGACGACTTCGACCGCGTCAATGCGCAGATTGAGGTCGCCCTGCGCGATGCCACCCCGTTCCGCAGCGAATACCGGCTCGTTGCCACCGACGGCACCATAAGGTGGGTCATCGCCTCCGGTAGCCCCAGGCGCGGGCCCGATGGTGCACCGTCGCGGCTGCCGGGGGTCGTCGTCGACGTGACCGAGCAGCGCCGGATTTCCGAAGCGCTGGCCGAAAGCGAGCTGCGCTTCCGAACCCTGGCCGACACCATGCCGCAAATGGTCTGGTCGACGCTACCAGATGGCTTCCACGATTATTACAACAAGCGCTGGTACGAGTTCACCGGCGTGCCGGAAGGCTCGACCGATGGCGAGGGTTGGAACGGCATGTTCCATCCCGACGATCAGGAGCGGGCCCGGCAGGTCTGGCGCCATTCGCTTGAAACCGGCGAACCCTATCAGATCGAGTACCGCCTGCGGCACCGAAGCGGCGAATATCGCTGGACGTTGGGTCGCGCCTTGCCGATCCGCGATGCCGGCGGCCAGATCATCCGCTGGTTCGGCACCTGCACCGATATCCATGAGACAAGACTCGCCGCCCAGGAGCGCGACCTCGTCGCCCAGGAACTCAGCCACCGCATCAAGAACATCTTCGCCGTGCTGACGGGCATCATCAGCCTCTCGGCGCGCAGCCGCCCCGAGGTCAAGGGTTTCGCCGATGAACTGCGCCAGCGCATCTATGCCCTGGGCGAAGCGCACGATTTCCTCCGTCCCCACAGCCACATCTCGCGCCCGCCGGAAAACCAGGGCTCGCTCAAGTCGCTCATCGAACGTCTGATGCAGCCCTATCGCGCGGACGGCGAGGGTCGGCTCGCCTTCCACGGCGACGACGCCGAGATTGACGACGGCGCGGCGACGCCTCTGGCTTTGCTGTTCCACGAACTGGGCACCAATGCCGCCAAATATGGCGCGCTATCGACCCCCGGCGGCCGGGTTGACATTACCGGCCATCCCGATGGCGAGCGTTACCATCTGACCTGGAAGGAACATGGTGGTCCCACGATCGGCGGGGACGCCGAACTGAGTGGCTTCGGCTCGCGGCTCATCGCGCTCAGCATTGAAGGTCAGTTGCGTGGCCGCATGGAGCGGATCTGGGAGCCCGATGGCTTGCGGGTGGAAATCGACCTGCCGACCGACGCGCTGCGGCGTTCGGCACGGTTACCCCTGAACTAGCCGGTTGCCCCCAGCGCGTCAGGCTGCTCGAACAGGCGCAGGCGGGCAGGGGGCGTCGCTTCCCGGGCATCGTGCCGGGCAACCGCATAGACCAGCGCGGCACGCAGGTCGCGGTCCGTCACCGGCTTGGCCAGCACGCCCACCGTGCCGGGCACGCCATTGCCAAGTTGGGACGGGTTGGCGGTCATGAACAGCACGGTCACGCCATGCGTCTGCGCCAGGGCCTGCCCAATGCGGATGCCTGTGGGGCCATCCCTCAGGTTGAGATCGACCAGCGCGACATCCGCCTGTACTCCCAGCGCCAATGCCGAGCGCTCGTCCGGCGCAATGCCGACGGGCTTCAGGCCCATCTCCTCGACGACATGTTCGATTTCGGCAGCGACGAAGATCTCATCCTCGACCACCAGTATCCTGCGTTTCATCGCAAACTCTTCGTCGCACTAAGCCTTCTAGCCTCTAGGCAACTCGCGACGCGGCGCTCGGTTGCCTGCCGGCGCCCGTTCAGGGCTCCATCCAGCCAATTTGCGCGCAGGGGGTTACCAAACTCCCAACCCTGCCAGGGCAGCACTCTCCCCTTGCGGTAGTGGAGGGGAGGGCGCTATGGCAGGGCACCGATAGCCGCCCGCCCGCCCACCATCAGTTAGGCCCGCCCGTGACCGACCGCCTCCGAATTGCGCTTGCCCAGCTCAATCCCAAGGTCGGCGATCTCGTCGGCAACCTGGCCCTGGCCCGCGGTGCACTGGCCGATGCCGTCGCCGCCAAGGCCGATATCCTGCTGCTGTCCGAACTGTTCCTCACCGGATACTTCCCGGACGACTTGCTGTTCAAGCCTAAATTCATCGCCGATGCCATGCAGGCCGCCCGCGATCTGGTGGCCGACACCGCAGGCACCGATGTCGTCCTCGTCCTGCCCACCGTCTGGGTGGAGAAGACGGGACTGCACAACGCAGTCATCGTCGCCGAGAACGGCCAGATCATCGCCACCAGGCTCAAGCGCGAACTGCCCAATTCCGACGTCTTCTACGAGAAGCGCTATTTCGCCCCCGGGCCGCTGGCCGAACCCGTGCTGATCAAGGGCGTGCCGATCGGCATTCCGATCTGCGAGGATATCTGGCACCCCAGCGTCTGCGAGCATCTGGCCATGCGCGGCGCCGAGATCATGCTCTGCCCCAATGGTTCGCCCTACTGGACCAACAAGCAGCATATCCGCAAGGACCTGGTCCGCGCCCGTGTCGCCGAAGACGACGTGCCCATGCTCTATCTCAACCAGGTCGGCGGTCAGGACGAACTGGTCTTTGACGGCGCCTCGTTCGGCATGGAACCGGGCAACAAGCTGGTGTTCCAGGGCAAGTCCTTTGCGCCCGATTTCATCGTTTCCGACTGGGTCTGCGGCGACAATGGCTGGGTCTGCGCCCAGGGCGAGGTCACCGAGCTCACCACGACCGATGAAGCGCCCTGGCTGGCCTGCGTGCTCGGCCTGCGCGACTATGTCCACAAGAACGGCTTCAAGCAGGTCGTGCTCGGCCTGTCGGGCGGCATTGACAGCGCCGTGGTCGCCGCCATGGCCGTCGATGCCCTGGGCGCCGAAAACGTCCACTGCCTCATGCTGCCCTATCGCTACACTTCCGAGGCCAGCCTCAAGGACGCCAGGGATTGCGCCACGCGGCTGGGCGTGCGCTACGACATCGTCTCCATCGGCAATCCCGTCGACGACGCGCTGGTCGAACTCGCGCCCATCTTCGACAATCGCCCCGCCGACCTGGCCGAGGAAAACATCCAGTCGCGCATGCGCGGCGTCGTGCTCATGGCCGTCTCCAACAAGCTCGGCTCCATGCTGCTGACCACTGGCAACAAGTCTGAAATGGGCGTCGGCTACGCCACCATCTACGGCGACATGAATGGCGGCTACAACCCGCTCAAGGACATGTTCAAGATGGAGGTCTATCGCCTGGCCGAGTGGCGCAACAGCCACGTCCCGGGCGACTGCAAGGGGCCATCAGGCGAGGTTATCCCCCAGGCGATCATCGCCAAGGCCCCATCAGCCGAGCTGCGCCCCAACCAGACCGACCAGGACAGCCTGCCGCCCTATCCGGTGCTGGACGCCATCCTCAAGGGCATCGTCGAGGACGATCTGTCGATTTCCCAGATCGTCGCCCAGGGCTATGATCAGCCACTGGTCGAGCGCATCGAGCGTCTGCTCAACATCGCCGAATACAAACGCCGCCAGTCCGCCCCGGGACCCAAGCTGACCGTGAAGGCCTTCGGCCTCGGTCGCAAATACCCGATCACCAATGGCTACAAGGATCGGACGATCGGATGATCAGCCCCAATGTGACTGTTCGCTGGGCTCCGTCCCCCACCGGCCGCATTCATCTCGGCAATGCCCGCCCGGCGCTGCTCAACTGGTTCTATGCTCGCCGCCACGGCGGAAAATACGTCCTGCGCATGGACGATACCGATCTGGCCCGCTCCACCCGCGAGTTTGCCGACGGCATCGAGGTCGACCTCGCCTGGCTCGGCATCACGCCGGACCTGCTGGTCCGCCAGTCCGAGCGAACAGCGCTCTACGATGCCGCCCGCGACCGCCTGATTGCCATAGGCCGCCTCTACCCCTGCTACGAGACCGAGGACGAACTCAGCCGCCGCCGCGCCCGTGCTCGCGCCCTCAACAAGCCACCCATCTACGACCGCGCCGCGCTCAACCTGACAGCGGAGGACCGCGCCCGGCTCGAAGCCGAAGGCCGCAAGCCGCATTGGCGTTTCAAGCTCGATGGCCGCCCGGTGCATTTCGACGATCTGATCAAGGGACCGCAGACCGTCAACACCGCCTCTATGTCCGATCCGGTGCTGGTGCGCGAAGACGGCAGCTACCTCTATACGCTTCCCTCGGTCGTCGACGACATCGACCTGGGCATCAGCCACGTGATCCGTGGCGAGGACCACGTCTCCAATACCGGCACGCAGATCGAGATATTCGAGGCCCTGGGCGGCCCGGTCCCGGTCTTTGGCCACCATAATCTGCTCACCGACGCGCAGGGGCAGGGCTTCTCCAAGCGCCTTGGCAGTCAGTCCATCGCCGATTTCCGCGCCGAAGGCTACGAGCCGCTGGCCATATCAATCATGGCTTCGATCACGGGCACCAGCCTGCCCATCGAGCCCTACGAAACGCTCGACGAGATCGCCAATCGCCTGGATTTCTCGATGATCTCGCACGGTCCGGCCCGTTTCGACCCGGTCGAACTCGACGGCCTCAATGCCCGCCTGCTGCATACCCTGCCTTACGAGGGCGCTGCCGCACGGCTCAGCAGCCTGGGCCTCGAGGGCGAAGCCATGTGGCTGCTGCTGCGGGAGAACCTGCACAAGTTCGGCGATATCGCCGATCTCGCCAAGCTGGTCACCGGCCCGGTCATTCCTGTCATAGCCGATGAGGACCGCGATTTTCTCGCCCTCGCCAAGGCCCTGCTGCCTCCAGAGCCATGGGACGAGACCACCTGGTCAGACTGGACCAACGCCCTCAAGGCCTCGACCGGTCGCAAGGGCAAGGCCCTGTTCCTGCCGCTTCGCCTGGCGCTGACCGGGCGTCACGACGGCCCGGAACTTAAGTCCCTGCTCCCGTTGGTTGGGCGTACGGCGTGTCTGGCCCGACTACCCTGACCACCTTGTCGCCGAACTGCACCAGCCGCAGCTCGGTTTCCGCCTCCGCCTGAACTGGACGCGTCACCGGCGTTTCGCCGGGGCCCGCGGGGCGGGGACGCGGCAATGGCACATCCACGAGGACTGCCGTCTCCAGCGCCGCCTGGACGGGCACTTCGGCCGCCTGCACCGGCGCCACGCCGCGCGGGTCGCGCAGTGGCAGCGGGAATGTCACGCCCGAGACCTCGATCATCGTGCGGGTCGAACCATCGGCGCCGGTCGCCACGCTCAGCGATCCGTCCGATTTCGGCGCCACCTTGCAGTTGGCGCCCGGGCTGGTGTCCACTTCCTCGCGATAGCGGAACGCCGTTGGCAGCGCCGTATAGGGCTCGCCATACTGGTTGCGCATCTGCTCGGGCTCCTGGCCCGGATTGTCGTAGAAGTAGAGGTCGACGGCAGTCGTCGGACAGCTCTGCTGGCAGGTAATGGCGTCATTGCTGACGAAGTCGGGCATGGTTGCGTAGCTGATCGGCCAGAAGTAGCCGTCGCTCAGCCGCACGCAGACCGTGCGCACGGTCTGGTAGCCCTGGTAGCCCCAATAGTCGCCGCCATCGATCATCTGGCCATCGGTGAAGTCGCCCTGCGACGTGGTCCCGAAGATGCGGTCGAACACCGATTGCCGCTCGGTGGTGAAAGTGGCGCTGGAGCCCTGGTTGGCCCCGCAGCCGAAGCGCGCCATTTCCTGCAGGATCGCCTCGCGCTGCGCACCGACGGCATTGGCCGTTTCCACCTGCTGGGCCACAGCAGCCGCCACTTCCCGCAGGCGCAGCACTTCACGGCCGATCTGCCGGCATTGCTGCGTCAGCTGGCGCCCGGCCTTCGCATCGTCATTGCATCCGTCGCGGACATAGCGGCTTTCCATCGCCTGCACATCGCGCTGCGCCTGCTGCGCCGCCTGCGAATTGCCGCCCATCTGCTGGTAGGATGAGTTGTTGTCGAACTGGCGCAACGCCGCTTCGAGCTGGTAGCACTGCGCTGCCTGCGCATAGACCGTGTTCACGTCCAGCACCAGGCAGATCGCCGACAGCACCGTCAATACCAGGGCGCGCGCGCCGTTCCTGCCCAAGCTTCGAACAATCCTCCACGACGCGCCGCGCGCCGGTCCACCGGCCCTTAAGACATCGCTAGGACCGATTGCAACAGTATAGTGCCCAGGCGGGCGCCGTGGTAGCGCTGCAAGGTCACACAGTTGCGAGATTGCGTCGAGATGAAGCTAGCCACGCTCAGGAACGGCCGCCCCGACGGTCAGCTCGTCCTCCTCTCGGCCGATCTGAGTCGCTTCGTCTCTGCCGGCCGCATCGCGCCCACCCTGCAGTCGGCTCTGGACGATTGGGATATCCATGCGCCAGCCCTTGCCGCACTTGCCGCCCAGCTCGATGCCGGCGCCATTGCCGGCCAGACCTTCGATCCGGAACTCGCCCTGGCGCCCCTGCCGCGCGCCTATCAGTGGATCGACGGCTCCGGCTATCTCAGCCACCTCGAACGGGTCCGCAGCCTCAAGGGCAGCAAGGACGAGGAACTGCAGTCGGTCCGGCCTCTGCTCTACCAGGGCGGCTCCGATTCGCTCTCGGCGCCAACAGACCCCATAGTCGTGACCGATGCGGACCTGGCCATCGACTTCGAGGCCGAGGTGGCGGTCATCATCGGCGCGGTTCCCATGGCCGCCACCAAGGCACAGGCCGCATCAGCCATTCGCCTTGTTACCGTCTGCAACGACGTGTCGCTGCGCCGCCTCGTCGCCGATGACCTGCAGAACGGCTTCGGCTTTTTCCACGCCAAGCCCTCGACCAGCTTCGCCCCCATTGTCGCCACGCCCGACAGCCTCGGCAGTGCCTGGCGCGACAATCGCCTGCATCTGCCCGTCCGCATCGAGGTCAATGGCACCCTCTACGGCCAGCCCAATGCCGGTACCGACATGCATTTCGATTTCGCCGACCTCATCGTCGAGGCCGCTCGCACGCGCCGCCTCGCCGCCGGCACCATCATCGGGGGCGGAACCGTCTCCATCCGGCATGACGAATCCCTGCCCATCAAGCGCGACGGTATCGGCTTTGCCTGCATTGCCGAGGCCCGCACGGTCGAAAAGCTCAAATATGGCCGCGCCCGCACGCCCTTCCTCAAGCCGGGGGACGTCGTTCGCATTGGCGCCGTCGCCACTGATGGCAAATCGGTTTTCGGCGACATCCTTCAGACCGTGGCACTGACCTGACGCTGCTAGGCTAACACCTTGCAAATCTTGATAACATTCCCGTGTGAACGTTGGGTGCGTCGTTTTGGCATGCCACTCTGCCGCCATACCGGGCCGTCCGGTTCGTCGCTGCAATGCTCGTTGAGGGTGCACTCATGTCGATCAAGACGATTTCTGCCATGGCGATTGCTGGCCTGCTCGCCATTGGCGCCGTCGCCACTGTGGCGCAGGATGCGTTTGTAGCGCCCGCCACGCCTGAGGAGGCTGTTGCCGCTCGCCAGGCCCTGATGAAGGAGGATGGTGGCATCATGCGCGGTCTGGGCGGCCTTTCAGGCGCCGAAGCCGTCGCCGCCCTCAATACCGTCCTTACCAACTACACGCACATTCCCGATCTCTTCCCCGAAGGCTCCATTGTCGGCGACAGCAAGGCCCTGCCGGCCATCTGGGAAAACTGGGACGCTTTCACCGCCATTGTGGACACCGGCAAGACCGCGGCGACCGAAGCCATCGCCGCGGCCGAGGCTGGAGACGCCGAAGCCTATGCCGCCGCCCTCAAGACCCTGGGCGGCACCTGTGGCACCTGCCACCAGCAGTTCCGCAGTTAGTTCTAATCGCCTCCAAAGCGATTGGCGGCCCGGTGGGGCCGCCTTTTTTTGCCTGGGGCTTGCTTTCCGCCCGGCCTCCGGTCAATCATGCACGCCATGAAGACCGGCATCATTCTGATTAACCGCTGCATTATTACCTGCTAACCAACAGTTGGCGGCGCGGTCTTCTTCATCCTGATTTCTGATACCCGAAGAGCCCGTCTGCCAGCGCCCATCCGCATGGCCAGGATTTTTCGACGATGACTTCGGGCACACCGCAAATCACGCTCTACAACACGCTCACCCGCACCAAGGAGCCGTTCCGGCCCATCGATGCGAACAATGTGCGCATGTATGTCTGCGGACCCACGGTCTATGACTTCGCCCATATCGGCAATGCCCGCCCGGTCATCGTCTTCGACGTGCTGTTCCGCCTGCTGCGCCAGGTCTATGGCGCCGATCACGTCACCTACGTCCGCAACATCACTGACGTCGACGACAAGATCAACGCTCGCGCCCTGCGCGACTACCCCGATCTGCCGCTCAACGAAGCCATCCGCAAGGTCACCGAAAAGACCGAGGCCCAGTTCCTCTCCGATGCCGAGCGCCTCGGCAACCTGCCGCCGACCTGGCAGCCCCGCGCCACCGACAATATAGCTGAAATGCAGGTGTTGATCGGCAACCTGATCCAGCGCGGCCACGCCTACGAGGCCAATGGCGAAGTGCTGTTTTCGGTCCAGTCCATGCCGGACTATGGCCAGCTTTCCGGTCGCAACCTCGAGGACAACCTCGCCGGCGCCCGCATCGCCGTCGACGCCCACAAGCGCAATCCGGCCGATTTCGTGCTCTGGAAGCAGTCCAGCGTCGAAGAGCCCGGCTGGGACAGCCCCTGGGGCCGCGGCCGCCCCGGCTGGCACATCGAGTGCTCTGCCATGAGCGAGCGCTACCTCTGGGACGAGATTCGGGACAAGCTATCGCCCGAAGCCCATAGGCATCCCCACGCCTTCGACATCCACGGCGGCGGCCTCGACCTCATCTTCCCCCACCACGAAAACGAAATCGCCCAGTCCCGCTGCGCCCACGGCACCCACGCCATGGCCAACATCTGGATGCACAACGGATTCTTGCAGGTCGAAGGCCAGAAGATGTCCAAGAGCCTGGGCAATTTCTACACGATCAGCCAACTGCTGGACTCGGAAGACTTCGGCGGCCGCAAATGGCCGGGCGAAGTCCTGCGGCTGGCCATGCTGATGACGCACTATCGCGAGCCGATCGATTTTTCAGTGGCCCGGCTGGAAGAGGCAGACCGCATGCTTCGCAAGTGGGCCCGGGTTTATGTTCAGTCATCTGACGAGTGCTATCTAGCTGATTGGGCAGTTGAAGCCTTAGCTGATGACCTGAACATTTCTGAGCTATGGGCGAGGTTGCACTCCTTGGCTCGACAAGCGGAGCAAGATGCGTCCATCGGACGCGACGTAACCGCAACCTTAAACGCCCTTGGGTTCAAAGGCCTGTTTCTGAAGTTGTCGGGTGCGCCGGGAACCACGGACGGCGAAGATTCGGCGATAGAGGCACTGGTCACCGCCCGCCTCGCCGCCCTCAACGCCAAGGACTTCGCCAAGGCCGACGCCATCCGCAACGAACTCGCCGAACAAGGCATCGCCCTGATGGACTACAAGGACGAAAACGGCGAGCGCCAGACCAAGTGGGAGGTCAAGCGATGACGCCGCAGTCCAAATCCCTCACCGGCGGCTGCCAATGCGGTGCCGTGCGCTTTCGCGTCACCCGCCTGGGCCGGCCCTCGATCTGCCACTGCCGCATGTGCCAGAAGGCCTTCGGCGGCTTCTTCGGCCCGCTGGTCACCGCCTACAATGCCACCTGGACCCGTGGCGAGCCAAAGTGGTTCCAGTCCTCCAACGCCGCCCGCCGCGCCTTCTGCGGCGATTGCGGCACCCCGCTCGCCTATGAAACCCGCTTCGGCCTCGAACTGGCGATCGGCGCCTTTGACGACCCAGAAGTTGCCGCCCCGGTGATCCAGGTCAATCTCACCGACAAGCTCAGCTTCTTCGACGGCCTGACCGCGCTGCCGGCCCGCACCGAAGCCAGTGACGAGTGGCGCGACTTCCTCGCCGGCATCCACTCCAACCAGCACCCCGATCACGATACGGCCGACTGGCCGCCCAAGGGAGGCGACAATGGCTGAAACCTGGTCCGGGGGCTGCCAGTGCGGCGCCGTGCGCTATCGCTTCACCGCCAAGCCAGGCGGCGCCCATATCTGCCACTGCCGCATGTGCCAAAAGGCCTTCGGTGGCTTCTATGCGCCGCTGGTGGGCGGCCCGCGCGACACCTTCGAGATCACCCGCGGTGAGCTCGGCATCTTCCTGTCTTCCGATCAGGCCGAGCGCGGCTTCTGCGCCCGCTGCGGTACCCCGCTGACCTTTGCCTATCGCGACGGCAACTGGATGAGCGTCTCCATCGGCTCGCTCGATAATCCCGAGGCCTTCCCGCCGGTCGATCAGCACGGGGTGGAGAGCCGGCTGAGCTGGGTCAACGACCTGGGGCATCTGCCGGACCGGCAAAGCACCGAGGCCGAGGCGCCCGACACCGCAGCCTTCATCAAGTCCACCAATCACCAGCATCCCGACCACGATACCGATCGCTGGCCCCAGGCGGTTGGCCCGGGCCAGAGCCAGAAAACGAAGTAGCGTCCATGTCCAAAGACCGCCTCTATATCTTCGACACCACCCTGCGCGACGGGGCCCAGACGGCCGGCATCGAGTTCTCCCTCGAGGACAAGATTTCCATTGCCAGCCTGCTGGAGGAGCTGGGCGTCGACTATATCGAAGGCGGCTATCCCGGTGCCAATCCGGTCGATACCGAGTTCTTCGACCAGCGCCGCACCAAACGCGCCAAATTCACCGCCTTCGGCATGACCAAGCGGGCAGGGCGCTCCGCCGCCAACGACCCCGGCGTGCAGGCCCTGCTGAACTCGCAGGCCGACGCCACCTGCTTTGTCGCCAAGACCTGGGACCACCAGGTCAAGGTCGCGCTCGAAATCACGCTCGAGGAAAACCTCGAAAACCTGCGCGACACCGTCGCCGCCGCCGTCGCCTCGGGCAAGGAAGCGCTGATCGACTGCGAGCACTTCTTCGACGGCTTCAAGGCCAATCCGGACTATGCGCTGGCCTGCGTCAAGACCGCCCTTGATGCCGGCGCCCGCTGGGTTGTGCTCTGCGACACCAATGGGGGCACAATGCCCTCTGAGGTGACGTCAATTGTTAGCAGTGTGCTGACAGTTTCGCCCGGTTCGCGACTTGGAATTCACGCGCATGACGATACCGGCCAGGCCGTCGCCAACACGCTGGCGGCCGTGGAGGCGGGCGTCCGCCAGATCCAGGGCACCCTCAACGGCATCGGCGAGCGCTGCGGCAACGCCAATCTGATCACACTTATTCCCACCCTGGTTCTGAAGCCTTATTATGCCGAGCGGTTCGAGACCGGCATCGACGCCACGCGCCTCCAGCGCCTGACGCAGATTTCGCGCGCTTTCGATGACCGGCTCAATCGCGCCCCGTTCAAGCAGGCGCCCTATGTCGGCGCCTCCGCCTTCGCCACCAAGGCCGGCATCCATGCGTCGGCGTTGCTCAAGGACTTCTCGACCTATGAGCATATCCCGCCCGAAAGCGTCGGCAACGAGCGCTCCATCATGGTCAGCCAGCAGGCCGGCAAGTCCAACCTGCTGACCGCGCTCGCTCGCCACGGGATCGAGCTCAGCAAGGACGACCGCCGCCTCGAAAAGCTCCTCGCCACCGTCAAGGAACGCGAATCGCGTGGCTACTCCTATGATGGCGCCGATGCCTCCTTCGCCGTGCTGGCGCATGAAGTCCTCGGCACCTTGCCCAGCTACTTCACCGTCGAAAACTACCGCGCCAGCGTCGAGCGCCGCCACAATGCCCAGGGCGAGGAGATCACCGTCACCGAAGCGGTGGTGAAGATCCGCGTCGAGGGCGAGTTGCTGATGTCGGTTGCCGAGGGCAACGGCCCGGTCAATGCGCTGGATCTGGCCATGCGCAAGGACCTCGGCAAGTATTCGTCCCGCATCGAGGATCTGGAACTGGTCGATTTCAAGGTGCGTATCCTCGACGGCGGCACGGGCGCGGTCACCCGTGTACTGGTCGAAAGCCGCGATGGCTCGGGCGAGCGCTGGTATACGATCGGCGTTTCTCCCAACATCATTGATGCGTCCTTTGAAGCTCTGTATGAATCGATCACCTACAAGCTGTTGAAGACTGAAGCGGCGCAGCGGACGACAGAAAAAGTGGCTTAACCGGGTGGTCCGTCCGCTGGACGACTGCCGCAATGGTCCTGGAGGACAAACTGGCCGAAACCGCTCCGAAAAAACCTCTTGCGCTCACCCTTGGGGCGGCGGCGGTTACCCTGGCAGTCATCATCGGTGTCCTGGCGGGTCCGTCCGTCGTCACCTGCTTCAATTCTCCTGATGGCATGGGCGTTTGCCTGCGCGGCAAGATGACCGATGCCGGCATCTTGCCAAGGCCGGCGGCCGTGGCCACGACGGAGGCCGACGCGCCGGCGACCGAGCAGGTCGCCGTCGTTGAACCCAGCGCCGAGACTGCAGTGGGCGAACCCGCTCTGGATGTCACTCCGGCGCCAGAGGTGCCCGATGACCTGATCGCAGCGACGTTCGGCCTGCTCCGCGCCGAGCCCGATGGCTCGGTGGTCATCGCCGGCAGCGGCACGCCGGGGACCGAGGTCGAGGTTTATTCCGGCGAATCCCTTTTGGGCCGGGCCACCGTTGAATCGAGCGGCGACTGGGTCCTCGTGCCCGATGCACCCATCCCTCCGGGCGGCACCGAAATCACCCTGGCCGAAGCCGGCAAGACCGGCCGGGCAGCGCAGTCATTCGTGGTCGTCATCAACGACGACAAGGCC
>NZ_JACZKG010000006.1 GCF_014860165.1 Devosia sp.
GTGGTAACGACCGCTTGGCGCCGGAAGCGGACTTTCAAAGCGGTTGCCAGGGCGCCGCGAGGCGTCCCCGCCTCACGAGGCTGCTGAAGGCAGTGCCCCACCTGCTTCCGACGCAGGAGACATCAACCCGCACTGGAACCCAGAAGATTCCAACAACATCTACAAATACACCTGCCGTGGGAGCTTCCCGAGCATCTTTACTTCCCAGCGCGACTAGCGTTGGATTCGGACTATGCCTAGCAGACTCGAGCGCAGTACCGTGGCGAGCCGCTATCCGGTCTTTCCCGAATTGCTATTGCGATCTTCTTCCCCACCCAAGACCGGCACGACTGGGACAAATTCCACAAGCTGAGCATGGACGCACTCACCAGTATCGTCTGGAAGGATGAGTGTCCGCTCCGGGCGAGAAGCTGACATGGATCGCTTCGGTCGCCAATGACCACCATGGGGTCGAAACCTGCCAAGTCACCCCCGGCTCTGATGCACATAGCCGCGCGTACTGGCGGGCACTTCCTGTCTGAGCCAGTCCCGAAACGCCCGCAGCTTGCGGCTTTCCCGCCGGCCCTTCGCGGTCACCAGCCAATATCCCTGCGGCCCCTCGACCGCATGCGCGAAGGGGCGTACCAGCCGCCCGTCGCTCACCGCGTCGGCGCTCATCATGTCGGCCGCCATCAGCACGCCCTGTTCGGAAATAGCCGCGTCGAAGGCCAGTGACGCATCCGAATAGGTCGGCCCGGTCAGCAAAATCGCGGGGTCCATGCCCACTTCGGCGCGCCAGGCGTCCCAGCTCAGCATGGTCGTCTCGTCGCGGATGACCGGCACCCTGGCGAGATCGTCCGGATGCTTGAGCAGCCGCGCCACCGGCGGGGCGCAGACCGGCTGGTAGGCGCCGCCGCCGACCAGCTCGGCATTCACTCCGGGCCATTGCCCCTGCCCATAGCGGATGCCGCAATCGATATCGGGTCGGCTGATGTCGAGGATCGCCCCGGTCACGTTGAGCCGCACCTCGATATCGGGGTGGAGCATGGTGAATTTATTGATCCGCCAGATCAGCCAGCGCGAGGCAAAGACGCTGCCGACAGTCAGGTTCAGCACCGCCTCGTCGCTGCCGCGAAGGCTGCCAAGCCCGTCCTGTAAGGCGGTGAAGCCCGCCGTCAGCTGCGGCAGGACCGCCTTGAGCGCCGGGGTGGGCCTGAGGCCCGCGGCGGTGCGCTCGAACAGGTCCATGCCCAGCCGCTCCTCGGCCCGGCGCAGATGCTGGCTCACCGCACCGATGGTCACCCCCAGCTCGTCCGCAGCCGGCGCCAGGGCGCCGCGCCGGGCGACGATCTCGATGGCGCGCAGCGCATTGAGCGGGATGGGAAAGGGACTTGCCATATAGTTTTTCTATAGTGACGTCGCGACCTTGTCCATTGCGGCAGGGCCTGAATGGGCGCAAAAATCAGGCATCAACACGGAAGCGACCTGAAAGGAGGTCACAAAATGTCTAGCATCATCACGCTGCTGCGCCGCCTTTTCACCGCCCTGCTCGAGCAGGATCGGGCGCCATTGGATCCGGACAGCATGAGCCTGCATGACTGGGCCGATTTGCCGCCGCATCATCCGGCAAGCGACCGCGCGCCGTGCTGAGGCCATAATCGGGCCTTTGAAGGGGGGTAACAAACCCAGCCCTTCAAGGAGTCTCCGATGATCCGCCCCCTCGCTGCGCTCGCCGTCCTCGCTCTCATCTCCGGTGCCGCCGTTGCGCAGGAGGCTGCTCCCACCACGGCACCCGAGATTGTCATCGATCCGGCCGCCAGCCTCAATACCACGCCCAAGCAGGCCAATATGCTGACGGGCTTTTATGCCACCCAGGCGGTGATCGAACTCTGCGCGGTCAGCATCGAGCCCAATATTGCCGAAGGCATGGCCGCCGACCGCGCCCGGCTTGAAACCGCGCTCAGCATGGATGCCACGGCCGCCGCCGCCGCCTATGCCCAGGTCAAGGCCGATGTCGAGAAGACCCAGCCCGATTGCGCCGAGGGCAGCACCGACCGCGCCGGCGTCGATGCCGTCACGGCCATCTATGCCGCCCTGCCACCGCCAGACGCGCCCGCGGCACCCGCAGCGCCCCAGCCCGGCACTGTTACCGCCCCCGCAACGCCTGCCGCTCCGGCTCAGTAACCCCGATCTCGCCGACCCTTGATCCCTCCCCAAAAAGGGGGAGGGAGACGACTGCGGACTTCACTCTCTTTCACTCGCAAATCCGCGCCGTACAGGTCTCGCCATGGCAGCCGAGATCGAGATGCAGGTGGTCCTTGTGCTCGGCATTGGCCTCGGGCCCGAGCACCGTCGTAAAGCCACCGCAGGCCGCATCATGCGCCAGCCGCAGCAGCCGCCCCTCCGGGGCAGTTGCCGGCAGCCAGTTGCCCTCGACGCCGATGCTGCGCCCGTCCTCGAGCGTGAAGCCGGTCACATCCACTGCATTGGCGAAACCGTGCTCGGAGGTGAATCCATCAGCGCCATTGTTGCGGTTGCGGCACATATAGCTGGTGCCGGTGGTCACCTCCGCCAGCGGGCTCCCCAGCATGGCCTGGGCATAGCCATCCACATCGGCGACCCAGTCGGGCAGCGCGCTGGCCATCTGGCAATTGGTGGTGATGGGCGATGACAGCGGCACCAGCCGCCCCCGGCTCAGCACCGCGGTGACCAGCAGCGGCGATTGCTCCCCGCAGATGCCCGCGCTCAAAGGCGGCGCCATTTCGGCCACGACCAGCCCCTGCAGCACGGCCGGGCACGCCGCCTGGTAGACGCGCTCGGGCTCCGGGGCGGGCGCAGGCTCCGGTTGCGGTTCGGGTTCGGGCGCCGGCTCCGGTTCGGGTTCCACCACCGGTTCCGCCACAGCAGGGGCTTCCACCTCTTCCACCGGCGCAGCCGGCGTTGCCACTGCGGGCGCCGCGGGCAGGCCGGGCGGGCGTGGCCGCGGCACGGGCGCCACCGTGGGCC
>NZ_JACZKG010000087.1 GCF_014860165.1 Devosia sp.
CATCGGGCGGGGAGATGGGTGGATCGGGGTCGCCTGGTCCAGGCAGGGGAAACCCGGCAGCTGCGCTTGCGACACAGCGTACCTGGCCCGAACCTGCCCAAAACCCCAGTCGTGTGAAGCGGCTTTCGCCTCTTCAATAACCAAACAGGCGGCGCAAGCCGTCGGGGCGAAAGCCGCTTCGCATCGTGATCCCCCGGGGCGCCCTTGCGCCTCCGGGCCGGGCGCTCTTGCGCTCCCGCGGGCGCTCTTGCGCTCCGTAACCGCGACGCCTCCGGGCCGGCGGCGTTTCTGGCCGCCTTGAAACCGCCTGCGAGCCGGTGCATTACCCCTCCGGATAGTCCCGGAGGTTCGCATGCGTCTCGTCACCGCCCTCGCCCTGACCCTGCTGGCCAGCGCCCCGGCGGCAGCGCAAACGGTCACTGCCCGCGTCTCGGGCGGTAATATCGCCATTCATGCCGGCCCGCATCACAGCTACCCTATCGTCGGCCGGCTCGCCGACGGCACCGAAATCCCCATCGATTCCTGCACCCAGGTCGATTCGGACTCGCGCTATGGCACACTGGGCGATGCCGGCTACCCGCTCTGGGGCCGCTCGGCCGCGCAATGGTGCCACATCCCCGATACCGGCTGGGTCGAGCGCAGCTGGATCGTCGGCCGGGGCCTGGTCAACGTTACCCCGCCCGATTTCGCCGGCCCGGGCTGGTAAGCCAGCCAGCCGTCACAGCGGCAGCACCCGCGAATATTTGACCTGCCCCAGCGAAAAGCTGCTCTCGATCGAGGCCACGCCCTCCACCTGCGTCAGCCTCTCCCGCAGGAAATGCTCATAGGCCTCCAGGTCGGCGCAGACGACACGCAGCAGGAAGTCGAACTGCCCCGTCATCAGGTAGCATTCCATCACCTCGGGCCAGCCACCAATAGCCGCACCGAAGGCATCGAGCTCCCGCGCCCGCTGCCGCTCCAGCTTGATGGAAATGAAGACCGAAACCGGCAGGCCGACGGCTTTCTGGTCAATATTGGCCGAATAGCCCGAAATAATACCCGCCGCCTCGAGCTGGCGTATTCTCCTCAGGCACGGTGACGGCGACAGTCCAACACTCTCAGCCAGCGCCTGGACGGTCATCCGCCCATCCCCCTGCAGCGCCCGCAGGATCCTGCGGTCGACAGGACTGAGAGCGAAACTGGAGGATTCTGCCATTTTTGCCTCGTCACCTGCGCAAATCCTGCGCCCATATGCAGATTAGCAGGTGAAATAGACGAGAACCACCCCATGCGACGCCTTAATGTCAGACAATTGCTGACGGAGGGGAAAGCATGGAGCGGATCGCCACCATCGAGGCGCTGACACGCAAGGCGCTGTGGCTGTCCAACTGGATGGTCCACCACGCCAACCACATCCGCCCCAATGTGGACGGCGTGAAAGTCGGTGGCCACCAGGCCAGCTCCGCCTCCATGGCCGCGATCATGGCCGCCCTCTATTTCGGCGTGCTGAGGCCCGAGGATCGCGTCGCCGTCAAACCCCATGCCGCCCCGGTCTTCCATGCCATCCAGTATCTGTTCGGCAAGCAGACCCTGGAAAAGCTGGAAGACTTCCGCGCCTTCGGTGGCGCCCAATCCTATCCCAGCCGGACGAAGGACACTGACGACGTCGACATTTCCACCGGCTCGGTGGGCCTGGGCGTCGCCTTCACCGCCTTCGCCTCGCTGATCCAGGACTATGTCCGCGCCAAACCCTGGGCCGACAAATCGCGCCCAGAGGGCCGCATGGTCGCCCTGGTCGGCGACGCCGAACTCGACGAGGGCAATGTCTACGAATGCCTGCTCGAGGGCTGGAAGCACGGGTTGCGCAACACCTGGTGGATTATCGACTACAACCGCCAGAGCCTCGACGGCGTCGTCCGCGAAGGCCTCTATGACCGCATCGAAGCCATCTTCCGCGCCTTCGACTGGAACGTCGTCACCCTAAAATACGGCGCCAAGCAGCGCGCCGCCTTCGCCGAACCCGGCGGCGACAAGCTCAAGGCCTGGATCGACGCCGCCCCCAACGCCATATACTCGGCCCTGATGTTCCGCGGCGGCGCCGCCTGGCGCGAGCGCCTCAATGACGAGATCGGCGACCAGGGCGATGTCACCGCTCTTATTGCCCGCCGCAGCGATGCCGACCTCGCCGAACTGATGGCCAATCTCGGCGGCCACTGCACGCAGAGCCTGCTCGAACAGTTCGAAGCCGCCGGCAGCGACAAGCCCACCGTCTTCATCGCCTATACCGTCAAGGGCTGGGCCACGCCGCTCGCCGGCCACAAGGACAACCATGCGGGCCAGATGACATCGGCGCAGATCGAAACCCTGCGCCAGTCGATGCAGGTCCGCGAAGGCCATGAATGGGACAAGTTCGAAGGCATGTCCGATCCGGCCGCCGTGGAACGGTTCCTGACCACGGTCCCCTTCAACACGTCAGCGTCCCGCCGCCACACCTCGCCACCAGTCGCCACCATCGGCCCGCAATTCGTCGGCACCGGCCCGACCTCGACCCAGACCGCCTTCGGCAAGATCCTCGATGCCATCGCCAAGACCGACAGCGATCTCGCCCGCCGCATCATCACCACCTCGCCCGACGTCACGGTCTCGACCAACCTGGGCACCTGGGTGAACCGCCGCAATCTCTACGCCGCCAGGGAAATGGTGGATGTGTTCCAGAAGGAATCTATCCCCAGCGCCCAGAAGTGGCGCTTTACTCCGGAGGGGCAGCATCTGGAGCTGGGCATCGCCGAAATGAATCTCTTTCTCGCCCTGGGCGCGGCCGGTCTCAGCCATTCCCTGTTCGGCGAGCGCCTGCTGCCCATCGGCACGCTCTACGACCCGTTCATCTCCCGGGGCCTCGATGCGCTGAACTATGCCTGCTACCAGGACGCCCGCTTCCTGCTCGTCGCCACGCCCTCCGGCGTCTCGCTGGCCGGCGAAGGTGGCGCGCACCAGTCCATCGCCTCTCCCCTGATCGGCATGGCGCAGGATGGCCTCGCCAGCTTCGAGCCGGCCTTCGCCGACGAGCTTTCGATCATCATGGATTGGGCCTTCGACTACATGCAGCGAAGCGGCGACGCCCGCCCCGATCTCGCCGATTGGCCGCGCGATGTCACCGGCGGCTCGGTCTATCTGCGATTGTCCACCCGCAGTATCGAGCAACCGTCCCGCACCGTGGACAAGGCGCTGTCCGACGGCATCATCCGCGGCGCCTACTGGCTCAAGCCCCCTACGCCACAATGCGAAGTCGTCATCGCCTATCAGGGCGTCCTCGCCGGCGAAGCCATCGAGGCCGCGGCGCGTATCGGCGGCGACCGCCGCAACGTCGCCATCCTCGCCGTCACCTCGGCGGATCGTCTCAATGCCGGCTGGCATGGCGCCCAGCGCGCCCGCCTCCACGGCGACTACGCTGCCCGCAGCCACATCGAAACCCTGCTCGCCGATATCCCCTTCCGCGCCGCCCTCGTCACCGCGATCGACGCCCATCCCGCCACCCTTGGCTGGCTCGGCAGCGTCCTCGGCCACCGCACCATCACCCTAGGCGTCGAGCATTTCGGCCAGACCGGCACCGTCAACGACCTCTACGCCCATTTCGGTATCGATGCGGCGGCGATCGAAGCAGCGGCACGCAGTATGATCGGTGGCCACCTGTGAGTGCTGCCATGAGCCCCCACACCACCGTCATTGCCCGGCTTGTCCGGGCAATCCAGGCGATGTCCGCCATACCATGGACCACCCGGACAAGCCGGGTGGCGACGATTGGCGGAGACACGATGCTCCCCAGGCTCCTCACCGCAAGCGCCATTTTCGCCTATTTCCTCATCGCCAAACCAACGATGCGCAGAAATGCGCAACCTATCCACAGACCCGCTTGCCAAGCCCGACCGCATTTGTCAGACATATGTCATTGGGCACATTTCGAGGGGAAATCAATCTGTCACCTGCGGCCCCGCCGCACACAGAATGACCGGCTCCCGAGCAAGGGGTCGGCGCATGGGAAACGTCCAAGAACTGGCTCTGCACAAGGAGGGAGTCTGATATGAACCTAACTCTGAAACTCGCTGGGGCGCTGGCTGTCGCCACGGCCTTGACCGTGCCGGCACTGGCGCAGACGACCATCGTCGCGCCCGGTCAGTCGACCACTGGCACCTACATGGACTACATGAAGACGGTCTATGATCGCGCCACCTTCGCCGAACTCCTGCAGGTGCCGATTGCCACCTTCGACAAGGAATTCGAGCTGACGCCGATGGCGGCCGAAAGCTGGAGCCAGTCCGAAGACGGCCTCACCTGGACCTTCAAGCTGCGCCCCGGCCTCGTCTGGTCCGATGGCGAGCCGCTCACCGCCGAGGACTATGTCTTCGCCCTGCAGCGCGCCGCCACCTCAGGCTACGACTTTGCCTGGTACTGGGACTTTGCCGGCGGCATCAAGGGCTGGAAGGAAGTCACCGAAGGCACCGCCGACGTCTCGACCCTCGGCCTCAAGGCCGTCGATGACCTGACCATCGAGGTCACCACCGTCGCCCCCAAGCCCTACCTGCCGTCCGTCACCAGCCTCTGGTACCCGGTGCCCAAGCACAAGGTCGACGAACTCGGCGATGACTGGGCCGTCAATGTCGACACCATCGTTTCCTCAGGTCCATTCGACCTCGAAAGCTGGGAAAAGTCCAACAACTCGGTCGTGCTGACCAAGTCCGACACCTATACCGGACCATGGCAGGCGTCGGTCGATCGCCTCGAAGTCGATCCGACGCTTGGCGCCCCAGAAGTCGGCCTGCCCGCCTTCCTCGCCGGCGATGCCGACTACTCTTTCCTCAATACCGGCCAGGTGCCGGTGGCGACCCAGCGCTACCCTGACGGAATCCGCCAGAACGCCGTCTTCGCCACGTCCTACATTTCCTACGATCTGGACTCGGCCCCGTTCAACGACGTCAACGTTCGTCGCGCCTTCTACTACGCCGTCGACCGTGCCGAGCTGACCTCGACCGTGCTCAAGGATATCGCTATCCCGGCCGGCTCGATCCTGCCGCCCGGCTACCCCGGATACAATCCGGACGTCGTTGCCCAGGCCACCTTCGACCCGGAAAAGGCCAAGCAGTTCATGGCCGATGCCGGCTTCCCCAATGGCGAAGGCTTCCCGGAAATCGAGATCTGGTACCGTGAAGAAGGCGGCTATAACGGCGCCATCATCCCGGCCATGGCCCAGTATCTCCAGGCCGAGTTCAAGGAAACTCTGGGCGTCACGATGAACATCCGCGTCCTGCCCGGCGCCGAATGGATGGATGGCCTGCGCACCAAGAAGAACAACATCTTCATCGCGCCCTATGAATACGACTACCTCGATCCGTCCAACTTCTACGGCATCTTCTACAATGGCGGCCGTCACGGCTATTTCATCCCGGAATATGACGCCATTGTCGCCCAGGCCGACTCCGAAAGCGATTGGGACAAGCGCTACGCGCTCTATGCCCAGGCCGAGCAGATCATGATCGATCAGGGCCTCATCGTCCCGCTCGTCCATCCGGTCACCACTGCGGTCATCTCCGACCAGCTTGGTGGCGACGCCTCGACGCCCAACGCTCTCGGCTTCACCCCGCTCGATCGTCTCGGCCATTACTTCTTCACGCACCTGACCAAGCAGTAATCCCGATCGGGCCCGCGCTTCCCGGAACTCCAAGTCCGGGAAGCGCCCTCCACACCACAGTCAGGCCGCTCATGCCCCTTGTCGACATCCAGGACCTCAAGGTCAGCTTCCGCCAGCACGACGGCAAGATCGATGCGGTTCGCGGCGTGAGCTTTTCCGTCAACGAAGGCGAAAGCCTCGGCATTGTCGGTGAATCAGGATCCGGCAAATCCGTCAGTTGCAGCGCCCTGTTGCGCCTGCTGCCCGCGACTGCCGAGGTCAGCGCCACCGAGATAACCCTCGACGGCATCGACATTCTCAAGGCCGGCAAGGAAGACCTCATCCGCCTCCGCGGCCGTATCGCCGCGATGATCTTCCAGGATCCGATGACGGCCTTCGACCCCGTCTTCACCATCGGCCACCAGATTGCCGAAACCATCATGGCTCACCGCAAGGTGGGCAGGCGCGAGGCCCTGGCCGAAGCCGAGCAGCTGCTGCTGCGCGTCGAGATCAAGAATGCCAGGGACGTCCTTGGCTACTATCCGCACCAGCTCTCCGGCGGCATGCTGCAGCGCGCCATGATCGCCATGGCCCTCTCCTGCCGCCCCAAGGTGCTGATCGCCGACGAGCCCACCACCGCGCTCGACGTCACCATCCAGGCCCAGATTCTCCAGCTCATCAAGAAGGTGCAGGCCGAGTTCGGCATGGCGCTGATCATGATCACGCACGACCTTGGCGTCATTGCCGAAACCGTCGACCGCGTTCTGGTCATGTATGGCGGCGAGGTCATGGAAGAAGGTCCCGTCCAGCAGATCTTCGACGCGCCGAGGCACGACTATACCAAGGCCCTGCTCGCCAGCCTCAAGACCAGTTTCGACCCGTCCCGCGGCGACGATGCCGCCGCAGCCCCCGCCCTGGAGCTGCGCGGTCTCGCCAAGGCCTACCGCATTCGCAGGCGTTCCGGGCTGTTTGCCACCTATGCCGATTTCCATGCGGTGCGCCCGGTCGACATCGTCCTGCCACGCAATCGGATCGTCGGCCTCGTCGGCGAATCCGGCTCCGGCAAGACCACCACCGGCATGATGGCGATGCGCCTGACCGAGCCCAGCGCTGGCCAGATCCTCGTCGACGGCGCCGATATCTCCACCCTGGGTCCGACCGAGCTCAAGTCCTTCCGCCGCCGCATGCAGATCGTCTTCCAGGACAGCTATTCGGCGCTCGACCCCATGATGACCCTGGCCCAGATCATCGCCGAGCCGCTGCATATCCATGGCGTCGGCGCGGGTCGCGAGCAGACAGAAAAGGCCCTCAACTGGCTCGAACGCGTCGGCCTGCCGCGCAATTTCGGCTCCCGCTATCCGCACGAACTCTCCGGCGGCCAGCGCCAGCGCGTCGCCATCGCCCGCGCGCTCATCCTCGGGCCGTCGGTGCTCGTCGCCGACGAACCCACCTCGGCCCTGGACGTGACTGTGAAAGCCCAGATCATCGGCCTGCTGAAGGAGCTGCAGGCCGAAATGGGTCTTTCCATCCTCTTCATCAGCCACGATCTGTCTACCGTCAAATCCCTCACCGACAGCGTCGTCGTCATGTATCGCGGCCGCATCGTCGAGGAGGCGCCGACCGAGCGCATCTTCTCCGATCCGCAGCACCCCTATACCCGCGCCCTGCTCGACGCTATCCCGGCCGCCAACCCCCGCGACAAGCGCGAGCGAACCTTCCTCGCCGCCGCCGAACTTGAAGCGCGCACGCCCCGCTACACCGTCATCCAGACCGGCCTCGCCC
>NZ_JACZKG010000007.1 GCF_014860165.1 Devosia sp.
CAACCCGCGACGGGATGATCTGCCGCTCCGCTCAATGACCAGCTCCGCGCCAGCCCCCGTCGCTCACCCCGGCCAAATCGGCCAAACCAACCGCCCGAGTCTCCTTCAGGCTGGATAGAAGTTGGGGGCAACGTCAACGCCAGTCGCCCATGGGTACCATCTAAACGCTGGTAGCCTCAAAGAGCCGTCGATCGACCGGAATGGGACGCATTGCTGATCTGGAGTTGGACCGCAACACTGTTTAGCAAAAGGCCATAATTTGCCCGTTAGCGCGTCGATCTTGAAACTAACCGCTCTCTTTCCTGAAAGTGTTGATCTTGATCTCGCCACCGAGGAGGGTTTCCGAGAACGACGAAATCACCCCCTTCTCCTTCAGCCATTGTGCCAGCTGGCGATTGGCTTCGCTGTTCTCCAGCTTGGGTGATTTCCCTAAAGTCGCGATGTCTTGGAACGGCTCGGGCAAGCCTTGAAGGACCTCGCGGACATCGGGCACCGTGAGCGTGCGATGCAGCTTGGACAGGAGGGATAGTCGGACCTTGAGCTCGCGCGTGTGCAGGATGACCGCCTTGATGAAGCCGACGCCATGGCCAAGCCTGGCACTGGGAGATCGGTCCAGCAACGGCCCAACGATGGCGGCAACGTTGGGAGTGCCGGCAACATATGACTCGTCCATATCAGCGAGAACGTCGAGCTTCTGCGGGTCGGTAATCGACGTGCGGAGCAGCCCTGCTCGAAAGTTGTCGTCCAAGGGGTACCCAGCTTTTTGGGCGGCATAAGCACCGAAGTTCAGCGCTATGAATAGCACGCGGAGTTCGGTGTCTTCGAGGTGCTGGAAATTCTCAGGCTTGAACGCGACTTTTCGTTCCTCGATCAAAACCTTTGTCTTGCTGGCGTCGACATCTTGGAAATTGTCGAAATGCCTCGGCAACAGGCGGACGTAGGATCGATAGATCTCAAGGTCGAGGGCGTCATTCCCCACGATAAACTGTCGGAGTGGGAGTGACGGCTCGTCACCTGGGATCGACTGTCGTGCGAGCGCCGCGGACGCCTTGTTGTTCTGCAAATATTCGGTGAGAACATCAGCATGGAATGACGCGGAGCTCATGAACTGCAGGCAATTCTCCCAGGTCGGATCAACGTGATTGCCCTCCAGCGCGATTTGCTGGAACGCGAGTGGAATATCGTCTAGGTGCGGAAAGACCTCGGTTTGCATTTCGAGGAACTCGGTGCGCAACTCAAGGTCGACGTCATCACGCGCCAGCACCCGCGAGATGGCCGACAGGTCTTCCTTCGTGTTTGTCGAGAGTTTGACGAGTATGTCGCGCACGTAGGCCGGGAAATCAGCTTCGATGCGCTTGAGAAGCGCCGCGTCGTTGGCAGCCAGCAGTGTGGAAAAGTGCCGGGTCTCTAGTGTGTCGACACTAGTCCAGCCAACGACGTGGCCGAGGACATGCCTGATGTTCTCGATGGTAAGACGGTACAGTCCCGCCTGCGCGACAAAGGAACGAGCCGGCGGGAATTCGGCCAGCGTCCCCACCTCAGAGATCTCAACGCCCAACTTCCGAAGGCGCGTAATGTCGATTTCCACGGGTTCTGCGAGAACACGATGAGCATGGTCCGTCAAGAATTCGGTAAGGGGACCGGCGTTCGCGGGTGCCACCAATACCCGGTCGGACGTGTAGGCCAGTATTCGTGCTGCATGTGCCGGGCCGTCCTTCTCATCCAAGGCAACTGATGCGAAAGCCGACCATTTCGAGACCAGGGCCTCCATGAACTCCGGAACACGAGTGCCCGTGGCGTAGTAGCTGCGGAAGAACTCCTCGCAGTTTGGGAAACCCGTCGAGAGGTAGTGGACGGCATCAGTGATGCGGGCGGCATGCGCAGCAGCGTCCGAGAACAAGTGGTCAACAAGGAACCGGTTGAGCACATATGCCTGGCCGAAGTCCGTGGGTCGCATGGAGGCGACAACTTCTGCGACGTTGTCGAGGGGAAAATCCGGCGAAGGGTTGTTGAAGGCTCGGATCTTGATCAGGAAGTTGTTGTCGTTCGGCGACAGGCGTCCGCTGTGGAACAAGGAGATGTACTGGTAGTAGGTGTCGTCAAGATAACCCTCGAGGATGAGGAACTTGAGGAGATCCTGATTTTCGCCCGCGCCGGCGAATAGCTGCTCGATCAAGTCGGCACTCTCTCGGGCTATCTCGTTGAATCTCCGTGTGCGAAGATTTGATATCCGCGTGGTGAGTTCCTTGATCCGCTTCTCGGATTTCTGCTTGAACTTAATCGACTTGAGTTCGAGATCGGCCTTTCTTTGCTCCAGAGATCGGTTCGGATCTGTGGAGGCTTGGACATCGCTGATGTTCATCGGCGCCCGGTTCCCATATTGCGGGTTGGTGGCGGTGACTGTCTGATGTGCAAGCAGCTTCTCTAAGTGGTCGCCCTCGGCAACCTGGCTTACCTGGATATTGGTATTAGGGATGGCGATAACATAGTAGTTCGCAGGCATGCGCTCGACGATAGCCATCGCATACACCTTGCGCAGTTCGGACAAGTCACGGAGGGCCTGCGCCTCGCCGATTTCGAGGTCGGCCTCGATGGCCGCGATCTCCTCTCGTATTTCGCTTTCCGCCTTCGAGATGTATCGCTGGTACCCGGCCAAGACCTGCGACAGCACCCCTTCTTGACGGTGTAGGGCTGCAAAATCGTGCGGAAGAACGTTCTTGTAGATCAGCACGGCAAGCAGCTTGTTCGGATCAAGCAGGCCATCTTTGTCTGCGGCGAGGTTGGTTGAATAGACCACGTACTCGTTGAAGATGTTGCGGATCAAACGGAGGTCGCTGAGATAGCGCGACACCTCGCGAACGAATTGCTTGTTCAGCCGCGCCTCAAGGTCGATCCGGTGACCCTGCTCCAAAACCTTGTCGATGGAGTTGGAGTGATTGATGACGGGGATGACCGGCACGATGAACTCGAAGAATTTCGTGCGATCGGTGTTGGCGAAGATGTCATCGCGCATAGCATACAGGAACCGCACACGCCTCTTGACGCCTTCATTGGCGTTGATCAGGGCATTGATCTCGCGAAGTGTGACGAAGATGTCCGGGTCTTCGAACCGATCCAGATCCTCGATCACCACCAAGTCGTACTTGGTGGATTGGAAGAAGTAGAGGATCTCGTCCAGATGCCTGTTGAGTATTGATTCCTGGTCGGTCGCAGCCGGTGCGATCTGCACATCCTTCAGGGAAATGCTCTTCAGCGAGAGGCTAAGGCTGTTCGTGTATATGCTGTGGACGATTTTCCATGCGAGCGCGGCGACTGCCGCGATGGAGAAATAGTTGAACCAGTTGGGGAGCCCGAACGGGTCGAGCAGGGCACCAGACATCAAGTCGTCCTGCTTGGTGAACAGGTACCAGGTGCATGCCAGCCCAACCGTGACGAGGAGCGTCGTTCCAACGGCGACAGGTTTCGGTGCCCTGATCCTCTTGAATCGGGAGAACGGCAGCTTGTGCGCGTCCACTCCATAGAGGATTTGTTGGAGGATACTCCGCTCGATTTCTTGCTTGGTTACCTTTCCCGATTTTTCGTCATCTTGCAGGAACGAGGCCAAGGAAAGCTGCAACGGAACGCCCGAATACCGAGTCAAGAAGGTCTTGATAACGCTACTCTTGCCTGATCCGTATGGTCCAGTCAGAGCGATGTTGAGGACTCGTTCGTTCCGCGTCGCGTAGTCGAGTGCCTCGAAGTAAATTTCCGCGTTGTCCGCCGTGGCGGTAGGTGCCAGATCAACAAACCTGGCCGTGGCGTTCTCTGGTGGCGTTGTGTCGCGAAATCTTAGAAATGCCGCGCGCGCCTTGTGAATTACCCAGGTCAACAACGCACGCTCTCCCGCAATGAATCTGTTTGGATTGTACATTCGGATCATGCCAGAGCAAAAAGACCACGCCTGCGAAATCAATTTGCCTGGGGAAATGTCTTCCCGGTAAGGGCTTTCGGTCGGGCGAGTTTACATCTGCTGCCCTTGGACCCCGACATTGATGACGACAAGATCGAGCGGTTTGCGCGTGAGAAGGGCGTCGGCACTTTTCAGCGTCCACGCCCGGTAGGGAAGGGCCTGACGGATGACCGAGTATTTCGGCGGCTGCAACATGCAACATAGTCATCATGTCCTTCGATGATGATCATCAGGCTGGTGTTGATGTCGATGGGGGGCATGATGACTATGGTAATGCTGCTCACCCTAATACCGAACAATGAGCATTGAAATTGGGCCACCATGATGAGCAGTGGCGCCTTTTTTCTGGACATCCGGGACCAAAAATTGGGGATGCGTGGCACACGGGCGGAGGTGCTGGGGCGCCACCAGCTTCCGGTCTAAGGCGATGATAAATTTGACCAAAAGTTGCGTTTGTGTTTTACTGTCCTTAGTCCATGGACACAGGACACGAATGTGAGGCGTCGTGAAAAGTCAGGATATCGTCATACTTCTCAAGCTTGCCAGCCTTGAGGAACTGAAAGCAGACCAAGCCGAGTGGTTGCGCTGGGTCCCGATTGGCGAAGACCCTTTCTCGGTCCGCAATCTCGCCGCGTCCCTTGGCATCAGCAAAAGCGAAGTCAGCGCCTCCATCAATCGAAGCCTGTCCTCCGGACTGGCATTGAAGGATCGCGAATTCAACCGGCCAAAACCCTCCCGACGCAACCTGCTTAAATTCATCGTCGGTGGATTGAAATACGTGTTTCCGGCAAAACCCGGTGCCATTCAGCGCGGCATCCCCACGGGCTTCGATGCACCCATGCTCAAAGGCCGTTTAATGAGCGCCGGTGAGCGCATTCATGTCTGGCCCTATGCCAAAGCCAGCGAGTCAGGACAATCAGTGGAGCCACTGTTCCCCAGTGTCCCACAGGCCGTCTTGAGTGACCTACGGCTACATGAATACCTGGCCCTGGTCGATGCCATCCGTCTTGGCAATCAGCGCGAGGCAGGCCTTGCCGAAGAACTCCTTTCGGAAAGGCTCATGAAGAGATGAATTCCATTCAGGGCCAACTTCTGGAGATGCTCCGTACTGTCGCCGTTGCCCTCGGCGATGATCTGCGCAAACGACTGGTATTCGTGGGTGGATGCACGACTGCGGCCTTCATCACCGATCCCGTAACGCTGGAAGGGGTGCGTGCAACCGACGATGTCGACCTGATCGTCGATCTGGCAGGCTATGCCGCATGGACTCGCCTCCAGCACACACTGCGCGAAAGGGGGTTTACGGAAGCACCCGATGACAAAGTCATCTGTCGCATGCGCCTTGGGGAACTGCGCGTCGATTTCATGCCCGATGACCCTGATATCCTGGGCTTCAGCAATCGCTGGTACCGGACGGGCATAGAGACCGCCATCGACTACGCACTGGCGGACGGACCGGATATACGCATCCTCACGCCGCCCCTCTTCATAGCCACGAAACTCGAAGCCTATTACGGGCGCGGAGAAAATGACCTGCTAGGCAGCAGGGACGCCGAAGACATCCTACTCGTAGTCGATGGCCGCGAAGAGCTTCTCGATGACATTCAGAGTGCGCCTGAAGAGGTCAGAACCTATATAGCAGCTCAGTTTCGGACCTTCATGGCCGAGGCGGGCTTCGATGACTTTCTAGAGGGCAACATCCTTGGCCCGGTCGGCCGGTCCGAGCTCGTGTATCAACGGTTCCTGAAAATCAGCAAACCGGATGGCGAGGCCTGATGGCGTTCGAGGTGCGCTGGAACAGCCGGACTGGCACGGGAACGCCAGACAATCGGGACTTCGGCGGCGTCGGCCTCCGAGGTGCCGCCGCAATTGCCATGATCGCCGATGGCGCCACAACCAGACCACAGAGCGGTGCCCTGGCGGAAAGACTGGTGCGCACCATCATCGAGCGGTTCATGACCGAAAGCGGGTCGGTCACCCCGGAAATTCTTCGGGGCTGGCTGAGCGCATGTCATCAGCCTCTCACCCATGTATTTTCAGCGGCGTCGGCCAGCTATCTCATCCTCTATAAAGAGACAAACGGCACCGCATTCACAATGCATGCCGGCGATTGTCTCATAGGCTCGGTCAGTGGTGCCAATGCCATTACCTGGCTGGTCCAACCGCATACGCTCGCCAATGCGATTACCACCAGGATGGACATTGCGGATATCGCGGCCAGTGAACTCAGACACCGACTGACGCGAAGTTTTCGGCACCGCGCATTCATGCCGCCTACAGAAACGATACTGCCGCCACTTGATGGGCCCCTCGTGCTGGCAACAGATGGGTTCTGGGCAGATGCTGATCATGATGACCAATTGCGCATGATGACCGGCCAGGCTTCCGATGCCCACGGCCATCGCGATGACTCGAGCATTCTGCAAATCTGGCCATCACAAGAAGACCCAGCCCCCGAATTCATCGTGGATGCGGGCCCGAACTTTCTTCTCTGCCGCTAGAGGCAATAGCATCGCGTCCTCGCGCGCCCCGGTCTTCACCCTGCCTACCCCGAATACCGTACGCATGACTTCTGAGATGATCGCGCGCATCGACGCTTGGATCGCGCACCAACCAGGCTATGTCAGCCGTCAGGATGCCATCCGGCACTGTGTGGCTTTGATTCTATGTCCGCCCACCCACGAGCGGAGAATTGGCAGCCCGTCCGGCGCGACGGCGCAGGACACGGGCGGCAGCGACGCGGTCGACTAGGAACGGTCTGCGAAGCGAGATTACTGTCGCGACGATCATAACGCGCGAACGCGCGCCAAAATCGGCGCCAACTTTGGAAAGCGCCACCGTTCCGGGTGCCGCGAAGACAGAAGATTATCTTCCAACCGGCCCAATTAGATGCGCAGCGGATTCGCATAATATCGCTTATGGCAGTCCAGCAGGATTGATCGTCAGATTATCGATAAGACGGGTCGAGCCGAGGTAGGCGGCTACGGCTAACAGGGCGCCGCTAGGCCCCACGGTCTCGATCTCCTCAAGACTCTCAGGGTGCCGGACTTCCCAATATTGTAGTTCGATCAGGGGCTTGGCGGCGAGGACTGACCGACCGATAGCTGCCAGCGCAACAGCATTGCGTTCGCCGCCCGCGAAGGCTTGGCGCGCCGCCTCCAGGCTGGCAAAAATGGTCGATGCCGCCGCGCGGGCGGCAGCATCGAGATAGACATTGCGCGAACTCAGTGCCAGCCCATCCGACTCGCGTACGATGGGGCCACGAACGATTTCGATGCGCAGGTTGAGATCGCGCACCATGCGTTCGATCACGGCACACTGCTGGGCGTCCTTCTGGCCGAACACGGCAAGATGGGGCGATACGATGTTGAACAGCTTCAGTACGATCGTGGCGACGCCGCGGAAGTGGCCGGGACGCACGGCGCCGCAAAGATGGCGCGATACGCTTTCCTCGACCACGAATGTGGAGGCTCCATCGGGACAGAGTTCGTGCACCGACGGCAGGAAGACCGCGCCCACAGCCGCCGCATCGAGCAAAGCGAGGTCGTTTTCGATGGGGCGCGGATATTTGCCTAGATCCTCGGTAGGCCCGAACTGGAGCGGATTGACGAAAATGCTGGCAATGGTCACGTCCGCCCGGTCGCGGGCTAGATTCACAAGGCTCATATGGCCGACATGCAGCGCTCCCATGGTCGGCACGAATGCCACCCGATGGGCGGCAGGCAACTGGCCCCGCCAGGCGCGCACTTCGGCGATGGTCCGCAGGATCGTGGTCATAGGATACTGTCCCAGAGGCGGCGGGCGAGCTCCGTCTTGCTCATCACGGGTAGCGGTAGCGGCTCGCCTTTAGCGCGAAAGAGGATGCCGCCATTGGTCGTCACCGCGAAGCCAGTGGTAGTGCTTTCGCCGGTGCAGGCGACGGGATTGGCGAACAGAAAATCGAGCTTCTTGCTGTCGAGCTTGTTGCGACCATTGGCTTCGACATTGTCGGTCTCTGCCGCGAAACCGAGAAACCACTGGCCGGTCGCCGCCGCCTTCAATGCCCCCAGCACATCGATCGAGGGCACCATGTCCAGGCTCGTGGCTGCAGAAGCGCGCTTGAGCTTGCCAGCAGAGGGAGTTGCCACGCGGTAGTCGAGGACGGCCGCCGTAGCGATCACGCCATCCACTGACGGCAGAAAGCGCAATGCGGCTTCTGCCATTTCCTCGGCCGTGTGCACTTCCATCAGTGTCAGGCGGTCGGCGCTGTCCCGAGACGGCACCGGGCGGACCACGCCCTTGTCCACGCCCAGTACATAACGCACATGGGCACCGCGACGCAGCGCTTCCTCCGCCATGGCGGCGCCCATGCGGCCCGTGGAATGGTTGGTGACATAGCGCACCGCATCGATGGGGCTGGTGGTGGGACCTGCGGTGATGAGCACGGTGAGATCGGCAAGATCGCTCGCCGGCGGAACTAGAGCCGCTTCGATTGCCGAGACAATGTCCGGCGCGGTGGCCAGCTTGCCGATGCCGACCTCACCGCAAGCCAGCGTTCCGGCCGCCGGCTCGATCACGGTCGCGCCGCGCTGCAGAAGGGTCCGCAGGTTCCCCTGCGTGGCGGGATGCTCCCACATGACGGTGTTCATAGCCGGCGCTATCAGCATGGGTGCCCTCGTTGCCAGCGCAACCGTGCCCAATAGATCGTCGGCCAAGCCAAGGGCCAGTTTGGCGAGGACATTGGCGGTTGCTGGGGCAACCACGAACACATCGGCCCAGCGCGCCAGATCGATATGTTCGGTGCCCGAAACGTCGGCGCCGAACAGGTCGGATTTGACCGGCCGACCGCTCAGCGTTTCCAGCACCAAGGGGGTGATGAACTGCTGTGCGCTGGCCGTCAGGATGCACTGCACCTGATGGCCCTGCTTGGTCAGCGCCGAGACCACATCGGCGATCTTGTAGGCTGAGATGCTGCCGGTTACGGCAATGAGGACGTTACTTGTCATTGAGCTGCCCGTAGCGGAAAAGGCCCAGAAGGGTGAGATCGGGCTCGAGGCGGAAACGCTCGGACAAACGGATTAGCCGGGAGCAGCCGCCGGTGGCGATGAGGGTAGCGACGGCAAAGCCCGCGTCGCGCAACAGCCGGTCGCTCAAGCCTTCGATCAACGCCTCGTAGCCAAGCAGGACGCCGCTCTGAAGCTGGGTCTCGGTCGTATTGCCCACGGCGTTGTCGGGCCGCACCAACTGGACTGAAAAGAGCTTGGCCGCGCGTCCCTGCAAGGCCCGCCAACTGGTTTCAAGGCCCGGAACGATAGCGCCTCCGATATAGCCGCGCCCGGGATCGATCAGGCAAAAGGTTGTCGCCGTGCCGGCATCGACAAGCAGCAGGGGCGCCGGCGCAAGCTGCAGGGCACCCGCCACATTGCAGAGACGGTCGGCGCCCAATTGTTCAGGATGGGGAAGATCGAGTTCGAAATCGCGCGCTAATGCGGCGCTGATGGAGAGGCAGGGCAGGTCGCCGCACGCCTGGGCTACCACCCGTTCCAATGCCGGCACGACGGTAGAAAGAATGACGCGGTCGGCCAATGCCCAAACATTGCTGCTAAGGGGATCCTGGAACAATTGCCGCAGCAGCACCCGATATTCATCCGCAGTGCAATGGGGATCGGTGCGGAAGCGCCTCTCAGCGACGTGTGCCCCATCCGCCTGAAACACGCCGGCCACGGTATGGGTATTGCCGATATCGAGCAGCAGCCAGTGTTCAGACAAGGGGTGGCTCCTCCGCCGGACCTTTGACTTCAGCGATATAGGCGGCAACGGCCTCGCGGACAATGCTGGCGACATCGGCCTTGGGTTTGGCAAAGCTTGGCGGCGGACAGATTCCGAGGCCGATCAGGTCGTTGATCACCAACACCTGCCCAGTGCAGTCGGGTCCCGAACCGATGCCGATCGTGGGGATATCCAGCAACCTACTGATTTCTGCGGCCAGTTCCGGCACGATGAATTCCAGTACGATGGCGAAGGCGCCTGCCTCTTGGTGAGCCTGCGCCGCCTCGATGAGCTGGCGTGCCTCGGCATCGCTCTTGCCGTGGCGGTAATAGCCGCCGAGCTGATGCACCGCCTGTGGCGTCAACCCGATATGGGCCATCACCGCAATGCCCTGCTGCACCAGCCGCGCGGTAATCGGCGCCGCCCAAGCGCCGCCTTCGATCTTGACGGCCTGGCAGCCGGTCTCCTGCAGCACCGCAATCGCGCTGTGCAACGCCGTTTCCGGATCGGTCGCGGTACCGAACGGCAGGTCGCATACGACCAAGGCGCGGCTGCTGCCGCGTTGCACCGCTCCGGCATGCCGGATCATGTCTGCCAGCGTCACCGGCAGCGTGGTTTCGTGTCCCAGAACGACATTGCCCAAGCTGTCGCCGACCAGCAATATGTCGATCCCCGACTGATCCAGCAGGCCCGCGGTGACATGGTCATAGGCGGTGAGCATAGCGATATTCTCGCCACGTTCTCTGAGCGCGTGAATGTCGCGTATGGTCAGGCGCCTGGTTTCGGGACGAAAGGACATGGATGCTCCTGGCAGGCTGGCTATTCCGATCTCCACGCAGTGGTCTATGCCGGACCGATAGCGCAGTCGCGGCGGTAGGTCACCTATGGATGGCTCTTCGTATCGCTAGACGACGTTCACCACCACCGGTGTTGCGACACGGGGCTAGACGCCGCGGGTATTGCCCCAGAGCAGCACATGAAGCTGCGGCAAAACCCGTGCCTCGAACCATCGGTCGTGAGTCACTTTGTTGACCAGCCAGTCCATGCGTCGCATCACCCCCGTTATGTCGATGATGACATCGTCAGTATCGGGCGATGGCGGCGTGTGGTTGCCCGGCTGAAGATAGATCGGCAGGTGCGGATAACGCGCCGCCGCATCTTTGGCATAGGCATAGTCTTCATCGTCGAAGACCGCCAGCTTGAGCACAGTCAGTGGCCTGCCTTGCGCGGCGGCCAGACACGCCTCGAAACGTGCCCAGTCGGTGCTCATCTGGCTCGATGGCGGCTTGGGACTTAGGACAAGAGTATCCAGCGTCGAGAACCAATCCCGCGCCACCGAACCTTGCGTCTCCAGGGCGAAGCGATAGCCCTCTCGGTGACCAAATTCGATCAGTTCGCCCAGCGGCTGGATCGCCGGATTGCCGCCTGACAGCGACACCGTCAGGGGCTCACCGCCGGACAGGGCCCGGACCTGATCCCAAATCTGCTCCACGGTCATTGCCTGCCAGTCGCTGCGAAAGCGATTATCGACGGCATGCAGGCTGTCGCACCAGGAGCAACGATAGTCGCACCCGCCGGTCCGCACGAACACGGTCGGCAGGCCGATCAACACGCCTTCGCCCTGGATAGTCGGTCCGAAGATCTCGCTGACGCGGATACTGGGCGGCTCCATCTGGTTCATGGCCGGTACTCCGCCCATGTCTTGGCCGTTTCGCTGACACGTACCGCCGAGGCCTCCGGAAGGCGCGCCTTGCACCAGTCAAAGAAGTGTTTAGCCAGGCACTCGGCCGTTACCCGGTCATGCGCGAGAACGTCGTTGAGGTGGCGATGGTCAAATGCCTCATCGATATACTGCTTGAGCAACGACAAGTCCTGATAGTCGCGCACAAAGCCGTACTCGTTCAGCTGGTCCGCCGACAATTCCACTTCCACGATGTAGTTGTGCCCATGCAGGCGCGCACATTGGTGGTCGGACGGGAGCGACGCGAGCTGATGGGATGCCGAGAAATGAAATTCCTTGGTGATGCGAAACGTCATGCGCTTCTCCCCTGCACGGCGGCGTGCCAGAAGTCGGCATCGGCATAGTGTGTTGGATCCTGCAGCCGGGCGAGGTCGAAGGCTTCCCGGCGTTCAACACAGGTGCCGCATCGCCCGCAGTGCACTTCGCCCCCCTTGTAGCAGGACCAGGTCTGATCGAAGGGCGTTGCGTGCCGGGCGCCCTCGGTCACGATGTCCGCCTTGGACACATGCACAAATGGCGCGTAAAGGCGAACGTTGGCATAGCCGTCGAGCGCGCGGTTCTGCATCGCCTGAAAGGCGTCTATGAAATCAGGCCGACAATCGGGATAGATGAAGTGATCGCCGCCATGGACGGCAACACCGACAGCCTCGGCCTGCCGCGCCGCCGCGACTCCGAAGGCTATCGCCAGCATGATGGCGTTCCGATTGGGTACCACCGTGATCCGCATCGACACTTCGGCATAGTGGCCATCGGGAACGGCGACATCGTCGGTGAGCGCGGAGCCGCTGAGTTGCCGGCCAACGTCGCGGATGTCGATGATCTGGTGGGGGACGCCAAGCCGTTGCGCGCAGGCCGCGGCAAAACCGAGCTCCTTGTTGTGCCGCTGCCCGTAGTCGAACGAAACCAGGCCGGTGAGGGTCTGCTCGGAGGCTACCTTGTGCGCGAGCGAAACCGAGTCCAATCCGCCGGAGCAGATGACGAGAGTCTTCATGATGTGAATCCTTGTTTTGACCGGGTAAGGCTGCGACCGGAGATTGCTCTGCCTTCCCACTACGCCAAATGGGGCGGTTTGTGAATGGGCCGGGCCGCGGCTGCGGCATCGTGGCTAAAAGGCCTACTCAGTCCGGCGATCGGGGTTCAGCAGTCGGGCACCGGAGCCTAGGGCGTGGCTCGGCGCTGCTGCGATGGTCCGGGCGATGAAGTGCTTGGCTTGGGTGATCGAGTCGACAAGTGACCAACCCGTGGCTAGGCCAGCCGCGATCGCGGCGGAAAAGATGCACCCCCCGCCATGAAATTCGCCGACGTCCAGGCGCTCAGAGGCAAAACGTGTGACGCCACCGGCATCGACGAGCAAGTCGGTACTCTGCCTCCCCGCGCCGTGTCCCCCTTTGATCAGCACGGCCTGGGTCCCCATCGCCAGCAACGCCCTGGCCTGGGTGATCATTGCAGCCTCGTCCATGGCAATTGGGGAGCCGGTCAAAGCGGCGGCCTCGGGCAGGTTGGGCGTGAGCAGGTGCGCCCTCGGCAACAGCAGTGTGACCAACGCGTCCAGCGCCTCCTTTGGCAACAAGCGCGCGCCGCTAGTCGCGACCAACACAGGATCAAGGACAATCCCGCTAGCGCCATGCCGAGCCAGACTTTTGGCAACCGCTGCGATGATATTGGCATTTCCGAGCATGCCGATCTTGACTGACGCTACGGGCAGATCGGCGAATACCGCCTCGATCTGGGCCGCGACCATTTCAGCGGGTATCAAGTGGACGGCGCCCACGCGCATGCTGTTCTGCGCTGTCACTGCCGTGATGGCGCTGGTCCCAAAGACGCCGAAGGCCGAAAACGTCTTGAGGTCGGCCTGAATCCCGGCGCCACCGCCAGAATCCGACCCGGCAATGGTCAACGCGACGGGAGTCAGGACGGATCTCCTTCCAGCGCGACCAGCGCCAGATTGTGCCTGCCCATGGCCTGCAATCGCCCCGCAGCCCGGAGCGCCCGCTGCCCGCTGCGGCAGCAAAGCACGATGCGCCCGCCCGGATGAGCCGCCGCCAACGAACCGACTTCCTCCGGTGCCATACGAAGCGCCCCGGGCCGCGGTAGCACCGGGGCTTCAGCCACGCCGCGCAGGTCGATGACAATGTCTTCCGGCGCCAGGTCCGCCAGCCCGATGAACGGAGCGGTATGCTCAGGCTCCGGACAATCCGCAAAACTGAAACCGCCAAACTGCATTGTATGGCCATCGAAGCTGACCATGCGACCGAGCACGCTGGGCTTGAGGTCGAGCAGCACATGAAGCGCCAAGTGCGCTTGCAGACTACCCAGCACCGCCACGGCCGATCCCAGCACGCCAATACTGGCGCAACTGCCTGCGACTTCCGGGACATCGGGGAAAACCGCGCGGTAGCTGGGCGCACCACCGCAATACACCCCGACATAGCCGGACAAATCGACTACCGAAGCACTGATCAACGGTTTGCCAGCGGCCAGGCATTGGTCGGACAGCATATAGGTCACCGCAAAATTGTCGGCGGCGTCGATGACGATGCTTGCCTTCTCGATCAGCGCGGTGGCATTGGCCGGCGTCAGACGCTCCCATTTGGCCGTCGCGACTATATCGGGATTGGCGCGGAGCACGGCGTCACGCGCCGCTTCCGCTTTGGGGGCATCAATGTCGCCCATGTCGTAGAGCGGCTGACGATGCAGATTGCTGATGTCGACATGGTCGTGGTCAACGATGACAATCGCGCCGACGCCGGCGCCCGCCAGTATCTGCAGGACCGACGAGCCCAGGCCCCCGGCACCCACCACCAGCACCGTGGCGGCGGCCAGTCTGGCCTGTCCCGTTGCCCCGACCTCGGTCAGCGTCGTCTGGCGGATATAGCGATCAGTCATCTCAAAGCCTCGTTGCTGCCAGCCAGGCGTCGGCTTGGCGGGAAGGGTCGGGATGGCGCACGATGTCGCCCACCACCGCGACGCAATCGGCCCCGGCGACAAGACAGAGTTCGGCTCGCGCCACGGTCAGCCCGCCAATGGCCACCAGAGGGCGTGCACCCACCAGGCGCTTCCATTCTGCGATCCGCGCCAACCCCTGCGGCGCCCAGGGCATCTGCTTGAGCTGGGTGGGATAGATGGGGCCCAGGGCCACATAGTCGGGGGCTTTGGCCAAGGCTCGGTCGAGTTCGGCATGGTCATGGGTGCTGATGCCGATGCGCATCCCGGCCCGCCTTAGCGCGGCTATATCGGCCCCGACGAAATCCTCCTGGCCCAAATGAACGAAATCGCACCCCGCATCGAGCGCCAGTTGCCAATGATCATTGACCACCAATTGCGCACCCGCCGCCGCGCAGGCATCCCTGGCCTGCTCGATCTCGGTCCGCAGCGCGGGCTCGGGACAATCCTTGATCCGCAATTGGATCAGCCTTGCCCCCCAGGCCAGCAGCCGCTCGACCCAGTCTGCATCGGGCACTATCGGATAGAAGCGATCGAGCGTCATGTCAGCTGCGCCTTGCCCACAACCGGGGTCGAGGGCGCCGCCATGTCGCGCGGCTCCATGGGCGAAGCGGCATGGGCCATGCGCCCCGCTTCGACGGCCAGGGCGAACGCTTCCGCCATGCGCACCGGGTCGCCCGCCTCAGCGACGGCGGTGTTGAGCAGCACCGCGTCATAGCCCAATTCCATTGCCGCCGCCGCATGCGAGGGCAAGCCGAGGCCGGCATCGATCACCAGGGGTACATCGGGGAAATGGGCCCGCATGGCGCGAAGTCCAAAGAGGTTGTTGAGCCCGCGCGCCGATCCAATCGGGGCGCCCCAGGGCATCAGTACCCGGCAGCCGGCCTCGAGCAGCCGTTCGGCCACCACCAGATCTTCGGTGGTGTAGGGAAAAATGTCGAACCCGTCCTCGGCCAGGATCCGAGCGGCCTCCACCAGCCCGAACACGTCGGGCTGCAGCGTATCGGCCTCTCCGATCACTTCGAGCTTGATCCAGGTCGTGCCGAACAGTTCGCGTGCCATATGGGCGGTGCTCACCGCCTCCTTGACCGAGTGGCAGCCGGCAGTATTGGGCAGGATGCGGACGCCCAACTCGCGAATGAACGACCAGAACGCCTGACCGGCGCGCTGTTCGCCCCCTTCGCGCCGCAGCGAGACGGTGACGATTTCGGCGCGAGAAGCGCGGATCGCCGCCTCGAGGATTTTGGGCGAGGGATAGCGGGCTGTGCCCAGCAGCAGCCGGGAGGAAAGCTCGACGCCATAAAAGTCCATTCCTCAGCCTCCCTGCATAGGGGCGAGCACTTCTAGATGGTCGCCATCGGCAAGGGGCGTGGTCGCCCGTTGCGCCGTGGGCACGAACCGCCCGTTGACGGCGGTGGCCACGATGGCGCCCTTGTAGCCCAGCGCTTCGAGCGCTTGGTCAAGGCGGTTCGCCTCCAGCCTGTGCTCGGTTCCGTTAAGCAAAATTCGCATGAGCAAGCTCCGTATTGAAATGGGGATCAAGGGCCGCGCCGGCGGCGATTTGGGCTAGAACCGGAGCGAGCAGAAAACCGTGGCGGAAGAGGCCGTTGACGCGGATCACGCGGCCGGCCCGCTCCACCCGGGGGAGATTGTCAGGAAGCGCGGGGCGCAGATCTGCGCCCAATTCGAGGATTTCGGCCTCGCCAAGCGCGGGATGGAGCGCAAAGGCCGCCCCCAGTAGTTCGAGCATTGAGCGCACGCTGACCGGCCCGCGCGCTTCGCTTTCGAGCATGGTCGCGCCCAGCATGAAGACGCCTTCGCCGCGCGGGACCACATAGAGCGGCAAGCGTGGATGGAGCAAACGCACCGGCCGGGACAGCGCGAAACTCCGTGAGCGGATCATCGCCATTTCCCCACGTACGCCGCGCAAGGCCGGCATGTCGGTTCGGCCGCTGAGGCCGCGGCAATCAAAGACCAGATCGGCAGTAGCCGCCTCGGGCAGGATGTCGGTTTCAAAACGGATCGCCACGCCTAGAGATGCCAGTCGCTCCGCCAGCGCCGCCAAGGCGAGGCGCGGATCGAGATGGGCCTCGTCGGGGAAATAAAGCCCCTTGCGGAAGCGATCGGCCAGATCGGGTTCGAGTGCGGCGATGCCCGCCTCGTCCAACCAGTTATAGCGTTCGGTGCGCCGGGCGAAGCGGTCGAGTTCGACAAGGTCGCGTGCGGGGGCGACCACCAGCGTGCCTTCCGACACCGTGCCGGGGAAGCGCTCGCGCCACCAGGCGATGGACTGGACGCCAAGCCGGCCGACAATGGCTTCGGTCGAGGCCATTTCGCACCAGGGCGCAAGCATCCCGCCAGCATGCCAGGAGCAACTGCCGGGACCGAGCCCGGCATTGCGTTCGACTACTTCCACCGCAATGCCGCGTTCGGCTAGCACAAGGGCGGTGGTCAAACCCGCCACGCCGGCCCCGATCACTGTTACCCGCAGCACAGCGCTACTGCTCGAGCGGGACATAGACCGTGGCGCCCTGGTCGATGAACTCGCGCGACTTCTCCGCCATGCCCTCCTGGCGGGCCGCCATGTCGCGAATATCCTGCGTGATTTTCATGGAGCAAAATTTTGGCCCGCACATCGAACAGAAATGGGCGGTTTTGTGCGCATCCTTGGGCAGGGTCTCGTCGTGGAAGCTGCGCGCCGTATCCGGATCGAGCGAGAGGTTGAACTGGTCCTCCCAGCGGAACTCGAACCGGGCCTTGGAGAGCGCGTCGTCGCGCAACTGCGCCGCTGGATGCCCCTTCGCCAGGTCGGCGGCATGCGCCGCGATTTTGTAGGTGATGACGCCGGTCTTGACGTCGTCGCGATTGGGCAGGCCAAGATGCTCCTTAGGGGTGACGTAGCAGAGCATTGCCGTGCCGAACCAGCCGATCATGCCCGCACCGATGGCGGAGGTAATGTGGTCATAGCCCGGCGCGATGTCGGTGGTCAGCGGCCCCAGCGTATAGAACGGGGCCTCTCCGCATTCGCGCAACTGCTTGTCCATGTTCTCCTTGATCTTGTGCATCGGGACGTGCCCGGGGCCTTCGATCATCACCTGGCAGCCCTTGTCCCAGGCGATTTTGGTCAATTCGCCCAGCGTTTCCAACTCGGCAAACTGAGCCGCGTCATTGGCATCGGCAATCGAGCCCGGGCGCAGTCCATCGCCCAGGGAGAACGACACATCGTACTTGGCCATGATGTCGCAGATGTCGCCGAAGCGCTCGTAAAGGAAGCTTTCCCTGTGGTGGGCAAGGCACCAACCGGCCATTATCGAGCCGCCGCGCGAGACAATGCCGGTGACGCGCTTGGCGGTCAGCGGGACATAGGCGAGGCGCACTCCGGCATGGATGGTGAAATAATCCACGCCCTGCTCGCACTGTTCGATCAGAGTGTCGGAGAACACGTCCCAGTCGAGCTTGGAGGGATCGCCATTGACCTTTTCGAGCGCCTGGTAGATCGGCACCGTGCCGATGGGGACGGGCGAATTGCGGATGATCCATTCGCGGGTGGCGTGGATATTGCGGCCGGTCGACAGGTCCATGACCGTATCGGCGCCCCAGCGGATCGCCCAGACCAGTTTTTCAACCTCTTCCTCGACCGAGGAAGACACGGCCGAATTGCCGATATTGGCATTGATCTTGACCAGAAAATTGCGCCCAATCGCCATCGGCTCGATTTCGGGGTGGTTGATATTGGCCGGGATGATCGCCCGGCCGCGGGCGATCTCGTCGCGCACGAATTGGGGGGTAATGAAGGGCGGAATGGCCGCGCCGAAACTGTTCCCATCGGCCAGGCGCGCCTCGGCGCCTTCCAGCATTTGCTGGCGACCGAGGTTCTCCCGCTCGGCAACGAAGATCATCTCCTTGGTGATAATGCCGGCGCGCGCATAGTCGAGTTGGGTGATCGGCCGCCCCGCCTTGCCGCGCAGCGGCTGGTTGACCAGGGGGAAGTGCGCGACGGCCCGTTCGGGCGAGACATGGCCGTCGTCTTCAGGCTTGATAGCGCGACCCTGATAGGGTGCGGCGTCGCCACGCTCGGCGATCCAGCTTTCGCGCAGACGTGGCAGGCCGCGCTCGAGGTCAATGGCAATGGCAGGATCGGTATAGGGGCCGGAGGTGTCGTAGACCCGAAACGCCGGGCCCGTCGGATCGTTGATGGCGATCTCGCGAAACGGCACCCGCACATCGGCGGCGAGTGCGCTGCTTGCATAGACTTTGCGAGAGCCGGAAAGCGGTGTGGTGGACAGATCCGTGGCGCTAGGCGCCTTGGTGTCGAATGGCTTATTCACGAAGGGTCTCCATGTTTTCTCGTGAAAACGGAAACCCGGGACGCAGCTCTGGTGGCGGATAACGATCCCGTCCCTTCGCCGGCATTACCCGGATCAGGTTCAAAGGGTTCGGCTTCTCAGCCATCTCAGACCAGACCCATGCGGACCTGGACTCCCCTCGGACGCGGCGAGAAAACGCCATCGACCTGCCAATGTCAAGCCGTCACCGGCAGCCTTGCCACATGGCCCCCCGAGGGCTACACGACCTGGATCTGGTGCCTGCTGCGGCGGGAGAATCGGGAACGCGGTTGTAATCCGCGACGCGCCCAGCGCTGTGCGGGGGACCTTGCGAGCATATGCCACTGGCCGCGGCCGGGAAGGCGCCCGCCGGGATTGATCCCAAGTCAGAAGACCGGCCAGGTGATCGTTGAAGCTGGTTGGACCCCAGCTCCTGTAATTTGTTCAACAGGGGCAACGCCATGCCGGATGCAATTGACCAGCCTGAATTTCAACCACGCCTTACGACGGGTGAATCGTTCTCCGACGCCGAGCGCGAGGCCGTTTATCGCGCCATCTATAGCCGGCGCGATGTGCGCGGCCAGTTCCGACCCGATGCTGTCGCCGATGATGTACTGTTGCGAATTCTGGACGCGGCGCACCACGCGCCCTCGGTCGGCTTCATGCAGCCATGGAATTTCCTGGTGGTACGCGACGCCGAAAAGAAACGGCAGGTTGCCGGAATCTTTGCGCGAGCCAATGTCGAGGCGGCGTCAATGTTCCCCAAGGATCGTCAGGACGCTTATCGGGCGCTCAAGCTCGAGGGCATCACCAGCGCGCCGGTCAATGTCTGCGTGACCTGCGATCGCACACGCGGTGGTCCGGTCGTGCTGGGCGCCACCCACATGCCCGACATGGATCTGTTCAGTACGGTTTGCGCCGTCCAGAACCTCTGGCTCGCGGCCAGAGCCGAGGGCCTGGGCGTCGGTTGGGTCAGCATCCTGAAGGAGGCCGAGGTCAAGGCGGTTCTGGGAATCCCCGATCCGGTCCGGCTAGTTGCCTATTTGTGCGTCGGCAAGGTCGAAAGCTTCTTTGCGACGCCCGAACTGGAACAAAGGGGGTGGAGGGCACGCACGCCGATTGCCGACCTCGTGTTTGAGGATCACTGGGGGTCGGAAGCCGCAATGACCCGGGCTGGAACACCACAGGAGTGAGACCTTCGCACTAGGTCGGCGGCCCGAGGCTTGCGTCGGGCCGAGCCGCGGCCTATATGCACCCGGTCGGCCCTTGGGGTCGACAGACGTTCTCAGGGCGGGGTGCAATTCCCCACCGGCGGTGTTTGCGTTTCGGCGCATCAGCCCGCGAGCGCTTGCCTCAAACGAGGCAAGGTCAGCAGACTCGGTTAAACTCCGGGGCCGACGGTATAGTCCGGATGGAAGAGAACAGATGATCGGGTGACCCTGTTTCCGCATTCCGGGAACGGGTGCACGTGGTCATTGGGCCCTGAGCTGCGTCTTGGTTTGGCAAGACGACGGACAGGCATGGATAGCCCAGAGAGCTCCCACGGCGGGCAATTATCGAGCAGCGTGATCGCTGCCGCCTTCGGATATGCGGTTGAGCTGGCAGGCCAATGGCAAGGCGCCACCGCGCCCAATCCTCCGGTCGGCTGCGTATTGCTTGATGCGTCAGGCAAAACGCTGGCCGCGGCGGCCCATGAACGGGCCGGTGGACCGCACGCCGAAGCGCTCGCCATCTCACTCTGCCGCGCCAATGATACTCTCGATCGCATCCACACGGTGGTGGTGACCCTCGAGCCCTGCAATCATGCGGGACGAACGCCGGCCTGTACGGGCGTGATCCTCGAAACGCCGGCGCGCCACGTATGGATCGGGGCCAGAGATCCCAATCCGCTCGTTGCCGGTGGGGGTGGCAACTATCTTGCCCATGCAGGCCAGTCAGTACATGCCCTGATTGACCTGGACGATCCGACCGCCCCCCTGCTCGCCGAGGCGGTGACCCGCCTGATTGCGCCCTTCGCCAAGCACGCTACCACGGGCAAACCGTGGGTGACGGTCAAGCAGGCGCTTGATCGCCTCGGCAGCATGATCCCACCCGCGGGGCAAAAAACCTTCACGGCTGACGCCTCACTTGATCTGGCGCATCGATTGCGCAAGCGGGCCGACGCGATCATCACCGGGTCCGGAACGATCCTGGTCGACGCGCCCCATTTTACCGTCCGAAGGCTGCCAGATTTCCCCGGCAAACAACGCCATCTGGTCATCCTCGACCGGCGTGATCGCGTGCCGGCGTCCTATCTCGAGGCGGCGCAGGCACGCGGCTTCCTGGTGTGGATAGAAACCGACCTTGGCAACGCTCTGACCCATCTCGGTCAGGCTGGATGCCTCGAGGTTTTGGTCGAAGCCGGTGCCGAACTCACCCAGTCCATACTGGAAAGTCCGCTCTGGGACGAGCACGTAACGATACGCCAGCGTCTCGCAGCGGACGACGACATCACCGTCCGCTACCGGGCCAAGTCCGAACCGCATTGAGAGGTATACATGTTTTCCGGCATTATTGAACGATTGGCGCCCGTGACCGGCGTCAGCCAAGAGGGACGAACCCGCGTCCTGGTTCTGCAATCGGGTTGGGATGACCTTTCTCTTGGCGAGAGTGTCGCGATCAACGGGGTTTGCCTGACGGTCACCCATCTCGAAGCGGGTGCAGCCACATTCTTCGTCAGTCCCGAAACCACATCCCGCTCCAGCCTGGGTCGGGTCGCAGAAGGCGACCGGGTCAATCTCGAACGCTCCGTGCGCCTCGAGACCCGGCTATCGGGCCACCTTGTCCAGGGCCATGTCGACGGGACGGCCCGGCTGGTCACAGTGACACCTGAAGAAGGAACCTTTCGGCTGGAATTGGCGCTGCCTGCCGCGCTGGCCCGCTACTGCGTGGAGAAGGGCTCGATTGCGCTCGACGGCATCAGCCTGACCATCAACAGCGTCAGTCCTGCCACCGATGGTTCGACCATCATCGGCATCACCATCATTCCCCACACCTGGGAACATACCAACCTGCACGCCGCCCGCCCGGGCGACGAGATCAATGTCGAGGTCGACGTGATTGCGAAATATGTGGAGCGCCTATGCCAGCCCTATCCCAAGCCTTAGACCGACTGCGTTTCGGCGGCATGGTAATCCTCGTCGATGACGAGGACCGCGAAAACGAGGGCGACCTCGTGATTCCGGCCCAGATGGCCACCCCGGACGTCATCAACTTCATGGCCAAGAACGGCCGCGGTCTCATCTGCCTGGCGCTGACGCGCGAGCGGGTCGAGAAGATGGGCCTGTCGTTGATGTCGCGCGACAACCAGACGCGGCATGCGACCGCTTTCACCGTCTCGATCGAGGCGCGCGACGGCGTCACCACGGGAATCTCGGCCTCCGATCGCGCGCGAACGATCTCGGTCGCCATCGAATCCCAGGATCCGCGCCATGACCTGGTGACGCCCGGCCATGTCTTCCCGCTTCTCGCCCGCGAAGGCGGCGTGCTGGTGCGGGCCGGCCACACCGAGGCCGCGGTCGATATCGCGCGGCTGGCGGGTCTCAATCCTTCCGGCGTGATCTGCGAGATCATGAACGACGACGGCACCATGGCGCGGCTGCCCGATCTCGTCGCCTTCGCCCAGCGCCACGGCCTGAAACTCGGCACCATCGCGGATCTGATCGCTCATCGGCTGCGCCATGAGCGGGTGGTGAGGCGCACCGTCGAGGAGGTCATTTCGAGCCGCTATGGCGGCGAATGGCGGATGGTGGTGTACATCAACACCGCCGCCTATGCCGAGCACGTGGCGCTGGTCAAGGGGGACATTTCTGGCCCTGAGCCGCTTCTCGTGCGCATGCACCAGTTTCGCTTCATGGAAGATGTGCTGGGCGAGCGGAGCGGCCGCGAGGCCGAGCTCATCAAGGGCATGGAAATGATCGCCGATGCCGGCCGCGGGCTCATCGTCATTTTGCGCGAGCCGCGCGCGACCAGCCTTTCCGATCTCTTGCGACGCCGCAAGCAGGAGCCCACCTATAAGGGCTGGACCATGCGCGAATACGGGGTCGGCGCCCAGATCCTGATGGATTTCGGCGTCCATGAAATGATACTTCTGTCGAACAGCAAGCAGCGGATCGTCGGCCTGGATGCCTATGACATCCACATCGTCGAGCAGCGCCCCTTACGCTCAGGAGACGGACGTTGAGCGAAAAACCACATCTGATGCTGATCGAAGCGCGGTTTTATCCGGATATCGCCGACGAGCTCGTGCGCGGCGCCGTCGCCATCCTCGATCGCGAGGGCGTGACCTATGAGCGCGTCGCCGTTCCTGGCGCGTTCGAGATCCCGGCCGTCATCCGCTATGCGATCCGCTCGCGCGATTTCTTCGCCGCCCGGCGCAGATTCGACGGCTATGTGGCGCTTGGCTGCGTGATTCGCGGCGAGACCGCGCATTATGAGTATGTCTGCCGGGAAAGCGCGCGCGCCTTGCAGAACCTCGTCATGGAATTCACCTTGGCGGTGGGCTACGGCATCCTGACCGTCGAGAACGACGATCAGGCCTGGGAGCGGGCGGCCGTCGACCGCGGCAACAAGGGTGGCCAAGCGGCCGAAACCTGTCTCGCCATGATCGACTTGAAGCAGCAGTTCAACCTGTTCCCGCGGTG
>NZ_JACZKG010000008.1 GCF_014860165.1 Devosia sp.
TCGACGAAGTCCTCGAACTGACCCAGGAAATCCTGCGCCACGACAGGGATCGGCAGCAGCAGCGGCAGGGTGATGGCTAGTCTGGTGAGTATGTGCATCTGCCCCTAACGCGCGAGCCATGCAAAAAGCACCGCCCTCGCTGCTGTTAACGGCCGCTAAACCATCTTTCTCCCCCTGCCCCGTTCTGCTATCAGCCCCTCATGACAACGCCGCTTTCCCGCATCCGCAATTTCTCCATCGTCGCCCATATCGACCATGGCAAATCCACCCTCGCCGACCGGCTCATCCAGATGACCGGCGGGCTGGAGGCCCGCGAGATGAAGGAGCAGGTGCTCGATTCGATGGATATCGAGCGCGAGCGCGGCATCACCATCAAGGCGCAGACCGTCCGGCTGAACTACAAGGCGCAGGACGGGCACGATTATGTGCTCAACCTGATCGACACGCCCGGCCATGTCGACTTCGCCTATGAAGTCTCCCGGTCCATGGCGGCCGTCGAGGGCTCATTGCTGGTGGTCGATGCGTCGCAGGGCGTCGAGGCGCAGACGCTGGCCAATGTCTATCACGCGCTCGATGCCAATCACGAAATCGTCCCCGTCCTCAACAAGGTCGACCTGCCCGCCGCCGATGTGGAACGGGTCAAGCAGCAGATCGAGGATGTCATCGGCATCGATGCCTCCGAGGCGCTGGAAATCTCGGCCAAGTCGGGCTTCGGCATCGACACCGTGCTCGAGGCCATCGTCCACCGCCTGCCCGCCCCCAAGGGCGATATCGACGCCCCGCTCAAGGCGCTGCTGGTGGATAGCTGGTACGACACCTATCTGGGCGTCGTCGTGCTCGTGCGCATCATCGACGGCACCATGAAGAAGGGCCAGCGCATCCGCATGATGGCCTCGGGCGCCGTCTATGAGCTCGATCGCGTCGCCGTCAACACGCCCAAGCTGGTGGAGGTCAAGGAACTCGGCCCGGGCGAGCTGGGCGTTTTCACCGCCTCGATCAAGGAAGTCGCCGAAACCAATGTCGGCGATACGATCACCGATGATCGCAAGCCCACCGCCAACCCGCTGCCGGACTTCCGCCCGGCGCAGCCGGTGGTGTTCTGCGGCCTGTTCCCGGTTGATGCCTCCGATTTCGACGAGCTGCGCGCTGCCATGGGCAAGCTGCGGCTCAACGATGCCAGCTTCAGCTTCGAGATGGAAACCAGCGCCGCGCTCGGCTTCGGCTTCCGCTGCGGGTTCCTGGGGTTGCTGCATCTCGAAATCATCCAGGAGCGGCTCTCCCGAGAGTTCAACCTCGACCTGATCGCAACCGCCCCCTCGGTGGTCTACGAAGTGCTGCTGACCAATGGCGAGACCATGCTGCTGCACAATCCGGCCGATCTGCCTGATGTGATGAAGATCGAGGAAATCCGCGAGCCCTGGATCAAGGCGACCATTCTCACCCCGGACGAATATCTGGGCTCCATCCTCAAACTCTGCCAGGATCGCCGCGGCATCCAGCGCAACCTCTCCTATGTCGGCAACCGCGCCATGGTGGAATATGACCTGCCGCTCAATGCGGTGGTGTTCGATTTCTACGATCGCCTGAAGTCCATTTCCAAGGGCTATGCGAGCTTTGACTATACCCTGGCCGATCACCGCGTCGGCGACCTGGTCAAGCTCTCGATCCTGGTCAATGCCGAGCCGGTCGACGCCCTCTCCATGCTGGTGCACCGCACTGTCGCCGAGTCGCGCGGCCGCATCATGTGCGAAAAACTCAAGGAGCTGATCCCGCCGCATCTGTTCGTGATCCCGATCCAGGCGGCCATTGGCGGCAAGATCATCGCCCGCGAAACCGTCCGCGCCATGCGCAAGGACGTGACGGCCAAGTGCTATGGCGGCGACGCCACCCGCAAGCGCAAGCTGCTGGAAAAGCAGAAGGCGGGCAAGAAGCGCATGCGCCAGTTTGGGAGTGTGGAGATCCCGCAGGAGGCCTTCATCAAGGCGCTCAAGATGGGCGACGACTGACAAGCCGCCTGCCACCCATCATCGTCCGGAGCCTGCCATGCGCTTTCTCGTTGCCTGCCTCAGCTTTGTGCTGCTCGCCGCCGCTGCCACTCCCGCGCTCGCCCAAAGCGAGATGACCTGCGAAACGATCCTTGCCAATGCCGAGCGCAGCAAGACCGACATGTATCTGGCCGCCACGACCTATTTTCATGGCAAGCACATGGGCAAGCCCTGTGTCGATATCGACTACGTCAAGGCCTTCGACCTGGCCGAGCGGAGCGGGATGGGCGTCGACCCCTTCCTCCGCATTCTGCGCGAACGCGCCGATCAGGGCCACCCAAGCGCTAAGTCGGCGCTGGAAAAGCTGGGCTACTGATCCCGATCCAGTCCGCCATTGGCGGCAAGATCGTCGCCCGCGAAACCGTCCCCGCCATGCGCAAGGACGTGACGGCCAAGTGCTATGGCGGCGACGCGACCCGCAAGCGAAAGCTGCTGGAAAAGCGGAAGGCGGGCAAGAAGAGGATGCGGCAGTTCGGGAGTGTGGAGATACCCCAGGAGGCGTTTATCAAGGCGCTGAAGATGGGGGACGACTGAGGGTGCGAACTGGTAGATTCCGGTTACGTCGGCGCCTAGGCTAGCGCGGAGTTTCAAGGAGAGAAGCATGCCCGCTAGGTCTGGCGCAGGTGCGTCGGTGGCGTCCGGTGCCAGCTACCAGGCACGAGTAGCGGCTTACTTCTTATCATGCGCGCTGTCTGGTTTGCCGGCGCCCGCAACGAAGTACGGACAAGCGACAGAAATTTCGCTGGAAGTTCGCGACCATGTCGATGACATCCAGATTAGCTTTGACTCCGGCGTGCGAGCGCTCATTCAAGCCAAACGCACCCTCCCGTTCTCGTTGCTGACGAACTCAGAATTCTCTTCAGCGCTGCGGCAGTTCGTTTCTCAAAGCCTAACTGGCGACGACGGACATGCTCAGTATTGTTTGATTACAACCAGCAGTGCTTCGAAGCGCATTACGGGTGACCTATTGGTGGCACTAGACGTAGCCCGGAACTGCGATCCCGACATTTTTCTGCGAGATCAGCCAAAGTCCGTCACGACTACCTACCGGGACGTTCTGTTGGTAGTCCTGGACATTTACAAGCAGCTAGGAGGTGACGGTGACGAGCGTGTAGCCAGAGGCTTGTTGTCCAAAATGCACGTCATCGTACTTGATCTGGACACCGATTCGTCTCTGGAGCATGCCGTGGTGCTTTCGCTTCACGCGGCCGGCTACGCAGCGCCGTCCGGAGTATGGAGCAAGCTCATCGTTGATTGCCTCGAGTGGGCGCGGCGTCGGCAAACTGTCAGCGTGTCGGATATGAGGCGCCAATTTGAACGATTGAGGTTGCCAACATCGGGGTCGATCCAACGAAGAGGCCAATACTTAGAATTCGAAATGTCGACGAAAGGGTTCGAGGTTGGCCGAGAAATAGCGATTATGAGGGCAGACAAGGACCTGTCCTTTCTAGAGAAGGGACAGGTAGGTGTCGTCGAGTTCTATCGTTTTGATAGTGACTGCCGCCCTCGGCTGAGTTTTCAGAACGACAGAATTACCTTTGGCAACGGTGAGCAATTCGAACTGTGGGGACGTTTTTCCACCTGGTTGGGGGCGAACCGCTTCATTGAGGAAAACACCGAGCGATTTGCGGACCTTGATATCCTGGTAATCCCTATGAATGTGGAGGAAGACCTTGAGGCGGGCCTGTGCGCGAAAACCCATAGGAAAGCGCTAGAACTTGCCGCAAAGAGTCGTGACGGCACAAGATGCGTCCATTGTGAACGGCCTGTTACTACCACCATGTCCCCAATAGTGGAGCTTGGTGATGGGCCCACCTTGATTTTTGGCATGGCGCATCCTTCGTGTGTTTTGCCATCCGATCGAGTGATGGGGCGAGCCGATCACAAGTTGTTTGTCGAGAACCCCGAACTCAAAGACTTCGACATAAATGCTTGGTTTGATGCGGCCCATGGAGGGCAGGGTTTCTCGGGTGCCGTTCGGGCGAGCAAGCAGGCCGTTGCCCCCATAATTTGGGGCGGGACACCGTCGATCGAAGCTTCAATCGGTAAGTATATGGTCGTTTCGATTCTCGATGACGGTACTGAACAACTTGCTTCAAACCGAGGGAAGGTGCAGCGCTTTACGCGTGAGCATGCTGAGGAATTCGCGTCTAGCCTTAGTGCCGGCATCACCAAAGCGGAGGCACAGGGTGACCCGCTCTGCTACTCCGATCAAAGCCGCGCCTTCGCCGCGAGGTCCGTACTACTACGTCAACTAGGTACCAGTGAGAAGATTAGTCCCATAGCAAAAGTAGAAGTTCGCGCGTATGAGGCACGGGAGGCAGCCAGATTTCCGGGCCCCAAGAGCTGGTATGCTCCACTGTTGGTGTTAAGAGACGCTACCAGTATGTTGCCGCTAATATTCACAAACATGGTCGCCGCAATTAGTGACCCGATGTCACTGGGGCGCCATATGAACAACTGGCGCAACGCGGGATTTGAAATCCCCCCTTACGAAATTGAAATCCTGCTGGCAGATGCCCAGGTCGACAACCTAATTGAAGAGGCCATTGCCAATGAAGTTGGGGTAGTGATCGATCCTGTCATCAGCGAGGACGGGACTATGGAATTGGTCAGCGGGAGCCCGATCTATTCACTGGACATGATCGCAAAGGGGCAAATCGCTCAGAACACGGGCGATCAATTATTTGACTTCGATCGTTGAAAGCCTCTCGTCAGGTGATCCGGAGAACATTGCGCAGCCGTTCCAGATCGGCCGGGTTGATGATCGAAACGTATCTATCAATGGCCGATTTTGCATATGGGCTTCCCTCAAGCCACTGATTTGCAAAGTCCGCCATTCGGCCCTCTGTTAGTGCCATATGCCCAAACTGAAGGTTGCAATTGAATGCCTGAATTCCGTATTCGGCCAACGCCTTCTTTGAGCTTGCAAGGGGGTATTCCGCTTCATTCGCCGCCTGCATCAGCTTTGAAGATGCCTCCAATACCTCCTCCTTGGTACCCGCTGAGAGGATGATATCGTCCATATAGACTGAAACCCTGACGGCGTTGCTGAGCCCGATAAGGGCTAGCCCTAGGGCAGAACGCTCAAGGGCTAGAGTCGCAAGGATCGGTGATTGCACAAAGCCCTGAGGCAGAGCCTTCCGCGATCCCTGCACCACTACTGATTCGGTGGCCCAATCAAAGGCCTGCCTGCTGCCAAATCCGAGGCTTCTCAGTGAGCGAGTAACCTTTGATCGGATTACGTTGCCGTAGAAGTTCTCTAGATCGAAGCGACTGAAGAAGCTGGATTGGGTATGAAGTCTCAGCGCCTCCACATGCCCGCCCCTTTTGCCCAGGTGATAAAAAACACTATGGGGGTGGTAGCGCTTAGTAACGAGATCAACGATCTTGGCCCCCAAGGCAATTGACGCCTCGTTGGGTACGTAAACCCATTTGCCGGGCGCACGCTGGTATCGATGCTTGTACGTGTGTCGCATAGTAGTTGAGAGCTCCGTTCACAGCGTGCAGCAAGTGCACCACGGCGTTACAAATCTTGATTAGTATCAAGAGTGCCGGGCCGTATCTGCGAACGGAGCGAGTCAAACGATTAAGAAAACGCATGAGCGCCTCCTCTGTTTGTGCCGGCAACCTCTCACTCGCGGACGCGAGCTCTCACTAATCAACCATAGCCAATCAGCTACAAGCGACAACACAAGGTAGCAAAGCACGCATCACACGTCGCGCGCTCCAGGTACCTTTTGCCAGCAGAGGGGAGATGGTGAACGCTTGGTTAGTTTGCAATACTTCATGTGAAAAACTAATCCCCGCCCCTCCACCCCGCCTTACCCTCTCCTGTCCGGCATCCCGCCGCACAGGAAAGAACCACACCCACACAAACCAGCCGCCCGCCTTTCGCGCCCGGCGCTCAAGGCCAGCCTCCGGGCAGGCTGCGCCCACACGCCGGCCATCGCGCGAAAACTTATCCCCGCCCGCCGGCGCCGCCCGCATAATCACCCCGTTCCCGCACATAAACTGCGCGGTCGCGACGAACGGTCGTGTGCGGGGATGTCGGTGGGGTTGGAGTCGTCCAGCCCGGCGGGGGAAACCCGGCAGCTGCGCTTGCGACACAGCGTACCTGGCCCGAACCCGTCCCAAATCCCGGCGCGATGGCGAGGCCCTTGCCTCATTTGTTTGCGGACGACCCGCACTGAGGCGAAGGCCTCGCCATCCGGCAGTATGCGCCGGCGGTCCATCGGCCCGCCGGGCGCTTCGGCGCGCCCGTCAGCCGCCGATCAGGCCAGCTTGGCGTCGAGCGTGATCGTGATCGCGCCCAGCGCATTGGAAACCGGGCAGGCACTCTTGGCCTTTTCGGCCAGTTCGGCAAATTTGGCCGCATCGATCCCGGGCACCTTGCCCTCGAGCGTCAGCGCACTGCCGGTAATCCCGGTGCCGGGGATGAGTTCGACCGCCGCCGAAACCTTGAGATTGTCCGCCGGCGTGCCGTTCTCGGCCAAAAAGTGCGAGAGCTGCATGGCAAAACACCCGGCATGCGCCGCTGCGATCAGTTCTTCCGGATTGGTGCCCGATTGCCCGCTCTCGTCGACAAACCGCCCCTTGAACGTATAGGGCAGGGCCTTCAGCGCCCCGCTCTGGCTATCCAGGGTGCCAGTCCCCTCCGTCAGTGTGCCCTGCCAATTGGCCGTCGCGCTGCGCTTCATGGTGCAAATCCCTTGGTTGGAAAAAGATGTCGATGCTGCCGCCGCGCCCGCGAGGATGCAAGGGCCCGGGCGCCCAATTCGCCCAACCCAACACGCCATTGCGTCCTGATGATGGAGGAGACGGACATGGTGCCGGCCCTGTGGGTCGATGTTACTCTTCAGCGTGCAGCGTCGCGCAAGCGACCCGCCCCGGCGCCGGTTGGCGCAGCCTACAGCTAGACCAGCTTATTGCGGGCCCTCGACGCCTCGGCCAGTGCCTGTTTGGCGGCCTTGCGTTCCGCTGCCGCGCTTGCTGCGGCGTCGCCCAGGTGGGCCACGCCGCGCTGGCGACCCAGTTCCATCTGGCGCTGCCGTTCGGCTGCCGCTGCATGCTTGTCGGCCTCGCCGGCACAATGGGGACAGCTGACGCCCTCGACATAGTCTGACGCCGCCCGGTCCGCCGCCGTCAGCGGATGCCGGCAGGCCCGGCACAGGGTCGCATCGCCCACGACCAGGCCATGGCCAACCGAGACGCGTTCGTCGAAGACGAAGCACTCCCCGGCAAACCGGCTCTGCTCCTGCGGCACCACTTCGAGATATTTGAGGATCCCGCCCTTGAGGTGGAACACTTCCTCAAAGCCCTGGCTCAGCAGGTAGCTCGATGCCTTTTCGCAGCGAATGCCGCCCGTGCAGAACATCGCCACCTTCTTGTCCCGCTTCGGATCGAGATGGCTCGCGACATAGTCCTTGAACTCGGTGAAGTTCTTCGTCGCCGGGTCCAGTGCCCGCTGGAACGTGCCCAGCCCCACCTCATAATCGTTGCGCGTATCGACCAGCACCACGTCATTGCGCTCGATCAGCCCGTTCCAGTCCGCGGGCTCGACATAGGTACCGACGGCCTTGGCCGGATTGGCCTCGGGCGCCCGCAGCGTCACGATTTCGGGCTTGAGCCGCACCTTCATGCGCAGGAAGGGCATCTCGGCGGCGGTCGAATATTTGACCTCGGCGCCATCGAGCCGGGTGCCGAATGCCGGGCCGGCAAACAGCCACTGCGCCAGCGCGTCGATATCAGCCTCGGTCCCCGCCACGGTCCCATTAATGCCTTCGGGTGCCAGGATCAGCGTGCCCTTGATGCCCCGCGCGCAGCAGAATGCGGCCAGTTCCGGCCGGATGGCTTCGGCATCGGGCAGGTCGGCGAATTTATAGATCGCCATCACCTTGTATGGCTGATGTGTCTGGGGCAGATTAGCGTTCATATCGATTTGCGGCCGGTTCATCGGCCCGCTCATATCACTGCCCGCCCCGCGGACCAAATCGAGAAATCAACAGGAGACCATCCATGACCTATCGGGCCGATACGGCACGCTATGACACCATGCAATACCGCCGCTCGGGCAGGTCAGGCCTCAAGCTCCCGGTGGTCAGCCTCGGCCTCTGGCAGAATTTCGGCGGCACGCGCGACTATCCCAGTGCCATGGAAATTCTCGGCTATGCCTTCGACAATGGCATCACCCATTTCGATCTCGCCAACAATTACGGACCGCCGGCCGGCTCGTCCGAGGAGCTGTTCGGCCAGGTCATGGCCCGCGATTTCCGCCCCTATCGCGATGAACTGATCATCTCCACCAAGGCCGGCTACAATATGTGGCCGGGGCCCTATGGCGAGTTCGGCAGCCGGAAATATGTGCTGGCGAGCCTGGACCAATCGCTCAAGCGCATGGGGCTCGACTATGTCGATATCTTCTATTCCCACCGCTTCGACCCCGAAACACCGCTCGAGGAAACCATGGGCGCCCTGGCCCATGCGGTGCGCGCGGGCAAGGCGCTCTATGTCGGCATTTCGAGCTACCCGGAAAAGGAGACGCGCGAGGCCCACCGCATCCTCAAGGATATGGGCGTCGCCACCACCATTCATCAGCCCAGCTATTCCATGATCAACCGCTGGATCGAGAACGACCACACGATCGACGCCTGTGGCGAACTGGGCATCGGCATGATTGCCTTCTCCCCGCTCGCCCAGGGCGTGCTGTCGGGCAAATACAATGCCGGCGGCACCGAGGGTACACGCGGCGCCAATCCCAATGGCACGCTGCGCGCCAGCCATATCGAGCCCCGCGTCCTCGCCGCGGTCGACAAGCTGGGCGACATTGCCCGCAGCCGCGGCCAGTCCATGGTGCAGCTGGCTCTATCCTGGGTGCTGCGGCGCCCTGAAATGACCTCGGCGCTGATCGGCGTGCGCAATCTCGACCAGCTCAAGGACAATCTGGGCGTGCTCAACAATCTCAGCCTCTCGCCCGAAGAGATCGCCGCCATCGACGAGGCGACCAAAGACGGCCAGATGGAGCTCCATCCCCGCCCCAGCGGCTGGCTGCGCTGAGGCGTCACTATCCGGACCTGCGAGGGAAGAAGAAAAAGGGCGGTGGGATGAACCACCGCCCAGTTTGTCAGGGAGAAAAACGCAATGCGGCCTTAGCCGCGGGGTTGGGGAACAATGCGAAGATAGGGCTTGGGTTCCTTCCAGCCATTGGGGAACTTCTCCTTGGCTACTTCGGCCGAGACGGAGCTGGCGATGATCACATCCTCGCCGTTCTTCCAGTTGACCGGGGTGGCAACCGAGTGCTTTGCGGTGAGCTGGAGGCTGTCGATGACGCGGATGACCTCATCGAAATTGCGGCCGGTGGAAGCCGGATACTCGATCTTGAGCTTCACCTTCTTGTCCGGGCCGATGACGAAGACCGACCGCACCGTCAGCGTATTGTCGGCATTGGGATGGATCATGTCGTAGAGGCGGGCGACCTCGCCCTTCGTATCGGCCAGGAGCGGGAAATTGAGGGCCGTGCCCTGGGTTTCCTCGATGTCCTTGGCCCAGCTGCCATGATCCTCGAGCCTGTCGACCGAAAGCCCCAGCACCTTGACGCCGCGCTTGTCGAATTCCGGCTTCAGCTTGGCGGTGTAGCCCAGCTCGGTGGTGCAGACCGGGGTGAAATTCTTGGGGTGGCTGAACAGCACGGCCCATGAGCCATCGATATAGTCGTGGAAATGGATCGGGCCTTCGGTGCTGTCGACGGTAAAATCGGGGGCGGTATCGCCAATCAGAATTGCCATGAGTCTTGTCCTTGCGGGCCGCAACGGCCCCTGCTCGCCTGCGTAGAATATCGCCTTCCGACACGCGCAATGAAGCGGCGTGCGGCGAAATCCTTTTATGTTGTGAAGGGATAGGGCGCCATGGCGTTCCAAGGGGCGCAGCCGGATGAGAACGCGGCTAGTTCAGCAGGCCAAGGAGGCTGGTCGTGCTGCCCGGATGCTGGAGGATATAGGCCACCAAAGGCGGCAGCACGCCGAAGCACATGGCTGCAGGCGGCGAAGCCTTAAGCAACCTCGCGATGAGATAGACGATCAGAAAGGCGGCGAACGTGAACAAGAGGTCGGCCGCATTGTCGGCAATCAACGCCATCAACCGTCCCACAGCGACCCTCCCAGATGCGCCCTAGCAGGGGCACACTGGGCGTGGGACATTTTCATTCGGTGGCAGAATGAATTCGCATTTTGCTAAAGTTTCTATTGGGCCGGTGCCGGCGCTCCATTGCTCCAGGTGACCTGCTCCCCAGCCAGGGGAATGACCGACAGGCTCATCTTGCCGGATCCTTGCTGGATTTCTCGGGCATGGGCCAGATAGATCAAGGCATTGTTGGCGCTATCATAGACACGCGTGACCCGGAGCGACTTCCAGATCAGGGACCGCCCTTCCCTGAAGATTTCCTCTCCACCGGCACGTGTCGATACATCCCCGATGGTAATGGGCCCGGTGACCGAGCAATCGAGCGCCGAATAGGACGGATCCTCGAACCAGTTACCCTGCTGCAGGCGGTCGATGAAGGAGCGGTTGAAATAGGCCAGGTGGCAGACGACGCCATCGACTTCGGGATCGGCCACGGCATCGATGGAAATGTCGTTGCCGGTCCAGTCGACCCCGACATTGCCCACTTCGCGGCTATCGCCACAGGCGGCGAGCGTCACGGCGACGGCGGCAGTCATGGCGAGGGCGGCGAGACGGTTCATTGGGGGGCTCCCTTGGTTCGGGGAATAGATGGCCCTTCCCAGCCGCTACCGCAAGGGCGATCGCCTGCCCCCACTTGAGGGGAAGGACTGAGGGTGTGGGCGATGGGTTGGCCTCCAGACGACCCCCACCCCAGCTCTGCCAGGACCCTTCGGGCCCAGCTGCGCTACCCTCCCCTCAACGGGGGAGGGAGGGCAGGCGCACAGAGCTCAGAGGCTTCAGCGCGTATTCTCGCGCAGATACCGCTCCAGCAGGCGCACCAGCAGCGACAGCGAGATGGTCATGGTGAGGTAGAGGAAGGCCACCACATTATAGGTTTCAAAGAACAGGAAGGTGCCCGATGAATAGACCTTGCCGAGCTGGGTGATGTCCTGGACGCCCAGGGCCGAAACGAGCGCGGAATCCTTGATCATCGAGACGAAATCGTTGGCCAGCGGCGGCAATATGGTGCGCAGGGCCTGCGGGAAGGTGACGAGGCGGAAGCATTTCCAGCGTGAAAGGCCCAGTGAACGCGCCGCTTCGAGCTGGCCGCGATCCACCGATTCTATTCCCGCGCGGAAAATCTCGGCGATAAAGGCAGAATAGCAGATCGTGAGCGCGACGATGGCGCGCCAGACGAAATCGAACTGCCTGATGGTGACGAGCGTGTCGAACGGCTGCAGCAGCCAATTGACTGCCCCCACCATGAACGGAGCCCCGACAAAGGCGACGTAGAACAGGAAGACCAGCACCGGAATGCCGCGAATGATTTCCACGTAGAAGGTGGCTGTTTCGCAGAGGATACGGTTGCCTGAGGTGCGGGCCAGGGCGACAAGCAGGCCGATCAGGGTGGCGGCAAAGAAGGCAATGAGGGTGACCCAAACGGTGGTGAGCACGCCGCCCGACAGGGCGCGGAAGATCTGCGAGTAACCGGCATCATTGCTGATGGCCCAGAGGCCGACGACGAAGAGCAGCCCAATGGCGAGAAGCCACCATGGCATGCGGGAGAGGATGGAAGGTTTGCGGGGGATATAGGTCATCGTTAGTGGGACCGCGGCGGGGCCGCGATCCCGAAACTCCGCCTACTGCGCTGCGTTATACTCGTAGAACCACTTCTGCTGCAGCGCCTCCATGGTGCCATCGGCCTTGATCTGGGCCAGGGCGGCGTTGACCGGAGCGACCAGATCGGAGCCGGGCGTGAAGATGAAGCCGAAATCCTCGGTGCCAAGGGGCTCGCCGATGACTTTGAAGGCGCCCGGATTGGCGCCGATATAGCCATTGGCCGAGGTCTGATCCATCAGCACGGTGTCGACGTCGCCCGACTGCAGGGCCGAGACCGAGGCCCCGAAGGTATCGAACAGCTTGATGCGCGGATTGGCTTCGTCGCCGTCGAGCACGTTGTAGACGGCGACGTAGAAGTTGGTGGTGCCGGCCTGCGCGCCGACGAGATTGGCCGGATCGGCGGCAAAGCTGGCCGCATCGGTGAAGCGGCTTTCATCGGCGCGGACGAGCATTAGCTGCTGGCTGGTGAGGTAGCTGTCGGAGAAGTCAATCTGGCTCTTGCGCTCGTCATTGATGGTGATGCCGTCCATGCCGACATCGAACTGGCCGTCGCGCACCGCCTGGATCATCACATCCCAGCTCGAGAGTTGCCAATCCACCTTGGCGTTGAGGCGCTTGGCGATCTCATTGAAGAGATCGTATTCGAGACCAATGCCTTCACCGGTCGCCGGATCGGCGAAATTGAGCGGCACATAGGCATTTTCGGTGACGGCAATGATGCTGCGACCGCCCAGATCGGGCAGCGCGTCCTGCGCCTGGACGGCGCTCAGGCCGACGGCGAGAATTGCCGCGGCAGCGGCGAGCAGCTTGGTCAGGTTTGGCATGAGGCGGCGATCTCCCGGACAGTGGTTTGCCGGGAGACTAGACCAAGCGGGAAGGGCTTGGGAATGGGCTATTGCGCCTCGTCGACAGTCTCGGCCTTGGCGGCTCGTTCCTTGATCGACTTGATGCAATTCTTGGCGCTGGAGCGGGACTTGTAGGTCTCGGACCGCACCATCGGCTCGCCATTGGCGGCGACGAAGCGGACATAGGTCTGGCCGTCCTTGCTGGCCACGAGTTCGAAGCGATAGCCCTTGCCTTCTTCGCCCTTGGTCAGATCGACCACGGCGGCGCCAGGCGCATTCTTCTTGATCGATTCGATGCAGTTGGTGGCGCTGGCCTTGGACTTGTAGTTTTCCGACCAGACCATGGTTTCGGCATTGTAGACAAACTTGGCGATGAACTCGCCATTCTTGGCAGCAGTGATCTTGAAACGATGCGGCATGACGCAGAAGCCCTCCTCAGGAGCGACCGCGGGGGGCCGCTTTGCCCGGACAGCTTAGCCGGGTGTGGGCAGAAAGAAAGCCCCGTCAGGTTGCCGCCTTGTGGCCATCGATGTGACCCAGATCGCGGTCCGGATCGATGCGGTCGCGCACCATCTGCTTGAGCTGCCTGACGTCGGGGAAGCCGCCATCGCGCTTGCGCTCCCAGATCAGTTCCCCATCAAGGCTGATCTCGAAAATGCCGCCGGTGCCCGGGACCAGCGTCACCGCGCCGAGCTCGAGGCTGAAGGTGGACAGCAGTTCGGACGCCATCCAGGCCGAACGCAGCAGCCAGTTGCACTGCGTGCAATAGGTGATGGTGAGGCTCGGCCTGATGGTGCCGGCCATCCGTCAGCTCTTCTTGCGCTTTTTGGTGATGTCTGCCGGATCGACCAGGCTCGCCAGGATCTGGTCGACCAGGTCCAGATCCTGCCGCTTGCCGGCCGCCTGCTGCTGCAGATCGACCAGATAGGAGGTGGTGTAGTAGAGGCGCCGCGCCAGCATGGTGGCGATATGCAGGGAGAATTCGGGGCGGCTGTCGAGGAAGGTCAGCGCATCGGGGATTTCGTAGGCAGTGACCGCCGAGAGCGCCTTGACGGTGGCCGAATGGGGCATGTCGAGCAGCACCGCCATTTCACCGAAAATCGAGCCGGGCTCGTCGACATGGGTGACCTGGGTGCGTTCGCGGATGACTTCCACCTGGCCCTCGATCAGCACATAGAGCCGACCGAGCCGCTCCCCTTCGGGCAGCATCACCGCGCCCGGCTTGAAGCTCACCTGCTTGAGCCCCTGGCAATATTCGAGAATGTCGGCCATGTGTCCCTCCGCCCTACCGGGACACTCTATATCGCGTAACCCGCTGGCTGGTCAAAGCAAAGGCGGTTGGTGCAAACGGCGGCCCAAGCCCCCGCTGGGCGGTCAAAGCAAAGCCGCCCGGGGTGAACCGGGCGGCTGGTATTGAGGCGCCTGGGTCAGTTGATCCAGACAACCGTGCGGTTGGTCGAATCGACCAGAGCCGGGCGATCGTTGAGATAGACATAGCCGTAGCGCGGCGAATCCGGAATGGTCGCGATCTCGGTGCCGTCGGGCAGCACATAGCCGACTACCACGTCACCCTGGGCCTGGATCGAAACCGTGGGGTTGGACAGGGCGTAGTCAGCCGCGGTCTGCGGCACGAGGTAACCCGGCGAATAGACCAGGGCGCGGGTTTCGAGATCCACGATCCAGACGCGGTCATTGGCATAGAGATAGCCATGGGCCGGATCGTTCTGGATCGGATGGATGGTCACCTCGGCCGGGACGACGAAGCCGATATCGACGCTGCCATCGACATAGATGGGCTCGACCGGATTGGCCACGACATAGTCGATCGACGCCGTTTCGATGCCCGCTTCAGCGCCGATGGTGGCGCCGGCAAACCCGCCGATAACGGCGCCGATGGGCCCGCCGAGCAGGCCGCCGATGACGGCACCGGTGGTGGCGCCGCCAGTCGCGCCGATGACGGCGCCGGCTTCGGCATTGGAGCCCGATTCAACGCCGACGACCTTGTCCTGAGCAAAGGTGGGGATGGCGAGGGCGAGCGAAAGCGTGGCCACGGAGGCCATGAGGATCTTCTTCATTTTTGGTTTTCCTTCGTATCGGAGCGGGCCGTGGCCCGCTCGTTTTGCGGAAGCGCCGGGGCCGGAAGCCTGGCGCAGTTAACCGCCCCGTGCTGCCTCAACGGGCGCCTGGATGGTTCGTTCCGCCGACCGGAGGCTTACGATTTGAGCTGTTGCACAATGGCATCGGCCAGGTCGGCCGGCTGCGTATCCGGCGCGAAGCGCGCCACCACACGGCCATCGCGGCCGATGAGGAATTTGGTGAAATTCCACTTGATCGCCTCCGAGCCAAAAATGCCGGGGGCCGAGGCCTTGAGCCAGGTGTAGAGCGGATGCTCGTGGGGGCCGTTGACATCGAGCTTGGCAAAGAGCGGGAAGCTGACGCCGAAATTGAGCTCACAGAAATCGGCGATCTCGGCTTCCGTCCCCGGCTCCTGGCCGCCGAACTGGTTGCAAGGCATGCCCAACACGACCAGGCCAGCGCCGCCATGCGTGCGCCACAGCGCCTCGAGCCCTTCATATTGCGGGGTGAGGCCACATTTGCTGGCGGTATTGACCACCAGCACCACCTTGCCGGCATAGGCGGCAAGCGGCTGCAGCGTGCCATCGAGCAATGGCAGGGTAAAATCGCCCAGACGCGTCACGGCAGGATCAGGCCGAGACAGCCAGCGGGCGCAGGTCGGATTCGGCGACGATGCGCAGATGCGTTTCGGCCTTGGCCTGGACGCGATATTGCACGGCATGGCCCTCATAGGGCAGCAAGGCCATGATCTCGCACTGGCCGGCCTTGCGGCTGGAACTGCCGCGATTGGGCAGCAGATCGAGTGTCTGGCCGATTTTGTATTTGTGCATCTGGGGAGGCTCCGTTCCACGCGAAGGACGAGACAACCCGGCCCTTATTGCGATGACGCTATACCATTTTGGCCCTGAGCGGGGATTTAATCGGCGCGACCGGTTTCCGGACAGCGCGTGCGCCGGTGGCGTTGAGGCGTCAAACGCTCCCGCGGGGGCCCCGAGAACGCCCGCCCGCCGCCACTTATCCCCGCCGGATGCATCGGCCCTAGAGTCTTCGACAAAGGAGACCCGTCATGGACCATACAGCTCGCCTCACCCTGCCCTTCATCATGCCCAGCCAGGCGCAGAAGCACATTACCCACAACGAGGCCATCGCGGCGCTCGACGCGTTGGTGCAGCCAACAGTGGAGAGCCGTGTACTGGGGGTGCCGCCCACGTCGCCGCTGGCCGGGGAAGCCTGGATCGTGCCCGAGGGGGCGAGCGGCGCCTGGTCCGGCCATGGCGGGGAGATCGCTGCCTTCCAGTCCGGGGCCTGGAGCTACTTCGATCCGGCGCCGGGCTGGCAGGTCTATGACCGGTCCGACATGACCCAGCTGGTCTTCGAGGCGGGGGGCTGGACGCCGCTGGCCTCGCTGGGCGCCGCCTTGCCACGGCTGGGCATCAATACCAGCGCCGACACCACCAACCGGCTGGCCGTGGCCGGGGCGGCGACGCTGCTCACCCATGCGGGCAATGGCCACCAGCTCAAACTCAACAAGAATGCGGCAGGCGATACGGCGAGCCTGCTCTACCAGACCAACTGGTCCGGGCGGGCCGAAATGGGCCTTGCCGGCGACGACCATTGGCGGCTCAAGGTCAGCCCCGATGGCTCAAGCTGGATCAATGCGCTTACCATCGACGCCGCGACCGGCGCGGCCACCGTCGCCGCCAGCCTGCGGCCCGCCACCGACAATGCAGTGACGCTGGGCGGTTCGGGCGCCCGCTGGTCCGCAGTCTGGGCCGCTACCGGCACGATCCAGACCTCCGATGCCAGGCAGAAGGCCGACATTGCCCCCAGCGACCTCGGGCTTGACTTCATTCTGGCACTAAACCCGGTCCGCTATCGCTGGGCCGTGGGCGGCCACGAGGCGGGCGAGAAGCGACCGGGGCAGCGCACGCATTATGGCCTGCTCGCCCAGCAGGTGCAGGAAGTGCTCGGCGACCGCGATTTTGCCGGCCACATCCTCGCTGATCCCACCGACCCGCAGAGCGAACAGGGCCTGCGCTACGACGCCTTCATCGCGCCGTTGATCAAGGCGGTGCAGGAATTGGCAGGGCGGGTGGAGGCGTTGGAAGCTAAGTCTTCAGCCCGCGGATCAGCGCCTTGATGGCCTTGCGGTAGTCGGCCAGTTCCTCGGGTGCCGCCAGGGCGGCGCGGTCGAACATAGCGCCGAAGACCCGGGCCAGGGTTTCCACCGGCAGCTTCTTCATCGCACCCGCCTCCATGGCGTCGCGCAGGCCAGTGACCAGGGTTTGAAGGCCGTGGCGGGCATCGATGGCGTCGACCGCCGCGCGGCCCAGCACGGCCGGCGCGTCGATCAGCAGAATCTGGCGGCGGCCGGGATCCTGCATGGCATCGAGAAAGGCGTCGCCGCCCGATATCAACGCCCTGATGGGTCCAGGTTCCTCATCGCCGTCCGCCGTGGCGGCATTGATGGTCATGGCCATCAGCAGATGTTCCTCTTCCACCACGGCTGCAAACAGCGCCTCCTTGTCGGCGAAGTGGTGGTATAGCGCGCCACGCGTCACCCCGGCAGCGGCAACGATCTCGGGCGTGCCGGTGCCAGCATAGCCTTTTTCGGCGAAGAGCCGCCGCGCCGCCGCGATGAGTGCGCGCCTGGTGTGGGTTCGCCGCTCCTCCTGGGTTTTTCGCACTTGCATACATGCGTCCTGTATGTTTATGTTATTGATACAGGCAGTATGTATTTACGTTACCCCCATGGCAAGGAGTATTCCGCTATGCTGAAGATGCTCGCACTCTATCCGCTGCTGCTGGTGACCGATGTTGAGGGCACCGCGCAATTCTACGAACGCCATCTCGGCTTCACCCGCGTCTTTTCCAGCGACTGGTATGTGCATCTGCGCTCGCCAGCCGCCCAGGTCTATGAACTGGCCATCATCGCCCATGATCATGACACCATCCCCCAGGCCGGTCGCAAGCCGACATCAGGCCTGCTGCTCAGTTTTGAGGTGGAGGACGCCGCGGCCGAACACGCCCGCCTGCTGGCTGAAGGCGTCGAGGTCGTGCAGCCGCTACGGGACGAGGTTTTCGGCCAGCGGCACTTCATCGCGGTTGATCCCAACGGCATCCTGCTCGACATCATCACCCCCATCGAGCCTGATCCGGAATGGCTCGCGGCAAATTCTCCGTGATCCAAATAAATTCACCGAACCGTCTGGCGCGGCGCGATTCTCCCCGTTAGTTTGCCGCTAACATTTCAGGGAGGATCGCGCCAATGACCACTGGGCGCATGGGTGTCGGCATCATCGGCACCGGCAATATTTCATCAGCCTATCTGCGGGCCATTACCGGCCATGAAAACATGGCGGGCTTTCCGGTCCTCGATATCAAGGGGCTCGCCGATATGCGGCCCGAGGCGTCGCAGGCGCGCGCCGCCGAGTTCGGCCTTCAGTCGATGAGCATCGACGAGATGCTTGGCAGCTCGGATATCCAGCTCATCATCAACCTGACCATTCCGCGCGCCCATGTCGATGTGGGCCTGCGCGCGCTCGCGGCTGGCAAGCACGTCTATTCGGAAAAGCCGCTGGGCATCAACTATGCCGAGGGTCGCAAGCTGCTGGACGCGGCCACCAGAGCGGGCCTGCGCATCGGCTCGGCGCCCGACACATTCCTGGGCGGCTCGCACCAGCAGGCACGCGCCATTGTCGATAGCGGCGCGCTTGGCCAGATGGTGGGCGGCACGGGCTTCTTCATGTGCCCCGGTCATGAGGCGTGGCATCCCGACCCGGCCTTCTACTACGACATTGGCGGCGGTCCGGTGCTCGACATGGGCCCTTATTACATCACCGACCTGGTCAATCTGCTGGGCCCCGTCGCCCGCGTTTCGGCCATGGCCTCGCGCCTGCGCGACCAGCGCACGGTGTTGTCCGAGCCCAAGAAGGGGCAGGTCATGGACGTCAAGATCGACACCCATGCCACCGCCTCGCTGGGCTTTGCCAATGGTGCCATCGTGCAGGTGGGCCTCAGCTTCGACGTGGCCGCGCACCGCCACGTGCCGCTCGAACTCTATGGCACCGAGGCCAGCCTGATCGTGCCCGATCCCAATTTCTTCGGCGGCGACGTGGAAATCCGCAAGCGGGGGCGCGACGAGGCCTGGACCAAGGTTGAGGTGACCCAGCCCTATGCCGATGGCAATTACCGCTCGCTCGGCGCGGCCGACATGGCGCAGGGCATTCTCGACAATCGTCCGCATCGCGCCAATGGCGACCTGGCGCTGCATGTATTGGAAGTCATGGAGGCCTTTGCCACGGCCTCGGCCGAGGGGCGGACTGTCGACATCAAGACGCCGGTGCAGCGGCCGGAGCCGCTGGCGGCATCGCTGAAGGGCGGGCGGATTTAGGGTTCGCTTGTCAGGGGATACCCCCTCCTAGCCTCCCCCTGACAGGGGGAGGGACTGATCGGGTTCGTGGCAGGATCCCGCCCAACCCACCGGACGGATCCCTCCCCCTTTTTCAGGGGGAGGTTAGGAGGGGTACCCTTCCCTCACCAGCGCCAGGTCAGGCCTGCGGCATCCTCCGCGTTAAAGTGCAGGGACACTTCGACGTCGTTGCCCTCGACATGCTGGTCGTCGGTATATTGCCGCTGCAGCAGGGTGATGGTCTGCTGGTCGGCGTCGGACCGCAGATAGAGGTAATCGAAGCAGTCCTGGGTGTCGCCGTCGCGAGTGGCGTAGATGGCCTGCTTGAGCTCCCAGAGTTGACGGCCGGCGATCACGCTGTCGTCGCTGCGACGCGTGGCGCGGACCGAGGGCACCCAATCGGCCCCAGTCTCGCAGATGTAGCGGTCGTCGCGGAACACGCCCTTGTCGGTGAAGGCGATATCGGTCTCGGCGTCCCAGGCATTGCCGATTTCGTAGGTGACGCCCAGGTTGGTCACCTCCAGGTAGATATCGGTCCAGGCGCAGCTGTGATCCTGGTTGATGTAGCACCATTGTTCGCTCGACCGCATCAGGGTCGCCACATCTGTCATTGAGACGGGCTTGTTGGCCTTGTGGCGATCGATAACCGCCTGGGTTTCGGTGTCGAAGGCCAGTGCAGCCGAGCCTGTGGTCAGCGTGATCGCCATGGCGGCAAGCAGCATCTTCATGGGAATGTCTCTCCGATCTCCGCAGACCGCTGACCATAGCATTCTGCCATTACGGCGAAAGCAGGATGACGGGACAGGGTTGACAAGCGCCAATGATGTAACAATAAAAGTTACATGAAACGATCCAGCCGCCTCTCGCTCGCCCTCCACGCTCTCGTCCACCTGCACAAGCAGCCGGACGAGGCCATTACCTCGGCCACGCTGGCCCAATGCCTGATGACCAATCCGGTCGTGGTGCGCCGGGTGCTCGGCGAATTGCGCGAGGCCGGCATCGTCACCGCCAGCAAGGGCCATGAAGGCGGCTGGCGGCTGCTGTGCCCAGCAGGCGAGATCAGCCTGCGCCAGGTCTATGCAGCGATGGGCGAGAGCCTCCTCATCCGCACCGAAAGCGATCCAGGCGATATCGAATGCGGCATCGTCCGCACGGTCAATTCGGTGATGGGCGACTTCCTTGCCGATGCCGAGGCCCTGCTTGCGGCGCGGCTCGAGCGGGTATCGATCGCCGACATTGCGCGGCAGGCCAGTCCCAATCCTCTCCATCCTCACGGAGCCATCAATCATGGATGACGTCATCATCGTGGGCGGCAGCTTTGCCGGCCTCGCCGCCGCGCTCAATCTCGGCCGCGCCCGCCGCCAGGTCACCATTGTCGACACCGGCCTGCCGCGCAACCGCTATGCGAGCAACGCTCATGGCCTGCTCGGCCACGACGGCAAACCGCCAAGCGAGATCCTGGCAGAGGCCCGCGCGCAGTTGGCGCCCTATGAGACGGTCCGCTTCCTCAAGGCCCGTGCGGCAAGCGCCAGCGGCGGGGCCGACGATTTTGCCATCCTCACCGACGATGGCGAGACGCTCAGGGCGCGCCGGCTGCTGCTGAGCTATGGCATTGCCGACCAGTTCCCCGACATCGAGGGCTTTGCCGAATGCTGGGGCAAGTCGGTGATCCACTGTCCCTATTGCCACGGCTTCGAATATGCGGGGCAAAGCTGGGGCCTGGTCTATTCGACGCCCATGTCGCTGCATGCGCCCCTGCTCTACAGCGACTGGACCGACAAGGTGACGCTGTTCACCGATGGCAACGACATTCCCGAGGCCGAGCGCAGCAAGCTCGACAAGCGCGGGGTGAAGCTGGTGGAGGGCAAGGTCATCTCGATCCAGCATGAGGGTGGCCAGCTGTCTTCGGTCACGACGGCCGATGGCGCGGTCACCATGCTGGACGCGCTGTTCGCCCATCCGCGCATCAGGCCGTCCGCGGACCTGCATACGCAGCTGGGCCTCGAAACCGTCGAAACGCCGTTCGGGATCGCCGTTCAGGTGGATGACAAGCAGAAGACGTCGCGCAACGGCATCTATGCCGCGGGCGACCTGGTATCGCCCATGCACTCGCTGACCATCGCCATCTATACCGGCGCCATGGCGGGCGTGAACGCCCAGCAATCGATGCTGGTTTAGCGGCCCACCTCATTGCTCCGGTGAGAGGTGGGTGGGGAGTGTGTTCCGCGCCCTGCGCGCGTGACCATCCCCCACCCGCGATCCCTCGCCACAAGGGGAGGAGAACGACCGCACCGTCCTGTCACCCTCGCAACATCTTGCCATCACCTTAGAATGATTCTAGTCATTGTTTAGAATCATTCCAAGTTTGTGTTCATGCTCTCGCTCCTGCCCGACAACCGCCGCGCCTTTTCCTCCCTCTCCGAACGGGAGATCCTGTCGCTCGCCATCGCGGCCGAGGAGGAGGATGGCCGCATCTATTCCGAATTCGCCACGCGGCTGGCCGAGGCCTATCCCGGCTCGGCGGCTCTGTTCGAAGGCATGGCGGCCGAAGAGGATGAGCATCGCCGGCGCCTGCTCGATCTTTATGTCGAGCGTTTCGGCACCCGCCTCGTCCCCATCCGCCGCGAGCATGTCAAAGGCTTCCTGGCCCGCAAGCCGCTCTGGCTGATGAAGTCGCTGACGCTCGAGGCCGTGCGCCAGCAGGTCTGGGAGATGGAAGAGGGCGCCTATCGCTTCTACCTGGAAGCCGCCAAGCAGACGACCGACGCCGCCATCCGCAAGCTGCTTGGTGATCTGGCGGCGCAGGAGCGCCAGCATGCCGAGGCCGCCAACCAGCTCGATGCCGATGTGCTGGGCGCGGAGGGCCGCGACAGCGAGAAGGACGAGAACCACCGCCAGTTCGTGCTGACCTATGTGCAGCCTGGCCTGGCCGGGCTGATGGATGGCTCGGTCTCCACCCTCGCCCCGGTCTTTGCCGCAGCCTTTGCCACGGGCGACACGCACCAGACGTTCCTCGTCGGTCTCGCCGCCGCCATCGGCGCCGGCATTTCCATGGGCTTTACCGAAGCGGCCTCGGACGATGGCAAGCTCACCGGGCGCGGCTCACCCATCAAGCGGGGCCTTGCTGCGGGTATCATGACTGCCGTGGGCGGGCTCGGCCATGCCCTGCCCTACCTGATCCACGATTTCTTCCTTGCCACCGCGATTGCGATTGTCGTGGTGCTGGTTGAACTCTGGGCCATCGCCTTCATCCAGAACCGCTACATGCAGACGCCATTCTGGCGGGCGGTGCTGCAGGTGGTGCTGGGTGGCTCGCTGGTGTTTGCGGCAGGCATCCTGATCGGCAACGCGTGACCAGAACCCCGCCGCCGGGCATCACGGCGCTCTGGCGGTGAAGCGAAGGCCGACGAACATCAGCGCGGCCATCACCGCGAAAAGCACCCATTGCGGCATGGGCCAGGGACTGCTGAACCAGAGAGCGCCCCAAACCAGGAAGATGACGGCGACGACCAGATAGTGGCCGCCCAGCAGCCAGGCCACCGGCCGGCGCCAGGAGGGCCGGAACGCGGCCAGCGCGGCGACGAGGCCGCCACCGAGCAGCATGGCCGTGACCTGCTGCCAGACCACATCGAGCACGGCGACCGATGCCAGAGGCAGGGCCGAGGCATAGAGCGGGGTCATGATCTCAGGGCCGCCGGCAAACACATGAATGGCCGTGCCGGCCAGGCCCAGCGCCGCCGCGGCGAGAAACCAGTTTCGCCCGGGGCTCGCATCCTGCGCAGTGCCCATGTCTGTCGTCATTTCGATCTCCATTCGCTCACCATACGGTAGCGTATGTAGTGCGATCGCTTGCCCTGAGTCCATACGCTAGCGTATGGATGCGGCTGCATGTCGCTATCCGGAATTGCCCTGTGACCGAAAAGCCGAACCTGACACCCCTGGACTGGACCATTGCCGGCATTGCCGCGCTGGCCGAAGGCGGCATCGATGCCGTGCGCGTCGAGCGCCTGGCCAAGCAGCTTGGCGCCTCCAAGGGCTCGTTTTACTGGCACTTTGCCGACCGGCGGAGCCTACTGGACGCCATGCTCGCGCTATGGGAGCGCGAAGGCACCGCGGATGTCATCGCCCAGGTCGCAGATATCGCCGATCCGGCCGAGCGCCTGCTCCGCGTGACGATGGAAGCCCTGGAGGCCAGAACGCGCGGCATCGACGTTGCCCATGCCGAAGCCGCCCTGCGCAGCTGGGCGGCACAGGACGCGACCGTGGCGGCACGGTTCGTCCGCGTCGAGCAGGCCCGTATCGCCTTCCTGTCGGGAGAACTGGCCGCCCTCGGCTATGCACCGGCCGAGGCGCAGCGGCTTGGCAAGGCGCTCTACCTCACGCTGATCGGGCTCTATGCGGCGCGCCGCTATGCCAGCGAGCTGGCAGATGATGGGGCGCTAATGGCTGTGCTGGAACAGATGATCGCCGCAGCGCCCCGCTGAGGCATCGCCGGCAATCGATGTGATCACGCGGCGCCGCGCAGCGCCTCCAGCCGGTTGTCGAGGATAACCCCGACGCTTTCGCATTCCAGCGCGATCTCGCGCACGAAATCGGCCAGCATGTCGCGCTCCAGCGCCGCGGTCGAACGCACCACCATGGCGGTGTCCCGATGCAGCGGCTCGAAATTGGCGGGGGCGATTTCGACCAGCCGCCCCGCCTTGATGTCCTCGGCCACCGCCGAATTGACGAAGAAGCCAAGGCCCTGCCCCTTGATTGCCAGTCGCCGCGCGGGGCCGGTGGGCAATTCGACGCTGGTCTGGGCCATGCGCACTAGGGCCGCGGCGGTTTCGGGCTCGGCCTGCCACCAGCGCAGCGAAATGACGCGCGGCACCAGAGCCAGGACCTCCTCGATGGTGGGCTGACTCGACAGCCGCGCCGCGATTTCGGGCGCCACCACCAGCGGCACGCGCTCGCGCATGATCAGCAGGGGCACCAGGTCCACCACCAGCGGATCGATATTGGGCCAGCAGAGGATGCCCATCTCGACATCGCGCTCATGCAGCATGGCGGCGATCTGCGCCTGGCGGCCTTCATTCACCACCACATCGACGCCGGGATATTTCTCCTGGAAGCGCAGCAGCGGCTCGGTGACCAGGGGCGTGACCAGGCTGCGCAGCGAGGCGATGGCGATACGGCCGCGTTCAACGCGCCGCAACGCCTCGCGCCCCTCCTGCGCGGTGCCAATGATGCGGCGCGCAAAGGGCAGGAAGGTCATGCCCTGATCGGTCAGCGTCACGGTCCGCCCACGCTGGAACAGGGTGACGCCAAGCAGGCCTTCCAGCGCACGGATGCGCATTGAGGCCGTCGCCTGGGTAATGTTGAGATAGGCGGCCGCCCGGGTAAAACTCTGCTCCCGCACGATACGGTCAAAGGTGCGAAGCTGATCGAGGTCCATCGGTTTTGCTTATGCTGCTTGGAAATTCAAAGGAGAATCCAAGCCTAGCATCGGCAATTGCGATGGGGAAGAGGATGTGTCGGGCTAGGCCGGCACCGGTGCGGGGCGCCGCATGGTGGTCACCAGGAAGGCCACGATGAAGGTCGCGCTCATCAGCAGAACGATGGTGGGGGCAGGAGCGGAGTCGATGAAGAAGCTGAGATAGATGCCAACAAGCGAACTCAGCACCGAGACGGTCGCCGCAATCAGCATCATCGGCGCAAAGCGCTTGCTGATGAGAAAGGCGATGGCCCCGGGGGCGACGAGCAGGGCAATGACCAGCACGATGCCGACGGCGGTCAGCGCCGCGACGATGGTCAGCGAGAGCAGGGCCAGAAGGCCATAGTGCAGCCAGCGCACCGGCAGGCCGATGGCGCCGGCCTGCTGCGGATCGAAGGTGAAGAGCAGCAGATCACGCCATTTGGCGAGGACGATTGCTGTCACGACCAGCGCGATGAGGCCAGTCTGGATCAGGTCGGCAGCGCTGACGCCCAGAATGTCGCCGAACAGGATGTGGTCGAGATGCACATCGGTCTGGATAGAGGTGTAGAGCACGATGCCCAGCCCGAACAGGCCAGCAAAGACCACGCCCATGACCGTGTCTTCCTTGATGCGGCTGTTTTCCTTGAGATAACCGACCGAGAGAGCACAGGTCATGCCGGCGGCGAAGGCGCCGATGCCCAAGGGTAGACCCACGATATAGGCCAGCACCACGCCGGGAAGCACGGCATGGGAAATGGCGTCGCCCATCAGCGACCAGCCCTTGAGCACGAGGAAGCAGCTCAGGAGCGCCGTGGGCACTGCCACCATGACCGCGATGATCATGGCATTGGTCATGAATGGAAACTGGAACGGCCAGAGGGCGTAGGTGAGGAACTCGCTCATCTGGCGATCTCCGCAGCGGCGCGGCGGCGATTGGCGAGGAGGCCATGCTTGGGGGCAAAGACGAAAGCGAGGAGGAAGACCGCGGTCTGCAGCACGACGATAACGCCGCCGGTGGCGCCATCGAGGAAGAAGGAAATGTAGGCGCCGACAAGGCTCGACAGCGCGCCCACCGCGATGGCGATGAGGATGAGACGCGGGAAGCGATCAGTGAGCAGATAGGCGGTTGCACCTGGCGTCACCACCATGGCGATGACCAGGAAGGCGCCGACGGTCTGCATGGCGGCGACAGTGCAGGCGGAGAGCAGGGTAAAGAAGATCAACCGCAGCAAGGGCGGATTGAGGCCGATGGAACGGGCATGACTCTCGTCGAAGAAGGTGACCAGGAGATCCTTCCAGATCACCAGCATGACGGCCAGCGTCACTACCGCGATGATGACCAACTGCAGCGTATCCTCGGGCGTCACGGCCAGGATATTACCCATGACGATGGTCTGGATGTTCACCGAGGTCGGCGACAGCGAGATCATGAACAGGCCCAGGCCAAAGAAGGCCGTGAAGATGAGCCCGATGACCGCGTCTTCCTTGAGCTTGGTGCGCTGGGTGAGGAACAGCATGGCGCCGGCGGCGAGGCCGCCCGAGAAGAAGGCGCCGATGGAAAAGGGCAGGCCCAGCATATAGGCGCCGGCGACGCCGGGGACGATGGAGTGGCTGAGGGCATCGCCGATCAGCGACCAGCCCTTGAGCATGAGATAGGCCGAGAGAAAGGCACAGACGCCGCCGACCAGGGCCGAAACCCAGATGGCGTTGATCATGTAGCCGTAGGAGAAAGGCTGCAGCAGGGTCTCGATCATTTGCTGTCGACCGGGTCGGAATGCTTGGTGGTCATCTTGCCCTTCTCGCCATACATGACCAGCGGCCGCTCATCGTCGGTCAGCACCGAGATGTGGCGCGGGTCGTCATCGTCATGCAGGCCCGCTCCGGCGAGCACGAAGTGACGCAGGGCACCGCCGAAGGTGAGTTCCAGCCATTCGCGGGTGAAGATCTCGCTGGTGGGGCCGGAGGCCAGGACGGTGCCCTTGACCAGCACGGTGCGATCGCAGAATTCGGGGACCGATCCCAGATTGTGGGTCGAAACCAGCATGACCTTGCCCTCGTCGCGCAGGTCGCGCAGCAGGGCGACAATGGCATCCTCGGTGCCCACATCGACGCCGGTAAAGGGCTCGTCGAGCAGGATGACCTGCCCTTCCTGGGCCAGCGCCCGGGCGAGAAAGACGCGCTTTTTCTGGCCGCCCGAGAGTTCGCCGATCTGGCGGTGGCGGAATTCGACCAGGTTCACCCGTTCCAGCGCCTGGGTGACCATGTCGTGGTCTACCTTGCGCGGCCGGCGCAGCAGGTTCATGTGGCCATAGCGGCCCATCATCACCACGTCTTCCACCAGCACCGGGAAGTTCCAGTCGACATCTTCGGACTGCGGCACATAGGCGACGAGGTTGCGCTTGAGCGCCTGCCTGCCTGATATGCCCAGGATATCGACCGAGCCGCCGGCCAGCGGCACGAAGCCCATGATGGCCTTGAACAGGGTCGACTTGCCCGAGCCGTTGACCCCCACCAGCGCGGTAATGGAGCCGCGCGGGATGGTGAAGCTGGCATGCTTGATGGCGGTGGTGCCGTTGCGATAGGCGACGGTGATGTCGCTGACGGCCAGGCCGGACTGTTGGGCGTCGTTCACTGGGTCAGGCCTTGCACAATGGTGTTCGTGGTAACCGACAGCAGGTCCAGATAGGTCGGCACCGGGCCGTCGGGTTCGGACAGGGAATCCACATAAAGCACGCCACCATACTTGATGCCCGTCTCGCGGGCGACCTGTTCGGCGGGCTTGGACGAAATGGTGGATTCCGAGAAGATGGCCGGGACGTTGTTGGCGCGGACCTCGTCGATGACATGGCGCACCTGCTGGGGGGTGCCCTGCTGGTCGGCATTGATCGGCCAGAGATAGAGTTCCCTGAGCCCGAAATCGCGCGTCAGATAGCTGAAGGCGCCTTCCGAGGATGCCAGCCACCGGCGCTCCTCGGGGATGGCAGTAATAGCGGCGCGAATGGGCTCGACCGTCGCGGTGATCTGGGCTGAGTAGGCGGCGGCATTGGCATTATAGGTCGCCTCGTTGGCCGGGTCGGCGGCGACGAAGGCCTTGCGGATATTGTCGACATAGATCAGCGCGTCTGACGGCGACATCCAGGCATGCGGATTGGGCTTGCCCTCATAGGGCCCCTCGCCAATGCCCATCGGCTCGATGCCTTCGGTGACGACGACGGAGGGCACATCGCCCAGGTTGGACAGGAACTGCTCGAACCATTGCTCGAGATTGAGCCCGTTCCATAGGATCAGGTCGGCATCCTGGGCGGCGATGAGGTCGCCGGGCGTGGGCTGGTAATTGTGGATTTCGGCGCCCGGCTTGGTGATCGACACCACATCGGCGGCATCGCCCGCCACATTCTGCGCCATGTCGGCAATGATGGTGAAGGTGGTAACGGCCTTGAGACGATCCTGAGCGGCGACGGGCAGGGCCGCAGCAAGGGCCGCGGACAGTGCGAGGGCGGAAAATACGCGACGATGCATCGATCACTCCAAATCAGGACGAGAATTCAATAGTTCAGTTGCAAATCATTCGCAATAGCAAAACGAGAGGTCGATGGGAATGCGAGGCGAGCCGCCCCGGCAGGGCCGCGACATAGCAGGGGCCGATGCGCTTGCGGCCGCAGGTGCAACAGCGCTAAGTGCTGCAACGTTCCTTGCCAGCTGATCGCCGATGACCCCTCCAATGCCGCTGAACTATGACCTGACCGGCCACAACACCCTGGGGCTCAGGGCGAGCTCGCATTATGCGCGGCGCATCGAGGATGAGGCAGAGCTGCCGGACCTGTTCGCGGACGCGGCACGGGACGGACTGCCGGTGCGCCTGCTCGGCGGCGGCAGCAATGTCATCCTGGGCGAGCAGTACGAGGGCATTACGGCGCTGATGGCGACGCGTGGCCGGGCACTGAGTGGGGGCGCAGGCGGCGCTGTGCTGGTGGAGGCCAGGGCCGGGGAGACATGGCATGACCTGGTCGGCTGGACCGTGGCGCAGGGTCTGTGGGGGCTGGAGAACCTGGCCCTCATTCCCGGCACCGTGGGTGCGGCGCCCATCCAGAATATCGGCGCCTATGGGGTGGAGCTGTGCGACCGCTTCCACGCGCTCGATGCCTATGACCGGACCACCGGCAGCGTGGTGACGCTCGGCCCCGCGGAATGCCGCTTTGCCTATCGGCACAGCGTGTTCAAGGAACAGCCGGGCCGCTACGTGGTCACGCGCGTGCGGCTCAACCTGGCGCGCAACGGCAAGCCGGAGCTGGGATATCGGGAACTTTCCGGGCTCGGTCCCGTCGACCACCCCGCTACGGTGATGGACGCCGTGATCAAGTTGCGGACCTCCAAGCTGCCCGACTGGCGGGTGCTGGGCAATGCTGGTTCGTTCTTCCACAATCCGGTTGTGTCCGCCGCGGTCGGTGCGGCCTTCATGGCCACCAACCCCGCCGCCCCGGCCTATCCGCAGGCCGATGGGGCGATCAAGCTCTCCGCCGGATGGCTGATCGAACAGGCCGGGCTCAAGGGCTACCGGGCCGGTCCGGTGGGGGTTTCGGACCGGCATGCACTGGTGCTGGTGAACTATGGCGGGGCCACGCGGACCGAGCTGATGGGGCTCGCCGACCACGTGGTGGCAACCGTCGAAGAGCGCTTCGGCATCCGCCTGAAGCGGGAGCCGGAGCTGCTCTAGGCAGCCACCGGCTTGAGTTCAAGCCCGCAGCACGCCGCCAGATTGCTTGGTGACTGCTGCAATAATGCTGGCGGAAACCTTGTCGATCTCTTCCTCGGTCAGCGTCTTGTCCGATGGCTGGATGGTCACCGCGATGGCGACGGACTTCTTGCCCTCGCCGACATGGCTGCCTTCGAAGACGTCGAAGACGTTGACGTCCTTGATCAGGGCCTTGTCGGCGCCGCGGGCGGCCTTGAGGATGGCGCCGGCCGTGACCGCCTTGTCGACGATAAAGGCGAAGTCGCGGGTCAGCGGCATCAGCGCCGAGAGATCGAGCGCCGGCTTGGTCTTGGTCGGCTTCTTGCGCGGCTCGGGCAGGGCATCGAGGTCGAGTTCGAAGGCGGCGACGGGGAAGTCGAGATCGAGCTCGGTGGCCCAGGCGGGGTGGAGTTCGCCGAACCAGCCGAGGGTCTTGGGACCCTGGGCGATGCGGCCGCCGCGGCCGGGATGGCTCCAGGGCGCGGGTTCGGCGAAGAGCTGGACCTTGTCGATGTCATAGCCCAGGGCGTCGAGCACGGCGGCGAGGTCGGCCTTGGCGTCGAAGACGGTGACGGGCTGGGGCTTGCCGGACCAGTGGCGGCCTGACCCTTCGAGCCTGGCCGTGCCGGTGCGAATGCCCGACGCATAGGTGTGCTGGCCCTCGGGTGCGTCCGAGAGGAAGACCTGGCCGACTTCGAACAGGGCGAGGTCGGCGGTGCCCCTGTTCGCGTTGCGACGGGCAGCGGCAAGCAGGCCCGGCAGCAGCGAAGGGCGCATGTCGGTCATGTCGGAGGCGATGGCATTGGCCAGCTGCAGGCCTTCCTGGCCGCCGCCAAAGCGAGCGGCTTCGTCATGGCTGATGAAGGACCAGGTGACGGCCTCGTCCAGCCCCCGGGCGGCCAGGGCCCGGCGGGCGATGCGGCGGCGGTTCTGGATATTGGTCAGCATGCGCGGCGCGACGTGATTGAGGCGCGGCAGCGGCTCGACCGGGACGTTGTCGACGCCCACCATGCGCATGACCTCCTCGACAAGATCGGCCTTCTGCGTCACGTCGGGGCGCCAGCTTGGCACCTTGACGGTGAAGGTGTCGCCCTTGCCCGTCATCTCGAAGCCGAGGCGGGAGAGGATGGCGGTGGCCACCATCGGCTCGACGTCGAGCCCGGTGAGGCGGCGAACCTCGGAAAGTGGGAATTCGACTGATGTGTTGGGAAACACGTCCTCGCCCGAAATCGCCGGCTCCATCGGCTCGCCGCCACAGAGTTCGAGCACGAGGCGGGTGGCCAGTTCGAGGCCGGGTTCAGTCAGCGCCGGATCGACATGGCGTTCGAGGCGATAGCGCGCGTCCGAGACAATGCCGGTCTTGCGCCCGGTGCGGGCCAGGAGTTCGGGATCCCAGCTGGCACATTCCATGAAGACGTTGACGGTGTCGTCGGTGACGCCGGAGCGGATGCCGCCCATAATGCCGCCGAGGCACAGGGGGCCCGTATCGTCGGCAATGACGGTCATGGTCTCGTCGAGGGTATAGACCTTGTTGTCGAGCGCGTCGAAGGCCTCGTTGCGAGCATTGCGCAGCACCGGCTGGCCATTGAGCTTGTCGGCATCATAGGCATGGAGCGGGCGGCCCCAGCCCAGCGACACCAGGTTGGTGATATCGACAATGGTATTGATAGGCCGCAGGCCCACGGCGCGCAGGCGCTGCTGCAGCCAGGCCGGGGACGGGCCGTTCTTGATGCCTTTGAGATAGCGGCCGGCGAATTTGCGGATGGTCTTGGGCTCATCGGCGCCGAAAAGGTGCGGCAAGGGCGCGATGGGGCTTTTGCCCCTGGATGGAACCGGGGACATGTCGGTGGGCTTGAGCGTACCCAGGCCATAGGCCGCCAGGTCGCGCGCAATGCCGTAGACGCCCGTGGCGTCGCCCCTGTTGGGGGTGATCGAGATATCGAAGACCACGCCATTGATACCGGCATAGTCGGTATACTTGACGCCGATGGGGGCATCCTCAGGCAGCTCGATGATGCCGTCGTGGTCGTTGGAGAGTTCCAGCTCGGCATTGGAGCAGAGCATGCCGTTGCTCACCTGCCCGCGGATATTGCCTTTGCCGATGGTCATGTCCTTGCCAGGGATATAGGTGCCGGGGAAGGCAAATACCGACTTGAGACCCGTGCGCGCATTGGGGGCGCCGCAGACGACATCGATCAGCTCGCCCGTGCCGGCATCGACCTTGCAGACGCGGAGCTTGTCAGCGTTGGGATGCTGTTCGGCCGAGACCACATGGGCGGTGACGAAGGCGGAGAGCGCCTTGCCCTGGTCTTCCATGCTTTCCAGTTCGAGGCCGATCTTGGTCAGCGTCTCGCCGATCTCATTGGCGGAGGCATCGGTATCGAGGTGCTCGTTGAGCCAATCAAGGGTGAATTTCATCGTTTGGGCCTTTAGCGGAAGTCGCTGGCAGAGCCGGTAATAGCCGGCAAAGCACGGGAGATTTTGATCAGTTCGACAAGCACATTGGCAAAACCGCGGGCATCGTCGATGGCTTTGTGGGTGTGGGCGATATGGCCGTAGAATTCGGCCGGCAGCTTGCTCATGCCCCAATCGAGATAGGGCGCGCCGCGCAGGGTACCGGCCATGGTGTAAAGGCAGATGCCGCCGCCGCGAAAGATCTGCCGGCCCTTGAACGGGCCTGACAGCACGCGGGTGCCGGCGAATTCGTCGAGATAGTGGTCCATCCATAACCCGTCGAAAATCATCGGTGCGGCGACGAACACCTTGTGGCCAGGAAAGCTCTCAACCCAGTCGGCATAGCGCGGCATCACGACCGAGGGCTCTTCGGGATCGGTGGTGGTGGCGGCCCAGGCTTCAGGCTGGGTATCCCACCAGGCCATGGTGGTTTCGTTGGTGGTGCGATCGGGACGCGCATGCATCTGCGCTTCGAACTCGCCATGCAGCGTACCATCGGCCTCGATGGCGACCGAGGCGAAGCTCAGCATGGAATTGTGCAGCGGTGTCGGACCATCGGACTCTATGTCGGTGACGATATAGATGGGCGAGGCGACCTGGTTGTAGAGCGCGCGACCGGCGGGCAGGACTTCGAGCAGGCGGAAGCTCTCGCAGACCACTTCCATATCGGGCGAGAAGCCACCATTGCGGGCAAAGAAAGCCTCGTGCGCAGCGCGCCAGGCGGCATAGTCGCCCTCGCCTTCCCGGTCGGTGAATTCTGGATCGATGTCGTCGAAACACTTGATCTCGACGCCGCGGGTTTCGATCACACAGGCCGGCTCGCCGGTGCCGTTGCGCACCACATCGCGACGGCCGACCTGGGGCAGCGGCTCCTTGCCGGGGCCGTAATCGCGCAGGGCGCCGCAGGTGGCCGTCTTCTTGCCTGATAGCACCAGCGCCAGCAATTGCTCGGCCAGCTCCGGCGAGTCGCCGAAGCTGAACTGGATGGCACTGGCGTATTGGGGCGGGAGGTCGGCCATGGGCTAGCTCGACAGCCCACCGAAGAGCGTCGGCAGATCCAGCGGGCGGAAGCCGTAGTGGTCGAGCCAGCGCTGGTCGGCGTCGAAGAAGGCACGGAGGTCGGGCATGCCGTATTTGAGCATGGCGATGCGATCGATACCCATGCCCCAGGCGAAGCCCTGGTAGATATCGGGGTCGAGGCCGGCATTGCGGATCACATTGGGGTGGACCATGCCGCAGCCGAGGATTTCGAGCCAGTCGCTGCCTTCGCCGATCTTGACCTCATTGCCGGAGCGATCGCATTGCACGTCGACTTCCATCGAGGGCTCGGTGAAGGGGAAGAAGCTGGGGCGGAAGCGCAGGGTGACGTTGGGCACCTCGAAATAGGCCTTGAGGAATTCCTCGAGCACCCAGCGCAGCTGGCCGATATGGCTGGACTTGTCGATGACGAGGCCCTCGACCTGATGGAACATCGGGGTATGGGTTTGGTCACTGTCATTGCGATAGGTGCGGCCGGGCATGACCACGCGGATCGGCGGGTCCATGGCCGGAGTGATGTAACCGGCGGCCGGCTTCTCGTTGGTCTTCTGCATGACACGCATCTGCACCGGCGAGGTGTGGGTGCGCAGCACCTTCTTCACGCCATCGGCACCTGCCTTCATGAAGAAGGTGTCGTGCATTTCGCGCGCGGGGTGACCTTCGGGGAAGTTCAGCGCGGTGAAATTGAAATAGTCGGTCTCGATATCGGGGCCTTCGGCGATGGAAAAGCCCATATCCGAGAAGATGGCGGTGATCTCGTCGATGGTCTGGCTGATCGGATGGATGCGGCCGCGCGCGGTGGGGGCTGGCTGCAGCGGCAGCGTGATATCGACGGTTTCGGCCTTGAGGCGGGCGTCGAGGGCGGCGGATTTGAGCTGCGTGCTCTTGGCTTCGATCAGGCCTGATATTTCGGCCTTGAGGCCGTTGATGGCAGGACCGGCGCTCTTGCGCTCTTCGGGGGCCATGGAGCCGAGCGAAGCGAGGAGCGCCGAGACGCTGCCCTTCTTGCCCAGAGCCGCTACGCGCACGGCGTCGAGTGCGGCGTCGTCACCAGCGGCGGTAATGGCTGCCGAAAGCTCGGCGCGGAGGGTATCGATCTGGCTATCGAGGGACATGGCGGTCTCATTGGGCAATATTGCGGGCGGTTAGAGCAAACAAAAACGCCCCGCGCCAGCCTTCTCAGGCGGCGCAAGGCGCTAATTTGACCTCAGCCAGGCTGGGGAGAGTTAGGCGGTGACGCGCTCGTGGGTCGTCTTGTCGACGCTTTCGAGATACGCGAGAGCGGCCTTGGCCTTGGCGACCAGCACGCCGAACGCTTCGGGCTGGGTGATCGCGAGATCGCTCAGCACCTTGCGGTCAACGGCAACCTCAGCCTTGCTGAGGCCGTCGATAAATCGACCATAGGTCAGTCCGTAATCACGCACGGCAGCGTTGATACGCTGGATCCAGAGTGCGCGGAAATTGCGCTTCTTGACGCGACGATCGCGGTAAGCGTACTGGCCGGCCTTTTCGACGGCCTGCTTGGCGATACGGATCGTCGACTTGCGGCGGCCATAATAGCCCTCCGCAGCCTTCAAGACCTTCTTGTGACGGGCGTGGTTGGTAACGCCTCTTTTAACGCGTGACATGTGTCAGCTTCCTTTCAGCGTTAGCGGTTGTACGGCATGTACCACTTGACCAGACCCTCGTCGCCCTTGGACAGGATCTTGGTGCCGCGGTTGGTGCGGATGTACTTGGCGTTGTGGTTGATCAGGCGGTGGCGCTTGCCGGCGACGCCTGCCTTGACACGACCGGTCGCTGTGAAGCTGAAGCGCTTTTTGGCGCCAGACTTCGTCTTCATCTTGGGCATTTTGCGGGTCCTTATAAGAGATTGGATGGATTTGGGCCCATCGCATTCAAGAACCGCCACGGCATGCCTTTTGGCCGGGCGGTCCGGAGAAGTGGGCTCTATAGGGGGAAAGCGGCGCAGAGGCAAGCCCCGTGGAAGCGCCGGCAGGTCATGATCGCTGATGCTGGCAAGGCCGGAATTGCCTGCCGATCCAGCCCAATCACGGCTGGGTGTTCGAGCTTTTGAGCCAATCAGTGAAACCTTTTTTGCGCAAAACCGTATTTCCTACCGAGCTCAAGACGATACAGAGCCAGCGTTAACCCAAGGAATTCATTATGAAATTCGTAAAGATCATTGCTGTCGCCGCTACTCTTGTTGCCGGCGTTTCGGCTGCCAATGCCAGCACACTCAACGGCAACCTGACCAGCTTCGGCGACATCTCCTCGGCGCAGGGCGCCAGCGTGTTGACGGTGAACGAAACCGAAGCCCAGTTGCTGGCCTATGACAATGACGTCAATTCCATCCGTGCCCGCATCCAGGGCAATCGCTGGCTCGTCGAGGCCATCCAGCGCCAGGGCTTCAGCGTCGACCAGATCGTTGGCGCCAGCGGTGGCGAGAACGACCTGACGCTCTTCGCGCTCTAGGCATCGTTCGTGCCTGTACCAGGCGGCCGGCCCAGATGGGTCGGCCGCTTTTCGTTGAGCATGGATTCGATATGGTCTTCGAACAGCAGGCCAGGTCGTGCCGCCAGTGCTGCTTGATAGAGCGCTTCGGCCCGCAGCGAGATGCGCAGGAACTCGGCGATGCCATCGACCTGCTGTGCGGGTAATCCGTAGTGACCGGTTGCGAGGCGGCGCAGGATCTCGGTCTTTGACGCGATCATGCCCGCGGCGACGTTCTTGCCGTTGCTCATTGAGCTGGAGCGCTTGACGTAATCATGCAGCGGCGTGCCCAGATGCATGGAGGTCGGCGCGGTGCGGTAGAGCTGCAGCAGGAATTCGAGATCGGTCATGTTGCTCATGGTGGGATCGTAGCGCCCGTCGGCGCGGCGCCGATCCCAGACGATCATGGAATCCATGGAGAGGCTGACCCATTTGTGCGTGCCGGCCGACAAGACAAGGTCAGGGCCATCGCCGACATTGCGGAGGTGACGGAAGTCGTCGGTCATCACATCGAGGGCGGTCGAGACGATGGCGTGTTCAGCCAGGGCGGCGACAGCCAGCTCAAGCTTGCGGGGCTTCAGCCGGTCATCGGCATCAAGGATAGCGGCACAGGGCCCGGTGATCTGCTCAAGCGCCACATTGCGGGCAATGGAGGCGCCGCGGCCGCTGCCGCCGCTGGAAAGGAAGCGGAAGCGGGGATCGCTGATACCGGCCGCAGCGAGGTAGGCCTGGTAATCGAAACCGTCATCGGCGACGAGCCAGAGCTGCCAATCGGGATAGGTCTGGGCCAGCAGGCTCTGCACCGTGTTGACGATGGTCGCCTGCGCCTTCCAGGCGGGCGTGATGACAGCAACGGTCTGATCCATGAAGTGGTTCCCCGGGCACTCTTGAATGGAACGATGGCTTGTCCCATATCTTCGGCAAGCGCGTGATGCCAAGGTTTGACGGGTCCGCGCCGATACGTTGCTTGATACTCAAGGACGGCGTGAATGTCGCGTATTTCAGTGTTTTCGGCTCCCTTTCTCCTCGGCTTCGACAGCTTCGAGGAGCGTGTCGATCGGCTGGCCAAGTCCGCTGACGGCTACCCGCCCTACAATATCGAGCGCACCATCGATGCCGAAGGAACCGAGCGGTTCCTGGTCTCCATCGCCGTTGCCGGCTTTGGCGCCAGCGAACTCGAGGTGCTGGCCGAGGACAACCAGATCGTGGTCCGCGGCAAGCAGAAGGATGAGCCGGGACGCGAGTTCCTGCATCGCGGCATCGCCGCGCGGCAGTTTCAGCGTTCGTTCATATTGGCTGATGGCATGATAGTGCGGGATGCAACTTTAGGGCATGGTATGCTCGTTGTTGCTGTAGAGCGTCCCCGGACGCCCAAGATCGCCCGACGTATCGAGATTCGCTCACTATGAGGAAAGGGCCGACAAATGTTTGAAAAACGCAATGACGAGGCCGCAGCCGAGGCGCTGATCCATCCCCTCAAGTCGCTGACGCGGGCGCAGTTCGCTGCCCTGGGTGGCGATGCGGTGGCCTATGTCCGTCCAGTGCGCGGCGCTGTTCTCTCGATGATGATCCACGATGCCGAATTCGATGCCACCACCGAATACCAACTGGTGATGAGCGCCGACGGCACGCCGTTGCTGGTGACCGACACCGAGGATGCCGTGGCCGAGTGGCTGGGCGACAAGAATCTGGGGCTGGCGACGCTGCATTAGCGTGGGTCCAATACCGAACGTCATCACCCGGCTTTTCCGGGTGGTCCATTAGGCCCAAGCAAGATGGATTGCCCGGACAAGCCGGGCAATGACTATGGCAATACGAAAGGCCCGCGCCTGGAGGCGCGGGCCTCGTTGTTTGCCCGATGCCAGTCAGGCGGCGTAGTGGGTGGCGACCGGGGCGGTGAAGATGGCGTGCAGTTGCGCCGGGTCGGTGGCCGCCCGCAGGTCCTCGACCACCGTCTCGGTACGCAGCAGGCGGGCAACGCGCGACAGGGCCTTGAGGTGATCGGCGCCGGCGCCCGTGGGCGCCAGCAGCATCACCACGATATCGACCGGCTGGTCATCGACCGAATCGAAGTCGATCGGCTGATCCAGCCGCGCGACCAGCGCGGTGACATCGTTGAGGCCGGCGATCTTGCCATGCGGGATGGCGATGCCATTGCCCAACCCGGTCGAGCCCAGCGCTTCACGGTTGGTGATCGCCTCGCGGATTTCCGCCGCATCGTGCCCGGTGATCTCGGCTGCCCGCTCGGCAAGGTCTTCAAATAGCTGGCGTTTTGTTTTTACGCCAGTGCAACAAAGCACCGCGCGCTTAGCCAGGATATCGGCCAATTCCATTAAGTCTGCCCTAGGATAAACTCAGCTGATGTTTGGCGCGGGAGCCGCTCAATTGGTCCCGAGGGCCGGGTCAATCCAGCCTATATTGCCATCGGAGCGGCGATAGACCACATTCAGCCCACCATGTCCAGCGTGGCGGAACATCACAACCTGGCTACCGGTCAGGTCCAGTTCCATCACCGCTTCCTCAACGCTCAACTGGCGCAGATTCTTGGTGGTTTCGGCAATCACGGGCGGCGCGTAATCGTCATCGAGCTCTTCCAGATCATCGGAGGCGCCGAAAACGGTGTACTGGGCGGTCAAGTCATCGGCGCTGCCATTGGCGCCGCGCGGGCGCTGCTTGAGCCGGCGATTGTAGCGGCGCAGGCGCTTTTCGATATTGAGCGCCATGACTTCATAGGCACTGGTGGCGTCGCCGCCCTGGGCACTGGCCTGCAGGGTGGCGCCGGAATCCAGGTGAACCACGCAATCGGCCCGGAAGCCGATGCCATCGGGGGTGAGGGTGAGATGTCCGTCATAGCCGCCGTCGAAATATTTGCCGACCACGGCCGCGAAATGATCCTCCGCCTTGCCACGCAGGGCGTCGCCAACATCCATGTTCTTTCCCGAAACGCGTAAAGTCATGGCTTCCTCTTCCTTCTGTCGTTTGTGTGACGCGAGGATCTCGAAAGCCGGTTCCCGGTTTCGGGATCACGTCTGCTGCCTACCCTTTGCATGTGGGTAGCCAACAGGGGCGATGCTAGACCCGCCCACGCCGGTGACGCAATGCGCAAGACCCTTATCGGGTTCGTTTATGCCTTGGACATCGCCACACAATGGCCTTAGCCTTCGCGGGCGGTTAAGGCGGGCATGGTGATTTGCGGTGGGTAGCGCCCGTGAATGACCCCCGCCACATACTCGATCGTCACCCCCGGGCTTGACCCGAGGGTGTTGCGCTTGCGGATCGTGCTGCAAGTGAAGAGCCCTCGGGTAAGGCCCGAGGGGTGACGGCCGGTGGGTAGACGGACCCACGGTGGGCTGTAGCCCGTCAGACCTTTTCCAGATTCTTCTTCTGCCGCCGCCGGATGACCGAGGAGGGGATGTTCATGCCCTCGCGGTATTTGGCGACGGTGCGGCGGGCGACGTCGATGCCCTGCTCTTTCTTGAGCATGTCGGCGATGGTGTCGTCGGAGAGGATATCGCTGAGCGCCTCGGCGTCGATGAGCTGGCGGATGCGGTGGCGCACCGCCTCGGCGGAGTGATCGCCGCCGCCATCACTCGACGCGATGGCGGTGGTGAAGAAATACTTCATTTCGTAGAGGCCGCGCGGCGTCGCCATATATTTGTTGGAGGTGACGCGGCTGACGGTAGATTCGTGCATGTCGATGGTCTCGGCCACCATCTTGAGCGTCATGGGCTTGAGATGGGCGATGCCGTGGGTGAGGAAACCATCCTGCTGGCGCACGATTTCAGCAGCCACCTTGAGAATGGTCTGCGCCCGCTGGTCGAGGCTCTTGGTGAGCCAGTTGGCGGTGGCCAGGCAATCGGAGAGGAAGGCCTTCTCGGCCGGATTGCGGGTCTTTTTGGTGACCGTGGCATAGTAGACGCGGTTGACCAGCACGCGTGGCAGGGTCTCGGTATTGAGTTCGATCTGCCAGGCGCCATCAGGACCGCGGCGGACGAAGACATCGGGCACCACCGATTCGACCGGACCGCTGTCGAAAGCCAGACCCGGCTTGGGATCGAGCTGGCGGATTTCGGCCAGCATATCGACCAGGTCCTCGCGGTCGCAGCCCACGGCCTTCATCAGGCCGGCCATGTTGTGCTCGGCCAGCATGCCGATATTGTCGAGCAGAGCCAGCATCATCGGATCGAGGCGATCACGGTCCCGCAGCTGGATGGCGAGGCATTCGGGCACCGAACGGGCAAAGACGCCGACCGGGTCGCAGCCCTGCAGCGCCTCGAGCACAGCATCGATATCGGCGCGCTCCGCCCCCAGCTGTTCGGCCAGGGCATCGAGATCCGTGGTCAGATAGCCGGCTTCGTTGAGGCCATCGATCAGGTGTCGGGCGATCAGGCGATCCGCTGGTGTGCGCAGGATCATGTTGGACTGGTTTTCGAGGTGCTCGCTCAACAGCGGGCGGCTGGCGACGAACTGATCGATGTCGGGCGCTTCGCCGGCTTCGCTCGAGCCGTTGCGGTCGAGCCGGCTTTGCGGATTGAGCTGGTCCTGCGCCGTCTGGTCGGGAAAGACATTCTCGACTGCGGTGTCGTAGCCGGCGGCAATGGAATCGGCGTCCTGGATGCGATCGCCGCGATCGACCGTGTCCTCATAGGCATTGATTTCGGTGGAGCGCTCGGGGATTTCCGCCGGCTCTGTCTCGCCCGGCTCGCCGCCATCCTCGCGCTCGAGCAGCGGATTGCGCAGCAGTTCGGCATCGACGAAATCGTTGAGTTCGAGATGGCTCAGCTGCAGCAGCCGGATCGACTGCATCAGTTGCGGCGTCAGTGTCAGGCTTTGCGCCTGACGAAATTCCAGACGCGGCGAAAGTGACATTAAATCGTTATCCCTGGCGCGGATACATTGCCGTTTCCGGCGGCTTCCCGGCGGGACCATGACTCAATTTGAGGCACAGGGCAAGTTCTGTGCCAAGTGGTGGCGCGGCACTAACGTGGACGCAGAACGCCTAACCACTCACGGCGTCATTCCCGCGCAGGCGGGAATCTACCCCTGGGTTTCGCGCTCGGGGAGGCATGGATTCCCGCCTGCGCGGGAATGACGCCGTTGGCAAGGCGGCGCTAGAGCTCAAAACCCTCGCCCAGATAGACCCGGCGCGCGTCGGGGTCGGCGCTGATGGTTTCGGGGCGGCCCTGGATCATCACCTTGCCGCCATGGATGACATAGGCGCGATCGACCAAGCCCAGGGTTTCGCGCACTGCATGGTCGGTGATCAGCACGCCGATGCCGCGGCGGGTGAGCTGGCGCACCAGGCCCTTGACCTCGTTGACCGCGATAGGATCGACGCCGGCAAAGGGTTCGTCGAGCAGCATGAAGACCGGATCGGCGGCCAGCGCCCGGGCGATCTCGACGCGGCGGCGTTCGCCGCCCGACAGAGCCAGCGCATTGGCCTTGGCCAGGTGCCGGATGGAGAATTCATCGAGCAGCGCTTCGAGCCGGGCGTGGCGCTCGTCCCTGTTTTTGACGTGGTTTTCGAGCACGGCGAGAATATTGCCGCGCACGCTGAGGCCACGGAAGATGGACGGCTCCTGCGGCAGGTAGCCGATGCCGAGCTGGCCGCGCTGGAACAAGGGCAGGCGGGTGACCTCGCGGCCATCGAGGCTGATGGAGCCGGCATCGGGCTTCACCAGGCCCATGATCATGGTGAAAACCGTGGTCTTGCCGGCGCCGTTCGGGCCGAGCAGGCCAACGGCCTCGCCGCGGCGCACGGCGATGGAAACATCGCGCACCACGACGCGCTTGCCGAAGCTCTTGGCCAGGCTATGGGCGACGAGCCACCCGGTCTGGTCGATGCGCGGCTTGCCCTGGGCGTCGGTCATTGCGAGGTGAACACGCCGGTGACGCGCCCGCCGCTGCCGGAGCTGGTGAAGGTGGAGACGTTGGTGGCCAGGTTCACCACCAGCTCGCCGGCCTTGATGGTGCCGCCGGCATTGATGACCTGGACATTGCCGGTCAGGCGCAGCAGCTGGTCACCCGGGGTGAACACGGCCTGATCGCCGGTGGCATCCTGCTCGTCAGTCTCAAGGCGCACCGAGCCGGAGGCGACAAAGCTCTCGATATCGCTTGGTCCGGCGTCGCCATAAATGGCGATGACCTTGTTGGCCCAGACCTTGACCGTGGGGTGGATGACCACGACGTTGCCGGTGAACACAGCCTCCTGGCTCTTCTCGTCAACGGTGAAAAGGTCGGAGGTTATCTGTACCTGCTGCTGGGCGAAGGCGGGCTGCGCCAGCACGAGCAAAGCGGCAGCCAGCATGAAGCGCATGATCATGGTGTGGACATCGCGGGTTGTTTGGCTCCGGGCGTATCGGGCAAAGTGACGGTGGCACGCGTGAATGTCCAGACCAGCGCGGCGGCATCATAGGTGAAGCCCTCGGCCTCTAGCTGGGTGCCATCGGCATAGTCGATGTCGACGGGGCCGTTGCCGGTGAGACGCTGCGCCGCGTAATCGAACACGGTATTGCGCAGAACGCCCGACGTGCCCACGGAGTTGCTGACCCTTGCCACGCCAGCGATTTCCACGATCTGACCCGTGGTATCAAGTATGGCGGCGGGCGTTTCGACCAGGATGGTCACGCCATCTGATTTGGCCATGGTCAGGGCCGCGTCGCTGAGACCGATGCGATCGGTGGCATCGACCGCAGCCCGGGCCGCGGTGGCCGAGACGCGATAGGCGGTGCCATCGTCGAGCACGCCGGAATATTCGGGGGTCTCGACGGTGACGCTATCGGGTGAGACCACGATCTGGCTGATGCCGAAGCGAGCCGTCTGGCTCGACGTGTAGATCTGCAGCAGCAGCGCCGACAGCGCCACGGCCCCGAGCACGGGTACGCCGACCCGCAGGATCGCCACGATGCGGTTGCGCGCTTGGAGGCGGCGGTAGATCGCCAGACGCTGCGCTGCATCGGCATGCAGGTTCATGGGCTCGCGGCCTTCAGGTATGGGCGAAGATGTCGGTTTCCTGCCAGCCGAGCAGATCGAGCTCGCAGCGGGTCTTGAGGAAATCGAAACATTGCTGCGCCAGGTCCATGCGGCCCTCGCGCTTGAGCATGCGATCGAGATGGCGCTTGAGATCATGCAGGTAGAGCACGTCGGAGGCGGCATAATCCAGTTGGGCATCGCTGAGCTTGTCGGCGCCCCAGTCCGAGCTCTGCTGCTGCTTACTGAGGTCGACATTGAGCAGTTCACGCACCAGGTCCTTGAGGCCATGCCGATCGGTATAGGTGCGGACGAGCCGGGAGGCGATCTTGGTGCAATAGACCGGGCCGGTGACCACGCCGAAGCGTTGCTTGAGGGCGGCCACGTCGAACCGGGCATAGTGAAAAATCTTGGTGACACCAGGATCGGCGAGCAGTTTCACCAGATTGGGCGCTTCGGTGGCGCCCTGGGGGATCTGCACGACATCGGCGCTGCCATCGCCAGGTGAAAGCTGGATGACGCAGAGCCGGTCCCGGTGCGGATCAAGGCCCATGGTCTCGGTATCAACAGCCACTTCGCGGCCGTAGCGGCTGAGATCCGGCAGGTCGCCGCGGTGCAGTCGGATGGTCATGGGTCACTCGCAATTGGATTTGTTCCGTGATGACACAGCAACGGGGCGATGGGAAGGCGAAGGCTAGAGCGGTCTGCGGCGGCCACGGGCGGCGAACAGCGAAATGAGCAGGCCCGCGAGGAGCGCAACGAGCAGCGGCCAGTGACGGAGGCGGGAAAAGACCGTGCCGGATAGTCGCTCATGCGGACGAACGTCGAGGGCGGCCATCTGCCGGGGTGCAATCTCTGCCGTGATGCGGCCCAGCGGATCGGTGGCGAAGGTGAGGCCGGAATTGGCGGAACGCACCAGGCTCATGCCCTCCTCGACGGCGCGAATACGCGCGTGATGGGCATGCTGGGCCGGGCCGATGGAGCCATCGAACCAGGCATCGTTGGTGATGTTGAAGAGAAACTGCGCGCCTGCTGTATCGCCCAGGTCGCCCGAGAACAGGATTTCGTAGCAGATGAGGGCAAGGAAGGGCGGGGTTGCCGGCAGGCTCATCAGGCGCCGGCGCGCATCGCCATGGGCCCAGCCTTCGGCGCCAGGAACGAATTGCTTGATGCCCAGGCTGGCGAAGAACGGACCGTAGGGCAGGAATTCGCCGAACGGCACCAGATGGGACTTGTCATAGCTGGCGATGACCTCGCCGCTGGTGTCGATGGCCAGCACCGAGTTGAAGGGCGGGCCGGAAGCCTGGGTGGCACCGGGCTCGTATTGCTGGCGCGGCGCGCCGGTCAGCAAGGTGGTCGTATCGGGCAGCAGCCGGGCGATGCGGGCCAGGGCCTCGGGATAGGTGGCGAGGAAGAAGGGCAAGCTCGATTCGGGCCAGACCAGATGGGTGATATCGGCAAGGCCCTGATCGGTCGGGTCCATGCGCATGTCTGATAGCATCAGCAGGCGATCGATGAGGGCAACGGGGTCGACATTGCCGAAATCGCTGTGCTCGTAAACCAGCGGCTGCACCAGACGCAGGGCGATATCCGTGCGCTCGGTGGACGTGGTGCCGGTCAGGCGATTATAGCCATAGGCCAGCTGCCCGGCGATGACGAGCAGCGCCAGGAACAAGGGCAGCAGCCGGCGGCTGAGGCTTCTGGTATCGGCGGGCCAGATCAATGCCGGGGTCATGGCCAGCAGCGCCGCGACGAGCGTGAGGCCATAGATGCCGATCACGGAGGTGATCTGCATCATCTCGTCGGTGGGGGTCAGCGCATAGCCGAGCAGGTCGAAGGGGAAGCCGGTCAGCACATGGCCACGGGCCCATTCGGCCATGGTCAGGAAGGTGGCGAGCGTGATGATGCGCCAGGCTCCGTTGCTCCAGAGCAGGTGGGCCAGGGCGCTGGCCACGCCCCAGAAGCAGGCAATCAGCGCCGCCAGCGCCAGGATGGCAAAGGGCATGAGGACCAGCATGAGGCCGCCGTCGACGAAGAAGGCGGCGCCCAGCCAGTGGAAGGCGACGGTGAAATAGCCCCAGCCGAAGGCAAAGCCGATGGTGAAGGCGGGGCCGAGCAGGCGCCGCCAGCCGCGCGCCTGCTCGGCGCCATCCAGGCACCAGACCCAGACGGGAAAGGCGACGAACACAGCCGGGACGACAAAGAGCGGGGGGACGGAGAGGCCCGCTATGGCCCCTGCCAGCACCAGCAGCAGGAAGCGCCGCCAGCCATGGCTCAGCATGGCGGTCTCGGCCAGCCAGGTCATCGTGGGGCTTTGGGCGAATCAGGGCGCATGCCGCAAGGTCGCTGTCGGGGCTGGGGGCGTCAAGGCGCTGGACCGGTTGTGATCCCTCACACCCACCCGCGTGGTCTTGGATGCTTCCGGGCCACTCGACTTCCGCAGACCGCGGCGCTAGAGCCATGACATGACTATTACCCTTGCCATCGACACTGCCGCGCCGCGCCTGCAACTGGGGTTGTTGCTGGGCGACGGGCGGACCGATGTCTCGGTGGACGATATCGCTACCGGCCATGCCGAGCTGATCTTCGGGCGGATTGCCGAGCTGCTGGAGCGCAACGGGCTCGGTTATGCCGACCTACAGCGGGTGGTGACGACGACGGGGCCGGGCTCGTTTACCGGGTTGCGGATCGGGCTCAGCGCCGCGCGCGGCATCGGGCTGGCGCGCGGGATACCGGTTGTGGGGGTGTCGAGCCTGGTGGCCTTGTCGCTGAGCGCGACCGGGCCGGCGACGGTGCTGCTGGATGCGCGGCGGGGCGAGGCCTATTTCCAGACCTTTGTCGGGCCGGGGCAGCCGACAATGGACGGCGACCTGTTGCCGATGGCGATCGCGCAGGCGGCCATCGTGCCTGGGACGGCGCTGATATCCTCGCCCTTTGTCGACATCGCGGCCCTTGCCCGTCACGGCGCGACCCTCGATCCCACGGGCCATCCGCCGGAGCCGAACTATATCCGCGATGCCGATGCCAAGCCGCAGACGGCGGCGCGGATCGAAAGGACTGGGGCATGATCAAGCTGTGGATGGCCCCGGCGGGGCTCCATATCGAGCCGGGCAAGCTGGCGGACGCCAAGGAATTGGCGCGCATTCATGCCTTGGGCTTCTACCGTGGCTGGCCCTCGGGCGAGTTCGAGAGCTTTCTGAGCGACCCCAATACGCCGGTCTATGTGGCCTGCGATGCGCGGCGCCGCATTGCCGGCTTCGCGCTGATCCGGGTGGTCGAGGACGAGGCGGAATTGCTGACCATTGCGGTGGACCCCAAATGGCGCGGCAAACGCATCGGGCAGGCGCTGCTCAAGGCAGTGTTCGACGATCTGCTGACCACCCCGGCGCGGCGCATGTTCCTTGAAGTGAGCGAAGAGAATGTGCCGGCCATCAAGCTCTATCAACGTGAGGGCTTTGCCACCATTTCCAGCCGCAAGGGCTATTACCCCAAAGCCGATGGGTCGCAGGCCACCGCGCTTGTCATGGCGCGCGATCTTGGGTAACCCGGTCGGGTATGGACCGGCTGGGAGCCCAAGCGTGAGCAGAAGCCAGACAGACCCGACGCTGGAGGAGGCGTGTGTCTCCAAGGGCATGCGCATGACCGACCAACGGCGCGTGATCGCGCGGGTGATCGAGGCTGCTTCTGACCATCCTGACGTGGAGGAGCTCTATCGCCGCGCCTCCACGATCGATGATCGCATCTCGCTGTCGACCGTCTATCGCACCGTCAACCTCTTCGAGGAGGCGGGCCTGGTGACCAAGCACGATTTCAAGGATGGCCGCGCCCGGTTCGAGCTGATCCCGGACGAGCATCACGACCACCTGATCGACATCCGCAGCGGTGACGTCATCGAGTTCCGCAACGAGGAAATCGAGGCGATCCAGGACGTCATTGCCAAGCGACTGGGTTATCGGCTGGTCGATCACCGGCTCGAACTCTATGCCGTTCCCATCGAAGGCGCCGACCGCCAAAAGAAATGATCTTCCGCGTCCTGTTCTTCATCTTCGTGTTCATCCCGGTGATGATCCTGATCATTCCGGCGCAGGCGCTGATCAATGCGCTCAAGCTGCCGTTCTGGAACGTGCTGCCGCGCCTGTTCCACCGGGTCGGCTGCATCTTCCTGGGGCTCCGGGTCACCGTGATCGGTGAGCCGGCGACCGGGCGGCCGACACTGCTGGTGTCCAACCACATTTCCTGGACCGACATCATCGCGGTGGGCTCGGTCGCCGACGTGACCTTTGTCGCCAAGCGCGAAGTGGCAGACTGGTTCTTCGTGGGCATGATGGCCCGGCTGCAGAAGACCATTTTCGTCGATCGCACGCGCCGCAGCGATGCGGGTCGCACCGCCTCGGAAATGGGTGCGCATATGGCTGGCGGCAATGCGGTGCTGCTGTTTGCCGAGGGGCAATCGGATATTGGCACCCATGTACTGCCGTTCCGCTCGGCGCTGGTGGGCGCGGCACAGCACGCCATGATCGAGGCCGGGGCCAGCGAAGTCATGATCCAGCCGCTGACCATCGCCTATACGAGGCTGCAGGGACTGCCGGTCGGTCGCACGGAGCGGTCGCTGATCGCCTGGATCAAATCCAAATCGGTAGGCCAGAACATTCGCGAGATCCTTGGCGGGCCGACCAAGGAGGCCACGGTGGCGTTTGGCCGGCCGCGGCCGCTGCGCGAAACCGATAACCGCAAGCTGGTGACCAAGGCGGCCGAGGACGATGTCCGCGCCGCGCTGGTGGCGCTCAATCGTGGCCAGAAGCTGCCGGTTGCCGCGGCCTGAGCGGGAACGGGCTGCAGCGGACAACTATGTCGATGCAGACGGGTCCAGGTTGGCCTTGAGCCGGGCGATGATGTCGGCAGCCTTGAGCATCAGGGCCATGTCGATATCGGCGTCGCTGGTGCCATCCGGGATGTCGGCCCAGACCGGGATGGCCAGTTCGTGCGTCTGTTCCTGTGTGCCGATCGTCTCCTGGAGCACGGCCCGGACGTGCCCGGTCATGCGTCCGGCAAGGCGCGGATGCGCCTGCTTGTCGCGCACGGTGATATCAATAAGCTGCAATTCCATATGGCCCCTGATGGAGCCCCCGCCGAAAAGCTAGTGCGGCATGGTTCCCAAGGCGTTAACGACGGCGCGGTGTGCGAGGTTCTCCACAAATGCTAATGCGGAGAACAAATGATGGGTTCCGTCAGACCTTGACCGGATGGGTCACGCGGCCGGCATCGCCAAAAATACTGACATAGCGCGCGATTTCCTCCGGCGTACCGGTAGCCTTGGCTGGATTGTCTGACAGTTTGACCGCCGGGCGGCCATTGGCTTCGCTGACCTTGGCGACGATGGAAATGGGCGAAAGGCCCGGATTGGGCTCGGGCGCGCAGCCCTCGAAATCATTGGTGAGGTTGGTGCCCCAGCCAAAGGCCATGCGCACCTTGCCGTCGAAATGGAGATACGCCTCCTCGATCATGTCGACGTCGAGACCGTCCGAGAAAATCAGCAGCTTTTCGCGCGGGTCACGGCCGCGCTCTTTCCACCAGGCGATGATGCGTTCGCCGCCTTCGATGGCCGGCGCGCTGTCGGGGCGGAAGCCGGTCCAGTCGGCCACCCAGTCGGGGGCATTGCGCAGGAAGCTGTCGGTGCCGAAGGCATCGGGGAGGACGATCTTGAGATTGCCACCATAATAGCTCTCCCAATCGGTCAGCACCTGATAGGGCGCGGCCCTCAGAGCCTCGTCGGTCCGGGCCAGGGCCGCCAGTACCATGGGCAATTCATGGGCATTGGTGCCCAGGGCCTCGAGGTCGTTGTCCATGGCCAGCTTGACATTGGAGGTGCCGGTAAAGGCCTCGCCAATGCCTTCCTTGAGCGCCTCGACGCACCAGCGCTGCCAGAGGAAAGAGTGGCGGCGGCGGGTACCAAAATCGGAAATCCTGAGGTCGGGGAGCTTCTGCAGGCGCTCGACCTTTTCCCACATCTTGGCCTTGGCGCGGGCATAGAGCACGTCGAGGGTGAAAGGGCCGTAATGCTTCATCGCGGCGCGCGAGCGCAGCTCGTTGATGATGGCAAGGGCGGGAATTTCCCACATCGAGGTTTGCAGCCAGGGGCCGGGAAATTCCAGCTCGAACTGGCCATCGCGCCGCTCCAGCCGATATTCGGGCAGGCGGAAGTCTTCCAGCCATTTGAGGAACGCCGGCTCGAAAATCTGCTTGCTGCCATAGAAGCTGTTACCGGCCAGCCAGATCATCTCCTTCTTGGTGAAGCGCAGCGTGCGGACATGATCGAGCTGGGCCCGCAATTCCTCGATATCGATCTCGTCGGCGAGCCTGACCGACTTGGTCCGATTGATCAGCGAGAAGGTGGCCGTGACCTTGGGATAGAGCCCCCAGATCATCTGCAGCATCAGCAGCTTGTAGAAGTCCGTATCGAGCAGGCTCCGCACGATGGGATCGAGCTTCCAGGTGTGGTCATACACCCGCCGGGCAATGTCGGTATAAGTCGCCATGGGTGTCTCCGCTTCGCGGCAAGGCTTTTAGCGCGGGGCCGGCGCGATGGAAAGGCGGCGATGGCCCAAGCCGTTCGGCGACCCTCGCGCATGGCCCTTTTGGGTCGAGCCGGTCCGCATTAGTCTGTGCGTACCAGAGCGAACTGCGAGGGCGCCATGAGCCATCCCGATTTCCGCCTTTCCGGCAAGGTTGCCGTGGTCACCGGCGCCAGCATGGGCATCGGTTATGGCCTGGCCAAGGCGGTGGCGGCCGCCGGTGCGCGGGTGGCGGTCGCCTCGCGCGACCAGGTGCGGCTCGGCCAGCTGGTCAGCGAAATCGAGGCCGAGGGCGGGCAGGCAGCGGCCTTTGCACTCGATGTGCGCGATGTGAACTCGATCGGCGAGACCTTTGCGGCGATAAGGACGCATTACGGCTCGGTCGATATCCTGGTCAACAATGCCGGGCTGGGCGACAATCATCCGGCCGAGGCGGTGACTGAGGCCGACTGGGACAGCATGATGGCCGTCAACCTCAAGGGCAGCTTCTTTGTGGCGCAGGCGGCCGGGCGGATCATGCTCGAACAGGGTGCGGGCCGCATCGTCAATATCAGCTCGCAGGCCGGCAGCGTTGGTATCCGCGACCATGCCGTCTATTGCGCCACCAAGGGCGGGGTCGACCAATACACCCGCGTGCTGGCGCTGGAATGGGGCCATCGCGGCGTCACCGCCAATGCCGTGGCGCCGACTTTCATATATACGCCGGGCACGGCCGAGCGGCTCGATCAGCCGGCCTATCTCAAAAGCGTGCTGGATCGCCTGCCGATCGGTCGCGTGGGCACGATTGCCGACGTAGCGGGGGCGGTGATCTATCTCGCCTCGCCGGCCGGCGGCATGGTCAATGGCGCGGTGCTGATGGTGGATGGCGGCTGGACGGCGCAATAGCAGCCGTCAGTCGCCCAATTGGAAGGCCTCGAAGCGCCCCAGGGCTTGGTCTATGGCCGCCCTGCCCTCGGCGCCGACATCCTCGAGCCAGGTCTCCTGCTGGATCAGCAGCTTTTTCGCCGTTCGGTCGGTCTTGAGATCGAAGGCGGCGACAATGCGGTCGCCTATCAGGATCGGCAGAGCGAAATAGCCCAGCTGGCGTTTGGCTGCCGGCACATAGGCTTCGAAGATGTGGTCGTAGCCGAACAGGAGCTTGAGCCGCTTGCGCTGGATGATCAGTGGATCGAAGGGCGAGAGGATGTGAACCAGCGTCGGCGGCTCGCTCGCCGCGCTTTCGAGTGTCGCAGCTTCGGCCCAGTGCGCGACTTTTTCGGCGCCTTCGATGGTGACCGGCACCAGCAGCTTGCGGCGGACCCGGCTATCGATCAGTTCCTTGACCGCCTTCTTGCTCGGCGCATCGAGATGACAGATCGAATCAAGGCTCACCACGCCCTGGCTGCGCAGGGCGCGATCAAGCTTGTAGGCAGTGACCTGGCGCTCGGTGGCGGCTCTGGGCTGGCCGGTCCAGCCGAAATGGCGCGCCATCAGGTCGTAGGTCTTGAGCATGCCCTGGCGCGTGCCGACGGCCACCAGCCCCTGGTAGAACATGATCTCGAGTACCCGCTTGCTCGGCTTGCGGCTGGCCCACAGATGGGTCTTGTCGACCAGGTCATCATCGTCGATGTCGCGGATGGAGAGCGGACCTTCCTTGCGCAGGCGCTGCAGCATCTTTTTGACTTCGTCCGGCGTCACCGAGCCGAACCAGCGATTGGGCTCTTCCCGATGGCGTTTCATCGTCGGCACGAAATAGGGCAGGTCGGCGACCGGCACATAGCTCAGCGCGTGCGTCCAGTATTCGAAGATCGATTTGTCTGATGACTGGTTCTGCGCCAGGTCGCTGCGTCGATAGCCGGGAATGCGCGACCACAGGATGTGGTGGTGGCAGCGCTCGACGACGTTGATGGTGTCGATCTGCACATAGCCCAGGTGGCTGATGGCCGACAGCGTCGCGGCCGGGCCGGCGCCGAACGGCGCTGCCGTATCGAGGCGTTGCGCCGCTATCCACAGGTGGCGGGCGCGATTCTGACTGAGGGTGAGCGGGGCTTTGGGCACGGGACTTCCGAATCTCTGACAAGACCAGAAGACCTCTGCCCTATCGCAGCGTCAATTGATGGCAGCAGCCCGCGCGGTTCAGGCCGTGCCCTCGATGCGGATGACAGGCGAGATGGAGACGATCCTCGCCTGTGCCTCGGTCATCCGGGCCAGTGCGGCCGGTTTCACCGCCGCTGCCGGGTCGGCGGCGGCTTCGGAGAACAGCCAATCGAAGTCGAACGCCACTGGCGGAACTGGCGCGGAACCATCAATCGGCGCCGGCTTGTCGGGGTTGTGGGATGAGCGGGAATGCAGCATCGAGACGTCGCTCCAGAATTCCCCGGGACCGGTTGCCGAGCTGATGCGCAGCATGAAGCCGGGATCGTCCAGCGGCGTCAGGGCGCCGCCGGCCATCGGTCGGCGTGTGCCGTCGGCTCCCATCACCACGACGCTCGCCCTTTTGGCGCTGATCTCGATCTCGGCGCCGACGGCTTTGTCGAGCGGGGTAAGGCCGAGGTCGAGCTGGGCCTGCTGCCTGACGCCGTCGGCGTCGAGCTGCCAGTAGTCGAGCGCGAGACCAAGGCCGGTAAAGCGGGCGAGATAGTCCGTCGAGCCCACGAAGCGCAGATGGAGCCGCACTGTGTTGCCCCATGCGGGCATGGCCGGTCTGGGTGACGTCTTCACGGCACAGCCGTCGGCGACGCAGACCGCAACCTTCGTGGCGCTCGTGGTCGGCATTCTCTCGGCGCTGCTCGGGGTCCGCGTGATGGATTCGTTCATTGCCTTTGCCAGCGACGGCTGGCTGGCGGCCACGCTGTGGAACGGCGTCGATGTCCTGATCTCGGGCGCCCTGCTGGCGGGCGGCGCCGTGTTCATGCACGAAATCGTCGAGACCCTGGTCGGTGGCGTCCGCTCGATCAACAAGCGCGTGTCGCCCGCCGGCAAGGGCAATGCCGGCGGACCGGTGACGTCGGGCGCGTCGCTGGCATCGGTGACGACACCGCTGCCGGCCAGCAGCTACACGATCTCGGTAGACCGAAACGGCCCGGACAGTGGGCGGCTCAAATTCACCAGCGGCAGCGTATCGGTGGACACGACCTGCTGGTGGGACCCGGAGGTCAGGATTGGCGCCGCCAACTATGCCGGTTGCTCAAAGACCCGCATGGACAGCAAGACCGACACGGTGACCGGCGAAAAGCGCCCGGCCATCTACCTGCCGCAGGCCGTGGTGCCCGGCACCGGAAACCGGACAATCTTCATCCACGAGGGTCGCGATGCCACCTGGTCGGATGGCTGCATCGTCATCGACCGCGCCGAAATGCTCAAGCTCTGGACAGCCATTGCGCCGATGGACGGGCGGAACGTCACCGTCAATGTGACGGCGTAGCGGCGCGGCGATGGGCGCCTGCCACAAGAAAACCGATTTGGCCGGTGAAATGGTGGAGCCAAGCGGGATCGAACCGCTGACCTCTTGCATGCCATGCAAGCGCTCTCCCAGCTGAGCTATGGCCCCATTCCATTGGGTCTAGGGAAGGGCTAACCCGTCCGAAGCGAGGCGGAACCTATTGGATGATCCCTGCCCGCGCAAGTGCCTAAATGACACTTTTTTGTTCAACCGGCTGACAGGGTCAGCCGGCCAAAATCTTGTTTCAAATCAACGATCTTCGTCGCCGCCAACGTCGAATCCGAGTTCGTCGTCTTCGTCTTCGTCCTCTTCGAGGAAGACGTCCGCGTCGTCGTCGCCGAGCTCTTCATCGACCTCGACATCGTCGGTCTCGGGGATTTCCTCGTCGCCGGCTTCCTCGGCATCAGCGTCTTCGAGCGAAACGATCTCGGGCGCCGCGACGTCCTCGACTTCTTCTTCGATCTCCTCTTCGTCCTCGTCCACCTTGGCGCGGGCAGCGACAGCCGCCTTGCCGGTCAGGACGGCTTCGAAATAGGAGCGCGGATAGCTCTTGCCGGTATAGGGGGAGACGATCGGGTCGAGGTTGAGGTCGTAGAACTTCTTGCCCGTTTCGGGATCGGTGCGTTTTGTGCCGCGTTCGGAACTGGCCATCGATGTTCCTCGTCGTAAGGTTTTGCAGGGCGCCAGGCCCCGGTTTGGTCAGTCCGGTTATGGGCAAACCCGGCCCCTGTCAAACCGAAAATGTGGAGAGCGGGTTCCCGGCTGCCGGGGGTGGTGGCCTTGCCGCGCCAGGCCGTGCTAAAGCCGGCTCGCCCATGACCGAGATCGCCCCCCCGATTCCAGCCACCAGCGCGCCGCTTGCCAGTCACGGCGCCAGCCCGTTGACGGGGCGATTCACCACGCCGGGCGACACGGCCATTTCCCATCGGGCGCTGATCCTGGCGGCACTGGCCGTCGGGCACAGCAGCATCGAGGGCCTGAGCGAGACCGGGGACGTACTGGCGACCGCGGCGGCTTTGCGCCAGCTCGGGATCCGCATCGAGCAGCGCGACGGGGCCTGGCATGTGCATGGGCTGGGCGTGGGTGGACTGCTGGAGCCACAAGGGCCGCTGGAACTGGGGCAAGCGGGCGCCGGCGCGCCGCTGCTGATAGGGCTTGTGGCGCCCTATCCCTTCGCAACGCGCTTCACCGGCACATCTGCGTCGATAGGCCATTGGCTGCCGGCGCTGCGCGAGGCGCTGGCACGGATCGGCGCCACGGTGAGCGCGGCGCCGGATGGTGGCCTGCCGCTGACGCTCAAGGGCCCGCGCCTGCCCTTGCCGCTGACTCATGTGATGGCCGCGCCGTCCGAGGCGATCAAGTCGGCGCTGCTGCTGGCTGGCACCCAGATCGAAGGAACCACCACGATCGTCGAACCGATGGCGACGGGCGACCACACCGAGAAGCTGCTGGGAGATTTTGGCGGCGCCGTCAGCGTGGTGAGCGATGATGCGGGCGGGGCGACGATCGGTGTCACCGGCCTCACCGAATTGCAGCCGCGGCGCGTCGTCGTGCCTGGCGATCCGTCCGCGGCGGCCTATGGACTGGTGGCGGCGCTGATCGTGCCGGGCTCCGACCTGGTGATCGAAAACGTGCTGGTCAATCCCCTCCGCACCGGTCTCATCGATACGCTGCTCGAAATGGGCGGCGATATCCAGTTTCTCAACCAGCGCGAAGCCGGCGGCGAACATGTCGCGGACCTCAGGGTGCGCTCGTCGCGGCTCAAGGGTATTCGGGTCGGCGCCGCCCATGCCGCAGCCATGCTGGACGATATCCCCATCCTCGCCGTTGCGGCAGCCTATGCCCAGGGTGAGACCGTGATCGAAGGCCTGGGCGCATTGCGCGGGCAGAGCCCCGACCGGCTGGCCGCGACCGCCGCCGGGCTCGCTGCCAGCAGGGTGACCGTGGCCGAGGGCGAGGACAACCTCACCATTGGTGGTGTCGGCAAGGTCGAGGGTGGCGGGACAGTGCTGAGCCAGGGTGACGGCAGCATTGCCATGAGCTTCCTGGTGCTGGGCCTGGCCAGCCACAAGCGTGTTACGCTGGATGATACCAGCGCCATTGAAACGAGCTTTCCGGGCTTTGTGGCCGCCCTGACCGCAGCGGGCGCGCGGTTCGAACCGGTGAAAGGACAAAAGGGATGATCATCGCCGTCGATGGACCTGCCGCTTCGGGCAAGGGGACGCTGGCCTCGGGCCTGGCCCGGCATTATGGCCTGCCCTATCTCGATACCGGATTGCTCTACCGGGCGGTCGGCCGGGCGGTGGAGGCGTGGGAGAACTCGCCCGAGTTCGAGCAGCGCGCCATCGCCGCGGCGCAGACATTGGATGAGACCGATATCGAGCCCGAATATCTGCTGTCCGCCAAGATCGGGACGCTCGCCTCCAAGGTGGCCGTCATCGCCGGGGTGCGGCAGGCGCTGTATGATTATCAGCGCGAATTCGCTACCCAGGAGGGCGGCGCAGTGCTTGACGGCCGCGACATCGGCACCAAGATCGCCCCGGAGGCCGATGTCAAACTCTTCATCCAGGCCGACAGCAAGGCGCGCATGGAGCGGCGGGCCCGCCAGTTCGAGGCGCGCGGCCAGGTGGTTGACCGCTACGCGCTCTATCACCAGATAGAAGAGCGGGATGCGCGCGACATGCTCAATCCCCATGGCGGCTTCTACAAAGCTGATGACGCGCACTTGCTCGACACCACGCTTCTCGATATAGAAGCCGCACTCCGCGCAGCCATCGCGATCGTCGATGGGACCATGGCGTCCAAGGCAGGGTCGTAAGACCTTAATCCAACCTTGGGTGTTTCGGCCCCGGCCATCACCAAGCGAGGCGAGCGGGCCCTACCGCAAATCAACGTTCGATCGGGCGCTCGCGCGCCGGCATTCCTTTTGGAATGGCGGGCTTTCGGTCTTCAATCTCAAACCCCCGGTGCAACGGAGAAGTTATTTGGCACAGCAAACTGTGACGAAAGAAGATTTTGAATCGCTGCTGATGGATTCGTTCATCGACAACGAGCCTTTGGAAGGTGCCGTGGTCAAGGGGACCGTGGTTGCCATCGAAAAGGACCTGGCGATCATCGATGTCGGTCTCAAGACCGAAGGGCGCATCGCGCTCAAGGAATTCGGCCAGGCCGGCCGTGACGGCACCATCAAGGTGGGCTCGATCGTCGAGGTCTATGTCGACCGCGTCGAGAACGCCATGGGCGAGGCTGTCCTCAGCCGCGAGAAGGCCCGCCGCGAAGAGAGCTGGGTCAAGCTCGAAGTCATGTACAACAACAATGAGCGCGTTGAAGGCACCATCTTCAACCAGGTCAAGGGCGGCTTCACGGTCGACCTGGAAGGCGCCATCGCCTTCCTGCCGCGTTCGCAGGTGGACATCCGTCCGATCCGCGATATCGCGCCGCTCATGAACGTGCCGCAGCCGTTCCAGATCCTGAAGATGGACAAGCGCCGCGGCAATATCGTCGTGTCGCGTCGCGCCATCCTCGAAGAGTCGCGCGCCGAACAGCGTTCGGAAATCGTGCAGCAGCTCGAAGAGGGTCAGGTTGTCGACGGCGTGGTCAAGAACATCACCGACTACGGTGCGTTCGTTGATCTCGGCGGCATTGACGGCCTGCTGCATGTCACCGACATCGCATGGCGCCGTGTGAACCACCCGTCCGAAGTGCTGACGATCGGCGAGACCATCAAGGTCCAGATCGTGCGCATCAACCACGAGTCGCACCGCATCTCGCTCGGCATGAAGCAGCTGCAGGCCGATCCGTGGGATGGCATCGAAGCCAAGTACCCGATCAACGCCAAGTTCACCGGCCGCGTCACCAACATCACCGACTACGGTGCTTTTGTTGAGCTCGAGCCCGGCATCGAAGGCCTGATCCACGTCTCGGAAATGAGCTGGACCAAGAAGAACGTCCATCCCGGCAAGATCGTCTCGACCTCCCAGGAAGTCGAAGTCGTCGTGCTGGAAGTCGATCCGGACAAGCGCCGCATCTCGCTGGGCCTCAAGCAGACCCTGGCCAATCCGTGGGAAAGCTTCGCCGAGAAGTTCCCCGTCGGTTCGGTCATCGAAGGCGAAGTCAAGAACAAGACCGAATTCGGCCTGTTCATCGGCCTCGACGGCGATGTGGACGGCATGGTTCACCTTTCCGACCTCGACTGGCAGAAGTCGGGCGAAGTGGCCCTGGAAGACTACAACCGCGGTGACATGGTTTCGGCCAAGGTCCTCGATGTTGACGTCGAAAAGGAACGCATCTCGCTGGGCATCAAGCAGCTCGCTGCTGGCGAAGCTTCGGCTGCCTCGGGCGACACGTCCGAAGCCGGCGGCATCCGCAAGGGCGCTGTCGTCACCGGCACCGTGATCGAAGTCAACGATGGGGGCATTGAAGTCCGTATCGCCGACAGCGACATGACCGCCTTCATCCGTCGTGCTGATCTCAGCCGCGATCGCAACGACCAGCGCCCGGAGCGTTTCTCCAAGGGCGAAAAGGTCGACGCGCGCGTCACCCAGTACGACCGCAAGACCTCGCGTATCCAGCTGTCGATCAAGGCACTGGAAATCGCCGAGGAAAAGGAAGCCGTCGCCAATTACGGTTCGTCGGATTCGGGCGCTTCGCTCGGCGACATCCTGGGCGCTGCGCTCAAGGGCCGCGAAGAGAAGTAATTCTCTGCCGGCAAAACCATCAGGCCCGCGCTTCACAGCGCGGGCCTTTTGCTTTCTAAGCTTGGGTGCTTCCGGGAAAGTGGTGGCCGCGGGTTCGGAAGCGCGGCGAAAGAGTGTCCATGACGAATGCAATGCACTGGCGGGCCCTGACCACGCTCGACCTGCCTGTTGTCGAGACCATCGCGGCTGCCGTGCATCCCGATTTTCCCGAGGATGTGGCCGTGTTTGCCGAAAGGCTGCGGCTCTATCCCGAGGGTGCGCGCCTCTTGGAACTGGATGGCAAGCCATCGGGCTACATCCTGAGCCATCCCTGGCGCTCCCAGGCGCTGCCCGAACTCAACGCCCTGCTCGGCGCCATTCCTGATAATGCCGACACCTATTACCTGCACGACCTGGCGCTGCTGCCGGCGGCACGGGGCACAGGTGCGGCCGCCATGATCGTCGGCGATATCCTGCGCCATGCCAGGGCGGTGGGCCTGCCCGAGGCCAGCCTCGTCGCCGTCAACGGCTCGCTGCCATTCTGGTACAAGCATGGCTTCCGGGTGCTCAAGGCACCCGCGCTGGATGAGAAACTCCAAAGCTACGAGGGCGCGGCGCGATATATGGTCAAGCGCTTCTGACTTGTAAAACCAGCGAGGCGGCTCTACCCGTCGGCAACGCCCAAGCTTGAGGCCAAGATGACTGACCAGCCCAATCACGAACCCGCCCGCGCGGATGCGCACACCGTTATTGCCGCCGAGACCTATCGCAAATCGCGTGGTCTATGGCGGGTGCTGGCCTTCATAGCGCTAGCCATGGCCGTGGTGGTGGGTCTGGGGCGTTTCGCCATGCCCGACAGGCCCGATGGTGACTATGTGGCGCGGCTGGTGATCGATGGCACCATCACCACCGACCGCGCCCGGCTGGAGGCCATTGCCGAGCTTGCCGAGGACGATGCGGTCAAGGCCGTGATCGTCGCCATCAACTCGCCCGGCGGCACCACGGCGGGCGGGGAAGAGCTCTACGAGGCGCTGGGGCAGTTGCGGGCGGCCAAGCCCACCGTGGCTGTCATCGGCGAGTTGGGGGCCTCGGCGGCCTATATGACCGCCATTGCCAGTGACCGGATTTTCGCCCGGCGCCTCTCCATCGTGGGCTCGATCGGCGTGCTCTACCAGCATGTCAATGCCGGCAAGCTGCTCGAAACGGTCGGCGTCGATCTCGACAAGGTCGCCTCGGGACCGCTCAAGGCCGAGCCCGATTTCGACGAGCCGATGGATGGCGCCCCGCGCGCCTCGATCGCTGCCCTGGTCGATGACAGCTTCCAGTGGTTCGTCGACGTTGTGGCCGAACGCCGCGGCCTGACGCGTCCGGCCACGCTCGCTCTGGCCGATGGCCGGATCGTCACGGGAAGGGTCGGGGTGGAAAGCGGGTTGATCGACGCCATTGGCGGGGAGCTCGAAGCCCTCGACTGGCTCAAAACCGAGCGCGAACTGCCCGGTGATCTCGATATCCGCACGGTGTGGCCGCAGCCCGAACAGGGGTTCGACCTCATCGGTACCTTCCTCAATGGCCAGGCGCGTGCCGCGCTCGGACTGCCCGAAGGCCCCATCACGCTTGACGGGCTGGTTTCCCTTTGGCAGGTTGGCTCTGCCCTCTGAGCAACGGGGTGGACGCCCAGATGCGGAGCCTTTGATGATCAAGTCGGAACTGGTCGAGAAACTCGCGGCGGAAAATCCGCATCTGTTCCAGCGTGATATCGAAAATATCGTCAATGCCATCCTCGACGAGATCGGGGACGCCATGGCGCGGGGCGACCGGGTCGAGCTGCGCGGCTTTGGTGCCTTTTCGGTCAAGAACCGACCGGCGCGTGTCGGTCGCAATCCGCGGACCGGCGAGCAGGTCGATGTGGGCGAGAAATACGTGCCGCAATTCAAGGCCGGCAAGGAAATCCGCGAGCGGCTCAACCGTTCGTAACGGGGCCAGAGCTCCATAGGTTACCAGACGCATGGTCAACAGAATCGTCGGTTGGGTGGTCCTCGTCCCGCTATGCCTGGGGCTGATCATCTTTGCCTTGGCCAACCGGCATTTCGTCGTGGTCAATTTCAATCCATTTGCGCCGGTCGAGGGCACGGTGGCGCCCGGCTTTGGCGTGCCGATGTTCGTCGTTCTCTATGTCGTGCTGCTGGTGGGGGTGCTGCTGGGCGGCACGGCCACCTGGTTTGCCCAGGCAAGCCACCGCCGACGCGAAAAGCACTGGCGCCGCGAGGCCCATATGCTCAATGGCGAGCTGGAAAAGCTGCGCCGCCACAATGGCCAGGCCAGTTCCGGCCCGCTGGCTGAAGTCGACGATCTCCTGGAGCTGCGCTGAGCGCGATGGCCGACCCCCTGATCATCAAGATTTGCGGCATCAAGACCCCTGAAATCCTCGAGACCGTCATCGCGTCCGGGGCCGACATGGTCGGGTTCATGCATTTTTCGCGCTCACCGCGCCATGTGAGCATCGAAGAGATCGCCACGCTGATCTCGGAAGCCCGCGGGCGGATCCAGACCTGCGTGGTGCTGGTCAATCCGGACAATAGCTGCGTAGCCGAAGTGGCGGCGCTGGGTCCCGACTGGATCCAGCTGCATGGTCCCGAAACACCGCACCGCGTGGAGGCCATCCGCGCCGAGGCCGGTGTCGAGATCATGAAGGCGCTGCCTATCGGTTCGGCCGACGACGTGGCCCATGTCGCCGCCTTCGTGGATGTCGCCGACAGCATCCTGCTCGATGCCAAGCCCCCCAAGGGCGCCGACCGGCCGGGCGGCCTGGGCGAGACCTTCGACTGGAGCCTGCTCAAGGCGCTTGACCCGTCCATCCCCTTCATGCTTTCGGGGGGCCTGACGCCGCAGACCGTGGCCGACGCCATCAGCAGCGTACGTCCTTACGGCGTCGATGTGTCATCTGGTGTCGAAACGGCACCGGGCGTAAAGGACAAGCGGCTGATCGAGGCGTTCATTCGCAACGCACGGGCAGCGGGCTGATACGATCTTCGTGAGACCTCATGGTGAGCTTGTCGAACCACGAGGTCGGTGCGCACAGACCTCGTCCTTCGACAGGCTCAGGATGAGGCCTGTGGGAGAACGCCGAGCAAGTTAGGACTTCCCGATGGACGGCATCAATTCCCTGCGCAACGGCCCCGACGAGGAGGGCCGGTTCGGGCTCTATGGCGGGCGTTTCGTGGCCGAAACACTGATGCCGCTGATTCTGGACCTCGAGGCGCATTATCGCGCTGCCAAACTCGATCCGGCCTTCAAGGCCGAGCTCGACGACCTCAGCGTGCATTATGCCGGCCGTCCGAGCCCGCTCTATTTCGCCAAGCGGCTGACCGAGCATCTGGGTGGCGCGAAAGTCTGGTTCAAGCGCGAGGAGCTGAACCACACCGGCTCACACAAGATCAACAATTGCCTGGGCCAGATCCTCTTGGCCAAGCGCATGGGCAAGACGCGGGTGATCGCCGAGACCGGGGCCGGCCAGCATGGCGTGGCCACGGCGACGGTCTGCGCCAAGTTCGACCTGCCCTGCACCATCTTCATGGGCGCCACCGATGTCGAGCGGCAGATGCCCAACGTGCTGCGCATGAAGATGCTGGGCGCCGAAGTCCGTCCGGTGACTGCCGGCGCCGGCACGCTCAAGGACGCCATGAACGAAGCGCTGCGCGACTGGGTGACCAATGTGGACACCACCTATTACCTGATCGGCACGGCAGCCGGCCCGCATCCCTATCCGGAGATGGTGCGCGACTTCCAGTCGGTGATCGGCACCGAGCTCAAGGAGCAGTTCCAGGAAGCCGAGGGCAAGCTGCCCGATGCCGTCGTTGCCTGCGTGGGCGGTGGCTCCAACGCCATCGGCACCTTCCACGCCTTCCTCGATGATGCCGACGTCAGGCTCTATGGCGCCGAAGCGGGCGGGCACGGCATCGACGTCGAGAACGGCCACGCCGCCTCTATGACCGGCGGGCGACCGGGCGTGCTGCATGGCAACCGCACCTATCTGCTGCAGGACAGTGATGGGCAGATTCTCGAAGGCCATTCGATTTCGGCTGGCCTCGATTATCCCGGCGTCGGGCCGGAGCACTCGTTCCTGCACGACAGCAAGCGCGTCACCTATGCGCCGATCACCGACAACGAGGCGCTCGAAGCCTTCCAGCTCTGCACGCGGCTCGAAGGCATCATTCCGGCGCTGGAATCGGCGCATGGACTGGCGCAACTGATGAAGGTCGCCCCATCCATGGGCAAGGACCAGTCGATCGTGCTGTGCCTGTCGGGGCGCGGCGACAAGGACGTCGAGAGCGTCGGCAAATATCTGGGGCTGCTGTAGTCATGACGCGTATCGAAAAGCGCTTCGCCGAAGCCAAGGCGGCCAATCGCCCGGCCCTGGTCACCTATGTCATGGCCGGCGATCCGGACCTTGCCACCAGCCAGGCCATCATGGAGGCCCTGCCCCAGGCGGGGTCCGACATCATTGAATTCGGCATGCCGTTTTCCGACCCGATGGCCGATGGCGTGGCCATCCAGCTGAGCGGGCAACGGGCGCTGGCCGCCGGCATGACGCTGCGCGGCGTGCTCGACATGGTGGAGAATTTCCGCCGCAAGGACGAGACCACGCCCATCGTGCTGATGGGCTATTACAACCCGATCTACGTGTTCGGCGTCGACGGGTTCCTGGCAGCCGCCAAGGCGGCTGGTGTCGACGGGCTGATCATCGTCGACCTGCCGCCCGAAGAGGATGACGAGCTCTGCATTCCGGCCCTCAAGGCCGGTCTCAACTTCATCCGCCTCACCACGCCCACCACCGACGACAAGCGACTGCCGGCGGTGCTCAAGAACACGTCGGGCTTTGTCTATTATGTGTCGATGACCGGCATTACCGGGGCGGTGATCAAGTCACGCGGCGCGGTGGGGGAAGCTGTTGAGCGCATCAAGGGCCATACCGACCTGCCGGTGGCCGTGGGCTTCGGCATCAAGACTGCCGAAGACGCCGCCGAGATCGGCAAGCATGCCGACGGCATCGTGGTGGGCACCGTGCTGGTGGATGCGGTGGGCAAGTCGCTGGCCGATGGCAAGGCGACGGACAAGACCGTCGCTGCGGTGCGCGACCTGGTGGCAGACCTGGCCAGCGGCGTGAAGCGGGCCAGGGGGTGAACGACCACCGGCCCAGCCTCCGAAGAGGCCGGGCCGGGGCTTCCCCGACAACGGTGAGGAGCGGGAACTATTGCACGGTGGTCGCCGGCGCCGCTGCAGCCGCGTCCGCCACGGGCATTTCGGATCCGGCGGTGGCCGGCGCTTCGGGCAGCGTTGACAGGTCCACCTCGGCCAGGCGGTCGGCACAAAGGTCGGCTGCGCCGTCGATCGGATCCTCGCGATCGCCAAAGGTTACCCAGCCACCATCCTCGAGCAGTCCATCGCGGCGATAGACGCTTTCTTCCGTGAGGGCAGTAAGATTGACCCGCGCGTCCGGCGACGCCAGGTAGCGCTTGAAGCAGATGTCGGCGGCAAGCTGTGCGACCGCCTGCTCGGCTGCCGTATCGGCACGCTGCTGGGCCGAGCCACCGGTTACCCAGCCACCCCAGGTGAAGCCGACAACCATTGTCGCCACCACGCAGCCGGCGCATGACCAGAACAGGACCGCCTTGCTAGCCTGGAAGTCGCGGAATTTTTCTGAGACCGATGCCATCGGCATTGCTCCTTGCAATAATTTCTGTTCGGCAAACGTGTTGTCGCGCCATCAAGTGAGTTGCAATTGTGGCATATTCGGAACGGAATTGCGACCTTTGAACTATACTTCAATATATGGCTCAGGCTATGTGGCAGATTGTTTTCGGGTTCTATTTTCTAGATATGACAAATAATAGGATTCAAATCTAATCGACCGCCGTCTGATGTCTGCATTTATTTTACTGATAGACACGATTTCGTGAGATAGATTTAATGCCAACAAGGTCCGGTGGTTGTGCATAGGTCGGAATATGACGACCGCTCACCTTTGCCCTCCTGCCCTCACCCTGATAACATTCGCCACAATTGACCCCTAGGTGACGCAACAGTCCCTTCGCGAGGCTCGCCATGAACTGGATCGATAATTTCGTCCGCCCGAAAATCCGCTCGTTCCTCAATACCAAGCGGGAGACGCCGGAGAATCTGTGGGTCAAGGACCCGGAATCGGGCGAGATGGTGTTCTACCGCGACCTCGAAGCCAATCAGTGGGTGGTGCCCAATTCGGGCTACCACATGAAGATCAAGCCGACGGACCGGCTCAAGACCTTCCTCGACGACGGCGCCTATGAGCTGGTGCCGGTGCCATCGGTGCCGGTCGATCCGCTGAAATTCCGCGACCAGAAGCGCTATACCGACCGGCTCAAGGAAAACCGGGCCAAGACCGGGTTCGACGATTCGGTCATCGTGGCTACCGGCAAGCTGTTCGAGCGCGATATCACCGTCGCCATCCAGGATTTCGATTTCATGGGCGGCTCGCTGGGCATGGCGGCCGGCCAGGGCATCATCACCGGCCTTGAAACCGCCGCCAGCCGCAAGACGGCCTTCGTGCTGTTCGTCGCCTCGGGCGGCGCGCGCATGCAGGAGGGCGTGCTGAGCCTGATGCAGATGCCGCGCACGACCGTGGCCGTGCTGCGCCTGCGCGAGGCCGGTCTCCCCTTCTTCGTCGTGCTGACCAATCCCACCACGGGCGGCGTCACCGCCTCCTATGCCATGCTGGGCGACGTGCATCTGGCGGAACCGGGCGCGCAGATCGGCTTTGCCGGCGCGCGCGTCATCGAGCAGACCATTCGCGAAAAGCTGCCCAAGGGCTTCCAGCGCTCGGAATATCTCTACGAACACGGCATGGTCGACATGGTGGTGCACCGGCACAACCTGCGCTCGACCATCGGCTCGCTGTCGGCGATCCTGACCAAGGCGGAAGCCTCGGGTGCACTGACCAATACTGCCCCCACAGTCGCCCGCACCAGCCTGCGCGATGCGGCAGTGGCAGCGGAAGGCGATGACGGCGACCTGGCCCCGGTCAGCGCCGCGCATGCCGAGTAGGGCCTTTACCCGCACTTAAGGACGACTCGCTAAAGTCTGCGGAAATTTTAGGCAGGCCGGTCAATTCCGGCCCGCCCTTCCGCCAGGTGGGTCCCCGATGTTCAAATTCTCGATGCCGATTGCCCGCAAGCTGCCACTCGCACTGCTGGGATCGGCCCTGCTGGTCAGCCTTGGCGTGGGAACGGCCAGCTACCTGATCGGCAGCCAGGCGCTGCGGACGGCAGCCGAGAGCAATCTCACCACCCTCGCCAGCGAACGCGCCGCAGCGGTCTCGACCTATCTCAAATCGGTGGAAGACGACCTTGTCGCCACCTCGCGCTCGGAGGCGAGCATCCAGGCCCTGCGCGATTTCGGCGGCGCCTGGCTGCAGTTCAAGGTCGATCCGACCGCCGAAGTGCGCAAGCTCTTCGTCGACGACAATCCCAACAAGGACAATCTTGCCGCGCTCGAGACGCTAGGTACGACCGGCGGCTATGACGTGACCCATACGCGGTTCCATCCCGGTTTCCGCGGCCAGATCGCGGCGCGCGGCTATCGCGACCTCTACCTGTTCGACCTCAAGGGCTTCATGGTCTATTCGGTCAACAAGGCCGATGATTTCGGCACCAGCTTCGCCGAAGGCGGCCCGCTGGCCGGATCGAGCCTGGGGCAGGTGTTCCAGCAGGCGGCGGCCATCGAAAACCCCGATGACCTGGTCTTTGCCGATTTCGCGCCCTATCAGGCCGCTGCAGGCCTGCCGGCGAGCTTTTTCGCCAAGCCGGTGTTCAACGCCCAGGGCCGCAAGGTCGGCGTGCTGGCCATCCAGCTGCCCTCCGAACGGCTCGACGCCGTCATCGGCGACCGCACGGGCCTGGGCGAGACCGGGGAAGTGCTGGTGGTGGGCCCCGATGGCCTGTTGCGCAGCGATTCCAGCTTTACCGAAACCAACGACGCCATGCTGACCCCGTTTGCCGGCCCCGTGCTCGATACGGCCCTGGCAGGCACGGCCAATAATGGCGAAACCAGCGCCTACCGTGCCACCGACATGCTGGTGGCTGCCGCGCCGATCGCCACGCGCGGGCAGCCCTGGGCTGCCGTGGCCGTCATGGCCACCGACGAAGTGCTCGCCCCGGTCGCCAATATGCGCAACATGATGCTGGCCATCGGCGCTGCCCTGCTGGTCGTGGTTGCGGCGCTGGGCCTGTTGTTCTCGCGCACCATCACCAAGCCCATTACCCGGCTGACTGATACGATGGACGCGCTAGCCAAGGGCGATCTCGAAGTCGAGGTCCGCGGCGCCGAGCGCACCGATGAATTGGGCGCCATGGCGCGGGCGGTGGAAGTGTTCCGCGAGAACGGCCAGAAGGTGGCCCAACTGACCGAGGCGGAGGCCGCGCAGGTGCTGGCCAACCAGGCCGAACGCGCCCGCATGATGGAAAGCCTGCAGCGCGCCTTTGGCGATGTGGTGGATGCCGCCATATCAGGCGATTTCACCAAGCGCGTCGAGGCCGAATTCGCCGATGCCGAGCTCAATACGCTGGCCCGCTCGGTCAATTCGCTGGTCGAGACGGTCGACCGGGGCCTGGGCGAGACCGGCGAAGTGCTGTCGGCCTTGGCTGATACCAACCTCACCCGCCGGGTGCGCGGCGACTATGAAGGCGCCTTTGCCCGCCTCAAGAACGACACCAATGCGGTGGCCGAAAAGCTCGGCGAGATCGTCGGCCAATTGCGCCAGACCTCGAGCGCGCTGAAAACCGCCACGGGGGAAATCCTGTCGGGCGCCAATGATCTGAGCGAACGCACCACCCGCCAGGCCGCGACGATCGAGGAAACCTCGGCGACCATGGAACAGCTCGCGGCCACGGTGCTGCAGAATGCGGCCAAGGCGGAAGCCGCCAGCAAGCAGGCCCAGGCCGTGTCCGAAACCGCCGAAGAGGGCGGCCGGGTGATGACCCAGGCCACCGACGCCATGGACCGGATCACGGCCTCCTCGGGCAAGATTTCCAACATTATCGGGCTGATCGACGATATCGCCTTCCAGACCAACCTGCTGGCCCTCAACGCTTCGGTCGAAGCCGCCCGTGCGGGCGATGCCGGCAAGGGCTTTGCCGTGGTGGCCGTCGAAGTGCGACGCCTGGCGCAGTCCGCCGCCAGCGCCTCGGCTGACGTCAAGGTGCTGATCGAGCAGAGCGCCAACGAGGTCAAGGGCGGCTCGCGCCTGGTGGCCGACGCCGCCGCCAAACTGTCGGGCATGCTCGGCTCTATCCGCGACAATACGGCGGCGCTCGAGGCCATTTCGCGCGACAGCCGCAGCCAGGCCAGCGCCATCGACGAAGTCAATGTCGCCGTGCGCACCATGGATGAGATGACCCAGCACAATGCGGCGCTGGTGGAACAAACCAATGCCGCCATCGAACAGACCGAGGCGCAGGCCACCGAGCTCGACCATATCGTTGATGTCTTCACGATCGACGAGACCCATGCCCGATCAGTCGCGCCGACAAGGGCCGCCCCCGCCGCGGCGCCGGCCGTCGGCGGCATCCGCGGCATGCAGGCAAAGCTCAAGGCCGTGGCCGGCAGCTATCTCAGCCGCGGCAGTGCCGCCGTCGACAAGGACTGGAACGAGTTCTGATCGGCCAGAGGCCGCCGCCAACTGGTCGTCACGACAGGGCGTGACCCGAGGGCTCTGTCCTTACCGGATGTGCCGCAAGTGAAGTGCCCTCGGGTCGAGCCCTGACGATCTGTGGGTGTTGCAGCGCAGGAGTATCAGCGCTACCTCATCAGCGCCCCGCCGCTGGTTTGAGTCCCCATGTCCCGCACCGATGCCATCCTGAAGCGCCTGTCGGCGCTGCATCCCAAGCTGATCGATCTCAGTCTTGACCGCATCCTGCCGCTGCTGGCGGAGCTGGGCAGCCCGCATGAGCAACTGCCGCCAGTAATCCATGTCGCCGGCACCAATGCCAAGGGCTCGACCATTGCCTATCTGCGGGCCTTTCTCGAAGCCGCGGGCAAGTCGGTGCATGTCTATAATTCGCCGCATCTGGTGCGGTTCAACGAGCGCATAAGGCTGGCCGGCAAGCTGGTGGGCACGCGCCGGCTCAATGCGGCGCTGGAGCGGGTCGAGGCGGTCAATGCGCAGCGGCCCATGACCTTTTTCGAGATCACCACTGCCGCCGCCTTCGTGCTGTTCGCCGAGACCCCGGCCGACTGCCTGCTGCTCGAAACCGGCTTGGGCGGCACCTATGACACGACCAATGTGGTGGCCCAGCCCCTGGGCGTGATCATCACCCCGGTCGATCTCGACCACCAGGCCTTTCTCGGCAACACCATCGCCCAGATCGCCGGCGAGAAGGCCGGCATTTTCAAGCGCGGCAGCAAGGCGGTCATCGGCATCCAGCGCGAGGAGGGCCGCGCGGTGCTGGACCGGGCGGCGCGGCGGCTGGGCATCACGCCGCTCTTCCAGGGCGAGGACTTCCACGGATCGCAGCAGGATGGACGGCTGGTCTACCAGGACGAGGATGGCCTGCTCGATTTACCGCCGCCGGCTTTGTTGGGGGCGCATCAATTCGACAATGCGGCTCTGGCCATCGCGGCGGCGCGCCATTTCGGGCTGCCGGTGGATGCCGACGCCTTCGCGCGCGGGTTGCGGCAGGTGAGTTGGCCCGCCCGCATGACGCCGCTGCAGACCGGGCCCTTGCGCGAGCTGTTGCCGCGTGGCGCAGAGCTCTGGCTCGACGGAATTCACAACGCCCATGGCGCCGCGGCCGTCGCGACGGTCCTGCGCGACCTCGACCGCGCCCGCCAGGCGCCCTTGGTACTGATCATGGGGCTGATGAATACGCGGGCACCCGCTGCGGTGCTGGCGCCCTTTGCCGGCATGGCGCGGGAGGTCCTCACCCTGACCATTCCGGGCGAGGCCAATGCGCACAAGGCGAGCTACATTGCCGAGGAGGCCCGCAAGGCGGGCTTTGATGCCCGCCCGATGCGCTCGGTGGTGACGGCGCTCAAGGCCGCGGCAGCCATACCCAATGCCCGCGTGCTGATCTGCGGCTCGCTCTACCTGGCTGGCGATGTGCTGGCCAGGAACGGCACGCCGCCGGACTGAATTCTGGCGGGATACCACTCCCACCCTCCCCCTGATAGGGGGCGGCGCTGCCCTGTGTTTGGGACCAAACGGCGCCTCAACTGGATCGGTCCCTCCCCCTATCAGGGGGAGGTTAGGAGGGGGGTATCCTCTTGAAAAAAATCCCTAATACTTCCCCTGCTCGCTCCCCACGAAGGGATCGACCGGGCTGGTGCCGGCGAAGGGCTGGCGACCCATCAGGCATTCCAAAGCTGCCGTCTGCAGGCTCTCGCTCGAGCCATAGACGTTGACATAGGCGGGTACGCGCGGGGCGTCGTAGAGGTAATAGGGATAGCCGAACGACACCATGAGCGTGGGGATATCGTGCCAGAACCGGCTCATGGCGCCAAAGACCGAACCGGTGAGCCTGGTCCAGTCGAGGAAGATGCGGCTGCGGGTGAGCAGGGTTTCCTCGGCGAAAAGGTAGAGCACCAGGTCGAAATTCTTCGGGCTCACCTCCATGCCCGGCGTATAGACCGTCACCTCGAAGCCTTCCTTCTCAAGCTGGTCTGGCAGGCTCAGCGGCAGCGGCTGCGGCACGAAGGGCAGGATCACACCGCCGGAGAAGACCAGCACGCGCTTGGTTTTGGCCGGTGAGAGCGGCAGCAGGTTCTTGACATCCTTGACGAGCGTCGGCACCCGCGCGGTGACCTGCCGGGCGGTGAGCTGGCTCTCCTCGGTGGCGACGGCGCTGCGCGCCGCATCGAGGCTGGGTTCGGGGCGATCGGCCTTGTGCAGGCCCAGGGCCGCTTTGAGCGCCAGCACGCGCGTTACCGCCTCGTCGACCCGCTCCTGGCTCAGCCGCCCATCGGCGACGGCCTTGACCAGCCGCATCAGGTCGCCATTGGGATCGTCGGAGAACAGGATCACGTCGCAGCCTGAAATGATGACTTCGGGCAGCACCTCGTCGCGCGGGCCCCAGTCGCCCATGCCGGCCATTGGCGTGGCATCGGAGACGATCAGGCCATTGAAGCCCAGTTCGCGGCGCAGCAGATCCTGGTTGAGCAACTTGCTCAGCGAGGCCGGCCGGTAGGCTTCGGCGCCGGCATCGGGGTCGATGGCACGGACGAAAGCGGGCAGGGCGATATGGGCGGACATGACGCTCATGACGCCGGCCTCAATCGCCTTGCGATAGAGGCGGCCGAAGCTCTTTTCCCATTCGGGCATGGAGAGCGGATTGACCGTGGTCACCAGATGCTGATCGCGGTCGTCATGGCCTTCGCCGGGCCAGTGCTTGATGGTGGCGGCGACGCCATTGGCCTGGAAGGCTGCGATCTGGGCCAGCGCGTGGCGCTCGACCTTGTCGATGTCGCTGCCATAGGAGCGGGTGCCGACAATGGCGCTGCGCCAGGCGGCGTTGATATCGATGACGGGGGTGAAACTCCAGTTGAGCCCCACCGCATGCGCCTCGCGCGCCATGATGGTGGAAACGGCCGACGTCGCCTCGACATCGTCGACTGCCGCAAGGCCCAGCGGATTGGGCACCGAGGTGCCGAAGGGCAGGCTCATGCGACTGCCTTCGAGATCGGCGCTGACCAGCAGCGGCACGGCGCTCAGCGTGCCGAGGTCACGGGCCAGGTCGATCTCGGCAAGGAGATCGTCGGAATAGATGCGGGTAATGCCGCCCGGACGGAAGCTGCGAACATTGTCGGCGACCTCGGCCGGGGCTCCACGCTCCAGCAGAACGAAGAGCTGGGACAGCTTGTCGCGCGGTGTGAAGGCGTCACGGGTGGCGGCAACCCAGGCCATGGCCTCGTCATCGAGATTGAACGGAGCGGCGGAAAGGTCGATCGGGGCCAAAAGGGGCATCCTCTGTTTTTCTGGTTCTAGCACTCAAAGGATCAAGGCGGCAAAGTCATGACCGAGGCAGCGTCGCGCTGAACGACGGCTCCCTCTCCCCTGAGGGGAGAGGTCATAGGCCCTAGTTGAACACCCGGCGGCATTTGAACTGGCCGAATTCGACCCAGCCGGTGGCCAGCACCTCGCCCTTGAAGCTCACCCAGCATTCGTCCAGCGATACCGGCGCGCCCGCGCCGGTCAGCAGCACTGCATTGCCATGGCGAACGGCGGTGGCCTGTTGCGGATCGAGGCGGATCTCAGGGAGGTCGGCAAAGCCTGAGGCAACGGGCTTGAGCAGTGCATCGCGCTCTTCCAGCGGCAGGGCCTCGAGCTGGTCGATGGTCACGGCGTCCTGGTCGTGGAACGGCCCCACCGCCGAGCGGTGCAGCATGCTGACATGGCCGCGCGTATCGAGGGTCTCGGCGATGTCGCGCGCCAGGGCGCGCACATAGGTGCCCTTGCCACAGGTGACTTCGAGCACGGATTGGTCGCTGCCATGCTCGATCAGCTCGATCGCGTCGACATCGATCTGGCGCGGTTGCAGTTCCACCGCCTCGCCCGCCCGCGCCAGGTCATAGGCGCGCTCGCCATCGACCTTGAGCGCCGAAAAGATCGGCGGGCGCTGCAGGATCGTGCCGGTGAACCGGGGCAGGACCGCTTCGAGCGCCGCCCGCTCAGGCCGGACATCTGAGGTGGCGACCACTGACCCCTCGGCGTCGTCGGTGGTGGTGGCGCTGCCCCATTTTATGGCGAAGCGATAGACCTTGGTGCCGTCCTGCACCTGCGGCACGGCCTTGGTAGCCTCGCCCAGGGCAATCGGCAATATGCCGGATGCCAGCGGGTCGAGCGTGCCGGCATGGCCGGCCTTGGCCGCGCCGAACAGCCAGCGCACCTTGCCCACCGCCTGGGTGGAGGTCATGTCATAGGGCTTATTGAGCACCACCCAGCCGGAAATGGCGCGCTTGATCCGTTTGGGCTGGTTCACTCGGTCTCGCCGTCTTCGCCATCGAGGTCGCGCTGCACCTTCTCGGAGCGCAGGAGGCTGTCGATGCGGCTGGCTTCGTCGAATGTATCGTCGACATAGAAGCGCACTTCGGGCGCGAATTTCATGTTGATCTGCGGGGCCACGCGACCGCGGACGAATTTGCGGTGCCGGTTGAGGGCAGCGACGATCTCTTCGGCATGCATGCCGCCCAGCGGCATGATGTAGGCATTGGCGATCTTGAGGTCGGGCGTCATGCGCACTTCGGGCACGGTGATGACCGAACCGCGCAGCGCGTCGTCCTCGATCTCGCCCCGGGCGAACATGGCGGCCAGCGCGTGGCGCACCAGTTCGCCGACGCGCAGCATGCGCTGGCTGGGGCCGGTGGGTTTGTTGTCTTTGCTCATCGGGGGGAATTAGAACCTCCCCGCTCCGCCGTCAATCGGCGAGGCTGAGCGAGACCTCTGTCTGCAGCTGCTCGGCACGGGCCTTGAGCACATCGGTGCTGACCGGCCAGGTGGTCGGGTCCGACGGATCAAACAGGGGGCCGCGCCATTCCTGATAGGCGATGGCGACGCCTTTCTCGGTCTTGGAAAAGGCCATGACCATCACCTCGCCCTGGCCGGCATAGCCTTCGAGCCCGTCCACATAGGCACCGCAGACATAGCCGAGCGGCGCCAGCTGTTCGCCGGCATCCTCGCCGAACTGGAAGAAGCCCGAGAGCTTGGGATTGCAGGTCTGGCTATAGCCATACATCACGGCGCTGCGGTAGTCGGCCAGCGGCCGGCTGGCCTCGAGCGTGATGCGGGCGCCATAGAGCGTGGTCCACCGCTCGGGCGTTTCGCCCTTGGGGTAGATTTCGAGCAGAGCCTGGCTGGGGTCGGAGCGGAAGCTGGTCTCGACCAGCGGCTGCACATTGCCGGACAGGCGTTCGGCGGGCGTCAGCCAATCGGGCAGCGGCAGGGTAAACTGGTGGCCGATGGTGGTCAGCACCAGCGCATTACCCTGTTCGGTCAGCGGCGCCTCGGTCACCACCTGCGCGAAGGCCGGCACCAACGAGGCACCGAGCAAGAAAGCTGCGAGCATGCTGCGGGCAAAAACCATGATTTCCTGGGGCCTCCCACCCTCTGTTCTGCACGAGCCTTAGGAGGGAATGGGCCATCGGGGCAAGTCAAATTATATCGATTGCGGTAAACGGCGTCAGGCCCGCAACCCGCCCCGCCCACCCTCGGGCAGCACGCGGTGTGGCGGCTGGTGACCATCCATGAAGGCCCGGATATTGACGATGACAGTCTCGCCCATCTCGATGCGGGCCTCCAGCGTCGCCGAGGCCATATGGGCGGTCAACACCACCTTGTTGGCCTCGGCCAAAGCGAGCAGGCGCGGGTCAATTCCGCGTTTGTTTTCAAACACATCGAGGGCTGCGCCACTGAGATGGCCGCTTTCAATGGCGGCCACCAGCGCAGCCTCGTCCAGCAGTTCGGGCCGCGAAACATTGACCACGAAGCTACCCGGCTTCATCCGCGCGATGCGCTCGGCGGAGAGGATATGGAAGGTCTCGCGCGTATGCGGGGTGTGCAGCGAGACGATATCGACCGCCTGGATCATGGCGTCGAGATCATGCCAATAGGTCGCCTCAAGCGGGTCCTCGATGCCCGGCGGACGCCGATTGCGCGAAAAGTAATGGATGTTGAGCCCAAAGGCCTTGGCGCGCTGGGCCACCGCCGTGCCGATGCGGCCCATGCCGACAATGCCCAGCGCCTTGCCGCGCAGCCGGTGTCCCAGCATGGAGGTGGGCGACCAGCCGGCCCAGACGCCGTCGCGCACCAGCATCTGGGTGCCTTCCACCAAGCGCCGCGGCAGCGCCAGCATCAGCACCATGGCCATATCGGCCGTATCTTCGGTGAGGACGGAGGGTGTATTGGTCACCGTCAGGCCCGCCGCCCAGGCGGCCTCGATGTCGATATTGTCCACGCCATTGCCGAACTGGGCGATCAGCCGCACGCTCTTGGGCAGGCGGGCGATGAGGTCGGCATCGATGCGGTCGGTGATGGAGGAGACCAGCACGTCCTTCCCGGCCAATCCCTCGATGATGTCGTCGCTCGTCAGGGTGACGTCGCCCTCGTTGACGTGGGTCTCGAACAGCGTCGCCATGCGGGCCTCGATGGTCTCGGGCAGGCGCCGGGTCACGAGAATGTGCGGTTTCTGGCTGGTCATAAGGTCCGGGATCGGAGGCATCAGGGGTGTGGAAAACTCCCCCTTCAGTGCCCATTAAGGATCATTGGCTAGTGATAGGGCAATTCCATTTGTTACGCAAAGTCATGTTTGACGAGACCATCCGTGGCCGCTTTGGCCGCATTTCCAGCGCTCTCTGCCGCCGTCTGCCCTGGGTCCTGCTGGTGCTGGCCCTGCTGGCGCCGCCCGCGCTTGCGCAAGCGGACAATCCCAGCGGCCTGCCGCTGCCGCGCTTTGCGACCACCCGGTCCGAGCCCATCAATGTGCGCGTCGGACCCGGGCAGAAATACGATATTGCCTGGACCTACCTCAAATCCGGGATTCCGGTGGAAATCGTGCAGGAATTCGACACCTGGCGCAAGATTCGCGATGTGGACGGCAGCGAAGGCTGGATCCACCAGAACCTGCTCGCCGGCACCCGCGCAGGCTATGTGACGCCGCTCATTGCCAATGGAGAAATCCCGCTGCGCGCCAGCCAGTCCGACGAAGCCGGCATCCGTGCCCGGCTGGGGCCGGGTCTCAAGGTCACCATAGCGGAATGCGACGGCACCTGGTGCCAGGTCAGTGCCACCGGGCAGGATGCGAGCCAGCGCGGCAGCACCTATTCGGGTTATCTGCACCAGGAAGAACTCTGGGGCGTCTATCCCGACGAGGTTTTCGACTAGAGTTCCGCCAGCGCGTTGGCCGTCTGCCGGGCCAGCCGGACCGCATTGTCCTGCTTTGGGCAGGTGGCGCAGAGGCGATCGGGGTCGATGCGATAGTCGAGGCAGCAGCCCTTGCGCTTGACGATCAGCAGGCGCTGCCCGGCGGGCCCCTGCACGGTTTCGAGCCCGCCCTGCCCGGTCAGGCCCAGCACGTGCAGCCACTGGGCTGAATAGGCCTCAATCTGCTCGGGTGGCAGGTCGCGGCGGCGCTGGCTGAGCCACACCATCAGACTGAGCATGCGATCGGCCAGCAGGCGCCGCGCCGGCAGGGGCTTGAGCCTGGCGAGCGCATTGACCTCCTCGAGCATCGCTGCGGTCATTGCCGAAAGCTGGCTGCCCGCATTGTCGATCAGCGCCTCGACAGAAGCGGCGACCTGCGCGCCCGGCAACAGGCGGTAGCCATCGACATAGATGCCGCGCCGCTGCTGACTGAGACCAGATAGGTCGGGCATGGCGCCGTGGAAATGCGCTGATATCACCGCCAGATAGGCGGGTTGCCACAGAAGGTTGGTCCAGAGCCGTACGGCGTAAAAGGCGGGGCCCGCCTTGGGGTAGGTCGCGGCCAGCGCCGCGTGGAGCTCGGCCAGCATGGGGCCATTGTCAGCGCCGGGTCGGTACCAGCCGGGCCGGGCCGGGCCGGGTTCGCCCTTCATGAAGCCGGTGAGCTGCGCGGCCGTCGCGATCAGCCGCGTGGTCGCGGCATCGCCGGTATCTTGCGCAAAGAGGAAGGAGCGGGCCATGCCTCGCTTCTATCCGGTCGCCCGGAAATGGAAAAGGCCGCCGGACGGCTCCGGCGGCCGAGGCATCAGATCTTGAGGATCTTGAAGCGGTAGAGCAGTCCGCCCAGGGCGCCGCCGGCCAGGGGCGCGACGATGAAGAGCCAGAGCTGGGCCAGGGCATTGCCGCCAACCAGGATTGCCGGGCCAAAGCTGCGGGCCGGATTGACCGAGACGCCGGTGACCTGGATGCCGACCAGATGGATGGCTACCAGGGTCAGGCCGATGGCAAGGCCGGCAAAGTGCGGCGCGGCGCGGTCGCCGGTCGAACCGAGAATCACGACGACGAAGATGGCGGTGAAGACGATCTCGAAGAGCAGCGCGGCGAGGAGCGAATATTCGCCGAGATAGCCGGGCCCCCAGCCGTTCTGGCCAAGATTGGCATTGCTGCCTGCGATGGCCCACAGGATCGCCGCGCCGGCCAGCGCGCCGGCAAACTGGGCGACCCAATGCTGGATCATGCTGATGAGTTCAAGGCGCCCGTCGATATAGAGCGCCAGACTCACCGCCGGGTTGATGTGGCAGCCCGAGATCGGGCCGATGGCATAGGCCATGGCGACGATGGCAAGGCCGAAGGCCAGCGAGATGCCGACCTGTCCGATGGCGTCGCCGCCCAGTACGGCTGCGCCGCAGCCGATCAGCACCAGCACAGCGGTGCCGATGAATTCCGCAATCAGTTTGTTCATGACGCTTGGTATCCCCAGAAAGACTTCCCCTGCCGACTCCCGAATCAGGGATCGACAATTCACGTTTCCTGCGACAGCGCGCCGCAGGCAAGCGGGGATGGGCCTGTCAGCACAGGATTTTCAGGCGCCGGCGCGGGCGGCGGCAATGGTGGCGCGCACAGCGTCCACATCCGTCAGGGTGATTTCGTATTCCCGCTCGATGGCGGTGCCGCCCATGCCGACATGGGGGTTGCGGAAGGCCATGCCTGATTTGATCGTGTGCAGGGCAGCAAAATGCATCTCGTCGACGCCGGTCGCCTGCCTCACCTGGCCGATATTGCCGGCATCGAGGGCGCCACAGGCCATGATCACGATGCGCCCATTGGCGAGGGTCTGGGTATCCTTGAGAATGTCGAGGCCCTCGATGGCCGTATCGCGCTGGCCGCTGGTCAGCACCCGGTCGACACCACATCTCACCAGCGCCTCGATGGCCTCACGATAATCTGCCGTCATGTCAAAGGCACGGTGGCAGGTGACCGACATGGGCCGTGCCGCCTCGACCAGCGCCGTGGTGCGGGCCTCGTCGATCCTGCCATCTGCTGTCAGGCAGCCGATGACGACGCCGGCCACATTGCCCAGGTCGCGCAAGGCCTTGATGTCCTCGAGCATCGTCTGGAATTCGAGCTCGGAATAAAGGAAGTCGCCGCCGCGCGGGCGGATGATGACGTGGAAGGGAATGGTCGCCACGCGCAGGGCCTCGCGCACCACGCCCAGGCTCGGCGTCAGCCCGCCTTCGAGCAGGCTCGCACACAATTCCACCCGATCGGCCCCGGCAGTCTGCGCCGCCACCAGGCCATCGATGCCCTCGACGCAGATTTCGATCTTGAACGGATGCTGGCTCATGAGTGGTCTCCAATTGGTATTGTATTGGATAGTGCGCGGCATCGCCTCCGGCAAGTCGATTCTGACGCCCGCAGAACCCGCTTGACTCATTGTTTTAGTGTGCTACATATCTAGCACACTAGATAGGCATAACACATGGATGACTTTCACACCAGCCAGCCGATCTTCGTTCAGATCCGGCAGCGGCTTACCGAAATGATCCTGCGGGGGTCGGTCGGCGAGGGCGAGGCATTGCCTTCGGTCCGCCAGATTGCCGCGGACCTGTCGGTCAATCCGCTGACGGTCACCAAGGCCTTCGAGGCGCTGGTCGATGTCGGGGTGGTGGAAAAACGCAGAGGGCTAGGGATGTTCGTAAAAACCGGGGCGCGAGCTGAACTGCTCGCTCATGAGCGCGACAAGTTCATCAAGGAGGACTGGCCGCGCATTGCCGCCCAGATCAAGGCGCTCGATCTCGACCTCAAGACCCTTCTCGACACCATTACCGATCCCAAGGGGCCGTCCCATGAATGAGCTTTCCCTCGCCAGCCAGCCCGAGATCATCGAGCCGATCGTTTCCGCGCGTGGGTTGCGCAAGAAATTCGGGCGCAAAGAGATCCTGCACGGGCTCGATTTCGACATTCCGCCCGGCCGCATCTATGGCCTGATCGGCCATAATGGCGCCGGCAAGACCACCACGCTCAACGCCATGCTGGGCCTGACCAATTGCGAGGGCACGATCAGGGTGCTCGGCGAAGACCCGTTCGCCAAGCGGGCCAAGCTGATGGAGAACGTCGCCTTCATCTCCGATGTCGCCAGCCTGCCGCGCTTCCTGCGGGTGCGCGAACTCTTCGCGCTGCTCAGCAATATCCATCCCAACTTTTCGATCGACAAGGCGCGCAGCTTTCTCGAAGGCACCGACATCAAGCCGGAGATGAAGGTCAAGCATCTGAGCAAGGGCATGATCGCCCAGCTGCACCTGGCGGTGGTGATGGCGATCGACGCCAAGCTCCTGGTGCTGGACGAGCCGACGCTGGGCCTCGACATCACCTACCGCAAGCGCTTCTACCGGCGGCTGCTCGAAGACTACATGACCGAGGAGCGCACGCTACTGATCACCACCCATCAGGTGGACGAGATCGAGTTCATGCTCTCCGACATCATGTTCATCCGCGATGGCGAACTGATCCTGCACATGCAGATGGAGACGGTGAACGACAAGTTCACCCAGCTGGTGGTCAACGATGCCGAGGCGCAGGCCGCGGCCCGTGCCTACAATCCGGTCTATGAAGAAACCCGTTTCGGCCAGACCGTGATGATCTTCGATGGCGTGGACCGCAACCTGCTCGAGCCCTTCGGCCGGCTTTCGACACCAACGCTCAGCGACCTGTTCGTGGCGCTGATGCAGCGGCCGACTGCTAACCCGGAGAGCGCCCGATGAAGGCTTTTACCGCTCTCATCCACCGCGAGCTGATCGAGCATCGCGGGGCATTCCTGATCGGCCCGCTGCTGCTGGTGGTGGTGATGTTCGGCGCGACCATACTGGCTTTCACGGTCGGTCGCGTCGATGCCAAGTTCTCGGGCGCGCTGCTCACCGTAGCGCCGCTGCGCGTCTATGAGCTTGGCTTCCTCGGCTTTGGCGTGGCCTGGTCGCTTTACCTGATGGCCACGCTATTCTTCTACGCCGCCGACGGCTTTGCCGCCGACAAGCGCAACAATGCCATGCTGTTCTGGAAGTCCATGCCGGTGGGCGATTTCAAGGTGCTGCTCTCCAAGCTGGTGGCCGCCATCACTCTCCTGCCCGGCACGGTCTACGGGGTCGCCCTGCTGAGCGGCGTGCTGCTCTATGGCGTGGCTTTCGTCGCCATGCTGATCAATGGCACCGCTACCGTGGGTGCGCTGGGTGCCATCGTCATGGTCTATGGCCATGTGGCGCTGACCATCCTGATCACCATCGCGGTGGGCCTGGTCTGGTACCTGCCCTATCTGGCGCTGATCGGCGGGCTAGCTACAGCCATGGGCCGCTGGGCCATTCCGGTATCGCTGGTGCTGCCAGCCATTGCCGCGACGCTGGAATGGGTAACCCTGGGGGGCCTGCACCCCTTCACCACCCATACCTGGAACTATCTCAGCTATCGGGCCACCTTCCCGCTGATGGAGGACGGCTATATCGACAGCTGGTTTGTCGGCACTGAACCGTTCAATGCCCTGCTCTATGCCAGCGACCTGCTGGGCCGGGTGGACTGGGCCCAGGTGGGTATTGGCATCGTGTTCGCCCTGGCGGTGATGTATCTGGGCAGCGAGTATCGCCGGCGAAGCAACGACAATTGATTTTGGCTGACCTCCAAGCCACTGTGCCGCCGCACCCCAGGGTGCGGCGGTTTTTTCTTGCGGAGATTGCATGCAGGCCCTCGTCGTTCTCGCCCATCCCCTGTCAGACAGCCTCTGTGCACACCTGGCGCATGAAGCCATCGACGCCCTGCGCTCTCGCGGCGCCACAGTGGATGTGCTCAATCTCTACGCCGAGGACTTCCAGCCGGCGCTGACCGCGGCCGAGCGGCGCCTGCACTACAAGACGCCCGAGCCGGGTCCCGAGATCGTCGCCCTGCAGCAGCGGCTGGCGGCCGCCGATATGCTGGTGCTGGTCTTTCCCACCTGGTGGTTCTCCCTGCCCGCCATCCTCAAGGGCTGGTTCGATCGCGTCTGGGCGCCGAAATTTGCCTTCGAACAGGGCACTCCGATCAAACCGCTGCTGACGGGGCTCAAATCGTGCCTGGTGGTCACGACCCTGGGCTCGCCCTGGTGGATCGACGCTATCGTCATGCGTCAGCCGGTGAAACGGGTGCTCAAGACGGGACTGGTCTTCGCCTGTGCACCGCAGGCGCGGTTCGACATGCTGTCGTTCCACCAGGCCGAGACGGCTGATGGGCGGCAGGTCGAAGCGTTTGTGGGGCGAATGCGGAAGGCGATCGGGCGACTGTAGGCTCCTGACTTTTGGTCGGCGCCTTCCCTCCCACTTATGGGGAGGGTGGCCCCGCAAGGGGTCGGGTGGGGTTGCGGCCGCAGACTCGGTGCCTGTGACTCACCCCAACCCTTGATCCGCCCACAAGGGGGAGGGAGACGACTGGAGCCTTGCGCTCTAGACATCCCCGCCAACGCCCGGTCTTATCCGGCCATGAACGACGCCTCCCGATTCCCCGACGTGATGCTGCTGGCGGCCGGCCTTGGTACGCGGCTGCGGCCGATCACCGAGACCATGCCCAAGCCGCTGGTGCCGGTGGCGGGGGTGCCGCTGATCGAGCGGATCATGGGCAATGCGCGGGCCGAGGGCGCCAAGCGTTTCGTCGCCAATGCGCATTATCGCGCCGACCAGCTGCTGGCCCATTTCGGGGGCCTGCTCAAGGTCAGCCGCGAGGACGAACTGCTGGGCACCGGCGGCGGGGTGAAGCAGGCGCTGCCGATGCTGCATTCGGACCCGATCCTGGTGATGAATACCGATGCCTTCTGGCCTGATGGCAGCGATGCGCCGATCGGGCGGATGCTGGCCCGCTATGCCGGGGCAGATGACATCGTGCTGCTCTGCGTGCATCCCCGCAACGCTACCGGCTTTGCCCGCAGCCACGACTTCTGCCTGTCGCCGCAGGGCGAAGTGACCCGCGACTATGGCGCGCCGGTGATCTATGGCGGCGTGGCGCTGCTGGGCAAAAATCTCTTTGCGGGCACGCCGGATGGGGCCTTCCCGCTTACCGACCTGTTCGAGGCGGCGCTGGAGCGGGAGACGCTGCGCGGCGTGGTGCTCGATGCGCCCTGGTTCCATGTCGGCGACCCCGAGGCGCTGGCGGAAGCGGAGAGACAGCTTACGCCATGACGCTGTTTTCCATTGCCCCGCATGCCCGCTTTCTCGCTACCCTCGCCGACAGGGTGATGGATGGCACGCTGCTGGCGGGCTGGGACCGCACGCAGCCACTCTGGCTCAGCGATGTCACCATCGTGGTGCCGACGCGCCGCGCCAGGCTCGCGCTGGCCGATGCCTTTGCCCGCCATAGCGACAACAGGGGCCTGCTGCCCGATATCCGCACCTTTGGTGGCGAGGTGGAGGACGAGGAACCCTTCCTGCCGCCCTTTGACGTCACCCCGCCTTTGCCGGCCGCCAGTTCGCTGGAGCGGCGGCTGGTGCTGTCGCGGCTGGTGGCAGCCTGGGCCGACACATCCGAGGGCCGCCGCGCCTTTTCGACGCCGCCCACCGCAGCCGAAATCCTTTCCATGTCGGAATCGCTGGGCGAGCTGATCGATGACCTCTTAACCGAGGAACGAACGGCAGCCGATATCCGCGCCATCGTTTCGGACCTGGGTGGCGAGCTGGGTGCCTATTGGCAGCAGACGCTGACTTTCCTCAATATCGCGCTGGACTATTGGCCAGCGCATCTGGCCAGCGTAGGCCGCGCCGACAGCGCGGGTTTGCGCGGCCTGCGGCTCGACCGGCAGGCGCAGTCGCTGCCATGGCTGTTCGGGGAACGCCCCGTCATCGCTGCCGGGTCCACCGGATCGATCCCCGCCACCGCCCGCCTGCTCAAGGCCATCAACGCACTTCCGCGTGGGGCGGTGGTCCTGCCGGGGCTCGATACCACCATGAATGCGGACGACCAGGCAGCATTGCTCGCCAACGAGCATAACCCGCATGGGCATCCGCAATACCAGCTGGTCCGCCTGCTGGCTGAACTGGGCAGCCCGGCCAGCGCGGTCGAGGACCTGGCCCCCGGCACCGACCCGCGCACCGTCCTGGTCAACCGCGCCATGGCGCTGGCCAAGGACACGACCCGTTGGCCAGCCCAGAAGGCCCATGCCATGCCAATGGAGGACGCCCAGGCGACAGTGGGCGTATCCATCATTGCCGCCCGCAACGAGGACGAGGAGGCGCGCGCCGTTGCCCTGGCCGCGCGCGAGACCCTGGCGGCGGGGCACACCGTCGGCATCGTCACGCCCGACCGCAACCTGGCGCGCCGCATCGCCGCGGAACTGAGGCGCTTCGACATCGAGGTTGATGACGCCGCCGGCGCGCCGCTGTTCCAGTCGGCCGCAGGGCGGCTGCTGCGCCAGATTCTGGCGGTGGCCGAAAGCGGCTGCGGCGCAGTGGACCTGATCGCCCTGCTGCGCAATCGTGCCGCACTTTTCGGCCAGCAACGCCACGAGATTTCGCGGCTGGCCGACAATATCGAACTGGGCCTGCTGCGAGGGCAGCGTCCGGCGCCGGGCCTGCCGGGTCTGCGCACCCTGCTCGAAGCCAACATCGGCAAGATCACCAAGTACCCGGCCAAGCGCCTGGGCGATCGCCACCGCGACCCGATCGAGGCGCTGTTCGCCCGGATCGAGACGGCGCTTGCGCCGGTGCATGCGCTATTGGCGCTGCCCAAGATCTCGGCCAGCGTGCTGGTCCAGGCCCTGTGCCAGAGTTTCGATCTGGTCACCGAGGGGGCCGATATTCCCGGCCGCGCCGAATTGGCAGCCTGGGCGGAGCAAATGGCGGGGCAGGTCGATCATGGCCATCCGTTCGAGCCACGCGGGCTCGACCGCGTGCTGCAGGCGCTGATGCTGGGCGTCCAGGTGCGTACCCGCGAGGAGCGACGGCAGGATATCGCCATCTGGGGCCAACTTGAGGCCCGCCTGCAGAATCCGGACCTGCTGATCATGGCCGCCCTCAACGAGGACAAGTGGCCGCAGACCGCCGATCCGGGCCCCTGGCTCAGCCGCGGCATGCGGCTGGCGGCGGGGCTGGAGCCGCCCGAACGCCGGCAGGGCCAGGCCGCGCATGATTTTGTCCAGGGCATGGGCAACGGGCGCGTCATCATCGCCTATGCCAACCGGGTGGGCACCAGCCCGTCGCTGCCGTCGCGACTGCTGCAGCGGCTCGAGGCTTTTGCCGGCGCCGCACTGGCAGGCGACTGGCGGCGGCGCGGCGAGCATTGGCTGGAGCAGGCGCGGCGCCTCGATGCCGTGGACAGGGTGATGAGCGCGCCGCGACCAGCCCCCAACCCGCCCGCCGAGGTCCGTCCGCGCCAGCTCTCGGTCACCCAGATCGAGACCTTGATGCGCTCGCCTTACGATATCTATGCCAAGCGCGTGCTGAAGCTGAACCCGCTGGACGGACTGGGCATTTCGGCCGATGCCCGCGACCGCGGCAACGCGGTGCACGACATATTCTCTGACTTTGTTCTCGGCGGCCATGACGTCACCGACCCAGCCGCCTTCGACATCCTCACCGCCGTTGCCCGCGATAAATTCGCCGGCTTCGACGCCATCGCCGAGCGCCGCGACATCTGGGTCCGGCGCTTCGCCGTGGCGGCGCGGCAGTTCCTTGCCTTCGAGCGCGAGCGCGACGGGCGGGTCAAGCGTCGCCATGCCGAAATCGATGGCCGATGGGACTTGCCGGTTGGATTCACCCTGACGGGCAGGGCCGACCGGGTCGACGAGCTGACCGATGGCAAGCTCGAGATCATCGACTTCAAGACCGGCTCGGTTCCCACCTCCGGCGCCATGACGAAGTTCGAAGCGCCGCAAATGCTGCTCGAGGTGGCCATGGCCAAGGGGGGCGGGCTTGCGCCGGTGCCGCCGCTCGACACATCCGCCCTGCGCTACATCAAGATCGGGCTCGGACCCGATGCCTTCATCGACAAGGGGTTCGCGCTGGCCGAAGGCCATACGATCATGACCGCCGCCGACGAGATCGTGCGGCGCATGCAGCGCCATGTCGACCTGTTCCTGCTTAACCAAACGCCAATGGTACCCCGCATCCTGCCGGTCAAGCAGCAGCGCTTCCCCGGCGCCTATGACCATCTCATGCGCATGGCCGAATGGACCGCGGTCGAGGACGACGAGGAGATCATCCAATGGTGGTGAGCGAGCGCGGCCCCATGTCGGTGCCACCGGAGACGCGCCGCCACCAGGCGCTGGCCTCCCACCCCCACTGGTCCATCTGGGTGGAGGCCAATGCCGGCTCCGGCAAGACCTATGTGCTGACGCGCCGCGTGCTCCGCCTGCTGCTGAGCGGGGTCAGGCCGCAGGCTATCCTGTGCCTCACCTATACCAAGGCCGCCGCAGCCGAAATGCGCAGCCGCGTCGCCGCCAGGCTGGCCGAATGGGCCACGATAGACGAAGCAGCCCTCGTCAAGGAGTTGCGCGACATCGAGGGCAAGGACTTCGTGCCGGAAATGGTCACGCGGGCGCGCACCCTGTTTGCCCGGGCCCTCGAGACGCCGGGCGGCCTCAAAATTCTTACCATCCACGCCTTCTGCGAAAGCGTGCTGCACCGCTTCCCCATCGAGGCCGGCGTGCCGTTTGATTTTGCCGTGATCGAGGATGAAGAGCGCAAGCAGATGATCCTGGCAGCGCGCGAGGCGGTGCTGGCCGATGGCCTGCGCGGCGCCGGTCCTGCCGATGCGGTCGAGACCCTGTTCAACCTGCTGAGCGATTTCCAGATCTCCCAGGCGATCGAACTGGCGCTGATGGATGGCCGCAAGCTGCGCGCGGTGCTGGCCGACCCGGCCGCAGCCAAGGCCAACCTGCGTCAACTGGCCGATGTCGCCTTTCCGCGCCCCGGTGCAGAGATCGAAGCCGAGATTGTCGGTGGCCGCTTGCTGGACGGGGCAGATTTCCGCCGCCTGCTCTCGATTGCAAACGTCGCCCTGCTCAAGGACATGACCGGCGTCGATCCCGACCATCCGCATACGGAGGGCTGGAAGGGCATCTTCCTTACCAAGGACGATGAGCTGCAGAAAAACTTCCCCGCCAAGGCGGTCTGGGCGGCCGATCCGGTGCTGGCCCAACTGGCGGCCGATGAGGCCGGGCGCCTGGCGACACTGCTCACCGAATTGCGGAGCGCCCGGCTTATCGAGCGCAGCGAAGCCCTGCTCGACGCCGTTGCTGCCATTGCCCGTCGCTACGAAGCGCGCAAGCGGGCCCGATCACTCATGGATTTCGACGACCTGGTCGAGCGGCTGGGCAACCTGTTTGCCGATCGGGAAGTCGGCGCCTGGGTCCAGTACAAGCTCGATACCGCCATCGACCACGTGCTGGTCGACGAGAGCCAGGATACCAATCCCGAGCAGTGGCGGGTGGTTCGCGCCATTGCCGAGGAGTTCTTCGCGGGCGCGGCCGGTGACGGCCGGCGCCGCTCGCTGTTCGCTGTGGGCGACCAGAAGCAGTCGATCTATTCATTCCAGGGCGCCGAACCGACGTTGTTCGCCGAAACCGGCGCCGATTTCAGCGTCCGGGCTAGGCAGAGCGCCATACCGTTCGAAAAGCTGCCGCTGCATACCAGCTTCCGCACGCTGCCCGAGATTCTCAAGGCCGTCGATCTGGTGAGCGACCAGGGCGATATCCAGGCGGCACTGCTATCGATGGAAAAGGTGCATCACGATACCGCCCGCCAGGCCACCGGCGGGTCGGTGACGCTCTGGCCGCCCATCCAGCAAATAGCCAGTGCGAGTGACGAAGCTGATTGGCCGATCCAGGCCCAGGGCGGCGAGCGCACGGCGCCCCGGCAGGTCGCCGAGCGCATAGCCGGCGAAATTGCCGGCTGGATTGCGCGCAAGCGGCCGCTGGCCAATCGCGGCGTGCCGGTCAGGCCGCAGGACGTGCTGATCCTGGTGCAGTCGCGCGGCGCGCTGTTCCAGGAAATCATCCGGGCGCTGCGCAAGCACAACCTGCCGACACCCGGGGCCGACCGGCTTGAGGTCAGCACCCATATTGCCGTGCTCGACCTGCTGGCGCTGTGCGACGTGCTGCTCAATCCCGCAGACGACCTGCAGCTTGCCGCATTGCTGCGCTCCCCCCTGTTCGACGTCACCGAGGATGACCTCTATGCGCTGGCGCAGCCGCGCGACGAGCACACAACGCTGTGGCGGTCCCTGCAGGTCTGCACCGTGCCGACCTGCCTGGCGGCCTACCGGCAGCTCGCGCGCTGGCGCAGCGAGCTCGATTTCGAGCGGCCGTTCGAATTTCTCACCGAGGTCCTCTATGCCGGTGGGGGTCTGCGCCGCTTCCATGCCCGGCTGGGCGACGAAGTCGACGAGGTGTTTGCCGAGTTGCTGGACCTGGCGCTCAAGCATGAGCAGGGGCCGCAGCCCTCGCTGCAGGGCTTTGTTGCCGAACTGCGGCAAACCGAAATTTCCATCAAGCGCAATCTCGACGAAACCAGCGGCGGCGTGCGCGTCATGACCGTGCATGGGGCAAAAGGGCTCGAGGCGCCCGTTGTCATCCTGGCCGACGCCGCCAGCAAGCCGCAGGGCAACCAGGTCAACCGGCCGGTCTATGTGCTCGACAGGGCGCCCGGACCGCTGCTCATGCATGCATCGGGCAGCCGGCAGCACGCCGAGGGCAGCAAGGCGGCGCGCGACGCGATCGAGGCCAATCTCGGCAAGGAATACTGGCGCAAGCTCTATGTCGCCATGACCCGGGCAGAAGACGAACTTTACGTCACGGGCGCGCTGACCCCCGGCTCGAAGGTGGATCGCCAGCTGGAGAACACCTGGTATCAGGCCATCGACCGCGCCCTGCGGGACGCGAGCGAAAGCCAGCTGGACGCGGAAGGCCGCGAGCTTGCCCTGGTCTATCCGCGCGAGCGGGTGCCGCCGCAGCCGGTCAAAAGCCTTGGCCCCCCGGTGCGGCCGGCCGATCCGCCCATCCGTCCCGCTGCGGTGCCGCCGCCTCCGGCCATTCCGATCGTGACGCCATCGTCGGCCCGCGCCCATGTGGCGCCGGCGCTGGCGCTCGACAGCCTGGCCGAACAGGTGCGCGACGCCGATGCGGCGCGCAAGGAAGGCATCGCGCTCCACGCTTTGCTGCAGCATCTGGGCCGGGTTGCGCCCGCCCTTTGGCCCGAGGTCGTGCCCAAGGCGCTGCTGGTGCTGTTGCCCGATGCGCCAGCCAGCCATGCCGCGCTCGGCGCCAAGGCCATCTCCATCCTGACCCGTCCCGAGCTGGCGGCCCTGTTCGGGCCCGGCAGCCGCGCCGAAGTGCCGTTCCTGGTCGATGCCGTCAGGGATGGCGAAGATATCCGTCTCGCGGGCCGGATCGATCGCCTTGTCATTGACGAGTCGGGGGTAATGGTGGTCGACTACAAGTCCGACGCATCGGTGCCCGGGGGGCCGGGCGATGTGCCGGGGAACTATCTTACCCAGCTCGGATTATATGCGTTGGTTGCAGGTCAGCTTTTCCCCGGACGAACCGTGCGAGCGGGAATATTGTGGACACGACTGGAATCATTGATGTTTCTGCCCTCGGACAAGCTGGCGGCAGGGGCAAGGGGCTTCACCATGCGGTGAGTGGACTTGCCCCTAGGCTGGACTCTCCCCAGCTTTAGGCGCACAGAGACCGCCGCTTTAACCCAGAAGGCAAATAACCCATGACTACTCACGTTTCCGACGCCAATTTTGGCGAGGAAGTCCTTAACTCCAAAGAGCCCGTCCTCGTGGATTTCTGGGCAGAGTGGTGCGGGCCATGCCGCGCGATCGCACCACTGCTCGATGAGCTTTCGACTGAACTGGCCGGCAGGGTCAAGATCGTCAAGCTCAATGTCGACGACAATCCGGGCACGGCCAGCAAGTATGGCGTGCGCTCGATTCCGACGATGATCCTGTTCAAGGGCGGCGAAGCCGCTGACATGAAGATCGGTGCCGGCACTCCCAAGGCGGGCCTCACCAAGTGGCTCGAAGGCCACGCCGCCTGAGATCGGGCGACGAATTTATGAAGACACCGCTGGAGCGATCCGGCGGTGTTTTTGTTTGTGGGCTTCCGCGCCTGCCAGCGCTCGATAGCTCCACTTCGTCATCACCCGGCTTGTCCGGGTGATCCATGCTCCGGCATAGGCGGAGGGATGGATTGCCCGGACAAGCCGGGCAATGACGGTGGAGTAGGAGCTTCGATCAAAAGCAGTGGGTGGAGAAGGACATTCTCTCTTCATCCACCCACCACATATTGTATGCCTTCCCAAGATGGCCGACTCTCTCTAGCCTTCATCGTCCACTGCCGATGGAGATGAGTGATGGCCCTGCATGTGACTGACGCCAATTTCGCAACCGAAGTGCTGGCGTCGGACCGCCCGGTGCTGGTGGATTTCTGGGCCGAATGGTGCCCGCCCTGCAAGGCCATGGAGCCCGCTATCGACGAGCTGGCCGAGACGCTCGCCGACAGCGTCAAGATCGTCAAGCTCGACGTCGATTCCAATCCGGGCATCACCGTGCAGTACAATGTGCGGGCGATGCCGACGCTGATGGTGTTCAGGAATGGCGAGCCGGTCGATCTCAAGGTGGGCGCTGGCCAGTCGCGCGTGCAGCTCATCAAGTGGCTGGAGACGCACACAGCCTGAGCGCGTGAAAAAGGCGGGGATTGCTCCCCGCCTTGGCTCTTCCTAGCGCAGGAAGAGAACGATGATGATGATCAGCCAGATCGGCACGCCGAGAAGCCAAAGTCCAAGACCGCGTAGCATGGTTGTTTCCTTTCTGACGATTTAGAAGCGCTTGAAAACGCCGGCGAAGACCGTGTTTTCGTCGCGATGGTTGCCGCCCTTCTGGGCCGCCCAATAGGCGCCGATGGCCGAGACCAGCAGCGATGCGGCGAGCAGGAAGGCGCCGATAATGGCGGTGTTGCGGGCAATACGGGCCGCTTCGAGGGCTTCCTGGCGGGCAGCTTCCACATTGGCGATAGTCTGATCGACGCGGGCCTGGGCCTCTTCCGGAGTCAGGCCGGTATTGGCGGCGACGACACTGGCGAGGTAGGTGCGGTCTTCCTCGGCCACGGTGCCATCACCCAGAGCTGCCTGGGCAAAGATGCGGCCGGCTTCGCCACGCGCCACTTCGCTGTCCGCAGCCGGCTGGGCCGAGCGGAACATGGTGTCGACGAAGTAGGCGTTGGGATCAACCGCATCGGCGGCGCCTTCGGCAACGTTGGATGCAGCGGTCGTGGCCGTTGCTGCGGCAGAGCCGACTGCATTGGCTGCGGCACCGATACCGCCGACGGCGATCATGGTGCCCAGGATTGCCGCACCGGCCCAGACCAGCAGGCCATGGGCACCGTCGCGCAGATCGCTTTCGTCTTCATTGGCGTCAAAATAGCGGCGACGCAGACGGCCGGTGAGATAGCCACCGGCCATGAAGCTCGAAATCTGCACCCAGAGAAACCAGGTCGCGGCCGCAATACCGACGAAGATGGGATTGGGACCATCGCCATAACCGAAATCGAGGAAGTTGAGGCCGACAGCCGAGCCGAAGCTGATCAGCACAAGGCTGATGGCCGAAGCCAGAATAATCCCAGCAATAATCGCGGGCCAATCGACATAGGATGACTGATCCCTGTTACCGGCGACTGAATTGGTGACGACAACGCCCGCGGGCGCATCAATGGTCATGGGAGTCTCTCCTGATTTTGTTGTTGTTGATCTTGCCAGGATAGGGTCAGGCAAGACCGATGAACGACAGGATGGCCATGACGATGACGATGAGGCCGACGATATAGATGATGGAGTTCATGGGATGATGCCTTCTTCTTGATTGACGCAGTGCGCTTTCAACCGTCCGACAGCATGAATCGTTCCGAAGTTGCATCAATTATGTGCACATTTGGGCGAGCGCTTTGGCGCAAAGGAAAAGGCGGGGATCTCTCCCCGCCTTCCAGGCATCCAGTTCCCTCAAGGGAGCTTATCTTGCGGTCATGTTCGGCCTAGAGGCCGTCGGTGACGACGGTGGTGAAGGCGCCTTCCGGAGCCTTGGTGATTGCCGGATTGTCGGGCGACACAGCGGAAAGCAGCGTATCGACGGTCTGCTGGTAATCGGCCGGATCGAGGGCGCCGGTCGAGCCTTCGGTCAGCTTGTTGACCTCGGTCATCTGGTAGAGCTGGTCTTCGAGCGTCATGGCGCCGGTCGAGTCATTGTCGAGCACGATCTGGGCGGCTTCCTCGGCATTGTCGCGGGCATAGGCCCAGCCCTTCATCGAGGCGCGGACGAACTTGGTCATCTTCTCGACAAAGGCCGGATCGGCCAGGTTTTCCTCGAGCACATAGAGGCCGTCCTCGAGCATGCCGACGCCTTCGTCGCGGTAGTTGAACACCGTCAGCTCTTCGGGCGTGATGCCGGCCTTCAGCACCTGGCCATATTCGTTATAGGTCATGGTGGAGATGCAGGCGGCCTGCTTCTGGATCAGCGGATCGACGTTGAAGGCCTGCTTGAGCACTTCGACGCCCTCGGCACCGCCTTCGGTGGACAGGCCGAGCTTGGCCATCCAGGCGTAGAACGGATATTCATTGCCGAAGAACCAGACGCCCAGCGTCTTGCCCGGGAAATCGGCAGTGGTCTCAACGCCGGCTTCCTTGAGGCAAGTCAGGAGAAGGCCCGAGGACTTGAAGGGCTGGGCGATATTGACCAGCGGCACACCGCGCTCGCGGGCGGCAAGGCCCGCGGCCATCCAGGTGGTGATGACATCGGCGCCGCCGCCGGCAATTACCTGCTCGGGTGCAATGTCAGGGCCGCCCGGCTTGATTTCGACCGTAAGGCCTTCTTCCTCATAAAAGCCCTTGGCCTGGGCGACGTAATAGCCGGCGAACTGGGCCTGGGTGACCCACTTGAGCTGGAGAGTGACGGTATCCTGGGCCCAAGCACCACCCACTGCCGCCATCGTCATTGCGCCTGCAAGGGCGCCGATTAGAAGTTTCTTCATTGCCGTTTTCCCTGAGTTCGGCATCGTCTATGCACCACGCACAGACGGATGCCAGAAGGTGACGCCCCTTTCGATGAGGACGATCACCCCGTAAAAGACCGAGCCCGCGACAGCCGCCACCGCGATCTCGGCCCATACCATGTCGACATTCATCCGGCCGACTTCGGTAGAAATCCGGAAACCCATTCCCACAATGGGCGTCCCGAAGAATTCCGCTACGATTGCGCCGATCAAGGCCAGAGTCGAGTTGATCTTGAGGGCGTTGAATATGAAGGGGCCCGCAGCGGGAAGCCGTAACTTCATAAGGGTTTGCCAATAGCCGGCGGCATAGGTGCGCATCAGGTCGCGCTCGATGGCGGAGGATGCATTGAGGCCGGCCACGGTATTCACCAGCATGGGGAAGAAGGTCATGATGACCACGACCGCCGCCTTGGATGGCCAGTCGAAGCCGAACCACATGACCATGATGGGCGCGACCCCCACAATAGGCAAAGCCGAGACGAAATTGCCCAGCGGCAGGAGCCCCGATTTGAGGAAGGGCGAGCGATCGATGAGGATGGCCACGACAAAGCCGAGCCCGCAGCCGAGCGCGTAGCCGATCAGCACGGCCTTGAGGAAGGTCTGCTGGAAATCGGCGAGCAGGGTGGGGACCGAGGCGGCGATACGCGCGCCGATCATCGAGGGCGGCGGCAGGATGACCTGCGGCACGTTGCCGGCGCGGGTGATGACCTCCCAGGCGACCAGAATGGTGAGGCCGAAGGCCACCGGGATGATGAGGCCGAGGCCGGCACTGTCCGCCAGGCCCGGCGCCAGCGCCGTGCTGAGCCGTTCGACGAACAGCCAGGCAAACAGCCAGGCGGCGACCAGCGCCATCCAGAAGAAGGGCGGCGTCGGTGCGATGACGCCAATGCTCAGCAGTACCGCAACGGCGCCGAGCACCGCGATAATGCCGTCGGCCCAAAGGCCGAATGGCCGATAGAAGCGGATGAGCGACAGGAAGCCCAGCGCCAGAAAGGCCTTGAGCAGCAGGGCGGTCTCCAGCGGGGTGACGACGCTCAAGGCCAGTGCGGCGGCCGAGAGACCACCGGCGACAAGGGCAAGGAAGAATTGCAGCTGGCTCATGCCGGACGCGCCCCCATGGAGCGATTGACGAGGCGTTCGACCACGCCGACGGCGATGACCAGCAAAGCCGCAAGGATCGAAGCGGCGAAGAGCGCCGCCCAGATCTGCACGGTCTGGCTGTAGTAGGATCCGGCCAGCAGCCGCGCGCCGAGGCCGGCGACCGCCCCGGTCGGCAATTCGCCGACGATGGCGCCGACGAGACTCGCCGCCACGCCGACCTTGAGCGAGGCGAAGAGGAAGGGCATGGCCGCGGGCCAGCGCAGTTTCCAGAAGGTCTGGCTCGGCGAGGCATTGTAGGTGTGCATCAGGTCTAGCTGGATGGCCTCGGGCGAACGCAGGCCCTTGACCATGCCGACCGCGACGGGGAAGAAGCTGAGATAGGCCGAGATGATCGCCTTGCTCATAAGCCGCGCCGGATCGGTCGGGATGCCAAAAGTGCCCGTGAAGATATTGAAGCCGATGACCACGATCAGCGGCGCCAGCGCCAGGATGGGGATGGTCTGGCTGGCCACGATCCACGGCATCAGCGAGCGGTTTATCGCCTCGTTATGGACGATCAGCACAGCCAGCCCGATGCCGAGCACCGAACCCATGAGGAAGCCCAGCGCCGTGGCCGAGAAGGTGACCCAGGCGTGGAAGACGAGGCTGCGCGGCTTGTTGGGTGCGACCAGAACGGTGGCGTTCCACAATTCGCCGAACACCTGGTGGGCGGTGGGTAGAACGGGCTTTTCCTGGTTCCACGTATCGAGGACGAATTGGGTGGCGGAGACATTGGCAATGTCGCCGCGGCGATAGACGTCGTTCTGCCACTGGGCATTCATGCCGATGGCAGCGGCGTACCAGATGGCGACGATGGCCAGCAGGACGATTGCTATGGGCAGGGTGCGTTTTATGGCGCGCCTCCCTGCGTGAAGCCTACCTCGAGATCGACTTCCCGTCCGGAATGCACATCGCGCAGCGTCACCTTGAACCCGGCTTTGCCTTCAGGCTCGTCCTCACCGATGCCGAAGCTGAGATCAAGCAGCGTCGGATGGAGTATATTGGGACCCGCATAAGGCCCGTCGTAGCAAGGGCCCGAATCGACAATCAGCCGAGAACCGGCAGGATCAAAGACCGTGACGTCGCAGACGATGCTGACCATGCCATCGCGCGGTTCGGCATTGCTGAAGATAATGGCCAGCGTGCCCCGCTCGCCGCCAGCCAATCTATCGACGCCACTGATATGCGGCGTCTCGGGGCGCTGGAACAGCTCGTGCCAATTGGGATCGTCGGTGATGAGCGCAATACCGGTGAACGCGCCGTCGCTGGCCTTGTCGCTCGACGACTGAGCCACGGCGGTGCCTGAAAACAGCAATGCAGCCAGGGATGCGACCAGGCCGAGGAGGAAGGCGCGCATCACACCGTCTCCTCATAGGAATGCCCGGCGCGCAGGCCGTCGCGCACCCGCGCGGCAATGGCGAGGAATTCCGGCGTCTCGCGGATATCGAGGGGGCGCTCCTTGGGGAGATTGCTCTCGATCACATCCGTCACCCGGCCCGGGCGGGGCGACATGACCACGATCTTGGTCGAGAGGTACACCGCCTCGGGGATGGAGTGGGTGACAAAGCAAATGGTCTTCTTCGTCGCGTCCCAGAGCTTGAGCAGTTCGGAATTGAGGTGATCGCGGACGATTTCGTCGAGCGCGCCAAAGGGCTCGTCCATCAGCAGCAGGTCGGCATCGAAGGCCAGAGCGCGGGCAATGGAGGCGCGCTGCTGCATGCCTCCCGAGAGTTGCCAAGGGTATTTCTTCTCGAAGCCGGAGAGGTTCACCAGGTCCATGGTGCGCTTGATGCGCTCGGCCTGCTGGGTCTGCGAATAGCCCATGATTTCGAGCGGCAGGGCGATGTTCTTTTCGATGGTGCGCCAGGGATAGAGCGCCGGCGCCTGGAACACATAGCCATAAGCCCGGGACTTGCGGGCCTGGTCGGGTGTCTGGCCATTGATGGTGAGCGTGCCCGAAGTGGGCCGCTCGAGATCGGCAATGGTGCGCAGGAAGGTGGTCTTGCCGCAGCCGGAAGGACCGATGAAGGAGACGAACTCGCCCTTGTTGATGGTGAGGTTGACGTCGCTGAGGGCAATGACGTCGCCATCATTGGTCTTGAAGGTGAGGCCGAGATGTTCGGCAGATACCACAGACGTCAAATGCGTGCCCTCGACTAAATTATACCGTGCGCTGCGGGCGCGGTGTTTGAGACAGTTCGGTGACGTACCATGCAAGCCCGCCTGCGCAACCCGCAAGCACGTGCACGAGGAGCAAGCCGACCGGCATCGTTGTCATTGAAATGTCGGGGTACATTGGCTGCAGCACCGGGATGATTGCCAAGCCCACCAGCGTTCCGGCGACGGTCGCCGTAGGCAGGTTGCGCTGTCCAAGTCGTTCTATGACAAAGCGAAGCCCAAGACATATGGGCAAGGTCAGGATGCCAATGATAAAGAAAATCATGAAGCCACCTAACCATTTGCCTATGCCTCCCAAGCCGGTCGGCCAGCCAAATGCGAGCACGTCGGTACCCGCGACAATCACGAGCGAGCCAACATATACCGTCACAAGGTGGGCCGAGAGCCATCGCAGAAACAGGTCACACCCCCGTGGCCGGAATGCCAGATCGCTCCACCTTGCGCGGCGCGACGATGTCTTTCCACTGGCTGAGCGCCCGATTGACCGGGTTCTTCGCCTCGCGGCCGACGAACTTGCCATGGCCTTCTTCGGTCTTGATCTCGTTTTCGACGATGGACACCTTGCCGCGGCTCAGCACGAAGCGCGGCAGGCCGGTGACCTGGAAGCCTTCGAACACGTTGTAGTCGATGGACGATTGCTGGTTGGCCGCGGCGATGGTCTTGGAGCGCTTGGGGTCCCACACCACGAGGTCGGCATCGGCACCGACGAGGACGGCGCCCTTCTTGGGGTAGAGGCCAAGAATCTTGGCGATGTTGGTGGAGGTCACGGCCACGAATTCGTTCATGGTCAGGCGACCTGTGTTCACACCTGCGGTCCACAGCACGGGGAGACGATCCTCAAGCCCGCCAGTGCCATTGGGGATCTTGGAGAAATTGCCGATGCCATTGCGCTTCTGCGCGGTGGTGAAGGCGCAATGGTCGGTGGCGACAACCGAGAGAGAGCCCGACTGCAGGCCGGCCCAGAGCGAATCCTGATGGCTTTTGTTGCGGAAGGGCGGGGACATGACGCGGCGGGCGGCATGGTCCCAGTCGGGGTTGAAGTACTCGCTTTCGTCGAGCGTCAGGTGCTGCACCAGCGGCTCGCCATAGACGCGCATGCCTTTCTGGCGGGCGCGGCGGATGGCTTCATGCGCCTGCTCGCTGGAGACATGCACGACATAGAGCGGTACCCCGGCCATGTCGGCGATCATGATGGCCCGGTTGGTGGCCTCGCCCTCGACTTCCGGCGGACGGGAATAGGCATGCGCCTCGGGGCCATTATTGCCTTCGGCGAGCAGCTTGGCGGTCATTGCGGCGACGACATCGCCGTTTTCGGCATGGACCAGCGGCAGGGCGCCCAGATCGGCGCAGCGCTGGAACGACGAGAACATCTCGTCGTCATTGACCATCAGCGCGCCCTTGTAGGCCATGAAATGCTTGAAGCTGGTGATGCCGCGATCGACGACATCGGCCATCTCGTTGAAGACCTGTTCGCCCCACCAGGTGATGGCCATGTGGAAGGAATAGTCGGCGCTCGCCCTGCTGGTCTTGTTGTCCCACATCTGGAGGGCTTCAAGCAGCGACTGGTTGGGACTGGGCAGGCAGAAATCGACCACCATGGTGGTGCCGCCGGAGAGCCCGGCGCGGGTGCCGGATTCGAAATCATCGGCCGAATAGGTGCCCATGAAGGGCATTTCGAGATGGGTATGCGGGTCGATCCCGCCCGGCATGATGTAGCAGCCCGTGGCGTCGAGAGTTTCATCGGCGCTCAGGTTCGGGCCGATCTCGACGATGGTGTCGCCGTCGATTAGGACATCGGCCTTGTAGGTGAGATCGGCGGTAACGACGGTGCCGTTCTTGATGACTTTGCTGGCCATGGGCTGATCCTTCAGTTCACGATTTCGGCGGTTTCCACCACCGCATGGAACAGCACGTCGGCCCCTGCCGTCGCCCATTCCTTGGAGATATCCTCGGCTTCGTTGTGGCTCAGGCCGCCTACGCAGGGGCACATGATCATGGTCGAGGGCGCGACCTTGTTGGCCCAGCAGGCGTCGTGGCCGGCGCCGGAGATGATGTCCATGTGGCTGTAGCCGAGGTCTTGAGCGGCCTTGCGGACGCGGGCGACCAGGGTTGGGTCGAAGGCGACGGGGTCGAAATGGCCCACCGCTTCCATGGCGTAACCGACACCAGCATGCTGGCAGATTTCTTGTGCCTTGCTTTCGATCTGCTCGCGCATGGCATTGAGCTTGGCCAATTCGGGCGAGCGGATGTCGACGGTGAACACCACGGTACCCGGTAGCACGTTGCGCGAATTGGGCGAGAACTTCATCTGGCCGACGCCGCCGACGGCGCCGGGCTGGTGGTCCATGGCAACGGCCTGGACCATTTCGAGGATGCGGGCCATGGCGAGGCCGGCATTGACCCGCATGTTCATCGGGGTCGAGCCGGTATGGGCTTCGCGGCCGGTCAGGGTGAATTCGAGCCACCACAGGCCCTGGCCGTGGGTGACGACGCCGATCTGCTTGCCTTCGGCTTCGAGGATGGGGCCCTGCTCGATGTGGTATTCGAAATAGGCGTGCATCTTGCGGGCGCCGACGACTTCCTCGCCGCGCCAGCCGATGCGGGCGAGTTCGTCGCCATAGGTCTTGCCCTCCTGGTCCTTGCGGGAATAGGCATAGTCCTGGGTGTGGACGCCGGCAAAGACGCCAGAGGCCAGCATGGCGGGGGCGAAGCGGGCGCCCTCCTCGTTGGCCCAGTTGGTGACAACGATCGGGTGTTTGGTCCTGATGCCCATGTCATTGAGCGAGCGCACGACTTCGAGCGCCGACAACACCCCGAGTACGCCGTCATATTTGCCGCCGGTGGGCTGGGTATCGAGGTGGCTGCCGACATAGACCGGCAGGGCATCGGGATCGGTGCCCGGGCGGGTCATGAACATGGTGCCCATCTGGTCGACGCCCATGGTGAGGCCCGCCTCGTCGCACCAGCGCTTGAACAGGTGGCGGCCTTCGCCGTCTTCGTCGGTCAGGGTCTGGCGGTTGTTACCGCCAGCGATGCCCGGACCGATCCTGGCCATCTCCATGAGACTGTCCCAGAGCCGATCACCATTGATGCGAAGGTTTTCTCCTGGGGCAGACATGGGCAACAGTCCTATTTGACGCTGGGGAACGAGAATTCGGCGCCGCCCTTGATGCCGGCGGGCCAGCGGGTGGTGACGGTTTTGAGGCGGGTGTAGAAATGCACGCCTTCGGGGCCGTAGATGGAGTGATCGCCAAACAGCGAGCGCTTCCAGCCGCCGAAGGAGTGATAGGCGACGGGAACCGGGATCGGCACGTTGATGCCCACCATGCCCACTTCGATCTTGTCGGCAAATTCGCGGGCGGCGTCGCCGTCGCGGGTGAAAATGGCAGTGCCATTGCCGTATTCGTGGTCGTTGATGAGCTTGACCGCCGCATCATAGGTGTCGGCGCGGACCACAGAGAGCACAGGGCCGAAGATTTCTTCCTTGTAGATGGTCATGTCTGGCGTGACGTGGTCGAACAGGGTGCCGCCGACATAGTAGCCGCCTTCATAGCCCTGGAGGGTGAAGCCGCGGCCATCGACAACGAGGTCGGCGCCCTGCTCCACACCAGCGTCGATGTAACCGACGATCTTGTCGCGGTGCATCTTGGTGACGACAGGACCCATTTCGGCGTCCTTGTCGGTGGCCGGGCCGATCTTGAGGCTTTCGACGCGTGGCTTGAGCTTGGCGACCAGCGCATCGCCGGTTTCCTTGCCGACCGGCACGGCAACGGAAATGGCCATGCAGCGTTCGCCCGCCGAGCCATAACCGGCGCCCATCAGCGCATCGGCGACCTGGTCGAGATCGGCATCGGGCAGGATGACCATGTGGTTCTTGGCGCCGCCCAGGGCCTGGACGCGCTTACCGGCGCGGGTGCCCCGCTGGTAGACATATTCGGCAATCGGGGTCGAGCCGACGAAGGAGACCGCCTTGATATCGGGGTGATCGAGAATGCCGTCGACCATTTCCTTGTCGCCATGGACGATATTGAGGATGCCTTCGGGAAGGCCGGCCTCCATGAAGAGGTTCCAGGCCAGCATGGAGGCGCTGGGATCGCGCTCGGAGGGCTTCAGGATGAAGGCGTTGCCGCAGGCGATGGCGGCCGGATACATCCACATCGGCACCATGGCCGGGAAGTTGAACGGGGTGATCCCGGCGACGACGCCCAGCGGCTGACGATCGGAATAGGAATCGATGCTCGGGCCAACATTGCGGCTGAATTCGCCCTTCAATAGCTGCGGGATGCCACAGGCAAAATCGACGCAGTCGATGCCGCGGGCGACTTCGCCAAGGGCGTCATCATGCACCTTGCCGTGTTCGCGCGAGATTTCGCGGGCCAGGTCATCGGCATACTGATCGAGCAGCGCCTTGAACTTGAACATGACGCGGGCGCGCTTCATCGGCGGGGTATTGCCCCAGGCGACCTGCGCCTTTTTCGCCGAAGCAACAGCGTCGTTGAGTTCGCTCATCGTCGAGAGCGGCAGTTCAGCCGAGACCTCGCCGGTGGCCGGATTGAAGACCGGCACGCGGCGGCCCGAGGAGACATAGCGTTTGCCGGCAACGGCGTTTTCGATGGTGTTCATCAGTCGATACTCCGCAGGGCGGTGCGCACGCCGTCGATCAGTTCGCCGATTTGCGACTCAGAAACGATGAGCGGCGGGGACATGGCGATGATGTCGCCGGTGGTGCGGATCAGGTAGCCGGTCTCGAAGCATTTGAGGAAGGCCGAGAAGGCGCGCTTGGTTGGCTGGCCGGCAATGGGTTCAAGCTCGATGGCGCCGACAAGGCCGATATTCCTGATGTCGATGACATGGGGTTCGCCCTTGAGCGAATGCAGCGCATCCTGCCAGATCGGGGCCAGTTCGGCGCCGCGGGTGAGCAGGCCCTCTTCCTTGTAGGTTTCGAGCGTGGCCAGGCCCGCCGCCGAGGCGATGGGATTACCCGAATAGGTATAGCCGTGGAAAAACTCGATGACGTGTTCGGGGCCCTGCATGAAGGCATCGTGGATCTCGGAGGAGACCAGCACAGCGCCCATGGGGATGACGCCATTGGTCAGGCCCTTGGCGGTGACCATGATATCGGGCGTGACGCCGAAATAATCGGCGCCGAATGGGGTACCCAAACGCCCGAAGCCGGTGATGACTTCGTCGAAGATCAGCAGGATGCCATGCTTCTTGGTGATGTCGCGCAGGCGCTGCAGGTAACCTGCCGGCGGAATGAGCACGCCGGTGGAGCCGGCCACTGGCTCGACGATGACGGCGGCGATGGTCGAGGCATCATGCAGGGTGATGATGCGCTCGAGCTCATCGGCCAGTTCCACGCCATGCTCGGGCAGGCCCTTGGAGAAGGCGTTCTTGCTCAGGTTATGGGTGTGCGGCATGTGGTCGACGCCGGTCAGCAGCGTACCGAACATCTTTCTGTTAGTGACGATGCCACCCACCGAAATGCCGCCGAAATTGACGCCGTGATAGCCGCGCTCGCGGCCGATGAGGCGGGAGCGGGCGCCGTCGCCCTTCACCCGGTGATAGGCCAGCGCCACCTTGAGCGCAGTTTCGACCGACTCGGAACCCGAATTGGTGAACAGCACATGGTTCATGCCATCAGGGGCGACATCGACGATACGGTTGGCCAGCTCGAACGCCTTGGGGTGACCCATCTGGAAGGCGGGAGCATAATCGAGCTCGGCGGCCTGCCTGGCGATGGCTTCGACGATTTTGGGACGGGCATGGCCGGCATTGACGCACCACAGGCCAGCCGTGCCATCGAGCACCTGGCGGCCGTCACTGGTGGTGTAGTGCATGTCCTTGGCGGCAACGAACATGCGCGGGGATTTCTTGAACTGCCGATTTGCCGTAAAGGGCATCCAGAAGGCGCTCAGGTCGTTCGGCACCACGGCATTTGAATTGGACACGACGGTCTGGCTCCCATTGATTCTGCTCTGGCCTGTCATTTGGCTCTTGACGCGGGACCGTTAAGTCCGGAAATTTTGACCAGTTGGAAAAATGTTAGCACTCCCAAACTTTCTAGCAAGGCGAAAATGCCGCCGACCAAAGTGAAAAGTGCCGATCCTGCAGCCACCCCCAAGCGCCAGCACAAGGCCGACGCCAAGGCAGCGGCGCATCCGCATGCCAAGCCGCGCCCGCTGACACGCATCCAGCGCGAAAAGCAGGACGTCATTCTCGAGGCGGCGCTTGAGGTGTTTTCGGTGCATGGCTTCCGCGGCGCGACGATCGACCAGATCGCCGAAGTGGCCGGGATGAGCAAACCCAACCTGCTCTATTACTTTCCCCGCAAGGAAGAGATCCACCGCCGGCTGATGGCAGCCTTGCTCGAAACCTGGCTGGCGCCGCTGCAGAGCATGGATGCCGATGGCGATCCCTTCCCCGAGATCCGCTCCTATATCCGCCGCAAGCTGGAAATGGCGCGCGACTTTCCGCGCGAGAGCCGGCTGTTCGCCAATGAGATGCTGCAGGGCGCCCCACGCATCATCGAGATGATCGAGGTGGATCTCAAGAACCTGGTCGACGAAAAGGCCAAGGTGCTGCTGACCTGGATGGACCAGGGCAAGCTGGCCCGCACCGATCCCTATCACCTGATCTTCTCGATCTGGGCGACCACGCAGCATTATGCCGACTTTGACGTGCAGGTGCGGGCGGTACTGGGGTCGGGGCGCAATGGCGAAGGCCGGTTCGAGGACGCTGCGCGCTATCTCGAACAGCTGTTTTTGTATGGCCTGACGCCGCGGCCAAAGGCCTGAGCGCCGATTTCGTCACAGGGTTGCCACGACCAGCAGGAAGCCGCCGGTGAGCGCGGTGTTGCTGATGAAGGCGTTGAGGTGATTGACGCGCTCGGCGCCCTGATAGTCCCAGAAATTGTGGAAGATCAGCGTGGCCAGGATGCAGAAGACCGCGAGGCCGATGCCGCCATAAAGAGCGAAGGGCCCGATGGCGACCAGTGCGCCACCGACGATTTCCAGCGCGACGCCGGCGATGGCGGCCAAACGCGGCAGGGGGAGCCCGCGTGACCCGATGAAGCCGGCAAGCCCGTTAATGGCACTGATATTGCGCAGGCCGGCAACGAGGAAGGCACCGCCGATCAGGAGGCGGGCGACGATGATGAGGGTGGTCTGAAGGTCAATGGTCATGGATTACCGGTCAAGAAGAGTTGCGATACATCCCTGACGGGCGGGATGGGTCGATTTCGACATGCTGCGATCGCCCGAGCAATCTTGACGGGTCGTTCGCCATCACTTAAGCATGTACTTAAGTTAATTGGAGGATGCAAGATGGTTAGCGTAGACGCGCACATGACGCTATCGCTCGATGGCTTCGGCACGGGACTGAACCAGAGCCGGGAGCGGCCGTTTGGTACGGTCGAGCCAGAGCATTTGCATCGCTGGATGTTCGAGGATGCCGAGAACAACCGGGCCGAAATCGACGCCATCTGCAATTATGGCGCCTTCATCATGGGGCGGAACATGTTCGCCGCGCCGGGGCCGGATGCCTGGGAAGACGAGTGGAAGGGCTGGTGGGGGCCGAACCCGCCCTATCATGCGCCGGTCTTCGTGCTGACGCACCATGCCAAGCCGCCGATCGAGATGGAGGGCGGCACGGTGTTTCACTTCGTGACCGAAGGTCCGGAGGTGGCAATGGCGCGGGCCAAGCAGGTGGCCGGCGACCGCAATGTCGTCATTGCCGGCGGCGTCAGTACGTTGCGGCACTATCTCAATGCGGGCGCGGTCGACATGCTGCACCTGCAGATCGCGCCAGTGATCCTGGAGCGGGGCGAGCGCCTGTGGGACGGGCTGAACGCCATTCTCGAACCCATCGGCGCCCGCGCCACCCGCTTCGCCACCCATATGGACTATCGGGTGGCGAAGGGCTGAAGGTCAGCGCGTCGCTGTCTCGGCGCGGCGCGCCTTGCCGATGGGTCCCAGATGGGTGTGCTCGAAGCCGGAGTCGAGCTTGAGGCCGTAGCCCAGCAGGCGGTCGACGCCGATATGGGCGGTCCAGATGGCGGCGAGGCCAAAGGCCAGGGGACCCGTGGCGAGACCCAGCAAAGCCAGCAGGGCGGGCCCGACATAGGTATGGGCAAGATTATAGGTCAGCGTTCCCACGGCGGTGGAGCGCAGGTAGCCCAGCATGGCGAGGTCGGGCGCCAGCAGCAGGATGCCGAATGTCAGCCATGACTGACCCAGCCAGGCATAGGCGATGATGCCCAGGGCCAGCATGACGCCGCCCTCGAGGCGCTGCAGCAGGCGCGCATTGGTATCGGGAGCGTTGGCGGGTTGCAGGGGGGCGAGGTTGGTCATGGGTGGTTCCTTTCTCTGTGATGGAGAAATTAGCCCAATCATCCACGTTTTGCTTTTGCCCATGACTGCAGGCAATTCATTCAAAAATGAATAGGTCCTAGGCTGTGACCAGCAGTTCCGGAACGACCATAGTCGGGCTCGCGTCATCGCCAGCGAAGCGGAATGTGCTGCCCGGGACCGATTTGGCGCGGTAGAGCGCGGCATCGGCCGCCCCCATCAGCGTCGAGGGCGGCAGGCCCAGCGCCCCGGCGGGGACGATGCCCAGGCTCACGCCGACCCGCATTGCCCTGCCCTCAAGCTCGATCGGTTGCTCGATCGCGGCGATGCATTGCTGCGCCAGGGCGGCCAGGGCCGACCGGGTGGGCCGGCTAGTGCAGAGCAAGACGAATTCGTCGCCACCCAGCCGCGCCAGCAGGTCCGCGGGATAGAGCAGGCGCGACAGGCGGGCCCCGACGGTGCGCAGCACTTCGTCACCGGCGGCATGGCCGAAGGCGTCGTTGATGTCCTTGAAGCGGTCGAGATCGAGGATGAGAATGGCGAAGGGCGTCGCGGTCCGGGCCAGGTCATCGAGGGCGGTCTCGAAGGCCAGCCGATTGGCCAGCCCCGTCACCACGTCGCTGCGGGACTGGCGATGGGCCAGTTGCCGCTGGCGCTCGATATCGGCGACCACGCGGCGCAGTTGCAGCATGACGCCCAGCACCAGCAGCAGCATGCCCCCGATGATGGGCAGACGAACGGGCGCAAACTGGCGAAAGGTTCTTTCGGCCAGGTCCGAGCGCGTCCAGGTGAGGTAGCTGCCCGAAGGGCCCTGCTCGGCGAGGAGCGGGACCTGCTGGAGCCTGGAATCGGTTTCGAGCCTGTCCGAGAGGTGGGCGTTGGACAGGCCGGCGACCTTGCCGAGGGCAATGACGTGCTCGTCGGTCAGCGCGCCGTGGATGGTCACCATGGCGTCAATGGCATTGGCAGCGCGCAGGCGCTCGTTGGCGAGATCGGCGTCGTCGAGACTGCGCATGACCTGCAAGGCCGTGCCGATCAGCAGCACGGCGGCAACCACCAGACCGACCGCGCACAGCACTACCAGCCGGCCGATCGTCCTGATGCCATGATGCTCGTCCCGTCGGGCCGCTGCTGTCGCAGACGGCGCGCCGGGCCGATGGGGAAATAGAAATGTCATTGCCTGCGTCCTAAGCGCGGCAAGTCTGACTCCGAAGTCATTGGCAAAGGGTTATCGCCGGCACCGAAAGTGCGCCGGTATGCACCGGCGGGGGCGCCATGACATTTCCGCGGGGGTGCCCGGCCAGCCGGTCCCCGCCCGATCGAGCCGCCGCAATCGCGCCACAATCGGCCGAAAACGGCCGCCTCATGGTCCAGATTTCCTGCGGAACCACCCGCAATGTACGATTTTGGGACAGTTGCCGGGGAACTGTGACGTCATGGCCACAGCGGGCAAGATGAATCCAGCATCGGGCCGATCGCTGCTGCGCGCTGCTACGGAATCGCGCGATCGCGGATTCATTTTCTTCAGTTGTGCCGATCGGTTCAGCAACAGGGCGGAAATATTGCCGCAACTGCTGCAGCATAAGCGCAACACAGGCCCAGGTCCGGCCTGATGTGGCCAGCATGGGCACATTGTGGCCGGCACGGCCCGCTAGTGAGCACTCACCATAACTGAAGTGAGTGTCTGAGTTTGATTAGAAAAGCCGTTTCCGTCGCCGCAGTTGCTGCAGCTTTCCTCACCCTTTCCACTGCAGCCTATGCCCAATGCGGCGGCGCCTCCTGGTACGGTCCCGGTTTCAACGGGAAACGGGCCGCGTCAGGGGAAATCTTCAACGAGAACGCCATGACGGCGGCGCATCGTTCCCTCCCCTTCGGCACCAAGGTCTCGGTCGTTGACCAGCGGACCGGCGAAGAGGTCCAGGTCACCATCAACGATCGCGGGCCGTTCCACGGCAGCCGCATCATCGACCTTTCCAAGGCTGCGGCCACCAAGCTGGGCTTCCGCAATCGCGGCACGACCTCGGTCTGCATCAGCCAGCTCTGATTTCTGAACGAAATCCAACCGGATATGAACAGGGCCGCTCCTTGATGGGGCGGCCCTTTCGCTGTCAGCGCAGGCCCAGCGCCTCGATGGCGGCGCGCTGCTCGGCATCGAGGGGGCCGCGCCGCTCGGCCAGCAGGGCGGCATCGAGCTCGGCGACGTTCTTGACGCCCAGCACCAGGGTATCGACGCCCTCAATGCCCAGAGCGTAGCGATGGGCCACGATGGCCGGGTCCTCGCCCCATTGGGCGCAGAGGGCACGATAGGGCGCGGCGCGGCGGAAGTCCTCCGAGGTCGGGGAATTGTCCGCCCGGTCGAGGCCCGAGGTCAGCGCACCGGCCTGCACCGCGCGGACGCCCATGACGCCGACGCCATTGGCCTGCGCGGCGGCGATGACGTCGCGCGGGCGTGGGGCGAGGCCGGTGCCGTTCATTTCGCCGGGACTATCGAGCAAGTTGGCGATGGCCTGCACCGCGGCAGGGCGGGACCCTTCCGAGAGGGCCTCGATGGTGGCGGCGGCATGGTTGATGCCGGTAATGCCCCAATGGCCGATCAGTCCTTCCTCCACCAGCCGGGCGAAAGCCGGGCGGACGGCGGCGCGATAGAGCGACAAAGCGGTGGAGCGTTCGTCGCGGGGCGGCTGGCCGGCGGGGTATTGGAAGTCATCGGGACGGATTTCGCTGTGCAGCAGCATCATGTCGACCCGTTCGAGCCGCATATCCTTGAGGCTGGCTTCAAGCGAGCGGCGCAGGCGGGGATAGACCTCATCCGCGGGCACGGTGCCAAGGCCATGCTTGGTGGTGACGCGGACGCCGGGCGGCAGCTTGCCTTCGAAGGCGCGGCCGATCATTGCTTCGCAGATCTTGTAGCCAGGCGCCGCATCGATGAGATCGATGCCATTGTCGACGGCGTGGCGAAGCGTCGCCACCGCGTCGTCCTCGGAGGTTGGGCCCCAGACCTGGCCGATGCCACCACCGCCCAAAGTGAGGCGGCTGACCGGGCCAAACGTGCCAAGAGTATTGATTTGCATGTCTATTCTCCGTTTCAGGCGGCGTTGTCGGGTCGGCGCAGGAGCTCAGGCGTGAGCCTGATTGCGGCGAGTCGGGTTTCGGTCGCGACCGTTTCAAGCATGCGCGAGATCCTTGTCCAAAATGGCGTCGATCTGGGCCATGACATCAGGGGGCAGTGGGCCGAAGGCGAGCGCGCCGAGATTTTCACGGACCTGGGCTTCGGATTTGAAGCCCGGAATGGGCAGCGTGTGGGGCGAGCGGGCCAGAATCCAGCCGAGCGCCCCCTGCGCAGGGGTGCGGCCGCCAGTGGTCAGCAAATCACGAATGGCCTCGACGCGCGCCACATATTCACGGCGTGGCTTGCCATCGTGGAAGTGTCGCACCCAGGAATGGCCGGCCGCCCGCACATCGTCCCCGGGCAAGCGCGACGACGCAGAGAACTTGCCCGTCAGCATGCCCATGGCCAGGGGCGAGCGATTGAGGCTCGCCAGGTTGTCCCGGGCGCAGAGATCGAGCACATCGGGACCATCCCTGAAAACGTTGAGTTCCTGCTGGATGGCGGTGAAATGGGGGAACCTGACCATGCGCGCGGCCTTTTGCGCATCATCGGTGCTCCAGCCCCAGGCGCGGATGCGGCCCTGCTCGGCAAGGCGCTCCAGCGCTTCGCCGGCCGCGTCGGCGGCGTCGTCGGGCAGGTCGCCGACATGGATCTGGTAGAGATCGATATAGTCGGTGCGCAGGCGCTTGAGCGACTGGGCCGAGGCCCAGTCGATATAGGCCGGGCTCACATCGGTGGCGAGCAGGGCCTTGGTCGTTTCGTCATAGGTATAGCCGAACTTGGTGGCGATGACGGCCTCGGCCCGGCGATGCCTGAGGGCATGGCCGAGCACGGTCTCGCTGTGGCCGGTGCCATAGGCATCGGCGCTGTCGAACAGCGTGCCGCCCAGATCGAGCGCCAACTCGATGGCGCGGGTGGACTGGGCATCGTCGACGTCACCATAGCCATCGGGACGACCGTCGAGGGTGAAGGGCCCGCCAATGGCCCAGCAGCCCAGGCCGATTGCACTCACCTTGATGCCGGAACGGCCCAGAATGCGTTTTTTGGACACAGTCATTTCAGCCTCCTCAGGGGCAAGGACCACAGGCGACGAACTGCGCGATGTCGTCGCGCTCGGTGCCGATATCGGCCAGCAGGCGATCGTCGAGCCGACGCAGCTTGCGGATGGCGACGCGGAGCAGGCGCCAGTCGATGAATTTGCGGGTCAGGGGTTCGAACATCTTGCGTCTCCTTGGCTAGAGGCAAAGCGGAGCCGCCGCCGAAACCGGCGGTTTCGGATTTTCAGGTCTGGCGGTATCTGCTTTGCATCGCGGCGCCATCTGGGCGCTGCTGAGCGATACTTGCCCATTTTGCGGCGCTTTCGCTATAGTCGAGACTGCAAGGCACTTTGCAGAAATGAAAAATGGACTTCAGTTGGGACGATCTGCGGCTGTTTCTCGACGTCGCACGGCTGGGCGGGCTGAGCGCCGCCACCGAGACGACCCGCCTCAGCGCCGCGACCCTGGGCCGGCGGGTGACGGCGCTGGAAAAGCAGGTGGGCGAGCCGCTGTTTCACCGCAGCCAATCGGGCTATCGGCTGACCCAGGCGGGCGAGGACCTGCTTGAGCGGGCCGAGGATGTCGAGGCGGCCATGCTGTCGCTCAAGCGCTGGAAGGAAGGCGCTGTCGGCGCGCGCGTGGTGCGCCTGTCTGCCGGCTCCTGGACCTCGGCTTTCGTGGCCAGCCATATCGGGGACATCTGGACGGTGGAGGATCGATTTGCCGTCGAATTCGTCACCGCCATGCAGAAGGTCGATATCGGCCGGCGCAATGCGGATCTGGGCATCCGCAACCAGCGGCCCACCGAGCAGTGGCTGGCCGGACGGCTGATCGGCACGGTGGCCTATGCCATCTATTCCGGGCTCAACCTCATCAACGGCATCAAGGCCGGCTATTTCGTCGGCGTCACCGGCGAGGGCGGCCAGACCCATGCCGCCCGCTGGATGCAGGCCCGGCATGGCGACCGCATCGCGGTGCGCGGCAATGACGCGATGAGCGTGCGCGAACTGGTGGCCGGCGGGGCGGGTCTGTCGGTCTTTCCCTGCTTTGTGGGCGACAGCGATCCGCGGCTGGTGCGCGTGGCCTCGCCCATCCAGGAGCTGGAAACCGACCAGTGGCTGGTGAGCCACCATGAGGAACGGCACGAGCCGGCGGTGCATGCGGTGGCCGATCGCATCGCTGATGTGATGAAGCGGCATGGCGCGCTGTTTCGCGGCGAGACGCCGCGGGAGTGAGGGTGCGGCCCACTCC
>NZ_JACZKG010000009.1 GCF_014860165.1 Devosia sp.
ATCTACCACCGCGCGTCGCATCAGGGCTTGCCCCGAGGGCTCTGTACTGAGCCGCGCGCGTGCAAGTGAGGTGCCCTCGGGTCAGGCCCGAGGGTGACGCTCCGTGAATGTGAGAGGTCGTCCATGCGCATCGTCGCCGGCAAATTCCGCGGCAAGCAGCTCAATTCCCCGTCGGACGATTCCATTCGCCCGACGGCCGACCGCGTCCGCGAATCGATGTTCAACATCCTCGCTTCCCGGTTGGGTCCAGTATTTTCAGGCATTCGCGTGCTCGATCTCTTCGCCGGCACCGGCGCTCTGGGCCTCGAAGCCCTGTCGCGCGGCGCCAGCCACGTCACCTTCGTCGATACCGGCGCGGAAGCGCGCGGTCTGATCCGCGATCATATCGAGGCCTTCGGGGCAGGGGGCATCACCAAGCTGCTACGCCGCGACGCCACCGACCTGGGCACGCCGGGCACCTTCGGCCAGTTCAACCTGGTCTTCCTCGATCCGCCCTATGGCAAGGGCCTGGGCGAGCAGGCCTTGGCGCACATCGCCGCCAATGGCTGGCTAGCGCCTGATGCGACCATCGTGTTCGAGGAAAGCGCCGATGCTGCGGTGGAAATTCCGGCGGGATTCACGCTGGATGACCGCCGGGAATATGGCGCCGCGGCTGTGTATTTCCTGACGTTTGGGGGCGCGGGCTAACTAGAAACGGCCCGGTTCCACGAGCCCGTGCTCACGCCGCCGCCACACACGCCTCGCATTTGCCGCGGATTTCCATCGTCGTCCGCTCGACCTTGAAGCCCTTGGCGCCGGCCCAGTGCCCGAGCCGCTCCTCGATGACGGAGTCGGCGAATTCATCGACCTTGCCGCAGCCCTCGCAGATGGCGAAGGCGATCAGCCCCTTGCGGTGGCAATGCTCGTCGGCACAAGCCACGAAGGCATTGAGCGATTCAAGCCGATGCGCGAGGCCACGTTCCACCAGCTTGTCGAGCGCCCGATAGACCTGCAGCGGCGCGCGCAGGCCATCGGCCCGCAGCTTGTCGAGAATGTCATAGGCGCTCAGCGGGGATTCGGAATGGTTGAGCGCGCCCAGCACCAGCCCCTGGTTGCGCGTCAGGTCGGTTGGAACATCGTGACTATGCGCCATGGGGCACTCTCCTGCCGAACAGCCGCGAGACGGGCACCGCCAGCGACACAAGGAACACTATCAGAGCCATCACCACAATCGAGGGACCCGAAGCCGTATCCCACGTTCTTGATCCGAACAGCCCCCCGACCACGGCGATGGCGCCCAGGATCGCGGCCACCACGGCCATCATCTCGGGCGTCGCGCTCAGCCGCCGCGCCGTCGCCGCCGGAATGATCAGCAGCGAGGTGATCAGCAAGACCCCCACCAGCTTCATCGCAATGGCGATGACCGATGCCATCAGGATCATCAGCACCAGCCGGCTCGCCTCGGGCCGCAGCCCTTCGGCCTCGGCCAGTTCCGGGCTCACCGTCGCCGCCAATAACGGCCGCCAGGCCAGCACCAGGATGGCGAGGATGGCGGCACCCCCGCCATAGATGATGGCGATGTCTTCCACCGATACGGCGAGGATATCCCCGAACAGGAAACCCATCAGGTCGATGCGGACAGTGGTCAAGAACCCCACCAGCACCAGGCCCACCGCCAGCGTCGAGTGGCTCAATATGCCCAGCAGCGCATCGATCGACAGCGTCGCCTGCCGCTGCAGCACGATCAGCGCGCCCGCCACCAGCGCCGCCACGGCAAAGACGCCGAGCGTCATGTTGATGGACAGCAGGATCGAAAGCGCCACGCCCAGCAGCGCCGAATGCGCCATGGTGTCGCCGAAATAGGCCATGCGCCGCCACACCACGAAACAGCCCAACGGCCCGGTGACCACGGCAAGGCCGATGCCGGCGATGAGGGCGCGGGAAAAGTAGTCAGCGAACATGGTCGTGCCCCGCATGGTCGTGGTGATCGTGGTCACGCTCATGATGATGGTCATGCGCCTCGCCCTCGGGCACCACGCACCCGTCATCATGATGCTCGTGGTCGTGGTGATGCTCATAGATGGCCAGGGTACTGGCCGCGCGTTCGCCGAACAGTTTGAGATATTCGGGGCTTCGCTTGACCGCCGAGGGCGTGCCGCGGCAGCAGACATGGCCGTTGAGGCAGATCACCGTATCGGTTTCGGCCATCACGACATGGAGGTCATGGCTGATCATCAATATGCCGCTATGGGTGGTGTCGCGGATCTGCCGGACCAGGTCGTAGAGAGCCACTTCGCCCGAGAAGTCCACGCCCTGCACCGGTTCGTCGAGCACCAGCAGGTCCGGCTTGCGGATCATGGCCCGCGCGAACAGGACGCGCTGGAATTCCCCGCCCGACAGTTCCTGCACGGCGGCCTTGAGCAGACGCCTAGCGCCCACGGCCTCGAGGGCCGCCTCTATGTCCGCCTGGGCATGCCGGCCGGTCAGGGTCATCAACCGCTCCACTGTCAGCGGCAGGGTCCAGTCGATCGTGAGCTTCTGCGGCACATAGCCGATCCGCAGCCCCGGCTTGCGCGTCACGCTGCCCATGGTGGGCTTGAGCACGCCCGTCGCCAGCTTGGCCGTGGTCGACTTGCCCGAGCCATTGGGCCCGATCAGCGTCACGATCTCGCCACGCGAAATGGTGAGGTCCACGCCGCTGACCAATGTCCGCGCGCCATGCCGGACGCCGGCATTGCGCAGGGTGATCAGCGTTTCCTTTGGGGCCAGGGCATCCATATCTGTGTCGGCTCCAGTTCTGCCCTCCCATTGAGGGCCGTCCGGGTGGGCGCGGCATGGCGGGGATTTCCCCAGAACCACCCTTGACGCCACTGAATACGTTATAGCATAACACCGCGGCAAGTGTAATAACATAACATATCACGTCGAGGTTGCCGCATGAAGCTGTTTGCCCCCATTACCCTGCTGTCGACAGCGCTCCTCACCACATCAGCGATGGCCGCGCCCAATGTCGTTGCCTCGATCAAGCCGGTGCATTCGCTGGTTTCGGCCGTCATGGCCGGCGTGGGCGAACCCACACTGATCGTCAAGGGCTCCGCTTCACCCCACACCTATGCCCTCCGGCCGTCCGATGCGGGGGCACTGGAATCGGCCGATCTCGTCTTCTGGACCGGCCACGGCATGGAACTGTTCCTGGCCGACGCGCTGGAAACGCTGGCCAACGATGCCACGGTTGTCGAACTGGCTGACTCCCCCGGTATTACCCTGCTGCCCGTCCGCGAAGGCGGCGCCTTCGAGGCCCATGCGGACGAGGCGCATGGCGACCACGAAGGCGAAACGCCCGAGGAGCATGCCGCGCACGAGGAGCATGGCGAAGGCGACATGCATTTCTGGCTCGATCCAGAAAATGCCAAGCTGATGGTCACCCAGATTGCCGCGACGCTGGCGGATGCCGATCCTGACAACGCCGCCGCCTACCAGGCCAATGCCGAGGCTGAACTGGTGCGGCTCGATGCGCTCGAGGCCGAACTGGCCACCATGCTGGCGCCGGTTGCCGACAGGCCCTTCATCGTCTTCCACGATGCCTACCAGTATTTCGAATCCCGCTTCGGCCTCTCGCTGGTCGGTTCGGTGACCGTGACGCCCGATGTCGTGCCCGGCGCCGCCCGCATCGACGAACTCAAGGCCAAGCTGGGCACATCGGGCGCCACCTGCGTCTTCGCCGAACCCAATTTCGAGCCGGCCGTCATCTCGGCCATCACCGAGGGCACCCCCGCCAAGGCCGGCGTGCTCGACCCCGAAGGCGGCGCGCTGGCCGAGGGGCCGGGACTCTATGCCGACCTGCTGCGCGGGCTGGCCACAAGCCTTGTCGACTGCCTGGGCTAGTCTCACTCCAGATTCCTCGTCCCTTGCGCCTCCCCGGTGGCGGTCCGAGATTTCGCCACATACTTGATGCGGCTCCTCCCCCTCGAGGGGGAGGCTGAGTGGGGGTAACCGACCAAGCTTACTTCAGCGGCCCCTTGAAGATGAAGAAGGCGCCCAGGGCGATCATGGCAAAGCCGATGCCGTGGTTCCAGGTGAACTTCTCGCCAAGATAGAACACCGCGAACAGCACGAAGACCGAGAGCGAGATCACTTCCTGGATGGTCTTGAGCTCGGCGCCCGAATAGACGCCATAGCCGATCCGGTTGGCTGGCACGGCCAGCCAGTATTCGAAAAAGGCGATGCCCCAGCTGATCAGCACCACGACCCAGAGGGCAGTGGCGGGAAATTTGAGGTGCCCATACCAGGCAAAGGTCATGAACAGATTGGATGCGACCAGCAGCCCGATCGGCGCCAGCGTGGCAAAGTTGAAGCCCAAGGCTTCCTCCTGAACGAACCGGTCAGCCCCGGCGGCGCTATCTAGCCGTATCGGCCATGACGCGAAAGCGCGATTTGTGCAGGGCTCGCCTAGCGCAAATGCTTGGTCGGCTGCTCGAGCCCGAAGATGTCGTCGGTGAGGCTGTCCATGCGCTCGCGGATCAGCGCCTGGGCGTCATAGAGGCCGCGGTTGTAGAAATACGCGCCCATCTTGTCCACGAAGAACATCATCAGCATCTCCGCCGGTATGGCGCCGATCGGCTGGTCCAGTTCCTCGCGGAAATAGTCCTGGATTTCCCCGACAATGGCCTTGGTTTCCTCCTTGGTGAACTTGATCGGCTTCATGGCGAAATCTCCCTTCAGGCTCCGTTCATAGCGCGAGTCGTTGATTGCGGACGGCGGCCCATCAGGGCAAACTGCGCCGTCCGAGGAGAAATTCATGCTTGCTCGCGCGTCCTTTTTCGTAGCACTCGCCCTGGCGGGCCCGTCCCTGGGCGAGGAGATCGCCTGCGAAGGCGCCTTCGCCATCGACAGCTCCGAGGCGCGGCTGATCGAGCTCTATGGCGCCGACAATGTCGTCACCGGCATCGTGCCGGGCCCAGAGGGCAGCGAAATGCTGGCGACCACGGTGTTTCCGGACAATCCAAAAAAGACCCTGCAGTTCGTCTGGTGGGACGAAGCCGGGCTGAGCAGCCCCAGCTATATAGACCTGCCTCCCAAGATGACCGCCCCAGGTGGCGTCCGCATCGGCATGTCGCTGGCCGAGATCGAGATCATCAACGGCGAGCCGTTTACGCTGCTTGGCTTCGGCTGGGACTATGGCGGCGCCGCGGGGTTTGAATCCGGCGCGCTGTCCAACCTGCCAGGGGATTGCCTGCTCAGCCTGGACTTCGATTATGGCACCTCTCCCCCTGGCGTCGATACGCTCCCCGCCATGGGCGACAAGGAACTCTCGTCCGACGATCCGCTGCTGGCGCAGATGCAGGTGAAGGTCAACTCGATGTCGGTCGGCTACCCCCATCCCGATTTCCGCGATTGACCGCCACCCCTCGGGAGGCGTAACTCTGAACTCGTGTTGGTTCCCAAAGGCCGTTGTGCTGGAGGGATACCCAGCCTGAAGCATAAGGCATCACGCCTTGTGCGAAGGCTGGAAAAGGGAACACGGTGCGACGTACCCATCAGGGCGCAAAACCGTGGCTGCCCCCGCAACTGTAAGCGGTGCGATTCCCTCTCATGCCACTGGCGCAAGCCGGGAAGGCGAGGGGATTGGCTATCACCGTGAGCCAGGAGACCTGCCAGCGCCTTGGGAGTATTTCAGCAAAAGTGGCTGCCACTTTTGCGGTTCGAAATGCGACCCCCAAGCTCGCCGGGCGAAGAGCCCAAGACTATTCCGCGCACGGAGGGTGCTGCCATGAATACTACGACCACTACCTCGACTGGCCTCCAGTCGCTCTCGATTTCCCAGCGTATCATTGCCGGTTCGCTGGCGCTCATGCTCGGCCTGACCCTGCTGGTTGGCACCGGTTTTGCCGGCGATTTCCGCCTGCATAACGGCGCCCACGACACCCGCCACGCCATGGGCTTCCCCTGCCACTAAGGCAGGCGACGAGAGAAAAAACAAAATGATCCGCAATCTGTTTGCCGCTGCGCTGGTCGCAGCGCTTGGTGCTGGCCTCATCACGGCCGGCCTCCAGCATTTCCGCGTCACCCCGCTTATTCTCCACGCCGAAACCTTCGAGGGAGAAGGCGGCCATAGCCACGGCGCCGAAGCCGTCGTCGCCGCGCACGAGCATCCCGAGGGCACGCCGGTGCACACCCATGGCGAGGCCGTTGCCACGACCGCGGCGGCGCCCGAGGAATGGGCGCCTCAGGATGGTTTCGAGCGCACCGCCTATACGACGCTCGCCACAGTACTCGCTGCCGCCGGCTTTGCCCTGCTCATCGGCGCCGTCTCGATGTTCGCCAACATCCCGATCACCTTTGCCAATGGCCTCCTCTGGGGCATGGCCGGCTTCGTCACCTTCACCCTGGCCCCTGCCTATGGCCTGCCGCCCGAACTGCCCGGCATGCCGGCCGCCGATCTCGTCGCCCGGCAGGTCTGGTGGACGGGCACCGCGCTCGCCACCGGCGCCGCCTGCCTGTTGCTGGCCAAGACCCGCGCAGGCTGGGCCTTTGCCGTCGCCACCGCATTGATCGTGGCCCCGCACATCATCGGCGCACCTGTCGCGCCCGATGAAGCCAGCGCCGTCCCGGCGCACCTCGCCACCGAATTCGCCGCCGTCACGCTGGGCACCGCGCTGGTGTTCTGGCTGCTGCTGGGCACCCTGTTCGGCAAGCTCAACGATACTTTTGCGGCGCGCCAGGCGACCGTCCCGACAGGAGCCGTCGCATGACCAAGATCCCGACCACCGTCATCACCGGCTTTCTCGGCGCCGGCAAGACCACCCTCGTGCGGCACCTCCTGGCGCATGCCCCCAAGGGCAAGCGCATCGCGCTGATCATCAATGAATTTGGCGATCTCGGCGTCGACAAGGATATCCTGGCTGGTTGCGGCGACGAAACCTGCCGGGAAGAGGATATGGTCGAACTGTCCAATGGCTGCATCTGCTGCACCGTGGCCGACGAGTTCATCCCCACCATGCAGGCTCTGCTCGCCCGGCAGGAAAAGTTCGATCACATCGTCATCGAGACCTCCGGCCTGGCTTTGCCGCAGCCACTGATCCGCGCTTTCAACTGGCCCGAGATCAAGGCGCAGGTGACCATCGACGGCATCGTCACTGTCGCCGACGCCTCCGCTCTGGCCGAAGGCCGCTTTGCCAGCGACGAAGCCGCTGTCGATGCCCAGCGCCGCCAGGACGAAATGCTTGACCACGAAACGCCGCTGGGCGAATTGTTCGAGGACCAGCTTTCGGTCGCCGACCTCGTCATCATCAACAAGGCCGATCTCGTCGATGCCGCGATGCTCGCCAAGGTTGAAGCCAATATTCGTGCCGAGCTGCGCCCCGGCGTCGGCGTCATCCATGCCCGCAATGGCCATGTCGACATCGCGGCCCTGCTCGGCATGGGCATGGGCAGCGAAGACGACATTGCCAACCGCCCCAGCCACCACGAGCTGGAGCATGGCGGGCAAACCCACGAGCATGACGACTTCGACAGCTTCTCGCTGCGCATTCCCAGTGTGAACAGCAAGGACGCATTGCTCTCGGTGATCGAGCAGACCATCCGCGACCATGACGTGCTGCGCCTCAAGGGCTTCGCCGCCATCCCCGGTGCCGCCGCCCGCCTCGCCATCCAGGCCGTCGGCCCCCGCGTCACCGCCTATTTCGATCGGCCGTGGAAAGACGGAGAACCGCGCGAAACAGCGCTGGTGGTGATCGGCGAAAGCCCGCTCGACCGAGCGGCGATTACCGCCAGTCTGCAGAAGGCCGCGGCGCTCGCCGCCTGACGGCCCATGCACCTCCTCTCCGCCCAGGCCGGCGCCATCCAGCAGGAAGGCGAAGCCATCGATCTCAACCAGCGCCCCGGGGCGCTGGTCTTTGCCAGCTCGGCCGATAGTGAACTGGCCATGCTGGCCGGCGCCGCTGACCGGGCAGGGGAGGATGAACTCCGCCTCGCCAACACGCTGCGCCTCTCCAACAATCTCTCGGTCGATCTCTGGCTGGAAAAGACCGTCGCGCAAGCGCGCCTGGTCGTGCTCCGCCTTATCGGCGGCGCCGCCTATTTCCAGTATGGCGTCGACGAGCTGACGGCCCTCTGCGCCAACCGCAGGATTCCGCTGGCGCTGCTGCCGGGCGACGCCAATCCCGACCCCATCCTGCAATCGCGCTCCACTATCCACCCCGACGACTGGACGCGCCTGCACAGCCTCTTCATCGCCGGCGGCCCCGATAATGCCGACACGGTCCTGGCAGCGTTCAATGCCCTGTCTTCACCTCTCCCTTCGGGGGAGAGGTCGTCGGCGCAGCCGACGGGTGAAGGGGCCCGGCTCTCTTCGCTTGCTCCCCAGCCCTTCGCCCGCTTCGGTCTCTGGCACCCCAGCACAGGCATGACCGACGAGGGTGGATTGCGCGCCCAGCACAAATCTATCCCTTCATCGTCATCGCCGGGCTTGTCCCGGCAATCCATGGACCACCGGGACGAGCCCGGTGGTGACGGCAGTTCGGGGAATTGTGCGTCCTACATCCCCATCCTCTTTTACCGCGCCGCCCTCGAAGGCGCAGGCACGGCCACCATCGAAGCGCTGATCGCCGAGCTCGAAGCGCAAGGCCTTGCCCCGGTCCCGCTGCTCATTTCCTCGCTCAAGGAGGGGCCCTGCATCCGCTTCGTGCAGGACGCACTGGCGGCCTTTCAGCCTTCCGCCATCTTCAATCTCACCGGCTTCGCCCTCGGCATCGATGGCCTTGAGGACAAATCCAATCCCTTCTCGGGCAGCGACGCACCGGTCATCCAGCTCATCCAGTCCGGCCGCTCGCAGGCGCAATGGGAGGCCGATAGCCAGGGGCTCAGCTCCAAGGACATGGCCATGTTCCTCGTCATGCCCGAAGTCGATGGGCGCCTGGGCGGCCTCATCGTCGGCCACAAGGCCGACGCCATCTGCCACGAGCGCTGCCAGGTGCCACTGACCAGCTACGCGCCCGACGCCTCGGGCATCACCCGCGCCGTGGCCTTGGCCCAGAACTGGTCCCGCCTCCGCGCCACGCCCCGCGCCGAACGCAAGGTGGCCATCGTCCTCGCCAACTACCCCATCCGCGACGGCCGCCTGGCCAACGGCGTCGGCTACGACGCGCCGGAGTCCACGGTACGCATGCTGCAGGAGCTGGAGAGGGCGGGCTATGCGCTGAATTCGCCCCCAGCGCCTCCCTCCCCCTTGAGGGGAGGGACCGAGGGTGGGGGTTCCGCAGGTTCCGCCTACCCGAAATCTTCGGCCGACCTCATCACACTCCTCCAGTCGGGTCCCACCAACGCCGATCCGAGCCGGGGCATATCTCCCGCCACACTCCCGCTGAGCCGGTATACCGCGCTCTTCGCGACGCTTCCGGAGCAGATTCAACGCGAGGTGACGGCGCGATGGGGCCGTCCGGCAACGGACCCCTTCGTTCGCACCGGACCTGGGGCAGACCACCTGATTCCTAATCAGGTGTTCCACCTCCCCGCGCTCATATCAGGCAACATCGCCATCCTGCTGCAGCCCGCCCGCGGCTATCAGCTCGACGAGACCGCCAGCTACCACGATCCGGCGCTCGTCCCGCCGCATGCCTACATCGCCGCCTACCTCTGGCTGCGTCACGAATTCGGCGCCCATGCCCTCATTCACAATGGCAAGCATGGCACGCTCGAATGGCTGCCCGGCAAGGCGACGGCGCTGGATGAAGCCAGCTATTCCGACGCGCTCTGGGGACAGTTGCCGCACCTTTATCCGTTCATCGTCAATGATCCGGGTGAGGGCACCCAGGCCAAGCGCCGCACCGGCGCTGTCATCATCGACCACCTCGTGCCGCCGCTGACGCGGGCCGAAACCTATGGGCCGCTCAAGGACCTTGAGGCCCTGCTCGACGAATACTATGCCGCCTCCGGCATGGACCGCCGCCGCCTTGCCGACCTGCGCCGCCGCATCCTCGACTTCGTCAGCGATACCAAGCTCGATCGTGACATCGGCCTGCCCGAGGACGAGACGGCGGCCCTGATCAAGATCGACAACTTCCTCTGCGACCTCAAGGAAGCCCAAATCCGCGATGGCCTGCACATCTTCGGCCAATCGCCGGCAGGCGATCTGGAGCGCGATCTCATCGTGGCGCTGGCCCGCGTCCCGCGCGGCGAAGGGGCAGGGGAGGGATCGCTGGTCCGGGCCCTGGCCGATGATCTGAAACTTGGGTTTGATCCGCTCACAGCAAAGCTCGGCGAGCCGTGGACCGGGCCACAACTCTTGCTCCCGGCCTCGGCTGACTCAATTCTCCGAAGCATCGGCGACGTGGTCGACCATCTCGAATCCATCGCCGCCGCGCTCGTCGATGGCACCCTCACGTCCGATCCCGACTGGACTGCCACCTCTGCCGTCCTCGCCACCATCGCCACCATCATCCGCCCCCGCCTCGCAGCCTCCGGCCCGGCCGAAATGGCGGCCCTCATCGATGGGCTCGATGGCAAGTTCATCCGCCCCGGCCCATCAGGCGCCCCCTCGCGCGGGCGCCTCGATGTGCTGCCGACCGGGCGCAACTTCTATTCCCTCGACAGCCGCGCCGTGCCCACGCCCACCGCCTGGGAACTGGGCCGCAAATCCGCCGAAAACCTGGTTCTCCGACACCTGCAGGATCATGGCCACCACCTGCGCTCGGTCGCCCTCTCGGTCTGGGGTACCGCCAATATGCGCACCGGCGGCGATGATATCGCCCAGGCCCTGGCCCTGATCGGCGCGAAACCCACCTGGGATCCCGGCTCGCTGCGCGTTTCCGGCTACGAGATCATTCCCCTGGCGAAACTCGGCCGCCCGCGCGTCGACGTCACCCTGCGCATCTCGGGTTTCTTCCGCGACGCCTTCCCGGCCCAGATCGCCCTGTTCGACCGCGCCATCCGCGCCATCGGCGCGCTGGACGAGCCGACCGAGGACAATCCCATTGCAGCCACCATGCGTACCGACGCGCTGGGGCTGATCGCGGCCGGCGAAAACGAAAGCGCCGCCGGCCATCGCATCTTCGGCTCCAAACCCGGCACCTATGGCGCCGGCCTCAATGCGCTGATCGATTCCGGCGCCTGGTCGACCAAGGCCGATCTCGCCAACCGCGCCCTCGATTGGGGCCAATATGCCTATGGCGCCCGGGACGCCGGCACGCCCCAGCGCGACCGCTTCGCCGCCCGGCTCGGCGATATCGACGCTGTCATCCACAATCAGGATAATCGCGAGCACGACCTGCTCGACAGCGACAACTACTACCAGTTCGAGGGTGGCCTCTCCGCCGCTGCCGAGACGCTGACCGGCGTCAAGCCATCAGCCTATCACAACGATCACTCCCGCCCCGAACGCCCGCTGATCCGCACGCTGGAAGAGGAGATCTCCCACGTCATGCGCAGCCGCGTGGTGAACCCGAAATGGATTTCGGGCATGCAGCGCCACGGCTATCGCGGCGCCTTCGAGATCATCGCCACGGTCGATTTCATGTCCGCCTTCGCCGCCACCACGGGTGCGGTCAAGACCCATCACTTCGACCTCGCCTTCGAGGCCTTCGTCGAGGACGACGCTGTCAGGGACTGGCTCAAATCGGCCAACCGCCACGGCTATGACGAGCTGATCGCCAAGTTCAACGAAGCGCGCCAACGGGGGCTGTGGACCCCCCGCTCAAACTCCGCTTTTGCCTATCTGGAGGAATCCAAATGACCGACAAGCCAGCCAAGAAGACCGACCTGATGAGCGAAGCCGAGCGCGATGCCTATCATGCCGAAAAGATGAAAAAGAAGCGCGAGGCGCGGAACAAGATCCTGGCGACCAAGACCCAGGAAAAGGGCCTGCTGATCGTCCATACCGGCAAGGGCAAGGGCAAGTCGACGGCCGCTTTCGGCATGGTGTTCCGCGCGCTGGGCCATGGCTTCAAGGTCGGCGTGGTGCAGTTCGTCAAGGGCGTCTGGGAGACCGGCGAGCGCGATGTGCTGCTGAAGTTTCCCGAACTCGTCACCATCAACGCCATGGGCGAGGGCTTCACCTGGGACGTTGCCGACCGCCAGCGCGATCTCGCCGCGGCGCGCAAAGCCTGGGACCAGGCCAAGGCCCTCATATCAGACCCCAGCTACAAGCTGGTGCTGCTCGACGAGCTCAATATCGTGCTGCGCTATGACTATCTGCCCATCGAGGAAGTGGTCGAATTCCTGCGCAACAAGCCGGTCGACACCCATGTCATCGTCACCGGCCGCAACGCCAAGGATGAGCTGATCGAGATCGCCGACCTAGTCACCGAAATGACCGAGATCAAGCACCACTTCCGCTCAGGCGTGAAAGCGCAGAAGGGCATCGAGTTTTAGGTTTTTCACCTCTCCCTTCGGGGGTAGAGAGCCTGCCCCGGACTTGATCCGGGGTCGGCGCGTAGCGCCGGGTGAGGGGGCCTTTTCTGGGTTAGGTGATTGGGGAAGGCCCCCTCACCCGATCCGAAGTCGGGTCGACCTCTCCCCCAAAGGGAGAGGTGAGGAGTTGTCGCTAACAATTCCCCCGCAGCGACCGCACCAGCCGCTCGATCACCGGGTCCATCTCCGCGCTGTCGGTCACCGAATATTCCGCGCGGAACGCGGCGTAGCTGCTGCCGTCGCAGAGCAGCACCATGCGCTGGTAGACAATGCGGAAGCCCTTGATGGCCGACCAGCTGGCCCAGCGCGGCGTAGTTGCCTGGTAGGTGATGTTCCAGGCTTCCTCTGTATCCCAGACCATGCGTTGGGCGATTTCGGCGTCGAAGCCCTCCAGCGCATATCCGCCCCAGACCAGGAGGTCGATCGGCTTGCCCTCGGCGGCAAACGCCTGGCCGTCGCCATTGTCGCTCTCACCCTGGCCGGAAAAGGCGGGCGGAATGTCGATCGAATAGCCGAAGCGGGCATTGTCATACGTCTGCCAGCCCTGCGCCAATGCAGGAGTGGTCAGGAGGGCGAAGAGGATGAGGAAAGCGGTGCGCATGGCGCCAGTGTGCCGTCACGGCTGCGGCGCCGCAAGAGCGGACCGGCCAAGACGCTTCGGCCGGTCCCGTGACGCAGGAAGGCTCAGGTGCCGCGGAACAGCACGCCGGCGGCCAGCACGACGAATGCTGCCGTCATGATCCAGAACGCATAGACACCGATGATCGCCACGGTCGGCACGAAGTAGCCGACAAGCGCGATGACGGCGAGCACGACAGAGATGATGAACATCAGTTGGGTCGGCGCAGACAGGTTCAAGATAATCCTCCTCCTCCAAGGTTGACGATCAAACCCTATGCGAGTTGCCGAGATTCGAAATCGCCGCCCTGGGGTTACGCACCGCTCAGTTACACCACCACAATGCCGGAATGTTTGGCCTTTTCCTCTGGTTCGACATGGATGGTGATCAGCGCATCCTTGACAGTCTCGCGCAGCCTGGCCTCGATCCGGTCGCAGATGGCATGCGCCGCATCCACGCTCATCGCGCCAGGCACCACCAGGTGGAAATCGATAAAGGTCATTCGCCCCGCCTGCCTTGTGCGGATGTCATGGGCCTCGATGGCGCCGTCGGCATTGGTGGCGATGATCTCGCGGATCACCTTCTGCGTCTCGGGCTGTACCGCCACATCCATCAGCCCGCCAATGCTCTGCCGGATGACGCCCCAGCCCGACCACAGGATGTTGAGCGCCACCAGCCCCGCCAGGATTGCGTCGAGCACCGCCCAGCCGGTCAGCAACACCAGGGCCAGGCCTGCCAGCACGCCCAGGCTGGATACCACATCGGTCAGCAGATGCCGGCCATCTGCCTCAAGCGCGGGCGATCGCACCCTGCCTCCATGCCGGATCAGCACCATGGCCCAGATCACGTTGATCACGGTGGCCACGCCGCTGATGGCCAGCCCCTGCATCGGGGCCTCGGGCAGTTGTGGCGCCATGGCGCCGAGCACCGCTTCACGCGCGATCAGGATGGCGGCGACGATGATCATCACGCCCACGATCACGGCCGAGAAATACTCGGCCTTGTGGTAGCCATAGGGCAGGGCGGCATCGGCCGGCTTCTGCGCCAGCCGCACCGCGATCAGCGCCACGATGGCGGTCACCACATTGACGATCGATTCCAGCGCATCCGAATAGAGCGCGATCGACCCGGTGACATACCAGGCCAGGAATTTGAGCCCCAGCACGACAAGCCCGATAAGCAGGCTGGATGCGGCGATGGCCAGCGTCCTGTTGGCGGCAGTGCTCACGGCGCGTCTTTCGATGGGGATTGATACGGGAGGCCATAGCCCCTCATTTTGTCGACAGCAAGTCCTTGAATATGCAAATCATTTTCAGAAGCATTCCGATCTGCGCGTCTTCGGCGGCAAGCCATTGATTGACCACGCGCTTCCGCCCGCCTAGAACGGAATCACGCAGAGTTCCCACGACGGAACTGAAACAGATTTCGGTGCGGTCGACCCAAACAGGGGACCAAGTCCGGGCTGCAACGGTCTAGGCGAACCTGCCTCTTGTTCGAGAGGCGACAGATGACGACGATCCCCGGCCACCCTCCATTGATCATCGGGCTCGGCTGCTCATCAGCCGCCAGCGCCACCGAGGTCGTCGCGCTCATTGCCGCCTGCCTCGCCGAGATCGATCGTGATTCCGCCAGCATTTCGGCATTCGCCACGCATGTCCGCAAGCGCGGCAGCATGGCGCTGGCCCAGGCCGCTGGGCATTATGAAGTGCCCCTGCGCTTCCTGGCCGATGACGAACTGGCCCAGGGCATATCGGGCACCTGTGAGGCCGTTGCCGCTGCCGCCGGCCCGCTGCTGCTGGGCAAGCGCAAGTCGCGCTACGCCACCTGTGCGATCGCGGCCTGCCGCGCCGGCTTCGTCCTTTCCGCCTTCGGTCAGCCCGAAAGCCCCAGCGCGGCGATGGCCGCGTCGACGCTGGCCACCTCGTTGGCCGGACCATAGACCGGCCGCGCGATCATGATGACCTTGACCCCCAGGCGCTGGGCTGCTTCCAGCTTGGCCGCCGTCTGCCCGCCACCCGAATTCTTGGTGACCAGATGAGTGATCTCCTCGCGCTCCATCAGCGCCATCTCGTCGTTCACATCATAAGGCGGCCGCGTCTGCAGCAGGGTCGCGTGCCGCGGCAGCTCCATGGCCGGCGCCTCGATGGTGCGCACCACGAACTGGCAGTCGTCGCGCTCGAGAAACTGCTCGAGCCCGGTATGCCCGGTGGTCAGCAGCACATCGGCATTGGGCGGCAGGGCCGCGGCGGCTTCGGCAGCGGTCTCCACCGTGATCCATTCGGCGCCCAGCTGCTGCTCCCAGGCCGGCCGCATATAGCGCACCAGCGGAATGCCGGCCTGCTGCGCGGCCGCCACGGCATTGATAGAAATCAGCCCCGCATAGGGGTGGGTGGCATCCACCAGCCGCTCGATGCCGACCACCCGCAGATAGGCCGCCAGCCCGGGTATGCCGCCAAACTTGCCCATGCGCAGCTTGCCCTCGGGCAGCTTGGGGTCCTGCGTGCGCCCGGCCAGCGACGTGGTCACGTCATGGCCCATGGCCACCAGCCGGTTCGCCAATTCGCGCGCTTCGGCCGTGCCGCCCAGGATCAGGATTTTCATTGGTGCTGCGCCTCTCCTCAAGCCCAATGTGCATATTCCCGCCCCTATGCTCAAGCAGGCGCGCCAATGTATCGGTCGACACCCTCCCCCTCGCGGGGAGGAATCAGGGGTGGGGGGTGTTTAGCCCGGATATGCGGGCCAATCGCCACCCCCTCCCAACCTCCCCCGTCGAGGGGGAGTTGCCGCTCCACTCCTGGCACAAGATGGTGCCCCCATGTTTGACTGGATCCGCCGCCCCGCCCGCCAAGGCCATTTCGCCGCGCTCGACCGGGCCGATTTTCCCATGCTCGAGCCGGGCACCGTCTGGTTGGTCGGCGCCGGTCCGGGCGGCCCGGGCCTGGTCTCCTTGCTGGCCTATCATGCCCTTGGGCAAGCCGATGTCATCGTGCATGATGCGCTGGTCTCGTCCGAGCTGCTCGCCATGGCGCCCAGACGCACCCAGAGGCTGTTCGCCGGCAAGCGCGGTGGCAAGCCATCGCCCAAGCAGTCCGATATTTCCCTGCAACTGATCGAGCTTGCTCGATCAGGCAAGCGGGTCCTGCGCCTCAAGGGCGGCGACCCCTTCATGTTCGGTCGCGGCGGCGAAGAGGCCGGTGCCCTGACGCGCGCGGGCATTGCGTTCCGCATCGTGCCCGGCATTTCGTCGGGCTTGGGAGGCCTGGCCTATGCCGGTATTCCGGTGACCCATCGCGACACCAACCACGCCGTGATCTTTCTGACCGGCCACGATGAAAGCGGCGCCGTGCCCGGCAGCGTCGATTGGCCCGCCGTGGCCAAGGCCGCGCCGGTCATCGTCATGTTCATGGCCGTCAAGCACCTCGGCTCGATCACGCAAAAGCTGCTGGACGCCGGCCGCGATGGCGCCGATCGCGTCGCCATCGTGTCCCATGCCGCGACGCCGCATCAATCGATCATCGAGACGACGCTCGCCGATGCGCATCTGTTGACCGGCGTGCCCACGCCCGCCATCGTCGTCCTCGGCCCCGTCAGCGCCTATCGCCAGTCCCTCGACTGGTATGTGGGGGAGGCGCGCCGGCATGTCTTTGGCTAGGGGCCTCGTCATCGCCGCGCCGCGTTCCGGCTCGGGCAAGACGGTCATCACGCTCGGCCTGCTGGCCGCCCTGCGCCGCCGGGGCATCGTCGTTGCCCCCGCCAAGACCGGCCCCGACTATATCGATCCGGCCTTTCTCGGCCGCGCCGCTCTGCGCGAGGCGGTGAACCTCGACCCCTGGGCCATGAGCCCGGCCCGGCTCAAGGCCCTCGCCGCCATGCAGTCGACGGGGGCCGACCTGTTGCTGGTCGAGGGCGTCATGGGCCTCTTTGACGGCGCGGCCGACAATACCGGCTCCACCGCCGACCTGGCCGAACTGCTCGAACTTCCCGTCGTGCTGGTGGTCGATTCCGAGCGGCAGAGCCAGTCGGTGGCGCCGCTCGTCGCCGGCTTCGCCAATTGGCGCCCCGGCGTGCGGATTGCCGGCGTCATCCTCAACCGCGTCGCCTCCATGAAGCATGAGCGCATGCTGGTCGAGGCCCTGGCGGCTACCGGCATAGCCTGCCTCGGCGCCATCCCGCGCGATGCCGCGCTGGTCGTGCCCGAACGCCATCTGGGCCTCGTGCTTCCCGGTGAAGTGGGCGCTTTCGACACCTTCCTGGATGCCGCCGCCGAGACAATCGGCAGCTATGTCGATCTCGCCCGCCTGCAGGCAATCGCCACCCCGATCGCCGGGGGCGAAACCCCTGCCGCGCCGCTGGCACCGCTGGGTCAGCGCATCGCCATCGCCCGCGACGACGCCTTCGCCTTCCTCTACCCCCACCTGCTCGATGGCTGGCGCGCCATGGGCGCCGAACTCAGCTTCTTCTCGCCGCTGGCCGATGAAGCCCCGCAAGGCGAGGCGGACGCGGTCTTCCTGCCGGGTGGCTATCCCGAACTGCATGGCGCCACACTTGCCAATGCCGGCACCTTCAAGGCCGGCCTGCTCGCCGCCCGCGACCGTGGCGCGCTGCTCTATGGCGAGTGCGGGGGCTTCATGGTGCTGGGGGAGACGCTGGTCGACAAGGCCGGGCAGGGGCATGCCATGGCCGGCCTGCTGCCGATCACCACGCGCATCGATCGCCCCAAGCGCATCCTGGGCTATCGCCGCCTCGTCCAGCCCGGCGACCTGCCCTGGCCCGGCCATCTCAACGGCCACGAATTCCACTATTCCTCGGCCAAACAATCGCGCCTCACGCCACTCTTCGCCGCTACCGACGCCCGTGGCGAGACCCTGCCGCCGATGGGCGCCGTCATCGGCCGCGTCATGGGCTCTTACGCCCATGTCATCGATGCGGCATAAGACGCGCCATGGCTAAGTCACTGATGTTCATGGGCACCGGCTCCGATGTCGGCAAATCGCTGCTGGTCGCCGGCCTCTGCCGCGCCTTGGCCAATCGTGGCCTGTCGGTCGCCCCGTTCAAGCCGCAGAACATGAGCAACAATGCCGCCGTCACCGCGGACGGTGGCGAGATCGGCCGGGCGCAGGCCCTGCAGGCCCGCGCCGCCCGCCGCGATCCGGTCACGGCGATGAACCCGGTCCTGCTCAAGCCCGAGCAGGAAACCGGCTCGCAGGTCGTGGTCCGCGGCCAGCGTCGCGCCTCCATGTCGGCGCGAGCCTATTGGCAGGAACGCGGCAAGCTGTTGCCCGAAGTGCTGCAAGCTTTCTCCGAGCTTGCTGCAGATGTGGACGTGGTTCTCGTCGAAGGCGCCGGCAGCGCCTCCGAGGTCAATCTCCGCGCCAACGACTTGGCCAATTTCGGCTTCGCCCAGGCGGCTGGCGTACCGGTGATCCTGGTCGGCGATATCCATCGCGGCGGCGTCATTGCCTCGGTCGTCGGCACCTTCGCCGTCATCGACCCCGCCGACGCGGCCCTTATCCGCGCCACGCTCATCAACAAGTTCCAGGGCGATCCGGCGCTCTTTGCCGATGGCACTCGCTTTGTCGCCGACCGCACGGGCGTCCCGTGCTTCGGCCCGGTGCCGTGGTTCGCCGATGCAGCCAAACTACCGGCCGAGGATGTGCTGGCGCTGGAATTTTATGCCACCAACGGCACAGGCGGCTTCACCATCGCCGTGCCCCACCTGCCCCGCATCGCCAATTTCGACGATCTCGATCCGCTGCGCGCCGAGCCGGGCGTCAATGTCGTGCTGGTCGAACCCGGCCGGCCGCTGCCGCGTGATGCCGACCTGGTCATCCTGCCCGGCTCCAAGGCCACGCGCAGCGATCTCGCCGCGCTAAGGGAAAATGGATGGGACGTCGATATCGCGGCCCATCATCGGGCCGGGGGCCGGGTCCTCGGCATCTGCGGCGGCTACCAGATGCTGGGCCGCACCATCGCCGACCCCGACGGCATCGAGGGAGCGCCCGGCACCAGCGCAGGGCTGGGCCTGCTCGACGTCGACACCGTGCTGACCCCGGTCAAGCAGCTCCGCGTCGAAGAGGCAGTCCATGTCGCTTCCGGCAGTGCCATCAGCGGCTACCACATGCATATGGGCGTCACCGACGGCACCGATCGCGCCCGCCCGTTCGCCCAGGTCGCTGGTGCGCCTGAGGGGGCAATCAGCCAGGATGGTCGCGTGACCGGAACCTACCTGCACGGCCTCTTCGCCGCAGATGCCTTCCGCCGCGCCTTCCTCGGCAATGCCGCCAGCCCCGACCTCGCCTACGAGACAAGCATCGAGCAAACCCTTGACGCCCTCGCCGCACACCTCGAAAAGCACCTGGACATCGATGCGCTGTTGAGGCTGGCGCGGTAGGCAATCACCGGGTCATTCCCGCGAAGGCGGGAATCTCCGTTTTGGAAGAGCACGAAAGAAAGAAACAGGGATTCCCGCCTTCGCGGGAATGACCTGGTGGGCTAGCGAAACAAAGGAAACAGCCGGCACCATGACCTCCTTCATCGCCCCCCTCTCACTCCTCGTCGAACGCTGGATCGGTTATCCGCAGCGTCTCACCGATCTTGTCGGTCATCCCGTCATCTGGATGGGCCGCTTCATTGCCTTTATGGAGCGGGGCGTCGACAAGCGTGAGCGCACGCCGCGCCAGCGCCGCGAGGCCGGCATCTTCACCGTCGCTGTCCTGCTGGTGGTGACGCTGGCCATTGCGCTGGTCGTCCAACAATTGCTGCGCGGCATTCCCTTCGGCTGGGCGCTCGAAATCCTCGTCGCCACGCCCTTCCTGGCGCAAAAGGAACTCGGCCGTGCCGTCGAGGCGGTGGCCACCGCCCTTCGAACCTCGCTCGATGCCGGTCGCGAGGCCGTCAGCCACATTGTCGGTCGCGATCCGCAGGCGCTTGACGAAGCCGGTGTCTCCCGCGCCGCCATCGAGACCCTGGCCGAAAGCACCTCGGACGGAGTCGTCGCGCCCTGGTTCTGGCTGGTGCTGCTCGGCCTGCCCGGCATCGCCCTCTACAAGGCCATCAACACCGCCGATTCGATGATCGGGCATATGAACGAGCGCTACCGCGACTATGGCTGGGCCGCGGCCAAGCTCGATGATGTGGTCAACTGGATCCCCGCCCGCCTGAGCGCCGTGTTGATCACCGCCGCCTGCTTCTTCACCCAACATGCCAGCCCTGGCAGCGCCTGGGCCATCGCTATCAGCGACGCGCGCAAGCATGCCTCACCCAATTCCGGCTGGCCCGAAGCCAGCTTCGCCGGGGCGCTTGGCTTCAGGCTCGGCGGCCCGCGCAGCTATGACGGCGAAGTGGTCGACCTGCCCAGCTTCGGCGACGGCAAGTCCGAACTCGTCGGCAGCGACATCCTGCGGGCGCTGATGCTGTATCGCAGCACGCTCAATGTGCTGCTGGGGGTGAGCGCGGTGATCGCGTTGCTGGTTTGGGCGGCGTGAGAGCCACGATCTTTGACTCCCTCTCCCCTGAGGGGAGAGGGCGGGGTGAGGGGTTCAGAGTTGGGGCTTCATCCCGCCTCGAGCCGCATTGCTGAACCCCTCACCCGCCGCTTCGCGGCGACCTCTCCCCTCAGGGGAGAGGTGATGAAGAGCCACTCAAGCCTCATGCACCCGCGTCTCCACCTGCCCCGGTGCCTCGCCCTTGAGCGTCATCGGCAGACCGGCCACGATGAAGTGCACATCGTCGCAAATCTCCGCCAGGCGCTGATGCGCTGCCCCCGCCAGGTCGCGGAACGTCCGCGCCATGGCATTGTCGGGGACGATGCCCAGGCCAACCTCGTTGCTGACCAGGATCACCTTGCTTGTCTTGAGCTGCACCAGCGTCGCCCCGAGCTCGCTCACCGCCTTGGCCACATCGTCATTGGCGACCAGCAGGTTGGTGATCCACAGCGTCAGGCAATCGACCAGGATGACGTCATGCTCGGCTGAGGCCTTCACCAGGGTGTCGGACAGAGCCAATGGTTCCTCGATCGTGGTGAAGCGCGCGGCGCGACCGGCCTTGTGGCTCTCCACCCGGTCGCGCATTTCCGCGTCGAGCGCTTCGGCGGTGGCCAGGTAAGCCGGCCGGCTGCCGCTACGGATCGCCAGCTGTTCGGCAAAGGCCGTCTTGCCCGATCGGGCGCCGCCCAGAACCAGCACATGTCGTGTCATCGCGATGCTCTCCCTAACCGTCCGCCGCCGCGGCTATCCCAGCAAAAGGCGTGAGGCCCGAACCGGTTGCGCCGCCCATGCACGCGAGCCATGCATATGGCGCGCTTGGCGGGCGTTTTTTGTGGCTTATTCTACTTTCGTCTTAGCAGCTTTCGCATTATGGTCCGCGCCGAAACGACACCCTAGAATCCCTCCAGACTAATGGAGAATCCCCGCGTGCCCAGCTATTATCTTGGCGTTGATGGCGGCGGCACCAATTGCCGCGTACGCCTGGCCGACGAGAATCTCGTGACGCTCGCCGAAGTCAAGAACGGCCGCTCCAACCTGCAGATCGACGACGGCGAACCGGCATTCCGCGCCATCAGCGACGGCACCCGCGACGTGTTCCAGGCCGCCGGGCTCGATTATGCCGAAACCGCCAATACCTATGCCTGCTTCGGCATGGCCGGCGGCCGCATGGATACGGCCCGCGCCGAGTTCGCGGCCCGTCCCTGGCCCTTTGCCGGCGTCAAGGTCTATGACGATATCGACATCGCCCATGCCGGTGCGCTGGGCGGCGGTGAAGGTGGCGTCATCATCGTCGGCACCGGTTCTGCCGCCATGTCCATCGTCAATGGCAAGCGCTATCAGGCGGGCGGCTGGGGGTTCCAGATCGGCGACCAGATGAGCGGCGCCATTCTGGGCCGCGAACTGGCCCGCTATTCGGTCGAAGCCGAAGATGGTCTGGTCGAGGCGTCGCCTTTGACCCGCGCGGTGATCGCGCATCTGGGTGGCGACAACCAGGCTGCCATGACCTGGTCCTTCGCCACCGCCATGGACCTCAAGATCATCAGCCGCGACGGCACCGAGGGCTGCGACGATGCCCTGATCGGCCGCGCCCCGGCCGAATATGGCAAGCTGATGCCGCTGTTCATCGAGCATTTCGACAAGGGCGATCCGGTCGCCGCCAGGATGATGGATATCCAGCTCGGCTACATCGACACCTATGTGCGCTGGTTCAAGGGTCACGGTGCGCAGGTCATGGCCATTGTCGGCGGTTTCGGCCAGCGCCTGTTCCCCATCCTTGAGCAGCGCTATGGCGCCTTCGTCGCCCTACCCAAGTTCGAACCGCTGCATGGTGCCGTCATCCTCGCCAAGCAGAATTTTTCCGCCTGAACCTCGCCTCAACCAGGGACTAGCCCATTGTCCAGCCGCATCATTCCCGTCCAGCCTTTCGACTATGTGGTGTTCGGCGCCACGGGCGACCTGACCAAGCGCAAGCTGATCCCTGCGCTCTATCACCGCTTCAAGGACGGCCAGTTCGACGACAATAGCCGCATCATCGGCGCTTCGCGGTCCAAGCTGACGGATGCCGATTTCCGGAAGGCAGCACGCGACGCCATCACCGCTTTCGTCGAGAAGGAATATCAGGACGAAAAGGTCATCGACCGCTTCATCAAGATCTTCTCCTATGTGCCGGTCGATGCCAGCAATCCGGAGGCCTCGGGCGACCTGGGCAAGGCCCTCCGCAGCGACCCACAGGTGGTTCGCGCGTTCTATCTGGCCGTCGCGCCTGACCTGTTCGAGCCCATTGCCGACTACCTCTCCAAGAACAAGCTCTATCGCCGCGACGCCCGCGTCGTGATCGAAAAGCCGCTGGGCCATGACCTGGCGTCGTCCATGGAGATCAATGACGGCGTAGCCAAGATCTTCAAGGAAGATCAGGTTTACCGCATCGATCACTACCTCGGCAAAGAGACGGTGCAGAACCTGCTGGCCCTCCGCTTTGCCAATGCCCTGTTCGAGCCCATCTGGAATTCGGCCCACATCGACCACGTCCAGCTCACCGTGGCTGAATCGGTCGGCGCCGGCACGCGTGGCTATTACGACGAATCCGGCGCCCTGCGCGACATGATCCAGAACCACATGCTGCAGCTGCTGTGCCTTGTGGCCATGGAGCCGCCCGCCTCCGACGATGCCGATGCGCTGCGCGACGAAAAGCTCAAGGTGCTTCGCGCCCTCAAGCCCATCACCAATGGCGAGGTGTCCCGCAACACCGTGCGCGGCCAGTATAAGGGCGTGAAATCCGAGACCACTTCGGTTGCCGGCTATCAGGACGAGCTGCCCGACGACAAGAAGGGCAGCCGCACCGAGACCTTCGTGGCCCTCAAGGCCGAAGTCGAAAACTGGCGCTGGGCCGGCGTGCCGTTCTATTTCCGCACTGGCAAGCGCATGGCCAACCGCGTGTCCGAGATCTGCATCCAGTTCAAGCCGATCCCGCATTCCATCTTCGATCACGCCGAGGGCGCGCCGCGCGCCAACAAGCTCATCATCCGCCTGCAGCCCGACGAGGGCGTCAAGCTGATGATGATGATCAAGGATCCGGGCCCGGGCGGCATGCGCCTGCGCGAAGTGCCGTTGAACCTCAGCTTTGCCCAGACCTTCAGCGAGCGGACGCCGGAAGCCTATGAGCGCCTGCTGCTCGATGTGGTGCGCGGCAACCAGACCCTGTTCATGCGCCGCGACGAACTCGAGGCGGCCTGGAAATGGGTCGACCCGATCCGCGAAGCCTGGGACCGCTCGAGTGAGCCACCACAGTCCTATGTCGCCGGCACCTGGGGTCCATCAGGGGCGATTGCGCTCATCGAACGCGACGGCCGGACGTGGTACGAGGACGATAACTAAAGGTTCGACTCTTGCCCACCCACCCCCTTGAGGGGAGGGTAGCGGACGCCGGCCCGCTGGGCCTTGGTAAAACTGGGGAGGGGGTGGTCTTGTGGCTCACCGATGGACCCCCACCCTCGGTCCCTCCCCTCGAGGGGAGGGAGGCGAAAGAGCCGATGACTCTAGAGGTAGGACGTTATGACCATCGACCGCCGCACATTCGCCGACAAGCCCACCCTGGCCATCGAACTGGCCGAGTCGGTGGCCGACCGCATCCGTACGGCGATAGCCGAGCGCGGCGCCGCTGCAATTGCGGTGAGCGGCGGTTCGACCCCAGCCCGCTTCTTCCAGGCCTTAGGCAAGACCAAGGATATCGACTGGTCCAAGGTCATCGTCACCCTCGTCGATGAGCGCTGGGTGGACGAGACCAACAGCCGTTCCAATGCGCTCCTGGTCAACGAGCGCATGCTGCAGGGCCCCGCGGCCACGGCGCGCTTTTTTCCGCTCTATTCGGGCGGCGACGAGCCTGACGCGGCGGCGGTTGCCAGGACCAATGCGCTTCTCGCTCAACTGCCCGAGCCGTTCGCTGCCGTTGTGCTGGGCATGGGCAGCGACGGCCACACGGCCAGCTTCTTCCCCGGCGGCGATACGCTGTCCGAGGCGCTGACAGCAGATGGCCCGGCCATCGCCATCCGCGCCCCCGGCGCGGGCGAACCGCGCATCACCTTTACCCTTCCGCGTCTCCTCCGCACGGATGGGCTGTACCTTCACATCGAGGGGGAGGAAAAGGCCGACGTTCTCGACACGGCTCTGGGTGATGGTCCCATTGAGGACATGCCCATTCGTGCCGTCTTGCGGTCCGGCCACGCCGTCACTGTCTACTGGTGCCCTTGAGTCCCCTTCGCGGTCCCCAATTGACCGCTTAGGCCACGAAAGGCTCCAGCCGGCGCGTTGTCAGGAAAAGTGGCCCCACTTTTCCGGTTCGAGAACGTGCCCAGCAAAGAGTAGGAGCTACACATGTCTGTCCGCCAGGCCATCCAGGATGTCACCGATCGCATTGCCGCGCGCAGCCGCGATAGCCGTCGGGATTATCTCGGTCGTCTCGATGCCGCGCGCGAAGCAGGCGTCAATCGCGCCGTGCTCTCCTGCGGCAACCTCGCCCATGCTTTCGCTGCCTGCACGCCCTCCGAAAAGGCGGCTCTGGCCGGCAACAAGGCGCTCAACCTGGGCATTGTCACCAGCTATAACGACATGCTGAGCGCCCACCAGCCCTATCAATTCTACCCTGACATCATCAAGGAAGCGGCCCGCGCCATCGGTGCCACGGCGCAGGTTGCCGGCGGCGTGCCAGCCATGTGCGACGGCGTCACCCAGGGCCAGCCGGGCATGGACCTGAGCCTGTTTTCCCGCGATGTCATCGCCATGGCGACGGCCATCTCGCTCAGCCACAACATGTTCGACGCGGCGGTCTACCTCGGCATCTGCGACAAGATCGTGCCGGGCCTGCTGATCGGCGCGCTGACCTTTGGCCACCTGCCGGCCGTCTTCGTGCCCGCCGGGCCAATGCCCTCGGGCCTGCCCAACGACGAAAAGTCCAAGGTCCGCCAGCTCTATATGGAAGGCAAGGTCGGCCGCGCCGAACTGCTCGAGGCCGAGAGCAAGTCCTACCATTCGGCCGGCACCTGCACCTTCTATGGTACCGCCAATTCCAACCAGATGCTGATGGAGATCATGGGCCTGCACCTGCCGGGCGCCAGCTTCGTCAATCCCGGCACGCCGCTGCGCGACGCACTCACTCGCGAGGCCACCGTGCGCGCGCTGTCGCTGACCGCTCTGGGCAACAACTATACCCCGGTCGGCCACATCATCGATGAGAAGGCCATCGTCAATGGTCTGGTGGGCCTGCATGCCACGGGCGGCTCGACCAACCACACCATGCACCTGATCGCCATTGCCGCCGCCGCAGGCCTGCATGTCACCTGGGACGACATGAGCGACCTCAGCGACGCGACGCCGCTGCTGGCCCGCGTCTATCCCAATGGCGTGGCAGACGTGAACCACTTCCATGCTGCCGGCGGCATGGGCTTCCTCATCCAGGAACTGCTCGAAAGCGGCCACCTGCACGAGGACGTCAAGACCGTCTGGGGCGATGGCCTGTCCGGTTACAAGGTCGAGGCCAAGCTGATTGAGGACAAGCTGACCTTCGAGGCCGCGCCCAAGGAATCGGCTTTGCCCAAGGTGCTGACCAAGGTGGCGACGCCCTTCCAGGAAACCGGTGGCCTCAAGCTGCTGACCGGCAATCTGGGTCGCTCCGTGATCAAGGTCTCGGCCGTCAAGCCCGAGCACCGCGTCATCGAGGCCCCTGCCAAGGTGTTCCACGGCCAGGAGGGCCTCCAGGCAGCATTCAAGGCAGGTGAACTCAATGGCGACATGATCGCCGTGGTCCGTTTCTCCGGTCCTCGTGCCCTGGGCATGCCCGAGCTGCACAAGCTGACGCCCTCGCTCGGCATCCTGCAGGATCGCGGCTTCAAGGTCGCCCTGCTCACCGATGGCCGCATGTCCGGCGCCTCGGGCAAGGTGCCAGCCGCCATCCACATGACGCCAGAAGCGGTCGATGGCGGCCCGATCAGCAAGATCCGCGACGGCGACATGATCCGCCTCGACGCCAACGAAGGCACCCTGACCTTCCTCGGCGACGAAAAGGAATTCCGCTCGCGCACGCCAGCCACCGAGGACCTGCGCAGCCAGCATTACGGCATGGGCCGCGAACTCTTCGCCGGGTTCCGCAGCCTGGTCGGCGTGGCCGATCGCGGGGCGAGCGTGTTCCAGTAGCAACCCGCTTCGCCAGGAGTTGCCACTGGTGCCACGGCGTGGTGCGGCTGGCAACGCCACCACCACCGAATTCGGCTACGTCGATCCGGTCCATGCCGCTGCCAGGAGGGGTTCGCCAGCCCTGCTCGGGTCACGTTTGCACTCTTGGACCGGCGCCTGCAGCGGGTCCCAAGGGTTTCAGCAGGTCCAGCACCGACATGCGGCAGGCGCCCTGGACCCCGAAATTTGAGTGGTCGTGCCTCTTTGGGTCGGGATTGTCCGACATCCAGTCCCTGGTCCGCTGATCGGAGGCGAGGAGCTCTTCAGTGTCAAGTTGCGCCATGGCGAGCTGCAACAGCGGTCCGGCGGCAAGGCATCCCTTGCTGGCCGCAACCCGCAAGTAGAGAACGGCGGTCGGCGCGTCGCGACGCATGTTCTGTCCAGCCAGCAGAACCAGAGAGTCGAGGTGCCACTGTCTTGCTGCGCGGCTCAAAAGGTCGGCTGCCAATGCCTCGTCGATCGGAAATGTTCCCGCAAGGTCCGAGTCCCGCACGTAAGGCGGTGTCCCGCGCAGATGAGCGATCGCCATTGCAAATAGGGCTTCCGGCATGTCCTGCTCTGCCGCCTTGGTCGCCAGACTCACCAACGTCGCAATGTCCCGGTCGCCGTCTGCCGCTCCTAGCAATATTGCCAGATTGTTGAGGGCAGGACCGTATCCCTGATCGGCTGAAAGCCGGAGCCAACGCATCGCTTCGGTGTTGCTGTGAACGCCAGGGGCGGCTCCGGCTAGGATGACCGTACCCAGGTTGAACTGTCCCAATGCGCTGCCCTGGTCGGCCGCCCGTTGCGCCCAGAACCAAGCCTCCACGCGGTCCATCGCAGTGCCTTCACCATAGTAGTACAAGTGAAAGAGCTTGTCCTGCGCGCCCATATGGCCGGCTTTGGCCAGCGGCGTCATGAGCGAAAATGCTTCATCAAAGCGTTCTGCGTCGAAGGCCGCCATTGCGTCCTCCCACTCACCCCCTGTCGCGGATGTACCCCAGACCACGAGCACGACCACGATTGTAACCAGCCAGCGCATGCAACCTCCTTACCAACCTCTTCCAAACAGCGGCTCCATACCCTTCTGTTTGAGCTCGACATAGGTCGGCCCCCAAGAATGCACTGTCCTGAATAGGGCGTCACTTCCATATCCCGCAGCAGGGCAATCATCTCGTCCACCCCCTGCTGACATCGGCCACCATTGCGCACGGCGGCGCGTGTTGTAGCGCGGCGCCGACCGACGTCGCTACCAGTGCAGGCAGGGGCCTTTGAGGCGCGGGTCGGGTCCAGCCGCCGTCGCCGGGGCCCAATGCGGCAAGTCGCGCTCGTAAGCCGCCCGTTGTTCCCCGGATAGCCGCCCGACGACGTGGGCGGCCAGGATGTCGAGGTCGCTGCAGCCCGCAGCAATGGCGGCCTGAAAGTGCAGCGCCGATTTGACGAGATTGTCCTCGACGTCCGCGGCATCCTGCAACATTACCGCCAGCTGCGCCGATGCCTCGCGTTGCCCAAGCGACGCGGCTCTCTCCAGAACCGCCAGGCTGTATTCGCTCGCACCCGAAGGGTTGAATCCTCCAGCAAAGGTCCCCATTGGCCCTTGCCAATCCTGGCCGCTGGCCGAACCGATGAACAACGACAAGGTACCGAGCAATAACATGCTGACGCGCATGGTTTCTCCTGTAGTCGCGTGATGGGGTTGGCCGGACGCGCCGCATCGATCCGCGGGCTGTTGGCAGGCGCGCGGTCCTTCTCAGGCGGCAATGGCGATTGCGTCCAGGCTGATGCTTAGATCAGGCCCGAAGGAAGCATCAGACCTCCGCAGCGGGGTCGTCTGGGCCGCATTGCTTGGCGTTTATTGCTGAACGACTCCGCCGGTCAGGGCGGGTGGGACTTGATACCTGCGCTGGGCCAAGGTCCGACTGTATAGTCACGCATGATTGTTCCCCCTTTGTTCAAAGGAACATTGCATGAACAAAAATCCGAGTCGAGAGTGATTCGTTAACCTTTGCGAATCATCCGCATCGGCGGTTACCGGCTCCGCCCGAACAGCCGCTCGATATCCTTCTGCTTGAGCTCGACATAGGTCGGCCGGCCGTGGATGCACTGGCCGGAATGGGGCGTCGCCTCCATGTCGCGCAGCAGGGCATTCATCTCGTCGACCCGCAGCCGCCGGCCGGACCGCACCGAGCCGTGGCAGGCCATGCGGGCGATGATGGCTTCCATGCGGTCGCTGACAGCGGCGATGGAATCCCATTCGGCGAGGCCGTCGGCGACGTCGCGTACCAGGCCGTCGATGTCGGAATTGCCGAGGAGGGCAGGGGTCTCGCGCACCGCAATGGCGCGCGGGCCGAAGCGCTCGAGATAGAGCCCGAAGCGCTCGAGCTCCGGCGCTGCCTCTTCGAGCCTGGCGCAGTCCTCCTCCGGCAGCTCGATCACCAGGGGGATCAATTGCGCCTGGCTCGGCACGGGCCCCGAGGCCAGTTGCGCCTTGAACCGCTCATAGACCAGCCGCTCATGCGCCGCATGCTGGTCCACCAGCAGCAGGCCCTCGCCATTCTGGGCGATGATGAAATTGTCGAACATCTGCGCCCGCGCCGTGCCGAGCGGGTACTCGGCAAAGGCAGGGGAGGGCTCGGCCTCGACCCGCGCGCTGGGCTCGGTGAAGCCGTCCAGCCGCGGTGATGCCCAGCCATTGTCGGGCGCGGCGCGCATGCTGGACCCGCCCCAGGCAGAAGCCTGTTGCGGCGCACGGAATGCCGGCGCTTCGGCGCTCTCATAGGCCGGCGCCGTGAACGCCCCCAGCACATCCTCGGCCACCGTGGCCGAAGCCTTGAACCCGGCCGCCGTCAGCGCCTCCCCGATCGCCCGTATCACCGCGCTGCGCACCGCCCCGGCATCGCGAAACCGCAATTCGGCCTTGGCCGGGTGCACGTTCACATCCACCTCGCCGGGATCGACGGCGATATAGAGCGCCACGACCGGAAAGCGGTCGCGGAACGTATAGTCGGCATAGGCGGCGCGAATGGCGCCGACCAGCACCTTGTCGCGCACCGAGCGGCCGTTGACGAAGTAGAACTGGCTGAGCGAATTGGCCCGCGTATAGGTCGGCAGGCCCGCCAGCCCCGCCACCACCACGCCATGGCGGCTCGACGCCAGCGTCACCGCATTGCGGGCGAAGTCGTCGCCGATCACCTGGCCCAGCCGCGCCTGCAGCGCCCCTGCGCCCGATACCGCCGGCCAGTTGCTGGCCGTTCGGTCGCTGCCATTGAGCACGAAATGCACCGCCGGATTGGCCATGGCCAGTCGCTTGACCACATCGGTGATCGCGCCTGCTTCGGCCCGGTCTGACTTGAGAAATTTGAGTCGCGCCGGCACCTTGGCGAAGAGGTTCTTCACCTCGACAATGGTGCCCCGGTTCATCGCCTGCGGCACCGGGCCGGACCGCACGCCATTGCGCACCTCGAGCCGCAGCCCGCTATCGGCCTGCGCGGTGCGCGAGGCGATGCTGAGTTCTGCCACCGAGCCGATCGAGGCCAGGGCCTCGCCGCGGAACCCCAATGTGCGGATATCGTCCAGCTCGTCCTCGCTGAGCTTGGATGTCGCATGCCGCTCCACCGACAGGACAAGGTCGGCGCGGTCCATGCCGTGGCCGTCATCCTCGATGCGGATCAGCCCCTTGCCGCCGGCTGCCGTGGTCACCACGATCCGGCTGGCGCCCGCATCGATGGCATTTTCCACCAACTCCTTGACCACGCTGGCAGGCCGCTCCACCACCTCGCCGGCGGCGATGCGGTTGATCAGGTCTTCGGGCAGCTGACGGATGGGCAAGGGCGATTCTCCTGGAGGGGGAATATAGGGTAGGGGACGCGGGTTTCCGACCGGGATTTGCGTATTCCTGCGAATGCCCCCTCCTAACCTCCCCCTGAAAGGGGGAGGACAGATCGAGTTTGGGGCACGACACTGCCCCACCCCGCCGGCCGGATTCCTCCCCCTATTAGGGGGAGGTTAGGAGGGGGAACTCCGATGCCTCAGCTCTTGAGCCCTCTCGCACCACCCGCTACACCCTCCCTATGCCCAATCCTTCCCCCATGGACCTTGCCCTCACCCTCGCCGAAGAGGCCGCCACCCATGGCGAAGCGCCGGTCGGTGCCGTGGTGATGGACGGCGACACCGTCCTCGCCGCCGAGCGCAACCGGATGAAGGCACTCAACGACCCTACCGCGCATGCCGAAATGCTGGCGATCCGGACTGCGCTGACGACCCGCGGCACCGGGCGCCTGGACGGCTGCGACCTCTATGTGACGCTCGAGCCCTGCGCCATGTGCGCTGGTGCCATCGCCCATACGCGCCTGCGCCGCGTCTACTTCGCCGCCGAGGATATCAAGGCCGGCGCGGTGGAAAATGGCATTCGGCTCTTCGAGCAACCGACCTGCCATCACCGCCCAGAAGTCATCGGCGGCCTCGGCGCCTCCCGCTCGGAAGCCATGCTGCGCGATTTCTTCCGGGCTTTGCGGCCCTAGGCAGGCCTTGCGGCTCCTGACAACTCCTGGCAGCGGATCGGTTAATCTCGTCGAAGCAGACCATGGGGGACGAGATGGATATCAGGTTGCTCAACGACATCATCGTCAAAGCCAAGGCCGCAACTTATGTGGGCGGCGGGACCAAGGTCGGCGCTAGCCGACCCGGCGCGCATGACCTCGCCTGGTCCGATGGGCCTTGGCGCTATCTCGACAGCTATTTCGGCGGCACCGATTTCCTCGGGCAGGAGGTGACCTGGTTCGAGGACGAGCCGGTCTGGGCCATGAACTACTATGGCCATATCGTGCTGCCTGGACTGATCGACGGCCAGCGTGCCGGCGAGACCATCAAGGCGGCACTGTCAGCCATGTATGCGGAGGGCCGGTTTCTCGGCGGCTTCCAATGGTCGGGCGCTCACGGGACCTATATCGACAGCAGCACCGGCGATGTCGCCCATTTTCATGGCCGCGAGGTCATCACGGTCGAGGGGCGTGAGGCCTATGCGCTCGATTATTACGGCGGCCTAGTAAAGCCCTAGTCGTTCGGATTGCTGTCGATCACCTCGACCTGCCCGGCAATATAGGCATCGATCTTCTCGGCCAGGATGCGCTTGAAGCGCTCCTTTTCGACCTCGGCATGGGCCACGATCTCGCGCACGCGCCAGAATTCGAGAGCGCCGAAATTGGCGACATGCGGGCGGATATAGATGTCGGGCGGATAAGCGGCCATCATATGCGCGGTCAGCGAATGCATCATGATCTGGGCCGAGCCGAACCAGATATCGATCGCCTTGTGATCGGTCTTGGCAATGCCCTCCGAGGGATCGCCGTTGACGTCGATGCCGATGAGGAAATCGGTGTCGATATCGGCCTGGTCGAGCGGCAGCGGATTGACCACGCCGCCATCGACCAGGATGTGATTGGCATAGACCACCGGCTTGAACAGGCTCGGAATGGCAATGGAGCCGGCAATGGCCGGCCGCAGCAGGCCGGTATTGAACACCACCTGGTGCCAGGATTGAAAATCGGTCGCCACCACATAGAGCGGCACCTTCAGCTCCTTGAACTCCAGCGGGAAGCCCTGCGGAATGAATGCGTCGACGATGCTGGTGGCATCGAGCTGCATCGAAATCCCGTTCTTGAGAATGCCGCCAATGCCGCGGATCTGGGTGGCCCATAGCTTGGTGGCAATGGTGCGCATGGTGCCCAGCACCTCATAGGAATGCTCGCGCAATTCCTTGCCGGTCATTCCCGCGGCCCAGCCGGCGCCGATCAGCGCGCCAATGGAGGTGCCCGAAATCACCGCCGGCTTCAGTCCCAGCTCGTCCATGGCTTCGATATAGGGGATATGCGTCAGGCCGCGCGCCGAGCCGCCGCCAAGCGCAATTCCGATCCGAGGTCCAGAGATCACATGCATGCTGCCCCGCTCCTCGCCCTGGCTGCGCAGCCGTTCGGCGAGCGCCAGGCCGCGCTTCTGCAGCGGTGTTGGCTTGCGTTGCGGCGGCGTCTCGTCAAAGACGGTCTTGAGGTAGGGTACGCCGCTGAAGTTTAGGAAGGGTTCAAGACGTGGTGCGGGCGAGCTCGCGCCAGCCGATGTCTCGGCGGCAAAAACCCTCTGGCCAATCAATCTGGTCCACGCCTGCGTAAGCACGGCTCTGCGCCTCCTTCACGTCCCCGCCCAGGGCGGTGACGTTGAGAACGCGACCGCCGGTGGCAAGTAAACGTTCACCATCGCGACGCGTTCCGGCGTGAAACACATGAAGCGTATCGCTGTCGATGGCATCGGCGCCGCGGATTTCCGAGCCCTTGCCATAGGCGCCTGGATAGCCCTGCGTCGCCATGACCACGGTCAAGGCGTACTGCTCCTTCCAGGTGACGTCATGTCCGGCCAGCGCGCCGGTCGCCGTGGCATGCAGCAGCGGCAGTAGGTCGCTCTCCATACGCATCATCATCACCTGCGTTTCCGGGTCGCCGAACCGGGCATTGTATTCCACCAGCTTGGGGCCATCGGGGGTGAGCATCAGTCCGGCAAAGAACACACCCTGATAGGGCGTGCCCCGCGCGGCCAGGCCCCTGACCGTCGGCCAGATCATGCGCTCGATGACGTCGTCATAGATTTCTCGAGTCATGACGGGGGCAGGAGAATAGGCGCCCATGCCACCCGTATTGGGGCCGGCATCGCCGTCAAAGGCGCGTTTGTGGTCCTGTGCGGTCGTCAGCGGCAGGATGTCCTTGCCGTCGCACAGCACGAAGAGGCTCACCTCCTCGCCCTCCATGAATTCCTCGATAACCACCTCGGCGCCGGACGCACCGAACGCCCCGGCAAAGCAGTCGACAATGGCTTCCTCGGCCTCCTCGACGGTCATCGCAACGGTCACGCCCTTGCCGGCCGCCAGCCCGTCGGCCTTGATGACGATGGGCGCGCCCTGTGTATAGAGATAGGCCAAAGCCGCCGCCTCATTGTCGAAGCGGCCATAGGCGGCGGTGGGAATGCCCATCTCGTCGCACAGCGCCTTGGTGAAGCCCTTGGACCCCTCGAGCTGGCCGGCAGCCTTGCTGGGGCAGAAGCAGGTGAAGCCGGCAGCACGCACATCGTCGCCGAGCCCCGCCACCACCTGAGCGTCCGGGCCGACCACGACGAAGTCGATCTGGTGCTCGTGGCACAGGGCCACCACGGCCGCGTGGTCGGTAATGTCGACCGGCAGGTTTTCCGCCACCGCGCCGGTGCCGCCATTGCCCGGGGCGACAAAGAGTTTGGTCAGGTCAGGTGATTGGGCAATCTTCCACGCCAGCGCATGCTCGCGCCCACCCGACCCGATCACCAGAACCCGCATACTGTGCCTCCACCGCTGTTGTGGCGTGATGCACGATGAGTGCTGGAGAGGCAAGAGCTTCTTCACCTCTCCCTTTTTGGGGGAGAGGTCGGCGCGTCGCGCGGGTGAGGGGCCTTCCCCGAACACCCGGCCAAGAAAGGCCCCCTCACCCGACCGAAGACGGTCGACCTCTCCCCCAAATGGAGAGGTGAGAAAGAACTTAGATCTCGGCTTCCTTGAAAATCCGGGTCAGGTCCCCGTTCCATTCGCCGCGATATTTGTCCAGCCAGCGTTCGGCCGGCGATTTGGCGTGGCGGATGGTTTCCTCGAGCGGGGCGAGGTGGATGCTCTCATCCTTGCCCTGGTCATTGCGACGATTGCGGCGAACCAGGCCCGCCTCGGCAATGCCGACGGCCTGGGCGGCGACGTCATAGAGGTTGGAGCGATCATGCGGGGTCATCAGGCCCAGCCGCGGCACTTCACGCCGGATGCGGTCGCGCTCCTCGCGGCTCCACGGCTCGATGAGTTCATAGGCCGCTTCGAGCGATACCGCGTCATAGAGCAGGCCCGTCCAGAAGGCTGAAAGCGCGGTGATGGACTTCTCGTCGCCCATATCGGCGCCGCGCATCTCCAGATACTGCTTGAGGCGCACTTCGGGGAAGATCGTCCCCAGGTGGTAGTTCCAGTCCCGGCGCGTCGGCTTCTCGCCGGGCAATTGCGGCAGCTTGCCCTCAAGGAAGTCGCGGAAGCTCTCGCCGGCGACATTGACATATTTGCCATCGCGGATGACGAAATACATCGGCACATCAAGTGCATAGTCGGCATATTGCTCGAAGCCGAAGCCCTCTTCGAACACGAAGGGCAGCATGCCGGTGCGGCTGTCGTCGGTATTGAGCCAGATATGACTGCGGAAGCTGAGATAGCCGCTGTCGCGGCCTTCCGAGAAGGGTGAATTGGCAAACAAAGCCGTGGCGACCGGCTGCAGCGCCAGCCCGACCCGCAGCTTCTTGACCATGTCGGCCTCGCTGGAAAAATCGAGATTGGTCTGCACGGTGGCCGAGCGGAACATCATCGATGTCCCCAGCGTCCCCACAGTGTCCATATAGGGCGCCATGATGCCGTAGCGCGATTTGGGCATGCGCTCGATTTCGGCGACGCTCCACAGCGGGGTGACCCCCAGGCCCAGGAAATGGATGCCGAGGGGGGCCGCGACTTCCCTGGCCAGGCGCATATGCTCTTCGGTTTCGGCGGCCGTGGCATGCAGGTCCGGCTGCGGCGCCCCCGACAGCTCGAACTGACCGCCCGGCTCCAGCGAAATGCCGCCATGGGCGACCGTGTCCCACAGGCCAATCGGGTTGCCTTCGTCGTAGAAGGGCTCCCAGCCGGTACGCTTGGCCATACCGTCGAGCAGGGCCCTGATGCCATTGGGACCTTCATAGGCTACCGGCCGCAGGGGATTGGTGTGGAAAACATGCTTTTCGTGCTCGGTGCCGATGCGCCATTCGCTTTCGGGCTTGCAGCCGCGCGACATGACCTCGATCAGGTCCGCCCGCGATTCAATCGGGGGCGAGTAGGTTTCGGCACCAGCCATAAGTTGTCCTCGGACGGTGAAGGTTCAAATGCTGGCCGGGAACATAGCGTTGCACGGGCCGAAAGCAATCGCCTTTTATCGCCAATCACCGATGATAGCCTGAATCACGGCTAGCGCAGCGACTGCGGCGGTGTCGGCCCGCAGGATGCGGGGGCCGAGGCTAATGGGCACGACAAAGGGCAGGGCGCGCAGCTTGGCCCGCTCCTCGTCGGAAAATCCGCCTTCGGGGCCGACAAGCAGGCCCACCTTGTGCCCCCTGAGCGCGTTCAGTGCCTCGACGGGCGATGACGACGCTTCACCTTCATCGGCCAGAACAAGGGTGCGGTCCGCCGGCCAGGCATCGAGCAACCGCTCCAGCGTCACCTCGGCTTCGACCTTGGGCACACTGAGCACTTCGCATTGCTCGGCAGCCTCGATGGCATTGGCGACCAGCCGCTCATGCTTGAGCCGGGCGACCTGGGTGAAGCGGGTGAGCACTGGCTGGATGGTGCCGGCGCCCATCTCCACCGCCTTCTGGATCACATAATCCAGCCGCTCGGTCTTGAGTGGGGCAAAGCCATACCAGAGATCCGATACCGGCGTTTGCTCGGCGATTTGCTCGACCAGTTCGAGCGTTACCGACTTCTTGGAGTCGCTGACCAGCCGGCCGAGCCAGGCGCCGTCGCGTCCATTGAACAGCACCACCTCGTCGCCCACGCTCTTGCGCAGCACCGCCGCCAGATAAAGCGACTGCTCCTTGCCCAGGTTGAGCTGGGTTCCCCCGGCGAGGTCGGGGGTGACGAACAGGCGGGGCAGGGCGGCATGGGTGCGGGGCATGTTTTGCTCATACACCACCACGTCATTCCCGCGAAGGCGGGAATCTATTCTTTGAAGCTGCGCCCATTCGCGCTTTTACCGGCCAGCCACGCTGGTCTATTCAGGAGGAATGGATTCTCGCCTTCGCGGGAATGACGCGGTGATTGAATGAGCGAACCCGGCCAGCAACCCACTCCCGTCCCAGACGCCAAATCCGGCAACTGGGTCGATCGCTATGCTCCCGACTGGCTCAAGCCCTATGCGCGGCTGGCCCGCTGGGACCGGCCGATCGGCTTCTACCTGCTGTTCTGGCCCTGCGCCTGGGGCCTTGGCCTCGCCGCCATTGCCAATCCGGCCCTGGGCTTTGACTGGTGGGGCGCCGTGCTCATGCTTGTTGGAGCCATCCTGATGCGTGGCGCCGGCTGCACCTTCAACGATATCGTCGACCGCGACATCGACATGCAGGTCGCCCGCACCCGTCTTCGCCCGATTCCTTCAGGGCAGGTCACGGCGCGCGATGCCCTGGCCTTCCTGATTGCCCAGGCCCTGCTCGGCTCGGTCGTGCTGTTCCAGTTCAACCGCTTCACCGTCTGGGCCGGCGTCGCCTCGCTGGTGCTGGTGGCCATCTATCCATTCATGAAGCGGGTCACCTGGTGGCCGCAGGCTTTTCTCGGCCTCGCCTTCTCCTATGGCGCACTGGTCGGCTGGAGCTCGCAGACCGGTGGCCTGGGCTGGGCGCCGGTCCTGCTCTATGCCGGAACAATCCTCTGGGTCATCGGCTATGATACGATCTATGCGCTGCAGGATGTGGAGGATGACGCCCTGGTCGGCGTCAAATCCACCGCGCGTCTGTTCGGCGAGCATGTGAAGCCCGCCGTCGCCACGCTCTATGCCGGGGCCTTCGTGCTCTGGAACGTGGCAGCCCTGTTGGCCGGCAGCGGCATTGTCTTCGCCGCCCTGTCGCTCGTGGCGGTCGCGCTGTTCACCTGGCAGGTGTGGACGGTGGATGCCGCGGTGCCGGATAATCCCCGGTTCCGCTTCGACAGCAACAAATATGTCGGCATCGTCATTGCCCTGGCGCTGCTGGCCGAGTGGGTATGGTGATTGGGGGTGCCACTCTGCTGTGGTTTTAGGCCTATCGGTCACACCAGATGCTGACAGTCTGCTAACCAATGGACCCCAAACGTCAAAGGGGCCGACCGCACCACCGGTCGACCCCTTTGACGTGCTTTGGAGGGCAGAAACTTATGCGTCGGGCTGCATGCCCGGCTTACGGCGGTTGAGGAAGCGCGGGCGACGACCGGCTTCGGCAGCCAGCTTGCGGCGGCTCTGATTGCCGCCGACCATCACGCCATCGACCTGCTGGCTATAGGGCATGTAGGCACCATCACCGGCCTTGATGAACAGCGGCAGGCGGAGCTTCTTGCCCCAGTTCTGCCATTCGGCGACGACGCTGTGATTGCCCTCTTCCTCGAACACCTGATAGTTCAGCTCGCTGTCGGAATGGACCAGCTCGATTGAGCTCGTCAGCACGCCTTCCTCGGAAATGCGGGTCGCCACGGCGACGCCGATGAATTCGGTGACCGGCACCTTCACCTTGATCGCCACGCCGCTCTGCTCGAGCATGCGGCGCACGGTAACGGTCTTGACGGGATCCCGGGGGCCATTGTCGTTCGCCGCCACGAAGCGGCGCTCCGCCAGCGTGGGGCGGCCGAATGCGAGAATGACCGAGGTCCCTTCCAACGCGACACCATGAACCATTTGAATTCGCCTTCCTGTCAACTTCGAGAGCTGGTTTTTGGTGCTCTCTTTTGTAGGCCCACCATACCCCGCCCCCTTACCTGCCCCCTTAATCGGTTCGGTTAAGTTTATCTTGTTTTCCGAGAGGGTTAGCAGGGTCTTGCACCCAGTAGGGAGCGGTTAACCCAGCCACGTGGCGGGGTGTTAACCCTGCCACATTTCGCCGGCAGATCACGCCACGCGGCGCGGCCCTTGCCCGCGGCCCGCGCCCGGCCTAAAAGGCCGGCAATGCCTGCGCCCGCGACCACCTATAGCGACGATCTGGAACTGCTCCGCTCCTCGGCGGTCGCGGCCGGCATCATTGCCAGCGGTTTCTTCCGTCGCGACGTCAGAAGCTGGACCAAGGAGAATGCTTCTCCGGTCAGCGAGGCCGATATCATGGTCGATCGCTACCTGGCCGCCTCGCTGCTGCACGCCCGACCCGATTATGGCTGGCTCAGCGAAGAGACGGTCGACAATCCCAGCCGCCTCGATTGCGAGCGGGTGTTCGTGGTCGATCCCATCGACGGCACCCGTGGCTTCCTGCGCGGCGAGGACAGCTGGACCGTATCGCTGGCCGTGGTTGAGAACGGCGTGCCGGTGGCCGGCGTGGTCTATGCGCCTGTCCGCGACGAAATGTATGACGCGGCACGGGGCGAGGGCGCGCGTCTCAATGGCAGGCTCATCCAGCGCAGCCGCCGGGCCGGCGCCGCCCCGATCATTCCCGCCGCCGGAGCGGTGCACCAGGAGATGCAGGCGGCCGGGCTCGTCTATACCCGTGGTCCCTACTATCCCTCGCTCGCCTACCGGCTGGTGCAGGTAGCGACCGGCAAGCTCGATGCGGTCGCCAACCGCCGCGGCAGCCAGGATTGGGATATTGCTGCTGCAACCGTGATCCTGGACGAATGCGGCGCCCACATCGCCGATGTCTGCGCCGGCTACCCCAGATTCAACAAACGAGATGTGCGCCATGGAGCGCTTGCGGCGCTCGGCGACATGAGCCTAAAACCGCACGTCCACGCGGCGCTGATCAAGGTCTATGGCTGCCCGGCCGAGACAGGTGCAGCGGACCTGCCCATTCCTTCACACACGGACCTGACCGATGGCTAAAGAAGAAACCACCAAGCAGCTGCTGCACCTTGTGATTGGCGGCGAGCTGTCGAGCCTGGAAGGCGTGACTTTCGCCGATCTCGACAAGGTCGACATCGTTGGGCTCTATCCCAACTATGCCGCCGCCTATGCAGTGTGGAAGCAGAAGGCGCAGATGACGGTCGACAGCGCCCAGACGCGTTATTTCATCGTCCACCTGCACCGCCTGCTCGAGCCGGAAACCCACAAGGCTTAACCGCCTTCCCTTCACCTCTCCCTTCGGGGGAGAGGTCGGCGCGTAGCGCCGGGTGAGGGGGCCTATTCGTGGCTCGGTTTTGGGGGAAGGCCCCCTCACCCGACCGAAGGCGGTCGACCTCTCCCCCTGGGGGAGAGGTGAAGGGGTTCAGTTACCCCATCAGCGCGTCGATGATCGCGTGCATGGCTCCCGGGCCGCCGATGCGCTGGCGGCCGATATTGCCCAGGCGCCGCCGCTCTTCGTCGTCGGACAGCAGCTTTCGCAAGGCCGCGCCAATAGCCGGCGCCTCCGCATTCACCACCGTACGGGCCTCGCCGAACAGCATCTGCTCGTCGGTGAAGCGGGAGCGGCGGTCGCGGGGATTGACGAAGGTGATGGCGGGCTTGCCCAGGCCCAGTGCCTGCACCGTCGCCGTGCCCGCCTGCGACAGCACCACATCGGAGGCCGCGAGCAGGTTTCCCATGGCGCCGCCCCGCGCCATGTGGATGGTGAGGTCCCCATCGGACAATTCACCCAGGTCGGACGGCTCGGCGCTGAGCATGGGCGTACGCTTGAGCCCGGTCTTGCGCGCCAGTTCATCCACGCTGACGCTGCCCGCAACCGCCAGGAACACATCGGGACGCATCTCCGCGGGCAGGCTGCGCAGGGCATCGACCTGGAGCGCAAAACTCTCCGATGTCAGGGCCCGGCTGCCCGGCAGCAGGGTCACAGCGAGGGCCCGGCTGCGCCGAGCCCGGGCGTCGTAATCGCCATAGGGAATGGCATCCATCATCACATTACCGGCCGAGCGGGCATCGACGCCGATATGCTCCAGCGTCCGCGCCAGGTTGTCGGCGCGGCAGAACACCGTCTTGCAGGCCTGCTTGATGGCCCAGCGTTCGGGCGCCGCATAGAGCCGGGCCGCGCCCGTCTTGTAGACGTCGAGATAGGTGAGACCGCGATGGCCCGAGAAATAGCAGGCGAATACCCCCACCATGTCACCGACCACGACCACGCGGTCATACTTGCCTTTGACCTTGCGCAGGAAATCGAGGGCCGGGGGCACCGTCGCCAGGCCGCCCGTAGCGATATCGCGCCGCAGCGAGCCCTTCACATTGCGCCAGCCCTCGGAAGCCAGCGTGGCGCGCGGCCCGACAATGGGGCAGACGCCGGCATAAGCATTGCCCGACCCGATCATGGGATAGGCTTCGACCGCAACCGTATCAGGCAGGCGCGCTGCGACAGCCGCCGCAATCGCATCCTCGCCATGGCCATTGGAAATGAACAGAAATCGGCTTCGGCCCGACGCTTCGGCCTCCACCTTCAGGCCCCGCGGCCAAAGCGCTCGAAGGCGGTATGGGCCGCCACGGCATCGGCATAGGGCTCCTGCCGGTCCACGCTCCAGTAGAACAGCTCGTCGAGCGGGATCGGCTTCTGGGTGATGGCGCAGCGGACGAAGCTGCCGGGCTTGAGGACAACATAGTCGCCATCGACATAGCGGATGACTGCCTCTGTGGGCGCAAAGCCCTTGTCGAAGATGTTCATGCGGGCATTCCTTCAACCTTTGCCCCGATATAGCGAGCTATGGGCTCGATCAAAAGAGGCTTTCCTGACGATCCGGGTCAGATTGAGGTCGTGATTTCTTCTTTATGACCGGACTGCCCGCAATCGTCGCGCCCACGGCGCCGTCGGCGAACTCGATAGCCACCATATCGCCCGGCTTGAGCCCGTCGCGCTGATGCACAAGATTGCCCTGGTCATCCTTGATCACGGCATAGCCGCGCGCCAACACACTCTTGTAGCTCAGCGACCCCAACAGCTTGCCGGCCTGCGCCAGCGTCGCGCCGCGCAGGGTCAGCCCCTGCAGCATGCTGGCATAGAGCCGCGTCGCCAGCGGGCTGAGCTGGGCCTGGCCGTGGCGGATTTCAGCCCTAAGCGTGCCCGGAGAAAGCTTGGGGCCGATTGCAGCAAGCTGGGCATGCTTGCGCTCCAGCGACTGGGCGGTGGCTGCGGCCAGGCGTGTGGCCTTTGGATCATAGGTGAAGCGGGCGCGATCGACGGTTTTGCGCACCGCGTTGTCGGAGCGAGGCGACAGGTTCCCGAGACGTTCACCCAGTTCGGTCTGCCGGCGCAGCAGCAGGTGCGGCGTCAGGCGCGGCTCCACGCGGGCCAGGTGCACGCGCCGGTCCTGCACCGAATGGCGCAGGCAGGCCAGGAGGTTACTGGCGGCATGGTCGAGCCGTTGCCGCTGGCCCGAGACCAGGTCACCGGGCCGGGGCAGGCCCGCCGCCGCCGCGCGAAACCGGTCCCGTGCGGTGCTGGCAATGCGGCGGCTGGCCTGGCGCTGCCGCGCGCCCAGATCATCGACATAGCCGACCAGTTCCGCCCGCACCGGCACCGCCGCTTCGGCGGCAGCCGTCGGCGTCGGCGCGCGCATGTCCGAGGCATAGTCGATCAGCGTCGTATCGGTCTCGTGCCCCACGGCGGAGATGACGGGAATGCCGCTGGCGGCGACGGCGCGGACCACCGCCTCCTCGTTGAAGCCCCACAGATCCTCGATCGAGCCGCCGCCGCGTGCCACGATCAGCAGGTCCGGGCGGGGGATGGGGCCATCGGGCAGCAGCGCGTTGAATCCCTCGATGGCGTTGACCACCTCTGGCGCGCAGGTCTCGCCCTGCACACGCACCGGCCAGACCAGCACATGGCTGGGGAAGCGATCGGCCAGTCGATGCAGGATATCGCGGATAACCGCCCCGGTGGGCGAGGTGATGACACCGATGACGCGCGGCAGATAGGGCAGGGGGCGCTTGCGCTCCCGCGCGAACAGGCCCTCGGCATGGAGCTTGCGCCGCCGCTCTTCGAGCAGCGCCATCAGCGCCCCGGCGCCGGCCGGCTCGATATTTTCGATGACGATCTGGTACTTGCTCGAGCGGGGGAAGGTGGTGAGCCTTCCGGTGGCGATGACCTCCAGCCCCTCCTGCGGCTTGAAGGTCAGGCGCGCATAGCTGGTCTTCCAGACGACCGCGTCGATCGACGCATTCTCGTCCTTGAGCGTGAAATAGGCGTGGCCGGAAGCATGCTGGCCGCGATAGCCGGAAATTTCGCCCCGCACCCGCACATGGCCGAACTCGTCCTCGACGGTGCGCTTGACCGCCTGGGCGATCTCGCTGACGGAAAATTCGGGGGCGTTGGTAAGGATCTCGGCCATGCCATCTGGTGCGACATCGAATGTGTCAGGTCAAGCCCGCGCTATTCCGCTGCCTCGGCCTGGCGCGGCGCGGGCAGGTTGCCCATCGACTGCACGATATGATTGGCCAGGGCATCATAAATGCCTCCATAGGCGTGGCTGGCGCGCATCAGGGCGATCTGGGCATCGGCCAGGCGCGGCAGGCTCTGCTCGTCACTGATGACGCGCATCCCGGGCTGCAACGCACTCTCCGGCAAGAAACCGACGGCGAGGTCGGACAGCACGGCGCTCGAAATGGCGGTCGCGTTGGAGGACGTATAGGCAATGCGATAGTCCTTGCCGGTGCGGTCGAGCTGTTCCATGGCATCCTTGCGCCAGATGCAGCAATTGGGGCCGCAGGCAATGGCGAGTGGTTCGCTGGCCAGGGCCCGGCCGCCATGGCTGGCCACCCAGAACATGCGCTCGGTGCGGAACAGCTCACCGAAATTCTGCTCGGTGCCCTGGGTGAAGACGATCAGGTCGTAGCGTCCCGCCCGCATGCCCTGCAGCAGTTCTTCGGAGGCCATGCAGCTCACATCGACCGCAATTCGGGGATGGGTCCGCTGGAAACTGGACAGAATCACCGGCAGCAGGCGCACGGCATAATCGTCGGGCACGCCGAAGCGGATCGAACCCGCCAGGTCGCCATCCGAGAAGTGGTCGAGTATCTCGGCATTGGTCCGCAGCATCTTGCGGGCGCGGGAATAGAGTGCCTCGCCATGCAGGGTCAGCGTCACGCTGCGCCCATCGCGCGTCAGCAGCGTCTGCCCGAGCCGCTCTTCCAGGCGCTTGATCTGCATGGAGACGGCGGACTGGGTCTTGTTCACCCGGCGCGCCGCCTCGGTAAAGCTGCCGCAATCGGCAATGGCACAGAAGCTCTGCAATTGGTCGAGATCGAGGGGTGCGGTCATCGCGATGTTCCATCACTCGAATTGATAAGGCAGATGAAATCTATTTGTTGGACGAATGGATGTCCAGAGCGCTATCACATCATCATCGACGCAAAGACCTCGCGGCGAACCCGCCGGCCTCCCCGGCACAACCACATGTTTGGAGATTACCATGGCTCTCTCGCTTCCCGGCGAGCGGTCACTTGCGGCCGCCACGCCCGCCAATCCGTTTGCCGCATTCGTGCGCTGGATCGCCAAGGCAAAAGCCGCCCGTGCCCGTCGGGTAGCGCTGTCGGCCCTGCTGGAACTCGATCATGCCAGGCTGAACGATCTGGGTATTTCGCGCAACGACATCACCGCTGCCCTGGCGGCCAAGTCGCACGCCCCGATCCTCAACGCCGCCCGCGCCCGCAACGCCCGCGCCTGATCGATCACCCTAAATTCGAGCTTGCGCCGGCATCGACCTCCAGCCGGCGCCTCCCCGTTGGTACGAACAATCGTTTTCGAGCGCTCGTGCCATCTCCCGGGCCGGTTTTGCCGCCGGTCCCGTTTCCTGATGACTTGCCGGACCGGCGCCTCGGGCGCTTGTCCGGCTTTTTTCGTCAGGCCGTCGGGTCGAATTCTACGCCGATCTCGAACTCGGTCTTCCACTTGGCGATGCAGGCAAACCGGCGCCCATCATCCATCAGCAGCTCGAAGGCATCGGGGATGCCGACAACACCGGCGACCTTGAGTCGCGCTCCAGTTGCGGACAGGTTTCGCACGGTACACTGGAAGGTCGAAAAGCCATCGTTGATGACGATGCGGCCACCCTTGAGCACGCGCTGGCGTGGGGCGACGCGATGATCTTCCGTCATGCTGGACTCTCCAGACTAGGGGAGCTGGGCGAACCCGTCCTTGAAGCCATTGAGCGACACGGGAATGCCGATGCCCTCTTCCGGGGTCTTGAAGACGACGAAAATGGCATCCGTGCCAGCTGACAGCGTCTCGATCAGGCTGTCGTCCAGCACGACTTCGGCCACGCAGCCATTGGGCAGGCAGCGCACGAAGGCCACGCGGCCCATATCCTTGCCGTCGACATTGAGGCCAAGCCCGTTTGGGAGCAACACGCCCAGCGGCGCCAGCACGCGCAGCAGGCGCGCCTCGCGATCGGCCGTGCGGAGCACAATGACCGAGAGGCCGACATTGGGCTGGTCCTCGGCCATCACATTCTGGATGATGGCGCATTGCTCGAAGCTGGCTCCGGGCGGCGTGTCGCAGCTCATCTGCCAATCGCCGTACTGCGCGCGCACGACGCCCTGGCCGAGGCCCGCGCCTGTCGCACTCACGATGGCGGCCAGAGCAAGGCCCAGCCCGGCCAGACGACGCTTCACAATCCGCTTCACTCTGTCAATTCTCCCGACGAATCGCGCGTTAGCGCGAGGCCTTTCCTGTTTCCGACAGGCAGGGGACCAAGTCAACCAACGCCCGGAAATGCTGGGGATATGCGGTCAAACTGCGGCGGGGATGAGGCGTGTTCCCGTGGGGCTGGCGCACAATATGACGCAGTCGCCGCGCCGCTCGCTGCAATGGACTTGGCCTTTGCGATGTGATTTAGGTCAAGGAAGAGTTTTTCGCTCCGAGGTTGAGTCGGGGCGGCGTTTGCTATGCCGCTGTTTTCGCCCCCTCAATCCCGGTGTGGACACACCAAATGGAAGTCGACAGGGGGTTTAGGTGACCGGGCAGTTCTTGAGAAAGATGGGGGCTCTTTCGGCAGCCGCAATGGCGCTGATCCCGGCTTTGGCCACCGCGCAGGAAGAAGTTGGCACCGCAGCGGGCCATCCGCTGCCCGGCCAGTATCACCTGCAGCGCTCCGTGACCCCGATCATGGACTCGATCACCAGCTTCCATGATGGCATCTTGATGTGGACCATCAGCCTGATCGTGGTCTTCGTGCTGGCGCTGCTGGTATGGATCATGTTCCGCTACAATGCCAAGCGGAACCCTGTCCCGGCCGGCTTCACCCACAATACGCTGGTCGAAATCGTCTGGACGGTCCTGCCGGTCGTTATTCTCATCATCATCGCTATCCCCTCCTTCGGCGTGCTGAGCGACCAGCTGACGACGCCCGATGGCGAGCGCAAGTATCTGGGCGCCAACATCTTCTCGTTCGGCGAAGTCGAGGTTCCGGCGCCCGAGCTGACCGTCAAGGTGACCGGCGTACAGTGGTCCTGGTCTTACGAGTATGTGGACCAGGGGCTGTTCTTCGATTCCTTCATGCTCAATGAAGAAGACCGCGCGGCTACCAAGCCGGGCCAGCCGCGCCTGCTGGCGGTCGACAACGAACTCGTCGTCCCGGTGGATACGACGGTGCGTGTCCAGGTCACCGCCGATCCGACCGGCGTTATCCATGCTTTCGCCGTGCCGTCATTCGGCATCAAGATCGACGCCGTGCCCGGCCGTCTCAACGAGACCTGGTTCAATGCGCGCGAGACGGGCATCTATTACGGCCAGTGCTCGGAGCTGTGCGGCAAGGACCATGCGTTCATGCCCATCGCCGTGCGCGTGGTCACCAAGGAAGAATTCGCGGCCTTCATCGCGGCGTTCGAGGGCGGCGACTATGCCGCCGCCAACGCCACGCTCGTGGCCGTGCAGTAACAAAAGGGTCAGGGGACACTACAAATGGCTGACACAACCGCCCACCTCGAAGCCCACGCGACCGGCCACGATGCCGCCTCGCACCATGAGCCCACCGGCTGGCGCCGCTGGGTCTATTCGACCAATCACAAAGACATCGGCATCATGTACCTGGTCTTCGCGATCGTCGCGGGGATCATCGGTGGCCTTCTGTCCGGCGTCATGCGCATGGAGCTTCAGGAACCCGGCATCCAGATTTTCCATGGTCTGGCAGCGATGGTCTATGGCGTTTCCGGTGGCGAAGCGCTCGATGCGGGCAAGAACATGTACAACGTGTTCACCACCGCTCACGCGCTCATAATGGTGTTCTTCGTGGTCATGCCCGCCACCATGGGCGGCTTTGCCAACTATTTCGCACCCCTGATGATCGGTGCACCCGACACCGCCTTCCCGCGCATCAACAACATTGCGTTCTGGCTGTTGCCGCCCGCCTTCATCCTGCTGCTGATGAGCCTGTTCTTCGAAGGCGCCGGTGGTCCTGGTGGGCTCGGCTTCGGTGGCGGCTGGACCGTCTATCCGCCGCTCTCGACCGTTGGCCACTCCGGCCCGGCCATGGACTTTGCCATCCTGTCGCTGCACGTGGCCGGTGTGAGCTCGATCCTGGGCGCCATCAACCTGATCACCACCATCTTCAACATGCGCGCTCCGGGCATGACACTGCACAAGATGCCGCTCTTTGCCTGGTCCGTACTGGTGACGGCATTCCTGCTGCTGCTGGCACTGCCCGTGCTGGCCGGCGCCATCACTATGCTGCTGACTGACCGCAACTTCGACACGGCCTTCTTCGATCCCGCCAAGGGCGGCGATCCGGTCCTGTTCCAGCACCTGTTCTGGTTCTTCGGTCACCCCGAAGTGTACATCATGATCCTGCCGGGCTTCGGCATCATCAGCCACATCGTATCGACCTTCAGCCGCAAGCCGATCTTCGGCTACATGGCCATGGCCTATGCCATGGTCGCCATCGGCTTCGTCGGTTTCGTCGTGTGGGCTCACCACATGTACACCACGGGCCTCAGCCTGGATGTGCAGCGCTACTTCGTTGCCGCCACCATGGTCATCGCGGTGCCGACGGGCGTCAAGATTTTCAGCTGGATCGCCACCATGTGGGGCGGCTCGATCACCTTCAAGTCGCCCATGCTCTGGGCCATCGGCTTCATCTTCCTGTTCACCGTTGGTGGTGTGACGGGTGTGGTGCTGGCCAATGCCGGTGCTGACCGCGCGCTGCACGACACCTATTATGTGGTCGCGCACTTCCACTACGTGCTGTCGCTGGGTGCCGTGTTCTCGATCTTCGCGGCCTGGTACTACTGGTACCCCAAGATGTTCGGCTACATGTACAACGAGTTCCTGGCTCAGCTGCACTTCTGGGTCATGTTCGTCGGCGTGAACCTGATCTTCTTCCCGCAGCATTTCCTCGGCCTTGCCGGCATGCCGCGCCGCTATATCGACTATCCGGACGCATTCGGTTTCTTCAACCGCATCTCCTCGTTCGGCTACTACATCACGTTCGCGGCCATGCTGATCTTCTTCTACGCAACCTGGGAAGCCAGCCGGAAGAAGCGCCCGGCCGGTGACAACCCGTGGGGTGATGGCGCGACGACGCTGGAATGGACTCTGTCCTCCCCGCCGCCGTTCCACCAGTTCACCACGCTGCCCAAGATCGACTCGACCAACGCACACTAAGGTATCGAGGGCCGCGTCCGCGCGGCCCGCTCCACACCAACCAAGGCTAGGCCATTGGCTCTGATCGACGACAGCAGGAACCTGCCCGGCATGGCCGGCGAAGCGCGCGTGGAGGATTACCTCGCGCTGCTGAAGCCGTCCGTCATGCAACTGGTCGTGTTCACTGCCATCGTCGGGCTGATTGTGGCGCCGGGCGGCATCAACCCGGTCATAGCAGTCATCGCCATTGCCTGCATCGCCATCGGGGCCGGCGCCTCGGGCGCGCTCAACATGTGGTATGATGCCGATATCGACGCCATCATGAGCCGCACGCAAAACCGGCCAATTCCTGCCGGCCGCATGCCCCGCGAGCATGCGCTGGTCTTCGGCTTGGTGCTGTCAGGATTCTCGGTGGCGCTGCTCGGGCTCGCGACCAACTGGGTCGCTGCGGGCCTGCTCGCCTTCACCATCTTCTTCTACGCCGTCATCTATACGATGTGGCTCAAGCGCTCGACCCCGCAGAACATCGTCATTGGCGGCGCGGCCGGGGCTTTCCCGCCGGTCGTCGGCTGGGCTGCGGTCACGGGTACGGTGTCGCTCGAAAGCGTCGTGCTGTTCCTGATCATCTTCCTGTGGACCCCGCCGCATTTCTGGGCGCTGGCGCTCTACAAGCAATCCGATTATGGCGCTGCCGGCGTGCCGATGATGCCTAACGTGGTGGGCGAGGCTTCGACCAAGCTGCAGATTTTCGTCTATACGCTGATCCTCGCCGCATCGGCCATGCTGCCGACCTGGTTCGGCTTTGCCGGCTGGGTGTACACGACCGTGGCCGTGATCACAGGCGCATCGTTTATCCTCCTGGCCTGGCGCCTGCTGCAGACGCGCGAGGACATCGCCATGCGCAAGTCGGCCCGGACCCTGTTCAATTACTCGCTGAGCTATCTGTTCATCGTGTTCTTCGCCTTCATGACCGACAACCTGCTGACGCGTTTCGGGGGCTCGATCTGATGAGCGCCCCTGACGAAATGCGCAGCGTTGAGCCCGAGACGCCCGAAGTGGCAGCGGCGCGGGCCCGGATCCGTCGCCGGCGTTCGATTGCGCTCGGCATCGCGCTGGCGCTGTTTGCGGTGACTTTCTACGTGCTGACCATCGCCAAGATGGGCCCGGCGCTGTTTGATCGGTCGCTGTGATGACCGAACTGCACCACCCCGGCATCGATCCTGTCCTGGCTCGCCGCAATAAGCGCGTGGCGATGGCCGGATTGTTCGTCGCAGCGGGCATGGTCGGCCTGGCCTATGCCTCGGTGCCGCTCTACCAGCTGTTCTGCCAGATCACCGGCTTTGGCGGCACCACCCAGATCGCCGGCGACGCGCCCAAGGGCTTCATCGCCCGGCAGATGACGGTGCGCTTCGATTCCAACGTGGCCCACGACCTGGCCTGGACCGTGACGCCCGCGGCGCACATCACAGACAATATCGGCAAGGTCGACACGGTCAATTTCGTGGCGACCAACAATTCGGACCAGCCGATTACAGGTATGGCCGTGTTCAACGTCTCGCCCGAAAAGGCCGGCGTTTACTTCAACAAGATCGAATGCTTCTGCTTCACCGAGCAGACGCTGCAGCCCGGCCAAACCGTGGACATGCCGATCGTGTTCTTCGTCGATCCCGAGCTCGACGACAACCAAGAGCTCGACACCATCAAAGAGATCACGCTCTCTTACACTTTCTACGCTTCAGACAACGAGGGAAGCTGACCATGGCCGGAATAGCCAAGAACCACGACTATCACATGGTCGAACCGAGCCCGTGGCCGTTCGTTATGTCGGCCGCCGTGCTGATCATGGCCATGGGTGCCATCTTCTGGATGAAGGACTGGACCCCGTTCGTCTTCTTCATCGGCCTGGCTGGCGTGCTCTACACCATGTTTGCCTGGTGGAGCGACGTGATCAAGGAAGCCAACCAGGGCGACCATACGGCCGTTGTGCAGATGCACCACCGCTATGGCATGATGCTGTTCATCGCCTCCGAAGTGATGGTGTTCTTCGGCTTCTTCTGGGCCTATTTCGACGGCTTCTTCCGCTGGGATGACGTCGAGCAATATGCCCGCCTCGCCGCCAGCGGCGGTGCCTGGCCGCCGACAGGCGTCGAGCTGTTCGACCCCTTCCACCTGCCCCTGTTCAACACCCTACTCCTACTGACCTCGGGCACCACGGTGACCTGGGCCCACCATGCGCTGCTCGAAGGCGACCGCGAAGGCCTCAAGTGGGGCCTCGTGCTGACCGTGCTGCTGGGCGCCGTGTTCACCGGCGTGCAGATCCTTGAATACAGCGAGGCCGGCTTCTCCTTCGCCGGCAGCATGTATGGCGCCACCTTCTTCATGGCGACGGGCCTGCATGGCTTCCACGTGTTGATCGGCACCATCTTCCTGCTGGTCTGCCTCATCCGGGCGTTGCGCGGCGATTTCACCCCCGAGCGTCACCTCGGCTTCGAATTCGCTGCCTGGTACTGGCACTTCGTGGACGTGGTCTGGCTGTTCCTGTTTGCCTCGATCTATGTCTGGGGCAGCTGGGGCGTGGCGATCCATCACTAGTCCGCCCGGACGAAAATTCACGGGGCGCAGCCGGAAGCTGCGCCCCGAATTGTTTGGAGACCAGTTTTGGCCCAGCCGTCGCCCATCCTGACCGGTCTGCTCTGCCGCTGCCCGCGCTGCGGCGAGGGCAAGCTGTTTGCCGGCTACCTCAAGGTGGCGCCCGTCTGCGCCACCTGCGGGCTCGACCTCAAATTCGCCGACAGCGGCGATGGCCCGGCCATCTTCGTCATTTTCCTGGTCGCGCCCATCGTCATCGGCCTGGCCCTGCTGGTCGGGGCGCTGTTCAATCCGCCGCCCTATGTCCACCTGATCCTCTGGATCCCTACGACCCTGGTTCTGTCGCTCCTGCTGCTGCCGCCCTTCAAGGGCGTGCTGGTGGCGCTGCAATATCGCCACGATGCCCATGAGGGCCACCAGTGAGCGAGCGGCGCGTCAGTCCGGTGATGACGTGGACCTTCGCGGTCCTGATGCTGGCCCTTGCCGCCACCTGCGTCTGGCTCGGCACCTGGCAGTTGCAGCGGCTGGGCGAGAAGGAAGCCCTGGTCGCCGCCGTCGATGCCCGGTTGGATGCGGATCCGGTGCCGGTGCCACCGGCGGAGCAGTGGGCCGAACTCGACCTCGAAGCCCTCAATTTCCAGCCGGTCTCGCTTACCGGCGCGTTCCGCTACAATCAGACTGTGACTGTGTTCACCAGCCTCGCCAATGCGCGCGGCCCGGCAGACGGCCCCGGCTACTGGGTGGTGACGCCCTTCCTGTTGGCCGAAGGCGGCACCGTCTTCGTCAATCGCGGTTTCGTGCCGCAGGATTACCAGGAAGCGGCGGTTACCGACGGCCAGGGCGAGGATGGCCAGGTCACGATATCGGGCCTGCTGCGCCCCGCTGAGGCCGCCGGCATGATGACGCCCGGCCCCAATACGTCCGACCGCATCGAATGGGTGCGCGACCCCCAGCGCCTCGCCGAGATGGTCGATCCGGCTCTTGCGCCCTTCGCCCCCTTCTATGTCGACCTGCCGGCCGGTCCGGCAGGAGAGCTGCCACAGGGCGGCGAAACCGTGGTCGAATTCCCCAACAACCACCTGGGCTACGCCTATACCTGGTACGGCTTCGCCATCGTCGCCGTGGTCATGCTCGCCTTCTGGCTGGCCCGCCAGCGCGCCTCCGGCAGTGGTTGAGCCAGCAAACTTGCGGTTCCCCCTCCGTTTCACTAGGTTGCAACAATTCTAAAAGGGCGCTTCTCCCGAATGCAGTTTGTCTCAACGCGCGGCCAGGCGCCGGTGCTCGGTTTCTCTGACGCGGTCCTTGCTGGTCTGGCTTCCGACGGCGGCCTCTATGTGCCGCAGACCTGGCCCCAGATCGACGCCACCGAGATCGCCGCCTTCGCCGGCAAGCCCTATGCCGATGTCGCTTATGCCATCATCAGCCGCTTCACCGGCGATGAGATCGCGCCCAACAAGCTCAAGCAGATCATCGACGACGCCTATGCAGTCTTTCGCCACCCCTCGGTGACGCCACTGCTCGAGCTCGAACCCAACCACTTCGTGCTGGAGCTGTTCCACGGGCCGACGCTGGCCTTCAAGGACGTGGCCATGCAGTTCTTGAGCCGGGTGATGGATCACATCCTGGCCGAACGCGGCCTAAAGGCGACCATTGTCGGCGCCACCTCGGGCGATACCGGTTCGGCGGCCATCGAGGCCTTCCGCGGCCGCGACACAACCGACATCTTCATCCTCCATCCCCAGGGCCGCACCTCCCCGGTGCAGCGCCTGCAGATGACGACGGTGCTCGATCACAACGTCCATAACATCGCGCTCGAGGGGACGTTCGACGACTGCCAGAACATCGTCAAGGCGATGTTCAACAATCACCGCTTCCGCGACCGCGTGCGGCTCTCCGGCGTCAATTCCATCAACTGGGGCCGCATCGTCGCGCAGATCGTCTATTACTTCACATCAGCCGTGTCGCTGGGCAGCCCCCACCGCAAGGTGAGCTTCACCGTGCCGACCGGCAATTTCGGCGACATCTTCGCCGGCTACTGCGCCAAGGCCATGGGCCTGCCGATCGACCGGCTGGTCATAGCCACCAATGCCAATGACATCCTGCGCCGGACCCTGGATACCGGTCGCTACGAGATGGATGGCGTGGCCCCCACCATCAGCCCCTCGATGGATATCCAGATATCTTCCAATTTCGAGCGACTGCTGTTCGAGAGCGCCGGGCGCGATGCCGCTGCCGTGGTGCGCATGATGGACGGGCTGAAGCAGTCAGGCGGCTTTGCCTTGCCCGACAACGCCCTCGGCGCCATCCGCCGCGATTTTGCTGCCGGCACCACCGGCGAAGCGGAAACGGTGGCGACCATCGCCACCATATTGCGGAACTCGGGCTATCTGCTCGATCCTCATACCGCCGTCGGCGCCCATGTGGCGCGCAGCCACCTCGGTGCGACGCCGATGGTGACGCTGGCAACGGCGCATCCCGCCAAATTTCCGGCTGCCGTGAAGGCCGCGTCGGGTATCGATCCGGCACTGCCGGCGTGGCTGGCCGATCTACATAGCCGCCAGGAGCGCCTCAGCGTCCTTGCCAACGACCAGACGGCAGTCGAAGATTTCATTTCAGCGCGTACGCGCGCTGCCTGACGAACGGGGGCCAGTGGTCGCTCGACCGCAGGCCTCGTGGAGGAGCCTCGTGTGAGCGTACAATCGACGACCCTTGATAATGGCATGGTGGTGCTCACCGATAATATGCCGCATCTCGAAAGTGCTTCCCTCGGCGTCTGGGTCAAGGCCGGCGCGCGCAGCGAGCGCAAGGCCGAGCACGGCATTTCACACCTGCTCGAGCACATGGCGTTCAAGGGCACCACGTCGCGCTCCGCCTTGCAGATTGCCGAGGCGATCGAGAATGTCGGCGGCGACCTCAATGCAGCAACCTCGATCGAGCATACCGGCTATTTCGCCCGGGTGCTCAAGGAAGACGTGGTTCTCGCCGCGGACATTCTGTCCGATATCCTGCAGAATTCTTTGTTCGAGGACGACGAACTGACACGCGAGAAGCAGGTTATCGTTCAGGAGATCGGCGCAGCGCGCGACAATCCCGACGATCATGTCTTCGACCTGTTCCAGGCCGCGGCATTCCCCACCCAGCCAATCGGTCGCACCATCCTGGGCACGGTGGATTCGGTGCGCGAATTCACCCCCGACACCGTTCGCAAATACATGAACCGCAACTATGTGGGCGACCACATGGTCATGGCTGCGGCCGGCAATGTCGATCATGACGGGCTGGTCGATGTTGCCCGCGAGCGCTTCGCGACGCTCAAGCCCAATGGTGCCCCGGCGCCGCAGCGGGCCGAATACCAGGGCGGCGAGGAGCGCCTCCTGTCCGACCACGAACAGGCCCATATCGTCATCGGCTTCGAAGGCCGCGCCTACAATGCAGACGGCTTTTATGCCGCGCAGGTCCTGGCATCGATCCTGGGCGGCGGCATGAGCTCGCGCCTGTTCCAGGAGGTGCGCGAAAAACGCGGCCTCTGTTACTCGGTCTATTCCTTCCACTGGGCCTTTGCCGATAGCGGCGTGTTCGGCGTCGCCGCGGCCACGGGCGGGGACGAGGTCGGCGACCTGGTGCCGGTCGTGCTCGACGAACTCAAGCGCGCCACCGAGAGCATCACCGACGACGAGGTGATCCGCGTCCGCAACCAGATCAGGGCGGGCCTGCTGATGTCGCTGGAGAGTCCGTCGGCGCGCGCCGGGCAGTTGGCCCGCCAGCAGATCCTGTGGGGCCGGCCCATCCACATGCAGGAGACGGTGGACCGCATCAATGCCATCACCGCCCGGCGGGTGCAGGATGTGGCCGAGCAGATATTCACCATTGGTTCGCCCACGCTGGCGGGCATTGGCCCCATCGGCAATCTTGCCGATGTCGGCACCATTGGCGACCATCTCAAGCGCTGAGGCCGCTGACCCTTCATGCTGTGGCCCTGGTCATCCCCTGCACCGCTGATAGCCCTGCGTGGCCCACGCGTGCTGCTGCGCCTGCCACGCATGGACGACTATGAGCCTTGGTATGCCCTGCGCCACGCGAGCCGGGATTTCCTGCGCCCGTTCGAGCCGCGCTGGACCGAGGCCGACCTCGGGCGGCGCGTCTTCGCCTCACGGGTCAAGCGGGCGCGCGAGGAAGCTGAGGAGGGGAGCGACTATTCGTTCTTCATCTTTCTCCCTGCGGGCCAGCAGGAGACGCTGGTTGGCGGCATTACCCTGTCGAATGTGCGACGCCGGGCGGCGCAATTCGTCAGCCTGGGTTATTGGATGGGCCAGCCATTCGCCGGCCAGGGCCTGATGAGCGAAGCTGTGGGCGTCAGCCTGCCATTCGTTTTCGACACGCTCGACCTGCACCGCATTCACGCTGCCTTCCTGCCGGGCAATGCCGCATCGCGCCGGGTGCTGGAAAAGAACGGCTTCGTCGAAGAAGGCTTTGCCGAGAAATACCTGCAGATCAATGGTCGCTGGGAAGACCATGTGCTCATGGGACTGACCAAGGAGCGGTACGAGATGGGCCGCTATTCCCGGAGCCTCTAGTGGCTCGACAGGCCACGCCGTCCAAACTATCTATAAAATCATGCCCGAACCCAAAGCTGAGACCATCGCCGCACGCATCAGCCGCGTTTTGGCTGAGCGCATCATCGCCGGAAGCATCGACCCGGGCTCCCGCCTGCGTCAGGACCACGTCGCTGCCGAATTTGACGCCAGTCACGTCCCGGTCCGCGAGGCGTTCCGGCGGCTGGAGGCGCAAGGGCTGGCGGTCAGCGAACCAAGGCGCGGTGTTCGGGTCGCGGCCTTCGATCTGGCTGAAGTGCGCGAGGTGGCGGAAATGCGTGCCGCGCTGGAAGTGCTGGCGTTGGAGCATGCGGCGCCGAACCTGACCAAGACTATCCTCGATCGCGCGGAAGCCGTGACGCGAGCCGGCGACAATTCGGCCGACGTCGCCATGTGGGAAGCCGCCAATCGGCTGTTCCATCGCACCTTGCTCGCGCCCTGCAACATGCCGCGGCTCCTTGCCGCCATCGATGACCTGCATGCCAAGAGTGCCCGGTTTCTCTTCGCGTCCTGGCGCTCGACCTGGGAAGTGCGCACCGACCATGACCATCTGGCGATCCTTGCCGCGTTGCGGTCCGGCAATGTCGAGGAGGCCTGCGCTGTGCTGGGGCGCCACGCCCGCTGGATCGGCCAGCGTCCGGTGCGGACCGCCACGGGCCAGACCCGCAAGATGTTCAACATCGTCGGTTAGGGCTTGCACGGTCGCCTCTATCGAGTCTTAGTAGATTGCCGAACAAAATTATCTATAATTGCTGAGGACGATCAATGGCTCAACCGAATGCTACCCTTTCCTACAGCCCGCTCCGCGTCGAGGAACGTTCCCTGCCCTGGCAGCTCGCAGCCTTGGCGTTGGGCACTCTGCTGCTGGCCGCCTCGTCCTATGTCGAGGTTCCGATGGTGCCCGTGCCCATGACCATGCAGACCTTTGCCGTCATGCTGGTGGGCGCACTCTACGGCTGGCGCCTGGGTGGCCTCACCATTGTCGCCTGGTTGATCGAGGGAGCCCTCGGCCTGCCCGTTCTGGCCGGCGGCGCCTCCGGCGCTGCCCATTTCCTTGGCGCGACCGGTGGCTACCTGTTTGCCTTCCCCGTTTGCGGCGCCCTTGTGGGCTGGCTGGCCGAACGTGGCTGGAACGGCAGCCGACCCGTGCTTGCCTTCCTGGCGGCGCTGGCGGGCAATGTAGCTTGCCTGGCGCTGGGTGGCGCCTGGCTGGCGGTGATGATCGGCGCCGAAGCGGCGCTCATCCACGGCGTTGCGCCGTTTATTGTCGGCGCAGTACTGAAGTCGGTACTCGGCGCTGCGGCCCTGGCCTTGCTCCATCGCCGCGCCAAGGCATGACCGTTCGCCTGCGCGCACATCACCTGTTGTGCATGCTGACCTATGTGGGCAGGGGATATACCCCTGCCTTCGTCGAGAACTATGGCGGCGTGGTCGCGCGGCTGTCGCGGCGCGCGCCGATCCGGCTGGTGGATGGCCCCGACGATATCTGCGCGCCGATCCAGCATATCGCCAGCGCCCATTGCTACAATGACAGCGTGGGCGAGCGTGATTGGCTTGCGCGCGATGCGGTGCAGAGCCTCCTTGGCGCAGCAGTTGATCTGGATCGCGAGTTCAGCCTCGATACTGCCATGCTGACCCGCTTCCGGGAGGGCTTCAGCCAGGGACAAACCCGCGCCGCCTGCAATGGCTGCGAATGGGCGGCCCTGTGCGATAAGGTCGCCGGGGCGGGCTATCCCGGTGCCGCGCTGCAGCTGCAAGGCGACTGACACGGCAAGGCGTTGCTATTTGGCAACAGGCCGCTAGCCTTGTCGCAAGCGTCAATCCCCGCTACCAAAGGGCGCTCCCGCCAAGAGGATGCCGTTCCTGCACTCGGCTGCGTTTGCATGCTCCCGCCGGAACGCTGCCACAATGAAGCCTACCGCAGGATATAATCGCCACTGATGCGTCACCTCTTTGCACTCGCGATGTGTCTTGCGTTCGCGCTGGCCGCTCTTGCTCCCGCCGCCGCCTTCGAAGTCATCTCGGTCCCCGAGGACGTCAACGCCGTCAATCTGTCCGACGTCATCGAGACCCAGCCGGGCACCAACGGGCGTGTGCAACTCTCCACCGCGCCCGGCGAGGATGGCATCATCCGCCGCATCGAAGTCCTGGCCACCGGGCAGGGGACCAATCCCAACTTCGCGCTCTTCGCGCTGCGCAACGAGAGCGACCAGCAGATCGAGCGCCTGCTCGTGGCGCCCTTCTTCCGGCTGCCTGGCTCCGGTATCTTCCAGCCCGACCTGGGCGATGATCGCCTGACCGCGCTCACGCCCAGTGCCGGCATCCGCCCGGTCCGCCTCACAGACAGCGAAGCCGATGTCTTCGAAGTGACGCTCGACCCCGGCGCGACGGTGACCTTCGTTGCCGAATTGTCGGGCCAGCAACTGCCCGAGCTCTATCTGTGGCAGCCTAACGCCTACCGCGATTATGTGAACTCCTTCACCCTGTTCCGCGGCGTGGTGCTGGGCGTCGCATCGCTGGCCGCGGTGTTCCTCACCATCATGTTCGTGGTCAAGGGGCGCGGCATCTTCCCGGCGACGGCGGCCTTTGCCTGGGCGGTGCTGATCTACCTGTTGATCGACTTTGGTGTGCTCGGCCGTGTGCTCGGCCTGCCGGCAGGCGGCATGCAGCCGCTGCGCGCCGCAGCGGAGGCGGGCATCGCCACGACCTTGGCGGGCTTCCTGTTCATCTACCTGAACCTCCATCGCTGGCACCTGCGCTTCATCCATCTCGCCCTCGGTCTGGCGGCCTTGTTCCTGGCGCTGTTTGCCTTCGCCTTCTTCCAGCCCGCCATCGCTGCCACCATTGCGCGGCTGGTGCTGGCGCTGCTGGGCGTGTCGGGTTTCTTCCTGATCCTGCTGCTGGCGCTGCGCGGCTATGACCGGGCCGTGCTGCTGGTGCCGACCTGGATCATCCTGATCTCGTGGCTGTTCTATTCGTGGCTGGTGGTCACCGGACAGGTCTCCAATGACGTCGCTCAGCCGGCCGTCGGGGGTGGCCTCGTGCTCATCGTCATGCTGCTGGGCTTTACGGCGGTGCAGCACGCCTTTTCCGAGGGGCAGGTGTCCATCGGCACGCTCAGTGAGGTCGAGCGGCGCGCGCTGGCGCTGACCGGCTCGGGTGACTTCGTCTTTGACTGGAATATCGAGCGCGACCGTGTTTCGGTGAGCGACGAACTGGCGACGCGCCTGGGCGAAAAGCGCGGCGCCCTGCGCGGCGCCATCAAGCGCTGGCTCGACCGCGTCCACCCTGATGACCGCGACCGTTTCCGCACCGCCTTCGACACACTGGTCGAACTGCGCCGCGGCAAGGTTTCGGCCGATATGCGCATCGCCGGCCACGATGGCAGCTATCGCAGCTTCCGCATGCGGGTAAAGCCGGTGCTGGGCGGCGATGGCCAGGTCAACCGTATTGTCGGCACGCTGCAGGACGTCACCGAGGACCGGGCAGCCCGCGAACGCCTGCTGCATGATGCGGTGCATGACAGCCTGACCGGCCTGCCCAACCGCCAGCTCTTTCTCGACCGGCTCGAACGCGCTTTGGTCCGGGCCCGCACGCCGGGTGGCACCAAGCCGGCGGTATTCCTCATCGACATCGACCGCTTCATGGAACTGGAAGAACGCATCGGCCACTCGGCGGCCGATTCCGTGCTCCTCGCCGTCTCGCGCCGCATAGCCCGCATCATGCGGCCGCTCGATACGGTCGCCCGTGTAACCGGCGACCAGTTCGCGGTGATCCTTGCCTCCGAGCAGGCCGCCGGCAAGATCGCCGAGACGGCCGAACAGATCCGCAAGGCGCTCAAGGCGCCGTTCAATTTCGGCGACCGTGACCTGTCTCTCTCTGCCTCGATCGGCGTCACCATCTATGACAGCAATCCGGCCACCGCCGCCGACGTGCTGCGCGACGCCGAACTGGCCATGTATTACGCCAAGCGCCTGGGCGGTGACCGCATCGAGGCCTATCGCGCCTCGGCCCGCTCCATCGCCGCCTATAACCGCGCCAGCGAGGAAGACCTCGAACGCGGCATGAAGCAGGGCGAACTGCATGTGCAGTTCCAGCCCGTGACCGATATCCAGACCGGCCAGATTGCCGGCGCCGAGGCGCTGATGCGCTGGATTCATCCGACGCGCGGCGTGGTCAACCCCGACGAATTCGTGCCCTTGGCCGAACGATCAGGCCAGATCGAAAAGCTCGGGCGGCTGGCTTTCGAGCAATCGGCGGCCCAGGCCAAGGACTGGATGATCGCCTTTGGCCTCCCGGAGGACTTCTTCATTTCGGTGAACCTGTCACCGACCCAACTGGCGACCGAGACGCTGCTCAACGACATGCGGAGCCTGGTCAGCCAGGACAAGGACCTGGCCAGCCACCTCAAGCTGGAAATCACCGAGAGCCAGGTGATGACCAATCCGGAACATTCCGCTTATATGCTGCAGGCGCTGCGCAATCTGGGACTGGGTCTGGCGCTGGACGATTTTGGCACCGGCCATTCCTCGCTGAGCTATCTGCACCGCTTCCCGTTCGATACCATCAAGATACCGGCCGCCTTCGTGAAGATGGGCGAGGCCAACGGCATGGCCCAGACCCAGGGGCCGATCATCAGGGCCGTTATGTCACTCGCTGCCGATCTCGACCTGATGGTGATCGCCGAGGGCGTGGAAACGCTCGATGAAATCGAGCGGCTGCGCCAGCTCAACTGCCGTTATGCCCAGGGTTTCGCCTTTGGCGCGGCGATGACGGGGGCTGAGCTGGGCAAGAAGCTCGCGGCGCAGCTGGGGCGGTAGGGTTTTCTCACCTCTCTCTTGGGGGAGAGGTCGGCGCATAGCGCCGGGTGAGGGGGCCTTTGAGGGTGAAGTGCGGGGCGAAGGCCTCCCACCCGACCCAAAGAATTCCTCAGGCATGCCCCGCATCGGGGCTCAGCGTCGCCCTGGTGATGTGAAGGCTGGCCAGCGCCGCTTCGTAGCGTTCTTCCACCGGTGTCTCGAACACCAGCGCGGGACTGAATGGCGCGGTAAGCCACCCATTGTTGCCGATCTCGTCCTCAAGCTGACCTGCACTCCAGCCGCAGCAGCCGAGCACGAATAGCGACGAGTGTGGCGCAGGCCCGAACGCCATGGCCTTCAGGACATCGAGGGTAGCCGTCAGCGACACGCCTGGCGTCACCGGATAGGTATTGCCGCTTTGGTAATCGGACGAGTGCAGCACGAAGCCGCGCCCCTTCTCCACCGGACCGCCCCGCATCACCGCGCGCTGCCGGATCGAGTCGGGCAGGCGAATGACGGCGTCAGGATCGCCCAGGTCGAGTTCGTCTAGAATATCGGCAAAGCGCAGATTGGCCAGCTCGTGATTGACCACCAGCCCCATGGCTCCTTCGTCGCCGTGACCGACAATCAGGATGACGCTTTCGGCGAAGCGCTCGTCGCCCATGTCGGGCATCGCCACTAGGAATTGTCCTTCAAGTGAGTTCATGGCTCAATTGTAGGCATGGTCGGCGCTCCTGCCAAGTTACGGTGCCCGCGCATCTGGTTCACGAAGGCATGATGAACCGTCAGCTATTTCTAAACCCGATCCTGCGCTAATGGCTTTCCCCATGCGTCCAATTCTCGTTGCCGCCCTCACTCTTGTCCTGCTCGCCGTCCCCGCTCAGGCGGGCGAGACGCCATGGCAGGAGGTCGCCCCCGGCGTGAAGCTGCGGCTGATCAGCACCGGACAGCTCAAGAGCAATGGCACGACGCTGGTCGGGCTCGAAATCGACATGCCCGAGACCAACAAGACCTATTGGCGCGTCCCCGGGGATACGGGCCTGCTCACGGATCTGGATTTTGCCGGGTCGACCGGCGTGCTCGACCACCAGATTCTCTGGCCCTATCCGACACGCCACCAGACGGCCGACTATCTCGACTACGCCTATTTCGGCCCTACAATCCTGCCGGTTGAGCTGACGGTGGAGCCGGGCACACCCCAGCTGGAGCTGAGCGCCATGCTGGGCGTCTGCTCCGATATCTGTGTCCCCGCGCAGGCCAGCTTTTCGCTGTCGCTGGACGATGCCGAACCGGACCGTCCCAATGGCCTGCGCATCCGTCAGGCGCTGGCCACAACGCCGATGGAGTGGCAGGGCGACCCTCAGCCGATCGGCAATGTCGAGTTCTGGCGCGACGCCGGGATGCTGGCCGTTCACGTGGGCGATCCCGACCTCGATCCGGCCTCGCTGATCGCCGCGACCGACAGCGGCGAGCCGCTGTTCGGCACGCCGCAAAAAAGCCCGGAACCAAACCTAGTGCTCATCCCTATCTTGGGCAAAGCCGACGAATTGGCCTTGGAAAACCAGTCCGTCCGGCTCACATTCCTGACGGGCATGGGTGCTTTCGAGGTCAAGCGCACCGTGAAGGTGCCGGAGGCCCACTGAACGGTGCGAGGGGGAAAGGGGCATTAGGCCTTGTCGGCGGCGCCAAAGCCGCTTATCCCGATTGCACTTGAGACTGAAGACTGGCCCCATCAGGGGGCCAAATGCATGAGGCATATCCGTCTATGATCGATCGCGGCAGTCCGGTCCCGTCTGTGCGGGTTAAACTCATCGGCGCCGACGGCGCTACGGACACAACCAGCGACACCATTCTCGGCACCGGACTGGTGGTGCTATTCACCGTTCCCGGCGCCTTCACGCCCACCTGCCACGTTAATCACCTGCCGGGCTTCCTGGCCAATGACGCCAAGCTGAAGGCCGCAGGCGTCGATCGCATCGTGTGCGCCTCGGTCAACGACCATCACGTGATGAAAGCCTGGGCTGAGGCCTCCGGTGCGCTCGGCACCATCGATTTCATCGCCGACGGCAATGCCGAACTGGCCGAGGCCCTCGGGCTTGCCAAGGATTTTTCCGGCTCAGGCATGGGCAAGCGTTTTGCGCGCTCGGCCCTGCTGATCCGTGACGGCATTGTCGACGCCGTCTTCGTCGAGGATGCACCCGGCGTCAACGCCAGTGGCGCTCCCGCCATTCTCATGGCGCTCGAAGTCGCCAAAAGCCAGCCTCTGCGTCAGGAGACCGCCCCATGAACCAGCCCTTTTCCCTGATGCTGCGCCTGTCGGCCGCTGGCGCCGCCGCGACCATGCTGGCCGGTTGCTCCATGGGCGGTCTGTTCGGCGGCGGCAATGCGGCGCAGAACCAGCAATTGCAGAACGCCACCGCCACCCCGGCGGCGGTCGCCCAGGCGCAGACCAGCGCGCTGCCCGCCATCGCCACTGAATGTCCGCCCATCCGCATCCGGCCGGGCAGCGAGGCCATGTTCTACTATGGCAATGGCCGCGTCGGCGATGCCAAGTCCCTGCAATATCAGGGCGTCATCGACGAGACCTCGCGCAATTGCGTGGTGTCCAACGGGCTGATCACGGTCAATATGGGTGTCGTCGGCCGCGTGCTGCTTGGCCCCGCCGGCAACCAGACCAGCGTCAACGCCCCCATCCGCTTCGCGGTCGAACGTGACGGCCAGGCCGTGTTTTCCGAGAAATACACCATGCCGGTCGCCATCGCAGCACCGGCGCGTTCAGCCGAATTCGTCAAGGTCATCGAAAACGTCGCCATTCCCTATCTGGGCGGCGAGGAAATCACCATCTGGGTGGGTTTCGATACGCGTGGGTGAAGTTGGCACAGTATCGCTGAGTTCAAGGGCCCGCGGATAACTCCGCGGGCTTTCTTTCCTTAGCGCGCTGCAATCGCAGTCGGTGCCGCTCAGTGCTTGTGAGGCGGTATGACGACTACTCCGCCGCCTTCAGCGCCTCGTCCGGCCGTTCCCACTTGAGGATCGGTGAGCGCGCTGCCCTTGTCTCATCCAGCCGGCGGCGCGGCGCCTTGAGCGGGGCTGAGGTGAACCGTTCCTTGTTGCCGGCCTTGGCGTCGAGGGCGAGCTCTTCCATCACATCGCAGAAATGGTCCAGCGTCTGCTTGCTCTCGCTCTCGGTCGGCTCGATCAGCATGGCGCCATGCACGACCAGCGGGAAATACATGGTCATGGGGTGGAAGCCCTCGTCGATCAGCGCCTTGGCAAAATCGAGCGTGGTGACGCCGGTGCCGGCGAGGAAACTGTCGTCGAACAGCGCCTCATGCATGGTCGGATAGTCGCCGAACGGCACCGAGAACACGTGCTGCAGGCGCGCCTTGATATAGTTGGCATTGAGCACCGCATCCTGCGCCGCCTGCGCCAGGCCATCGCCGCCATGGCTGAGCATGTAGGTCAGTGCCCTCACATACATGCCCATCTGGCCCTGGAAGGCGGTGATGCGGCCCAGCGCGCCGCCTTCGGCATGCTCGACCAGGTCGAGGCCATTGCTGCCCTTGCGGACAAACGGCACCGGGGCGAAGGGCGCCAGCGCCGCGGACAGCACCACGGGACCCGCGCCCGGACCGCCGCCGCCATGCGGCGTCGAGAAGGTCTTGTGCAGGTTAATATGCATGGCGTCGATGCCCAGGTCGCCCGGACGGACAACACCCATGATGGCGTTGAAATTGGCGCCATCACAGTAGAAGAACGCCCCGGCCGCATGCACGGCCTCGGCAATCTCGATCACCTGGGGCTCGAACAGCCCGCAGGTATTGGGATTGGTCAGCATGATGGCCGCCACGTCGGGTGACAGCGCATTCTTGACCGCCTGCACGTCCACCGTCCCATCGTCACGCGCCGGAATCGGCTTCACCGAATAGCCCAGGAACGCCGCGGTGGCGGGGTTCGTGCCATGCGCACTTTCTGGCACCAGCACGATCCTGCGATGGCTCTGTCCGGCAGCGTCCTGCGCCGCCTTGATGGCCATCATGCCCAGCAGCTCGCCATGGGCGCCGGCCTTGGGCGTCAGCGCCACAGCAGCTGTATTGGTCAGGGTCATCAGCCAGTGCGAAAGCTGGTTCATCATTTCCAGCGCGCCCTGCACAGTCGAGACCGGCTGCAGGGGGTGGATGTCTGAGAAACCGGGCAGGCGGGCCATCTTCTCGTTGAGCCGCGGATTGTGCTTCATCGTGCACGAGCCCAGCGGATACATGCCGCTGTCGATCGAGTGGTTGAGGCGGCTGAGGCGCACATAGTGGCGCATCGCCTCGGGCTCGGTGAGGCCAGCCAGATCAAGCGGCATCTTGCGCTCGAAACCGCCCAGTCGGCTGGTCGAAATCTCGACGTCGGGCAGGTCGACACCGGAATGCTCGGTATCGCCGATTTCGAATAGCAGCGGCTCATTGGGCAGGAGGGCGGAGCCGGAGGTCGAGGTGAAGCCGGAGCCGATGCTCCCGGTACCGGTAGGGCGGCCCTGATTGTTCATGCTCATTTCAGTTCCTCCGAAAGAGCGGCGCAGAGCGCAGCGATATCGGCATCGGTGGTGAGTTCGGTGGCGGCCAGCACGATCAGGTTGGCGATACTGGCGTCGGTTGGCTCCAGCCGGCTGACCGGTACGCCGGCAAGGATGCCGCGCTGCGCCAGCCGCTCAATCAGCGCTGCGGCAGGCAGGCTGGTGCGAATGGTCATTTCGTTGAAGAAGGTGCTGTTGAGCACCTCAACGCCATTAACAGCAGCCAGCGCATCGGCCAGCTTGCAGGCATTGGCATGGTTGAGGCGGGCGAGGCGGGTGAAGCCGGCTTCGCCGAGCAGGCCCATGTGGATCGAGAAGGCCAGCGCACAGAGCCCCGAATTGGTGCAGATATTGCTCGTCGCCTTCTCGCGGCGGATATGCTGCTCGCGGGTCGACAGCGTCAGCACGAAGCCGCGCTGGCCCTCGGCATCGACTGTTTCGCCGCAGAGGCGCCCGGGCATCTGGCGGATGAACTCTTTCCGTGTCGCCATGAGGCCCAGATAGGGCCCGCCAAAGTTCAGCGCATTGCCGATCGACTGGCCTTCCGCCACCACGATATCGGCGCCGAGCGCGCCGGGCGCTTCGAGCAGGCCGAGCGACACGACTTCAGTGATGACCACGATCAGCAGCGCGCCCTTGGCATGGGCGGCGTCGGCGGCGGTCTTGATGTTGCGCAGGTGACCGTAGAAGTCCGGCGTCTGCACGACGATGGCGGCGGTCTGCTCGTCGATATGGTCGAGAATGTCGCCCTGGCCTTCCGGCGAGGCCGAGAGGCATTCAAGATCGGCATCGTCCTTGAGATAGGCGCGGACCACGTCGCGGTAATGCGGATGCAGGCCCCCCGAAAGCACGACCTTGTTGCGGCGCGTCAGGCGCCGCGCCATCAGCACCGCTTCGGCCGTGCCGGTCGAGCCGTCATAGAGCGAGGCGTTCGCCACATCCATGCCGGTGAGCTTGGCCACCTGGGTCTGGAACTCGAACAGCATCTGCAGGGTGCCCTGCGAGATCTCCGGCTGGTAGGGCGTATAGGCCGTGAGCCATTCCGAGCGTTGGATCAGGTGGTCCACCGTTGCCGGCACATGGTGGCGATAGGCGCCCGCGCCGACGAAGAACGGGCCATCGGCGCCCGCATGGTTCTTTGCCGCCAGCGCCTTCATATGCGCTTCGACGAGAAACTCCGGGCTGTGGGCGGGCAGGCCGAGATCGAAGGTTTTCAGCGCGCTCTTGGGCACGGCGCTGAACAGGGCATCGATATCGGTCGCGCCGATAACGCCGAGCATTTCGGCGCGCTCGTGGTCGGAATGGGGGAGGTAGCGCATGGGATACTCTTAAAGGGTCAGCTCGGCATAGGCGTCGGAATCGAGCAGGCTGTCGATCTCGCCGGCATCGGCAATGGCGATCTTGTAGATCCAGCCAGCAGCCTCCGGATCGGAATTGATCAGGCCGGGATTGCCGGTAAGGGCGTCGTTGACCTCGGTCACCGTGCCGGACACCGGCGCGTAGATTTCCGAGGCGGCCTTGACCGATTCCACGACGGCGGCCTCGTCGCCCTTCTTGAGCACCTTGCCCACGCTGGGCAGCTCCACAAAGACGATGTCGCCCAGCGCTTCCTGCGCATAGGGCGTGATGCCGACAATGCCGGTCGAACCCTCGACGCGGATATATTCATGGTCAGGGGTGAACTTGGTGGTCATGGCGGGGCCTCTCAACTGGCTTTGAGCTTGCGGAAATAACGATGGGGCACGAAGGGGGTAGGGACCACCTCGGCCGGTTGGGCGCGGCCACGGACCGACACCTGGAGTCTTGTGCCCTGCGCGGCATGCGCAGGCGGCACGAAGCCGAGCGCAATGGCCTTGCCCAGGGACGGCGCGAAGCCCCCGCTGGTGACCACGCCAATAGCCGCGCCGGAGGCGTCGAGGATCTCGGCGCCTTCGCGCGCTGGAGCGCCCTCAACGATCAGGCCGACGCGGATGCGGCTCAGCTTGCCCTCGCGCTCGGCGAGAATGCGCGCGGCGCCGGGAAAGTCAGCGGCCTCGCGTCGGCGCTTGGACACGGCAAAGCCCAGATCCGCCTCGGTGGGGGAAATGGTCTCGTTGAGGTCATGGCCATAGAGCGGCAGCCCGGCCTCGAGCCGCAGGCTGTCGCGGGCGCCAAGACCGATCGGCTTGACGCGCGGATCGGCCAGCAGCGCATCCCATAGCTTTGGCGCATTGGCGGCGGAGACAAGGATCTCGAAGCCGTCCTCGCCGGTATAGCCGGCGCGCGAGATGATCAGTCGCTCACCGCCCCATTCGAACGGGGCATATTGCATGAAGCTCAGCTCGACTGCGTCCGGTGCAATCTGGGCGATAACATTGACGGCCTCGGGTCCCTGCAGCGCCAGCAGGGCATTGTCGGCGTCGGCCCGCATCAGCCTGGCCTTGTCGCCAGCGGCTGCCTCAATGAGGGCGAAGTCGCCTTCCTTGGTGCCGGCATTGACGACGATATAGAGCGCCCCGCCAAAGAGTGGCGAGCGGCCGACCATCAGGTCGTCAATGGCGCCGCCCCTGTCATTGAGCAGCAGCGTGTAGCGGATGTTGCCCGGCTTGAGGCCGGCAATATCGCCGCAGATCAGCGGCTCGACCAGTGCGGCCACGGCGGCATGGTCGGCTTCGGCATCGCCGCTTGGATTGTTGAGCGTCAGGAAGCTCGGGCCCATATGGCTCACATCGAACAGGCCGGCCTGCTCGCGCGTCCATTTGTGTTCGCTCATGATGCCGGTGGGATATTGCACCGGCAGGCTATAACCGCCAAACGGCACCATGCGGCCATTCGCGGCGACGTGGCGCTCATAGAGCGGTGTGGTCTTGAGGTTATCGGCTGAGGTTTCGGCCATCAACACATCCCGGAAAATGAACAAGGCGGCACGACTAGCTTCGCCCTGCGGCGAAATCCGTGCCCCCTCTGTCCTCGACACCTGAGAGATTTCCCAGCTGAGCGCTGGTTGCTCCTTCGGTGGGACCGGTGACCCGGTCCGCTTTCCAGAGTTGTTGACCGACTGCGGTCCGTTTGCCTGAGAGTTTCCGGGGCGGTTGCTCCTTCGGCGCTGGAGAAATCCAGTCTCTCCCGCAGTCGGGGGCACCATGGTGGAGAATCTGGGGGGCGTCAATCGGGGTTTGGAACTCTCCCCCAAAGACCCCCGTAGTCTACTGGTCGGTTGGAATCAGCTCCGCCGCTCAAGCGATGCCTTGGCCCGCATCATAGAGATAGAGCGTGGTCATACCCGGAAACTCGCTGGCCCAAGCGATAGCCTCGGCGACAGTGCCTTCCGCCATTTCGTCGTACACGACATCATTCTCGCCAGGCATCGCCTGATCGGCGTCTGCCACTGAATTGTCATGGGACGTGGCTTCTATTATTGCGCTGATTGCGGCCCACCGATACGGCCGGCTGCGGTGGTCAATAATATTGGTGAGCATCTGCTACCCCGAAAAGCTCTACGACAACGTTCAACTTGCAGGCCCGTCTGTCGCAAATTGGGCTTAACGCAAACGAAAAGGGCGGACACAACTGCCCGCCCTGGAAATTCTGGCTACCTCGAACCTCAGTTCAGGCGGTTGCCCACGTCGGCAATGGCCTTGTCGACGACGGCGCCGCCCTTGCGGTTCATTTCGTCGGTCAGCACCAGGCGAGCCGCCTCGATGGCGACATCGGCCGAGCGGGCGCGCACCTCGGCGACGGCCTGGGCCTCGGCCTGGGCGATCTTGTCTTCCACCGCCTTGGTGCGGCGGGTGACGAGGTCGTTGAGCGAAACCTGGGCTTCGGCAGTCAGGCGGGTGGCTTCTTCCTTGGCGGCGGCGATGATGCCTTCGGCCTCGGCTTCGGCGGCAACGCGCTTCTGCTCATATTCGACGAGCAGGGCAGCGGCTTCCTCGCGCAGCTTCTTGGCTTCGGCCAGGTCGTCGGCGATCTTCTTGATCTGGCCGTCGAGCATCTTGCCGACAATCTTGGGGATGCCGAAATAGAGCGTCATCGCCACGAAGATGACGAGCGCGACGGTGGCGTAGAAGCTGTTATCCATCCATTCCATGGCGGCTTACTCCTTGGCCTTGGCGACCGCAGCGCGAACGCTGTCAGCCGAAACGTCGCCCACGAGTTGGGTCACGACGGTCTGCGCCGTCTCGGTGGCGATCTCGTCGACATGGGTCAAGGCTTCCGCCTTGGTCGCCGAAATGCGGGCCTCGGCCGCCGTTACCTTGGCGGTGAGATCGGCCTCGACGGCGCTGCGCTTGGCAGCGAGATCTGCCTGGATTGCCTCGCGGCTTTCATTGGCAATGCCCTGGGCCTTGGACTTGGCGGCGGCCAGCGCAGCCTCATAGGCGGCGATGGCGGCGTCGGTCTTCTGGCGCGAGGCATCGGCTGCCGCAAGATCGGCATCGATGATGGCCTTGCGGTTGGCGAGGATGCCGCCGATGCGGGGCAGGGCCACGCGGCTCATCAGCAGATAGAGGGCGCCAAACGTGATGGCGAGCCACAAGAGCTGCGACGGGAATGTCGCCGGATCGAAGGGCGGGAACACGCCTGAGCCATGATCCTCGCCCGCATGGGCCTCGGTCGTGGCGTGGGTATCGGCGGTCGGATCGGCATGAACAGCGTCGGTGGCTGGCGCCTCGACGTGCTCTTCGGCCGGTGCAGCCGCTTCTTGGGCGTAGGCTTGCGTTACCATCAGGTGAGGTCCCGTTAAATCCGGTCAGCCGGCGTAAGCCGGAGAATGCACGCAGCCGAGACGAGCCCGGCTGCGGAAAATCGTGTGCGTTGCCGCTATTAGGCGACGAACAGCAGGATCAGGGCAACCAGGAACGAGAAGATGCCCAGAGCTTCGGTCACGGCGAAGCCGAAGATCAGGTTCGAGAACTGGCTCGGAGCAGCCGACGGGTTGCGCAGGGCGCCCGACAGGAAGTTGCCGAAGATGTTGGCCACGCCAATGGCGGCGCCGGCCATACCGAAACAAGCAATACCGGCACCGATGAACTTTGCGGCTTCAGCTTCCATTTTTTAGTCCTTTCAAGCGACTTTTAAGCGGGGGTTCTGGCGGAACGTCCCGCCGTGACTGGTAGATTAGTGAGACGGGTGGATCGCGTCGTTGAGATACATGCAGGTCAGGACGGCGAAGACGTAAGCCTGAACGGCACCGACGAGAAATTCGAGGCCAGTGAGCGCAATGGCCATGATCAGCGGCAGCGCCGAACCAAGAATGCCGAGGAAACCCAGGCTGCTCATGGTGACGATGAAGCCGGTGAAGACTTTGAGCGTGATGTGGCCGGCCAGGATATTGCCGAACAGACGCACGGAGAGCGAGATCGGGCGGCTCATAAACGAGATGAACTCGATCGGCGCCACGATGGGAAGGATGTAGCCAGGCACGCCCGAGGGCACGAACAGCTTGAGGAATTTCGGGCCGTTCTTGACGAAGCCGTAGATCACCACGGTCAGGAAGACCAGCATCGACAGCGCGAAGGTGACGATGATGTGGCTGGTGACCGTGAAGAAATACGGCACCATGCCCAGCATGTTGGCCACGAAGATGAAGGTGAAGAGGCTGAACACCAGCGGGAAGAACTTCATGCCCGCGCTGCCGGCGGCACTTCGCACCATATTGGCCACGAACTCGTACATCAGCTCGGATACAAGCTGCGCGCGGCCGGGGATCACGCTCTTCGAGCCGGTCGACAGGATCAGATAGAGCGAGATGATCGCGACGGTGGCGACCATGAACAGCGAGGAATTGGTGAAGGCGAATGTGGTACCCGACCCTTCGGTGCCGTCGCCGCCAAGGGTGAACAGCTTGAAGATGTCCTGGATGACGAATTGGTGGATCGGATCAGTACCGGCCAAGATAGAGCCCTCTAAGCGTCATCATTTGTCTGTCTCGTCTTCCACGTCAGGTCCCAGATCGGACCCCGGCGGGGGAGGCGAAGCGGCATTCATTTGCGCCACCACGCGGGTGACATTGAGTATTCCAGCGGCGAAGCCCACCATCAGCATGATGAGCAAGCCCCAAGGGCTGGTTCCCAGGCCAAGATCGATGAGATAGCCGATCACGGCCCCCACCAGGATCGCAGCGATGAACTCGGTACCGATGCGCATGCCGCGCGCCATACCGCTCATCTCCGGGGAAGCGTCAGCCGAGGCTCTGTTGTCCTCGATATCGCGTTCCCGCTTGGCCGAGGCGATGCGCGATGCAAGATCGCGCGTCACCCCTTTGGCGCTGTCCGGCTGACCTTCGGTATCTTGCGGTTTTGCCATCCGCTCGCTCCCCTCGGCCGGCTTTTTCCCGGAGTTTCCGGGGCGCCCTTTTAGTCGCGCGCAACATAGTGGCGGGGTCTGAGAGTGTCAAGACAACCTTACCGACTGTAAGTATTTGTTATTTAAAGGGAAATCAGCTTGTCGCAGGGGTGCGGCATGCTGTCCACAAGCGATCGTGGCGAAGTCGGTGCGAGCATGCGGGGATTCTGTCGCGCAAAGGCATGTTCAGGCCTATGTCGGCGGCCATGAGCCTTCGCGTCAGGTCGATAACCTGCGCGGCGCCATGGTCAGGGTGACGATGATGCCCTCTTCGGACCAATCGGTCTTGATCGAGCCTCCCAACTGGCCGGCGACGCTGCGGCTGAGCAACTTGCTGCCATAGCCTTCGTCGGCTGGGGGCGCCACAGAAGGGCCGCCGCGCTCAGTCCAGGTGATCACGACGTCCTCTTCGCTGGAGATGCCCGAGATGTCGAGCATGCCCGACTCCGTGGACAGCGCTCCATATTTCAGGGAGTTCGTGGCCAGCTCGTGTATGACCAGCGCCAGGGTGGTTGCCGACTTTTCGCCGATACCCATTCGGGGCACAGCGACCCGGATACGGCCGCTAAAGGCTCCCGTATCGTCATAAGGCGCCAGGAGCACTGCGATCAGGTCGCCGAGCAGCGCGGCGTGCCCCTGATTGCCGGGCAGCGGGCGGACAAGGTCATGCGCCCGATCCAGGGCCATCAGCCGCTGTGTCAGCTCATGAGCCATATCGGCGACCGTGGCGGCGGAACGTGACGTCAGGGTGGTGAGGCCGGCGGCGATGGCCAGCAGGTTCTTGACGCGGTGGCTCATTTCGCCAGCGAGCAGTTCGTGGCCCTCTTCGGCCTGTTTGCGTCCGGTGACATCGAGGAAGACGCCCGATATCCAGCCCCTTTCCAAACCCTCGTCATTCCCCAGGCCGCGCGCCGAGATCCACCTTATCGTCTCGCCGAGCAATATCCTGAAGTCGATCTCGTACGACCCGACGATAGCCCGCGTCGCCGTGAAGGCAGCCCGCACCCGTTCACGATCGGCCGGATGGATGCGAGACGAAAGGTCTTCGAACGTCACCTTGGCGGAATGCTCCAGCCCCCAGAGCTCAAAGCCCTGTTCGTCCATGATGAGCAGATCGGTTTCCACGTTCCATGACCACAAGGCGACGCCGGCCGCGTGAAGTGCTCGCTGGAGGCGCTTGGGTTCCCACAGGGGATGGCTGTCGTCTTTGAGCGGCATAGTGTCTCCGTCACTATGCTTTGGCAGAAAGCAACGGCTTGCGCCAGCCAACCGGCGCCAAAGGGCCATCAATGTGAAGCGGGTCGGCCGCAGCTGGCGAACTAGCTCGCCTCGCGGAAGCTTTCTGCCGTCGTCAGGTCCACCGATACCAGCTGGCTCACGCCGCGCTCAGCCATGGTGACGCCGAACAGGCGATCCACCCGGCTCATGGTGATGGGGTTGTGGGTGATGACCATGAACCGCGTATTGGTGCGCTGGCGCATGGAATCGAGCAGGTTGCAGAAGCGCTCGACATTGGCGTCGTCGAGCGGGGCATCGACTTCGTCGAGCACACAGATCGGCGCCGGATTGGTCAGGAACACTGCAAAGATCAGGCTCATGGCGGTGAGCGCCTGTTCGCCGCCTGAGAGCAGCGTCATGGTCTGCGGCTTCTTGCCGGGCGGCCGGGCGATGATTTCGAGGCCCGCTTCGAGCGGATCGTCGCTTTCGACAAAGCTCAGTTCGGCCGTGCCGCCGCCGAAAAGTGTGGTGAACAGCTCCTGGAAATGCGCGTTGACCTTGACGAAGGCCTCATTGAGCCGGGCCCGGCCCTCGCGATTGAGCGACTGAATCCCCTGGCGCAGCTTGGCGATGGCCTCGATCAGGTCATTCTTGTCCTTGACCATGAGATCGAGCTTTTCCTGGACCTCCACGGCTTCCTTCTCGGCCGACAGGTTTACCCCGCCCAGCCGCTCGCGCTCGGCCTTGAGCCGGTCGACCCGCTGTTCGGTAGCGGCCTCGGAGGGCAGGGGCTCCTCGGCCCTGATACCGGAGGCCTCGAGCGTCTTGCTCGCCGGAATATCCAGCGTTTCCTCGATCTGGCGCTCGATCTGCTGGCGCTGGGCGATGAAGCCCTTGATGCGCTCCTCGATGCGGGTCAGCTCGATTCGCGCATTGGCCAAGATATCGCTGGCGGCCTTCAGCGCCTTGTCGGCCTCGCGATAGCCCGATTGGGCCACGTTGAGATTGTCGCCGGCCGCCTGGTGCTCGGTCCGTGCGACCTCGATCTGGTCGTCGAGCTGGGCACGGCGGGCCGTGAAACCGTCAGGCGTCTCGGTGACGCTGGCGAGCTGGGCGCTGACTTCTGCGCTGCGCTGGTCCAGCGTCGAGAGCTGCGCCAGGGCACCATCGCGGCGGCGCTGCCAGCTCTGCGCATCGCGTTCGAGCTGGCCGAGGCGACTTTCGCGCATGCGCGCCGCCGTCTCGAAGCTGCCGAGCTTGAGCCGGGCCTGATCGGCCCGATCGCGCGCCGCGGTGAGAACCGACTGGCGGGCTTCGGCGAGCCCGGCAGCCTCGTCTTCGCTGCCGGCCTCGACCAGCGCCCGCTCCGCATCGGCCCTGATCGCCTCGGCCTCGCTGAGGCTGGAAGCGAGACGAACGCGGGCCTCTTCGAGCGCCGACTGGCGGGTGGTGAGATCACCGATGGCGCGCTGCGCCTTGTCGACCTCGGATTGGGCGGCGCCGATGGCGTGCTGCGCCGCGCGCCAGGCCTCGCGCTTGCTGCGCTCGTCCTGACGGGCCGTGTCGAGCGCCGCGGCCAGTGCGTCCACGTCGCGCTTCCATCCATTGCGCTCGCCCTTGGCGCGGGCGATTTCCTCGTCGAGCTCGGCAAGGCGGTTGCGTTGCGCGAGGCGCTGCGCCGCAGGGCTGGGTGCATCGGCTGCGGACACGAATCCGTCCCAGCGCCACAGGGCGCCATCCGAGGTGACCAGGCGCTGGCCGGGCTTGAGCGCATGCATCAGCCCCGGGCCATCGGCGGCGTCGATGAGGCCGATCTGGTCGAGCCGGCGCTTGAGCAGGGGGCTGCCGGTGACATAGCGGCTGAGCGGCTCGGCGCCCTGGGGCAGGGCGGCATCGTCGGAATGGTCGACCGGAACTGACCAATGCATCGGCGCGCCAGCATCGGAACTGGCTTCGAGATCGTCGCCCAGCGCCGCGCCAAGGGCGGTCTCATAGCCGGGGGCAACCTTGAGCTGGTCAACGATGGCCGGCCACAGGCTGGCGCCGACATTGAGCATCTTGCCCAGCGTGGCTGCCTCGGCTTCCAGGCGATTGAGCGCGGCCTCGATTTCGGCGAGGCGCGGACGGGCGGCATCGAGCTTGCCTTGCGCGGCGGCCGTGGCCTCATCCGCGATGGCGGCATGTTGCTCGGCTTCCGCCGTGCGGGCCTGGGCCGCGACCAGCGCGGCGCGCTTGAGGGCAAGGGTCTCGTCGGCGTCGAGGCTGGCGGCGACGGTTTGCGCCTCCCGCTCGACTTCGGCGACCTGGTGGGTCAGCCGCTGGATGCGCATGGCGGCGTCCTGCGCCGACCGCGTCGCCTGGGCGCGGCGGGCGCGAACCTGTGCTAGCACATCGGCGGCGGCGCGGGCCTCGCCTTCCGCCTCTGTCACCGCAAGGCGCGCCGTTTCGGCCTCCGCGCGGGCGCGGTCGAAATCGGCCTGTGCCGCCTCGCCTTCCGCGGCCAGCTGTGCCGTTTCCTCGGCATAGGCGGCGAGCGTGGCTTCCGCTTCGCTGACCAATTCCCGCTCGCGCACGCCATCGGCGGCAAGCTGGCGGATGCGATCCTCCAGTTCCGCCCGGCGCTGGCTGGCGCGGCGCGCTTCCTCCGCAAGCTGTTCGGAGAGGATCGTGTAGCGCTGCAAGACCGCGCCGGTCACCGCCTCGCGATCCCGCAGGGGCTGCAGGGCCGCGTCGGCCGCTTCGAGCTTCTTCTGCGCCTGCAGTTCCAGATGGGTGGCATCGGCCAGTTCGCGGATCAGCACGGCCTGATGCGCCTCGGTTTCCTTCTCGGCGAAGCGCGCCGCGACCCAACGAATATGGAAGAGAGTCGCCTCGGCGCGGCGGATGTCGCCCGACAGCGACCGATAGCGGGTGGCGAGGCGAGCCTGGCGCTTGAGGGTTTCGAGCTGGGTCTCGACCTGGGCGATGATGTCATCGACCCGTTCGAGATTGGCCTCGGCGGCGCGCAGGCGCAACTCGGCCTCGTGGCGGCGGGAATGCAGCCCTGAAATGCCGGCGGCCTCTTCGAGCAGCGCCCGGCGGGCGGTCGGCTTGGCGGCAATCAGCTCGCCGATCTGCCCCTGCCGCACCATGGCCGGCGAATGGGCGCCCGTCGAGGCATCGGCAAACAGCAATTGCACGTCGCGGGCGCGCACTTCCTTGCCATTGACGCGATAGACCGAACCCGCCTCGCGCTCGATGCGGCGGGTGACTTCGAGAATATCGGCATGGTTGAGCGCGGCAGGTGCCGTGCGATCGGAATTGTCGAGGATGAGCGTGACTTCGGCCGAATTGCGGGCCGGGCGATTGCCGGAGCCGGAGAAGATCACATCGTCCATGCCCGAGGCGCGCATGGCCTTGTACGAGCTTTCGCCCATCACCCAGCGCATCGCCTCAACCAGATTCGACTTGCCACACCCATTGGGCCCGACAATGCCCGTCAGCCCCGGCTCCATGACCAGCGTGGTCTCGTCGGAGAAGGACTTGAAGCCATGCAGCCTGAGGCGGGAGAACTTCATGGCAGCGCCACCAGGGCAGCGCTGCCGGAGGTCGGGTTATTGCGCAGGAGTTGCAGCCGGCTCAGCCGGTGCCATGGCATCGGCCGCCGGAGCCATTGCGTCCGCTGCGGGTGCCATTGCGTCGGTGGCAGCAGGAGCAGCTGCGGCCGGCGTCGTGGCAACGAAATCGGCAGGGATGAGCGGATCGATCTCAGCGGCGAGCTGCTCGAGTGTCTTGTCACCGGTAAGCGTCTTGCCATTGACATAGAATGTCGGGGTGCCTGAAAGACCAAATTCACTGAGCGCCTGCTCGCGCAAGGCTTCCATCCCGGTGAACAGCTCCTGATTCGTCAATGCAGCGTCGAAAGTTTCCTGGGTAAAGCCCAGCTGCTTGGCGATTTCGAGGATGGCGTCACGCGGCGTCTGCGACGTGGCCCAGGTATTCTGGGTCTTGAAATAGGTCGAGACCACGTTGTGATAGTTGGTCGGGCCAGAAGCCTCGGCCAGCATGAACACGGCGGCGTCAAGCACGTTGCGCACAAAGGGGCGCGTAATCAGCTTCACCTTGCCGGTATCGACATAGGCTTCGATGAAAGCGGGCAGCACATCATTGGAGAAAGTCGCGCAATGCGGGCAGGTCGGCGAGGCATATTCGATGACCGTGACGGGCGCGGTTTCGCTGCCCTGCACATGATCCGCGACGCCACCTGCCGGAGCCATCAGCTTGGCCACATCGATCACGTCGCCTTCGGCAGCGCTGGCGGTCGCGACCCCGCAGAGGCTCAGAGCCGATGCGGCAGCGGCCAGGATAAGGGTGTCACGGCGGGTGAATTTCACTTCTAACGCTCCTGTTTTTGATGTGCGCGACACTACACGGGGCAAATGTGTGGGCAAGTGGGCAAGATCATCAACCCGACGTGAACGGTCCCGTTACATTGTCGCATGGCAGGCTACTTTCGCCCCGATCTGCTGGATAGCGCGTGACCCAATGTCCGCAACGCTTCCCTCAGATCATCATCTGCCACTTCGGCCACCTGGGCCCCGACCTTTGCGATAACGCTCTGGCTCGGTTGATCGGGGTTTTGCGCCTTTTGCCCTGAACCGGGGGTGAACGGCTCTGCCGACAACCTGACAGCCCCGACCAGCACGAAACCGAAATAGCGATTGATGGCGGCCGCTATCTTGGGCCCCTCATGAGCGATGGCCAGCGCATGGCCGGGTACGCAGCGCAGCAGCAGGGTCGCCCCCTCGGCGCTGCGCTCGCCGCGCGGCCAGGTCAGCTTGTCGGGAATGGCGACCTCGTCATAGGGCTTGGGTGCCATCACCGCCCAATGCGTGATGATGTCCCGACTGGCAAAGCCGCGCTTCTTGAGTACCGGATCGAGCGCGCCACTGAGCACATCGGCGATAACAATCGTCCGGTTGCGGCGTTTCGGTTCGGGAAGATCGTCCTTGGCCATGGGAGTGGAGTAGCGCTCGGGCTGCCGGCAAGCAAGGCGCCTTGAGCCCCAGGCCCAATCAACGGCGTCATTCCCGCGAAGGCGGGAATCCATTCGTGGCCCGGCGCCGGCGAAAGTGTGGATTCCCGCCTTCGCGGGAATGACGCAAGTGTTGATTGCCAAGGTGGTGCATGGCGCTTGCCCGGCGCGCCGAGGCGACGCTATCTCCTTGCCATGCTTGTTCCCGCTCCCATCGACGCTCCGGCCGTGCTCGCCTGGTACGACCGCCATGCGCGCGACCTGCCCTGGCGCGTCTCGCCCGCCAACCGGGCGCGTGGCATCAGGCCCGATCCCTATCGCGTCTGGTTGAGCGAGGTGATGCTGCAGCAGACCACGGTGGCGGCGGTCAAAAACTACTTCCTGCGCTTCACCAGCCTGTGGCCGACCGTCCACGATCTCGCTGCCGCGCCGCTCGACAGCGTGCTCAAGGAATGGGCCGGGCTGGGTTATTATGCCCGAGCCCGTAACCTCCATGCCTGCGCCCAGGCCGTCGTCGAGCAGCATGGCGGCGTCTTTCCGCAGACGTCCTCAGGCCTGCAGACCCTGCCGGGGGTGGGCGCCTATACTAGCGCCGCCATAGCAGCGATCTGCTTTGACGAACCTGTGGCCGTGCTCGATGGCAACCTCGACCGGGTGCTGGCGCGCTACCATGCGCTGGCGGTGCCGGTGCGCGAGGCCAAGGACGAGCTGCGCGCGGCCCTGCAGGCTTCAGTCCCATCAAGGGCGGGGGACTTCGCGCAGGCGATGATGGATTTGGGCGCGACGATCTGCGCGCCACGCGCGGCGCTCTGCATGCTCTGCCCGATCCAGCCCGGATGCCTCGCCACCAAGGCAGGCGATCCCACCACCTATCCGCTCAAACCCACCAAGGTGGAGCGCCCGGTGCGCAAGGGCCACGCCTATGTGATGCTCGACGCCGATGGCGACGTTTATCTCCAGAGCCGCCCGGCCAAAGGCCTGCTCGGCGGCATGACCGAAGTGCCAGGATCGGCCTGGTCGGCCGAGCTGGCCAACGCCAACTATCCGGCCACTGGCGACTGGCGCCACCGCGGCCAGGTGGTGCATGTCTTCACCCATTTCCGGCTGGAACTGGAAGTGTGGTCGGCGGTGGTCGATGCTGCGAGCCTTGATGCCGGCTGGTGGGCAGCAAAGACCTCGCTGGCCGGCGAGGCACTGCCCACCCTGTTCCGCAAGGTGCTGGCGGCTGCCGGGTTGGATCAAGCCGGTTGACAAGCCGCTATCCGTGCCCGAATTTGGCGGCATGACCACTCGCAGCGCCAAGCTCAACAGCTCGAAAAAAGCCCCCGCATAGGGGCTGATGGTCGTCGCGCGCAGGATTTAGCAAGCACTCGGATCAGATTGACCCCGCCGGTTTCGACGGGAATTATTTCGCGTGCGCGCCCCGTCTCCGGCCCAAAGGAGACGACTCATGGAAATCAACCCCTCAGCCCTGCATGGCCTGTGGCTGCCCCTCATCACCCCATTCCGCGATGGCACTCTCGACGAGGTGTCGCTGCGCCGGCTCGTCACCCATTATGCCGCCGGGGCGATAGACGGCCTTATCCTCGGCGCCACCACCGGCGAGGGCATGGCGCTGGACGACGATGAGGCCGAGCGGCTGGTGGCGGTAACGCGGGCCGCACTTGCCGAAACGGGCAGGGCCATGCCGGTCTATCTCGGCCTGTCGGGCAGCGACACGCGCAAGCTGATCAAGACGATGATGCGGACGGCGGCATGGGGCATGGACGGCTACCTGATCGCCTGTCCCTATTACACACGGCCATCGCAGCAGGGCCTGTTCCTGCATTTCTCGGCACTGGCCGACAGCACCGACAAGCCGATCCTCATCTACAACATCCCCTACCGGACAGGCGTCAATCTGGGCAACGAGACCATGCTGCGCCTGGCCGAGCGCGCCAACATTGTCGGCGTCAAGGATTGCTGCGCCGATCCGTCGCAGTCGTTCGACCTGGTGCGCCAGAAGCCGGACGATTTCGTCGTGCTGACCGGCGAGGACCCATTCTATTATTCGGCGCTGACCCAAGGCGCCGACGGCGCCATCCTCACCTCCGCCCACGTCCACACTGCGGCTTTCGCCGCTGTACGCAGCAAGATGCTGGCCAATGACCAGCAGGGCGCACTCGCCGACTGGCAGCGTCTCGCTGATATCCCCCGCCTGCTGTTCGCCGAGCCCAGCCCTGCTGCCATCAAGCACTGGCTGTGGCGGTCGGGCCTGATCGACAGCCCGGAAATGCGGCTGCCAATGGTGCCGGTGAGCGCCGGATTGGCGGAGAGGATCGAACGGGCAATGGCCGATCCGGCTGCCTAACGGCTCAGACGGACTGCATCCGCCTGGTGGCCGGGCGGGCCGGCCGCTCCGCTTCCGGGCAGGTCTCAACGCGGTTCCGGCCCGCCTCCTTGGCCCGATAGAGTGCTGCGTCGGCGCGCACAAAGGCGCCGGCCGGCGTTTCGTTGGCCGCGTATTCTGCGATTCCGAAGCTGGCGCTCAGCCGCGCATCGGCTGCGAGCGCGTGGTGGATCATGTCATTGAAACGGACGCGGATCATTTCCGCTAGGCCCTGTGCCTGCGCGGCACCGGCACCCGGCAGCAACAGGGCAAACTCCTCGCCGCCGATGCGCGCGGCGTGATGGCCCGTGCGCTCGATGATCGCGGCAAAGGCCTGGATCACTGCGTCCCCGGCCTGGTGGCCATAGCGGTCATTGACCTGCTTGAAGTGATCGATATCGCAGAAAATGACTGCTCCGCCCGCCGGGCCGGGCTGAGATGCCATCGCATCGACGGCGCGGCGATTGAGCAGGCCTGTGAGGCCGTCGCGCTCGGACTGCTGCTGGAACGTGGCAATGGTGTCGGCAATGATCGATGAGATCACCAGGGTGATGATTCCCAGGGTGACGAGGCTTTCCAGCGCCAGCAAACCCAGCTCGAGAGCGGAGCCGTTGAACGAGGCAAAGTCGACGTCGAAGCCGAAATACCAGACCAGCAGCGGCAGCCTCGCCAGCCTCACCAGCGTCAGGGTGCCGACGGCAAGCAGCAGTAAGACATCGAGCACGCGCCACCACTTCATCCGGCTCACGATCCGCAATGCTGCATCGAGCATGGCCAGGGTACAGGCGAGCTGCACGAACAGGACCTGGTAGAAGAAGGGCGCTCCCAGCACCAGCAAAGCTACCGCGCCCGCGCACAATCCGACAAAGCCGGTCAGAAACGCGCGCCGCCAGCGCTTCTCGTCCTTCAGCGCATGAATGGTATTGTTCGCCAGCCAGAAACCGAATGGCGCCAGCGCCATGGCGGAGATGAATTCGAGAACCGTGCCGGGCGCGAAGGTCAGGAACAGCGTCTGCACGGTACCGACAGACAATGCGCCGGCCAGCCAGGCCAGCGGCACATTGCGTCGCAAAGCCAGGCTGGCGACCGCACAGAGCAGCGCCAGCAGGCCCAGCATGCTGGCAATGACGATGTTGAGGCCGACCAATGTGGTCACGGCGGCGTTCCTCGCGCGTGAAGCTGCACCATGCTGGACGGGCGCGGGTTAACACCGCACTTCCGCGCGCCTGGAAGGCGGGGTGGGGCGTGGAGTATCGTTAAGCAGGTATGAGGCGGGGGCGGCAGGTTCTTGCTTGAGGCACCTGCATCGGAACGTCCGGCCACACGAGCGCATTTGACCTCGGTGTGGGCGCCGTTAACCTCTCTGCGAAGACGAAAGGACCTGCAATGGCAATCGCCAAGAACACGATCTGCATATGGTACGACAAGGACGCTGAGGCCGCTGCCCGTTTCTATGCGGCGACTTTTCCCGATAGCACGGTCGACGCCGTCAGGACGGCGCCCGGCGATAATCCCTCGGGCAAACAGGGCGACGTGCTGACAGTTGAATTCACCGTCCTCGGCATTCCCTGCTTGGGCCTGAATGGCGGACCCGAATTCAGGCAGAGCGAAGCGTTTTCGTTCCAGGTCGCCACCGACGATCAGGAGGAGACCGACCGCTACTGGAACGCCATCGTCGGCAATGGCGGGCGAGAGAGTGCCTGCGGCTGGTGCAAGGACAAGTGGGGCGTGTCCTGGCAGATCACGCCGCGCGCCCTGAGCGAGGCGATGGTGGCCGGCGGCGCCGAAGCAAAGCGCGCCTTCGAGGCGATGATGACCATGAACAAGATCGACATCGCAGCCATCGAGGCCGCCCGGCGGGGCTGACCGGCTTTGCGCCGCGAGCCGCCAATCGCCTGCATTTTTGGCGCACGGGCGCGACGGGGGGCGGGCCCAAAATGATCTGGATCAATTTGCGGCTCGCCTTTCGGACGCAGAATGGGTGCACCAGCCCAGGAGCGCCCCATGCCCGAATTTCCGGTCGTTACCCTCAAGCCCGACCCCTTCGCCTACATCACCATCAGCACGCCCATGGCCGACATCGCCCAGGCCATGGGGCAGGGCTTCGGGCAGCTGGACGCTGCGTTCAGCCAGGTCAAGGCCAGGATGGCGGGACCGCCGATGTGCCACTACGTCGCCTATGACGAAAAGAGCACGACCTTCCAGCTCGGCTATCCGGCGCGCCCGGACGAAGCCGAGAAACTGCGCGCGGCGGGCCTCGAAATCGGGGAAACACCCTCTGGCCGCAATATGAAGGCGGTCCATATGGGGCCCTACGACACGGTGGTGACGACCTATAATGCCATGACCGAAGCGATAAAGGCCCGCGGGCTGACCGCTGCCGAGGATATGTGGGAAGCCTATTACAGCCCGCCCGATACCCCTCCGCAGAAGATCAAGACAGAGGTCATCTGGCCGGTGGCGTAAGGCAAGCAGTTGTGGGCGCGGCCCGGGCAAACAAAAAGGCCGCTGGGGCAAACCAGCGGCCATTAGTTGAGCCTGAGACGAGATTGGAGGTCAGGATCAGGCAGAAAGCAAATCAAGTTTTGCACGGATGCCCGTGCGAAGGTCGTCTATCGGGCTAACCTGCCCGTTCTGTTCGTGGTGCCAGAAGGTCCAGCCGTTGCATGCTTCGGCGCCTTGAACCAAGGCGCCCACCTTGTGGATGGAGCCCTGATGGGAACCGGAGACCAGCGAGCCGTCTGCACGAACCATGGCAAAGTAACGTTTCGTTAAGTCGAAGAGTTGCGTGCCCGGATCAATAAGTCCCTGCTCGATCAGCGAACCGAAGGGGATCCGGGTTTCCTTGCGCTTGGGCGTCACCGATTGCAGCGCCTCGAACACGCCGGGCCGGATGCCGGCAATGCGCTTGAGCGCCGCGTTGATATAGGTCTGTTCCCGCTCGATGCCGATGAAATGGCGACCCAGCTTGCGCGCCACGGCGCCGGTCGTGCCGGTGCCGAAAAAGGGGTCGAGCACCACGTCGCCGGGCTTGGTGGTCGCGTTGAGGATGCGGAACAGCAGAGCTTCCGGCTTTTGGGTCGGATGTACCTTGTCGTCGGCCTCGTCCTTTAGGCGTTCGGCGCCGGTGCAGATCGGAAACAGCCAGTCGCTGCGCATCTGCGTGTCGTCATTGGCCAGCTTCATCGCCTCGTAATTGAAGGTGACGCGGCTCTTCTGGCTCTTGGCGGCCCAGATCAGGGTCTCATGCGCATTGGTGAAACGGGTGCCGCGGAAGTTGGGCATCGGATTGGCCTTGCGCCACACGATGTCGTTCAGCATCCAGAAATCGAGATCCTGGAGCGCCGTCCCGACGCGGAAAATGTTGTGGTAGCTGCCAATGACCCACAAGGCCCCGTCAGGCTTGAGCACGCGCCGCGCCGCCTTGAGCCAGGCGCGGGTAAAGGCGTCGTAATGGGCAAAGCTGTCGAACTTGTCCCAATCGTCATCGACCGCATCAACCTTGCTCTGATCGGGCCGGGTCAGGCCCTGATCAAGCTGCAGGTTATAAGGCGGGTCCGCAAAAATGAGATCAACCGAGCCGGCCGGCAGGGCATTCATGTGGTCGATGCAATCGCCCACAAGGATGGTATCGATCGGGAGGCGCGGTGCCTCCTCCGCAGCGGCCTGAACGGCCGTACGCGCGGTACGCAACATACACTTAACCCTAACGCAGTACTAACGAGACGGTTATAGCGCGCCAGAGTTAATGGAGCGTTCGCAAGGGGTTAGCGGGAGGTTAAGAGGGGGGGTGGTTCAGAGCAGTCGTGCAGCTGCGCCGGACTCTTCAAACCACCGCGTGGATGGGAAGGGCAGGCGCGGATTGAAGCTTCCGCCTTCAGGCCACCTGCACCAGGCCCCGCACCCGCTCCCAGGCCTCCGCCACTGGCGCGAATTCCTCGCGATGGTGCCGGCAGGGACCGTGTTCCACCAGCGCCCGCATATGCTGGGGCGTCGAATAGCCCTTGTGGCCGGCAAAGCCGAAATGCGGCGCGTCGCAATCCATGATGCGACACATGCGGTCTCGCGTGACCTTGGCGACGATGGACGCGGCGGCGATCGAGACGCTGCGACCGTCGCCGCCGATCAGCGCCAGCCCTTCGCAGGGCAGTCCCATCGGTACGTCGCGGCCATCGATCAATACCCGGTCCGGCCGGAGGCTGAGGCTGCTGGCCGCCTGGGCCATGCCCCAAAGGGTTGCGCCGCGGATATTGCGGCTGAGAATGATCGAGGGCGGGGCGACCACCACCGACACGGCGAGGGCGGTGGCCATGACCTGGCCGAACAGCAGCTCCCGCTGCTCCTCGGTCAGCTTCTTGGAATCGTTGAGCCCGGGCGGGATGGCGCGCGCATCGAGCACCACGGCCGAAACCACGACGGGACCCGCCAGCGGGCCGCGCCCGGCCTCGTCCACCCCAGCGACGACACGTGCCCCACGCGCCAGCAGCTGGCGCTCGTGACTATAGTCGGGCTCGGTCTGGATGGGCGAATCGAACAGCATGCCGCCAGCATCGTCCTCGCGCCGGGCAAGTCAACGCTATCAAGATCACAGCCGCGCCAGTAGGGTCTCACGGTCAGGGACGAAGAGGTGATTGCCGATCCGGTTGGTCTCGTGGACGAAATCATGCAGTGACTTGCTGGCCGCGACTTCCGCGGCGATGTCGCCGAGCACCACGAGGCGCTTCTGGTAGTTCTGCAACTTCTGGAAAAAGACGCCGGCAATGCCGCTGCGCAGTTCGAGGAACTGCGGATCGAGCCGGGCCAGCGGCACCACGATGATATCGGCATCGGTGCCATAGGTTTCCCCGATCAGATCGACGGCATCCTGCTCGGTGGCCAGCAGCGGTCCGGCGGCATCGAGTTCGAGCAGCGCCATCCCGTTATGCGTCGTGATCGTCATCGCGTTCTCCTTTTCCAAATCGATCGACCACATGACTGTAATGTCGGTGCGGGCCTGCTATATACGAGCCTGCTGGGGGCAGCAGCGGAAAGCATCCTCGATGATCGCCAGAATTGGCAGCGTCTTTATAACTCTCGTCATAACTCTCGTCGCGGCATCCCTGCCGGCAGCGGCAGCACCCTTTCACCATCCTTTCGGCGAATGGCGGGAATATCACCGCGATTGGCTCGCCGCCTGTCCTGACGTGATCAATGAGGACGCCAGCGATTACTACGGCTTTTCCTGTTTCGCCAGCACTGGCAGCCAGGAACTGAACAGCGCCAATCTGCCGGCCTACAAGCTCACCATCTTCCGCAATCGGCTCAACGGCGAACTCGACGTAGCCATCACCGTCGCCGCCGACGGCGTCGAGGCCGATGCCAGTCGGCCTCTGGTCCTGGCCTTTGGCGGCGAGGCGCCCGAGACCTTCGATTTCTCGACCGATCTCGAGACCCGCTACAATACGGTCAACCAGTTCTTCGTCGTCGATCCCCAGCGCAAGGCAGCGCTGCTGCAGCGGATGAAGGAGCGCAATTCGCTGCTCATGTCAGTGCCGCTGACCGGCGGCACGGAGGCCAGCAAGGACGTCTGGTTGTCACTGCGCGGCGTGACGGCCTCCATCGACTTCATGTCGACCTATGCGCGCCGGGTGGCGCAGTACTAGTCGGTTGACGCGCCACTGCTTTTGATGTGACTTCGCGCCGCTCTCACCCCGGATACCTCATGAAGCCCGTTCCCGGCGCCGCGCTGCTCTTCGATATCGATGGCACCCTGGCCGACACCGATCCACTGCACCTGGAGGCGTTCAACCGCACTTTCGCGCCCTATGGCCACGTATTCGACAAGGCGCGCTTTTCGCGCGAGCTGCAGGGGCTGGCCAATGTGGCCATCGCGGCGCGCTTCGTGCCGCACCTGTCGACGGCGGACGGCATGGCGGTGCTCGATGGCAAGGAAGCCATGTTCCGCGAACTGGCACGCACCGCGATCCATGCGGTGCCCGGCCTGTTTGCCCTGCTTGATCTGGCCGATGCCGCCGGCCTGCCCATGGCTGCGGTGACCAATGCGCCGCGCGCCAATGCTGACCTCATCCTCGATGGCCTGGGCATCCGGCATCGCTTCAAGACGGTGGTGATCGGCGCAGACCTGCCGCACGGCAAGCCACATCCGCTGCCCTATCTCGAAGGCCTGCGCCTGCTCGGTGCGCGCGCCGATGTCTCGGTCGCCTTCGAAGATTCGCGCACCGGCATCGCCTCAGCCACTGCGGCAGGGATTGCCACCATAGGGATCAGGACATCGCTGGCCCATGAGGATTTGGTGGCGGCCGGGGCGGTGATGTCTGCGGCTGGCTATGATGAGTCGGACCTGCTTGAATTCATCCGCGGGCGGGTCGAGGTTTCCACCGCACCCCTAGAGGATGCGCGCTGAGGTTGTGGCCCCATTGCCTTCTCCCGCGACGGGACAGGGTGCAAGAGCCGAAGTTTCCGCGTTCTAAAACAAGCTCATCTGCCGCTCTTCCAGCCGCGGCGCCACGAACAGGTCGTTGCGGAGCCCCGGCAGCTTGGTGTCCAGCCCATAGCGCTCGCGCGCCTTGTCGAAGCGCTGGCGCAATAGGGTGGCATATGGGCCTTCACCGGTCATGCGGGTGCCCCAGCGCGAGTCATAATCCTTGCCGCCACGCGTGTCGCGCACCAGCGCCAGCACATGGCGCACTCGGTCGGGAAAATGCCGCAGCAACCACTCGCGGAACACGTCGCGCACTTCGCCCGGCAGGCGCAGCAGGATCATGGCGGCGCTGCTGGCCCCCTGTGCCGCCGCGGCGTCAAGGATGCGCTCGAGCTCCATGTCGTTGATGGCCGGGATCATCGGCGAAGCGAAGACAGCCGTGGGCACGCCCGCTTCGCTGAGCAGCCTGATGGCCTCGAGCCGCCGAGCCGGGGAAGAGGCGCGCGGCTCCATCTTGCGGCTGAGCTTGTGATCCATCGAGGTCATCGACAGGGCGACCTTGACTAGCCCGAGCTTGGCCAGTTCCGTGAGAATATCGAGGTCGCGGATGATCAGCGCCGACTTGGTGGTGATCATCACCGGATGGCGCGTTTCGAGCATCACTTCCAGAATGCCGCGCGTCAGCTTGTGCTTGCGCTCGGCGGGCTGGTACGGGTCGGTATTGGTGCCCATGGCGATCGGCTTGACCTTGTAGCCCTTGGCGCCGATCTCGGCGCGCAAAGCTTCGACTGCGTTCACCTTGACATAGATGTCGCGCTCGAACTCGATGCCGGCCGAGTGGCCAAGAAAGGCGTGGGTCGGCCGGGCAAAACAGTATGAGCAGCCGTGCTCGCAGCCGCGATAGGCGTTGATCGAACGCTCGAAGCCGATATCGGGGCTGTCATTGGTCGTGATGATGGTCTTGGCGCGTTCGATATGCTCCACCGTCTGGAAGATCGATAGCGGCTCGACATTGTCCCAGCCGTCGTCGAACCCTTCGCGCGTCTGTTTCTCGAAGCGACCGGTATGGTTGGACTGCGCCCCGCGCCCGCGGATGCGGTCGGGATCAAGCAGTTCGCGCCGCGCCAGATCGGCGTCGCGGCTGCGGCTGAGCTTTTCCAATGCTTCGAAAGACGGGGCCTGATAGAGGGCCATGGGACATCTCCTGCCGGGCGCACCGGGGTCGAATCGTGACCACGGAACGTCTGAAGATGTAGCAGCTCAGACAGAACAAAACAAGAACGAACCCGGTGGAGGAGAACGCGCGGCGCATGTCGCCGGGACACATATGGGAATGTCTCGCCTCCCGTTGAAGAGGTCGAAACGCGATTTCGCAACCCGGATTTGCGTTTTCACGGATGGACGCCCGGCACTGACGGGCCTAAACAGGCCGACCGCTTAGGCGGCCGTATTAAGGCCGAAAATTGCTTAAGCGAATAATTCAGTATTGACCCGCAACAGGGTCCGCATTACTAAAGCTGACACTTAACCAAGCCGCTGCTGACATGCCTTGTCGCAGAATCTTGCCAGGGTGGCGTCGAAATCATCCGACGCCGCCCGTCGTCTCGGTGACAGCGCAATTCAAAACGTTTGAGGGAAAATCATGAGTACCGACGCAACGACATTCGACGCAGAAATGGTCGGCACGCCCCAGGTCAGCCAGACGGACGCAGCCCGTAATCGGCTGGTCATCGCCTTGCTGCTGGGGTCCACCTTTGTCGTCTTTCTCAATGAGACGATGATGAGCGTGGCCATCCCGGCCCTTATGGACAGCCTGGGGGTGCTGCCCAATGTAGCGCAATGGTTGACCGCGGCCTTCCTGCTCACCATGGCCATTGTCATTCCGATTACCGGCTTTCTGCTGCAGCGCCTGAACACCCGCCCCGTCTTCATGCTGGCCATGTCGATCTTCACCGCCGGTACGCTGATCTGTGCCGCCTCGCCAGGAATCGAACTGCTGATTTTTGGCCGCGTCATCCAGGCGGTCGGTACCGCGATCATGATGCCGCTGCTGATGACGACGGTGATGACCCTGGTGCCGCCTGAGTCGCGCGGCAAGACCATGGGCAATATCTCCATCGTCATCTCGGTAGCGCCGGCCATTGGCCCCACCATCGGCGGTTTCATCCTGGCCAATCTGGATTGGCGCTGGATGTTCATCCTCATGCTGCCCATCGCCATCGCGGCCCTGGCGGTCGGTAGCCGCAAGATGCAGAATGTCACGACGCCCCGCTACGCCCCCCTCGACATCGTCTCGGTGATCCTGTCGGCCCTGGGCTTTGGCGGTCTCGTCTATGGCCTCTCCAGCCTGGGCGAAGGCGAGCATGCCGGCGCATCCTTCCCGATCTGGCTGCCGCTGGTGGTGGGCGTGGTAGCCATGGCGGTGTTCATCTGGCGCCAGATCGTGCTGTCACGGCAGGACAAGGCGCTGCTGGACCTGCGCACCTTCCTGTCGCGCAACTACACCGTTTCGGTGCTGACCATGGCCATCGCCATGATGGCCCTGTTCGGTACGGTCATCCTGCTGCCCATCTATACCCAGAACGTGCTGGGTCTCGATACGCTGCAGACCGGCCTGCTGCTGCTGCCCGGCGGCCTGTTGATGGGCCTGCTGGCCCCCTCGGTTGGCCGCCTCTATGACCGTATCGGGCCGACCAAGCTGCTGGTGCCCGGAACTATTCTGGTGTCGGTGGTGCTGTGGGCCCTGACGCGGGTGGATCAAAACACGTCGGTTTGGGCAATTCTGGCCGGCCATGTCGTCATCAGTATCGGCCTGGCCCTGGTCTTCACGCCGCTGTTTACCGCCGCCTTGGGTTCGGTGCGCATGGAAATGTACTCCCATGGCAGTGCCATTCTCGGCTCGGTGCAGCAGGTGGCAGGCGCCGCCGGCATCGCCCTGTTCGTCGCCCTGATGACCATCCGGACGGCGGGCCTGGAGGCCGAGGGTGTCGAGTCGGTCAGTGCCCTGGCCGGTGGCATTCAGCTGGCCTTCCTGATCGGCGCGGTGATTTCGCTCTTTGCCATCGTCACCGCCTTCTTCGTGCGCAAGCCCGAAGCAGCGCCCGGCATGAGCCACGGCCACTAAGCAACAAACGGCGCCCTGCGGGGCGCCGTTTTTCTATCAGGCTGCAGCGATGGCCAACGGCTCCGCCACTCTGACGACCACTGCGCCCCGCTTGCGGCGGCTGTCCGCCCTTGCATGGGCCTGAACAATGTCCGCGAAGGCGACGCGGCTGTCGATCGTCGGGCGCAGCGTGCCGGCGGCGACCAGGTCTCGCACCGTCTCCAGATCGGCCTGCCGGTCTGCCGACACTGTGGCGAGGACCTTGCGGGTGCCGACGAACTTGGTCCACAGGGCGCGGACGAAGGCCGTTCCACCGCCATCCACTGCCAGCAGGATTCCCGTCGCCGGGGTGGCCCGTCGGAAGCACCCCAGCGTGACATTGCCGACGGTATCAATGATCACGTCATAAAGCTGCCCGGAGCGGGCGAAGTCCGTGGTCCGATAGTCGATGACCGTCTCGGCGCCCAGGTCTCGTACCAGCACGGCATTATCGCTGCTGCACACCCCGGTGACATGGGCGCCATAATGCCTGGCGAGCTGCACCGCGAATGCGCCGACTGCGCCGGACGCTCCATTGACCAGCACATGCTGCCCGGGAGTGATGTTGGCCAGGCGCAGGAAAAACTGTGCCGTCAGGGCCCCGAAGGGAATGGCGGCCGCCTCGTCGAAGCCCAGGCTATCAGGCATTGTCGCGATTCCCGCATCTTCCGGCAGCACCTTGTATTCGGCGTGACAGCCGTAAACGTTGAGACCGAACGCCCGGTCGCCGGACTTGAAGCGGGTAACGCTCTTGCCGACCGCTTCGACTGTTCCGGCGAACTCTGCCCCCAGCACCGCCTTGCGCGGCCTGTTGATGCCCATGAACAGGCGGGCCGGCAGCCAGAAGGCGGCGGGGATGCGGAAGGCCCGCATGCGGCTATCCCCTGATGTGACGGTGGTGGCCATCACCTTGACCAACACTTCATTGTCATTGGGAACGGGCTTGGGCGTGTCGCGGATAACCACGACGCTGGGGGCACCATAGGCAGTCTGTACGGCGGTTTTCATGTTTCGGTTCCTTGTTTTGGGCATGAGTTTGCCCGCAGCCCGCGACGGTGTCGGGGCCGTGTCGTCAGTTGGTCGGGATAGGCTCTGCTATTCGGCGGCGGCCTTCTTCCACTGGAAGACCTGGCCAATTTCGACCTCGAAGACCTCCGCGATGCGGAACGCGGCTTCGAGGGACGGCGAATATTTGTTCTGCTCGATGGCGGCGACCGTCTGCCGGGTCATGCCGATCCTGTCGGCCAGCTCCTGCTGGGTCATCTCGCCATGGTCGAAGCGCAACCGGCGGATGCTGTTGCTGATCGGGGGAGGGGCCATTACGCGGTCATCCGGAACGAGACGATATGCACCGTCTCGCGCACCACTTCGGTCAAAACGAAGGCCATGAGAATCCCGTTGGCGAAAATCAGCGCCACGCTGCCGGCCGGGTCGGCGGGGAAGGCGCTGCGGATTGTGTCGGTGGCCAACAGGCCGCCGATCAGTCCGAGCGGCACCAGCGCCTCCAGCAGCTTGAAGCCGATGCGGTCGGCGCGCGCTTCGATCTGGCGCTCGAGTTCATCGGGCGGCGTATCGATATTCTTGGGCGTCATGACCCCGGTCGCGATGTTGAGGCCGATCATAACGACCAGCGAAATGCCCATGCAGATGAGGAAGCGCGTCAGCACCTGGTTGCCGTCGAGCTGGCGGCCGAACACGTCGATCCAGAAGGCCGCGAAATAGTAGATCCAGACGGCCAGCGTGGTCAGCACGGCGATCCACGCAATCTTCTCCCGAAACGACATCACGCTCTCCTGCGCCTAAGATATGTGACGCTATATGGAGAATTTTTTGCACCATGTAAAGAATAATATACATGATGGGCGAAATTTGTAACGTCGCTTGCGATAGGGGACGGCGGTCGGTCTCTACCGCTCGTCCAGGCGCGGCATCAGTTCGACGAAGTTGCAGGGCTTGTGGCGGTAGTCGAGCTGATGGGTGAGGATGCCCTCCCAGGCGTCGCGGCAGGCGCCGCGCGAGCCGGGCAGGCAGAACACGAAGGTCGTGCCGATCAGTCCCGCCGTGGCCCGCGACTGGAGCGAGCTGGTGCCCACTGTCGTGGCCGAATACTGGTGGAACAGCACCGAAAAGCCTTCCATCCGCTTGTCGAACAGCGGCTCCACCGCCTCCGGCGTCACGTCGCGGCCGGAAAAGCCGGTGCCGCCGGTAGTGAGGATCACGTCGACCTTGGGGTCGGCGACAAAACCCTGCACGGCCTGGCGGATGAGCTGGATATCGTCGCGCACTACGACGCGTTCGGCGCAGGTATGGCCATCGGCTTCCAGCAATGACTTGAGCAGCGCGCCGCCGGTATCGGTTTCGAGCGTGCGCGTGTCGGAAACGGCGATGACGGCGATGGCGAGCGGCTTGAATGCCCGGTCTTCAAATCGTGCCGTCTTGAACATCGCGCCTGTCCTCATTCTGCGTTGCCAGTTCTTCGGGAACGGGCTCTTCGTCCACCCGCATCTCGGGGCTATCACTATCAGCCCGCGGATCGAGCACAATGGATTCCGGCGTCACCTGCTTGTCATTGCCCATCGGCTGGAACGGGGCGCGGTGTTCCGCGTCGACGCTCTTGCGGACGCGCATGCGCAGAAAGGCCGTGATCGCCAGCGCGCCGTGAAACGAAGCCGTGACAATGAACAGGCCCACCGGCGACCAGGCGCCCATTATGACAGAGGCCACGGCCGGGCCGATGGCGAGGCCAACGCCCAGAATCAGCAGCATGCCGCCGGCAATCTTGGCGAAGTCGCCATCCTTGGCAAAGTCGTTGGCATGGGCCACGGCCACGGCATAGATCGGGTTGGCGGCAAATCCATAGGCCGCAAACAGCACGAACATCATCCAGTTGGGTCCCGGATTGATGATGGCCGTGAGCGCTCCGACCACGGCCGCGAAGCCTGAGAGCCCGATCAGCACCAGCCGTCGATCGATCCGGTCGGACAGGCGCCCGAAGGGGATCTGCGCCACGGCGCCGAGAATGGCGGCAATGGCAAACAGCAGGGCGATACCACCCGAATCGAGCCCCTGCTCATAGCCATAGACCGGCGCCAGCGTACCGAAAGCGCCATTGGCCATGCCGACCGAAAAGGCGGCGATCGCGGCCACCGGCGAGGTGCGATAGAGCAGGCCCACATCGATCTTGGCCGACGAGAGCGGCCGCGGCTGTGGGCTCGAGGTGAGGGCAGTGGGCAGCACCGCGCAGATGAAGCTGATGGCACCCAGCACGAAGGGCACATAGCCGGCCGTGCCGGTGATCGACATGGCGACCTGCCCCAGGGTGGAGGCGGCCATGTTGATGGTCACATAGATCGAAAAGATCGTGCCGCGGCTCTTGTTCTCGGCCACTTCGTTGAGCCAGCTCTCGACGATCATGGCGGCGCCGGCAAAGCAGAAGCCGCTGAGCGCCCGCAGCAGGATCCAGCTGATATCGTTGATCCACAGCAGGTTGAGCAGGATGGTGATGGTGCCGATGGCCGCCATCACCGAGAAGGCGCGAATATGGCCGACCTTGCGCACCACCAGCGGCACGGTGATCGACCCGGCCACGAACCCCACCGACCAGCCGGTGCCGATCAGGCCCAGCGCCAGCAGCGAAAAATTCTCCTCGGCGCCACGCACCGACAGCAGCAACCCCTGCAGCCCGCCGCCGAACATGAGCAGCGCGGAACCCAGGAACAGGGCATAGATCTTGATAACGGAGGCCATGACGCTTTCGGCTGTGCTGGATCGGAAGCGCGTTGCAAATCACGCAACGGTGACCATAGCGCGGCGAAGCAGGATCATCCACCACGTCATTCCCGCGAATGCGGGTCCATTCCTGGTGAAGTCGCGATTGAAGAGTGAATTCCCGCCTTCGCGGGAATGACGCAGTGATTGGGGGCTAGCTCTAGCCCAGCCCCAGTTCCACCATCTTCAGCTTGAGACTGAGCATGTCGCGCCAGGCCTGCTGCTTGGCAGCCGGGTTGCGAAGCAGATAGGCCGGATGCAGCGTCGGTATGGCCGCCACTCCATGGTTGCCGATGGTGACATCAGACCACTTGCCGCGCATCTTGATGATGCCGGCGGTGGTGGAAAACACCGTCTGCATGGCCGGGCCACCCAGCGTCATCACCAGCCTGGGCGCGACCAACTCCACCTGCCGATGCAGGAACGGCAGGCACAGCGCCATTTCTTCGGGTGTCGGCGTGCGATTGCCAGGCGGCCGCCACGGCACGGTATTGGCGATATAGACCTTGCTGCGGTCGAGCCCGATGGCCGCGAGCATGCGATCGAGCAATTGCCCGGATTTGCCGACGAATGGCTTGCCCTGCCGGTCCTCTTCGGCGCCTGGCGCCTCGCCGATCAGCATGATCTCGGCTTCGGGATTGCCATCGGCAAAGACCAGCTGGGTGGCGCGCAACTTGAGGCCGCAGCCGTCATAGGCGCCCAGGATCGCCTGCAATTCATCGAGTGTGCGGGCGGAACCGGCAAGGCTGCGCGCTTCCGATGGATCGCCGCCCAGCATGGGCATTTCGGCCGCCGGCTCCATCGCGCCCTGGCTAGCGGCGACCGGCGGCGGCGTGACCCGCGGCGGCACCCGCTGCGCGAAGCGATCCACCGGCTCCTCGCCCACGGCGATGTCCACGCCCGCGGCCCGATACCAATCGAGCACGGCGAGCATTTCGTCGTGATTTAGCGGTCGATCTTGAGACATGTTCTCTGTTATGTCACAGCCCGTTTGGCGCGGCCAGCCGCTGCGTCTCCGGAGCGCTGTCAGAAAAAGTGGGTACCGGTTTTCTGGCCGACAGCGCGACCACCATGAACCGACGGTGAGGCATTCCTATATGGCAGAGGCCGGCTCGCGCGAAACCCTTTCGACCGACGTGCTGATCGTCGGCGCGGGTCCGTCTGGTCTCGCGGCGGCTATTCGCATCAAGCAGCGCCATCCCGAAATATCGGTCACCGTGGTGGAAAAGTCCGCCGAGCTGGGCGGGCATATTCTCTCGGGCGCGGTGATGGACCCTGTTGGGCTCGACGCGCTGATTCCAGACTGGCGCCTCAAAGGCGCCCCGGTGGGCCCCGATGTCACCAGGGACACCTACCACCTGCTGACCGAGAACCACGATTTCGCCCTGCCACACCTGCTGATGCCGCCCCAGCTCAAGACGCCAAATGGCGTCATTGTGAGCCTGGGTAACCTGGTGCGCTGGCTCGGCGAACAGGCGGCCGAACTGGGCGTCGATATCTTTCCCATGACCGCTGCCGTGGACGTGTTGAGCTCGGGCAACGGCCCGATCCGCGGCATCATCACCGGCGATCTCGGCCGTGACTACGACGGCAACCCCAAGCCGGGCTTCGCCGAAGGCATCGCGCTCGAAGCCAAATACACGCTCATCGCCGAAGGCGCGCGCGGATCGCTGGCCAAGCAGGTCATCGCCAGCCATGCCCTCGAGCGCGAGCCGCAGAAATATGGCCTGGGCATCAAGGAAGTCTGGGAAATCCAGGCGGACCGGCATGAAAAGGGCAGGGTGGACCACTATCTCGGCTTCCCCCTCGACAATGCCACATCAGGCGGCGGCTTCGTCTACCACGCCGAGGATCGCAAGCTCTATGTGGGCCTCGTGACCTATCTCGACTACCAGGACCCCACGCTCTCCCCCTTCGACGAGTTTCAGCGCTTCAAGACCCACAAGTCGGTGGCGCCGCTGCTCGAAGGCGCCATCCGCATCAGCTACGGCGCGCGCGCCGTCACCGCCGGGGGCTGGCAGTCGATACCCACGCTGGCTTTCCCCGGCGGCGGCCTGATCGGCTGCGCCGCCGGCTTCATGAATGCCCCCCGTCTCAAAGCCATCCACAACGCTATCCTCTCCGGGATCGGCGCCGCCGACGCGGTGGCCGACGCCATCGGCAAGGGCCGCCAGCATGACCTGATTGCCGATTTCGGCCACCGCATCATGGCGACTGGCATCTCGTCCGAGTTGCAGGCCGTCCGCAACGTCAAGCCCCTCTGGACCAGGCTCGGCACCATGCTAGGTGCGCTGGCCGGCGGCGTGGAGCTCTGGACCTCCGCCATCCTGCGCCGCTCGCTGCTGGGCACGCTGCACCATGGCAAGCCCGATTTTCAGGGGCTCAAGCCCATGGACACGCTGCCGGCCCGCCGCTACGCAAAGCCCGATGGCACGCTGACCTTTGACCGTGCCTCGTCCGTCTATCTGGCCAACCTGGCCCACGACGAGGACCAGCCGGTGCACCTGCGCCTCGCCGACGCCCAGGTGCCGGTGCGCGACAACCTGCCCACATTTGGCGAGCCCGCGCCGCTCTATTGCCCGGCCGGCGTCTATGAAATGGCCGAGGAAGGCGGCACCCCGGTGTTCCGCATCCACGCCGCCAACTGCGTGCACTGCAAGACATGTGACATCAAGGATCCGGCGCAGAACATCACCTGGGTACCACCCGAAGGCGGCAGCGGACCCAACTACAACGGTATGTGAATTCGGCCGGGATCACGCTATGGCGCGCGCCCTTGCGGCGCAGTCCCAAAACGGACAATCTTCGCCGCCAGAACGGCCGGAAAGGCCAAGGAGTAACCAGCCTCGTGACATCGATTCTGACCCGCATCGCGCGCCCGGCTCTTTTTGCCGTGTTGCTTTCGGCAACCGCCGTTCATGCGACGCACGCGGCCCAGTCCGCGCAAACTGCGCAAACCGACCCCCTGGCCATGCTCGATCTGCTGCCGGTGTTCCGGACCAGCGTCACTGGCGCCTATATGGCCGGCCAGCAGGCGCTGCACGATCTGCGCACCGACGAGGCCGCGCGCTACTTTGCCCAGGCGGCACAGGCGGGCTGGGACAATCCAGTTCTGGTCGAGCGTTCCTTCATCGCCTACGCAGCCGATGGGCAGATCGGCCAGGCGGCATCGACCGCCAAGCATTTGCTGGACCTGGACCCCGCCAATGAGCTGGCCGAACTCGTCGTCGCCACCGAAGCGCTGAAGGAGCGCCGCTATGGTGCCGCCGAGCAGATGCTGAGCGCGATCGGCCAGGACAGCTTCACCGGCATCACCGCCGGCATCCTGCGCGCCTGGGCTCTGGTGGGCGACAACCGTACGGACGAGGCAGAAGCCGTGCTCGATGAACTGGGTCAGTCCGGGCTCGAGGATTTCCTGGTGTTTCACCGCGCCCTGATGGCCGAGGCCTCAGGTGACACCGACAAGGCGATCGAGCTGGCCGGCCGCGCCTTCGATGCTGAGCCCTATGTTGCCCGCATTGTCGAGGTCTATGCCCGCGTGTTGGGCAATGCCGGACGGTTTGACGAAGCTCGTGACATCATAGCCCAGTTCGAGGACCAGGGCCTGACCCACCCCGTCGTGACCATCGTCAAAGAGCAGATCGAGGCCGGACAGCGCCCTGGCATCTTCGCCTCCAATGTGCAGGTCGGCGCGGCCGAAATGTTCCATGGCATCGGCGTGGCGCTGTCGCGCGACGGCAGTCTCGATCTCTCGCTGGTCTTCCTGCGCATGGGCCTTTATCTCGATCCCTCCGCCGATGTCATCGCCGTGGCCCTGGGACAGTTGCTTGATGCAGCCAGTCAGCACGAGGCCGCCAACGGCATCTACGAGGCAGTGCCCACCACCTCGCCAATGAAGCCAACGGCCGTCGTGCGGGTGGCCCAAAATCTGGACGTGGCCGGCGATCGCGCGGAAGCGCTGCGGCGGCTCAACAATGTCGTCACCAGCCGCCCCGATGATCTCGACGCGATCTCCGTGCTGGGCGACCTGCTGCGCTATGACGAGCAATATGTCGAAGCCGCTGCGACCTATACCAGGGCGCTTGAGCTGACCGGCGGCGAGAGCCCGTCCGATTGGCGCTTCTACTATGTGCGCGGCATCGCTTATGAGCGGGCCAAGGAGTGGCCCAAGGCCGAAGCCGATTTCCTCAAGGCTCTGGAGCTCAATCCGGAACAGCCGGCGGTCCTGAACTATCTCGGCTATAGCTGGATCGACCAGGACATGCATCTGGAGCCGGCCCTCGAAATGATCGAGAAGGCCGTCGCGGCGCAGCCGCAGGACGGCTACATCGTCGATTCGCTCGGCTGGGCCTTCTACAAGCTTGGCCGCATCGACGAAGCCGTGACCACGCTCGAACAGGCGGTGCTGCTGCGCCCCAACGATGCCGAGATCAACGACCATCTGGGCGACGCCTATTGGCGCGCCGGGCGCAAGCTTGAAGCCAGGTTCCAGTGGAACGTCGCCGCTTCCGTTGATGAGGTCGGCAACGTCAAGGAGCGCGTGGCGGCCAAGCTCGCCGAGGGACTAACCGAAGCCAACGCGACCGAATAGCGGGATGGTTGAACCGACAGTTCAGCACGCCCCGGCCAAGGTCAACCTAGCGCTGCATGTCACGCGGCGGCGTGACGACGGCTATCACGACCTCGAAAGCCTGGTCGTCTTCGCCGATGTGGCGGATGAACTAGAAGCCGTGCCCGCCAGCGTCGACTCGCTCACGGTCGGCGGCCCCTTTGCCAGGGCCCTGGGCCTTGGCGAGACCAATCTGGTCTCCCGCGCCGTCGCGGCATTCCGCGCCCGCTGGTCCGACGCGGTCGAAACCGGCATGGCCCTGCATCTGACTAAGAACCTGCCGGTGGCGGCCGGTATCGGTGGCGGCTCGGCTGACGCCGCCGCAGCCTTGCGGCTGATGGCAGGCCTATCCAGCCGGCCCATCGCCATGGCCGAACTGGCCGATATGGCGGCGGGGCTCGGCGCCGACGTGCCGGCATGCCTGGTGTCGATGCCGCTGGTCGCCCGTGGCGTCGGCGAAGTGCTGGCGCCGCTGCCGGAATTTCCGGCGCTCCATATTGTCCTGGTCAATCCCATGATCCCGCTGGCCACCGCCGACGTGTTCCGGCGCCTGCGCGCCCACGACAATTACCCCTTGCCCGAATTGCCCTCGCCGCTGACCCGGCCGGCGCAACTGGGGCTCTGGCTCGCCGAAACCCGCAACGACCTGCAGCCGCCAGCGGTGAAACTGGTGCCCATCATCGGCGACATCGTCGCACAACTGGCCGAAACGCAGGGCTGCATGCTCGCACGCATGTCGGGCTCGGGTGCGACGGTGTTCGGCCTCTTCGGCTCAGCCGGTCAGGCCCATCAGGCCGCGCAGGTGATGCGTGCCGGGCATCCCGACCACTGGGTGGCCGCGGCGCCACTGATTTTGCCCTAGCGTGCTTCTACACGGGGGAAAGGTCGGCGCGTAGCGCCGGGTGAGGGGGCCTTGCCCCGCCCACCGCCGGTCACCCTCGGGCTTGACCCGAGGGCTCTTCACTTGAGGATCGTTCGGTCAGTACAGAGCCCGAGGGTGACGATCCAGTACTTGGTTGACCTGGTGTTCCCGCCCGGCGCTAGTAAGCCCGCAGCACGCTGAATTCGACCACATCGGCCAGCAGCGCCCGCATGTCCGAAACCGGCAGCGCTTCAAGCGCCTGCTGGGCCGCGCGGGCATGGGCATGCGCCTGATCGAGCGTGCGCGCCAGCGTCTTGTGGCGCTCCATGATGGCGACCACCGCGGCCACCTGCTCGGCGCTCGCCTCGGCATCGCCCAACGCCGCCGTGATCGTGGCGCGCTCGGCCTCTGTGCCGTCGGACAGCGCCAGGATCACCGGCAGGGTCATCTTGCCTTCGCGCAGGTCGTCGCCGGTATTCTTGCCCAGCGTGCCGGCCTGCCCACCATAATCCAGGGCATCGTCCACCAGCTGGAACGCATTGCCAAGTTCAAGCCCATACCGCGCCAGCGCCGCACGGCCATTGGCATCAGCGCCGCCAGACATGGCGCCGACTTCGCAGGCCGCCTCGAACAGCACGGCGGTCTTGGCGCGGATGACTTCGGCATAGTCGGCCGGCGTCGTGGTTAGGTCGCCGGTCTTGGCCAACTGGAACACTTCGCCTTCCGCCATCACGGCAGAGGCGGCGGACAATACGCCCAGCGCGCCGATATCGCCGGTTTCCACCATCATCATGAAGGCCTGGCCTAGCAGGAAATCGCCCACCAGGATGGAGGCCTTGTTGCCCCAGACCATGCGGGCAGCCGGTTTGCCCCGGCGCATGTCGCTCTCATCGACCACGTCGTCGTGGAGCAGGGTTGCATTGTGCATGAATTCGACGGCGGCGGCGAAATTGATGGCGCTGCCCTTGCCCCGCCCGAAGAGTTGGGCGGCCGCCACGGTCAGCATGGGCCGCAAGCGCTTGCCGCCGCTCTCGATGAGGTAGCGGGCGAGTTCGGGCACCATTTCGACATGGGAATCGGCGCGGCTCAGGATCAGCTCATTGACCTTGGCCATATCAGGCGCGGTCGCCTCAAGCAGCCGCTCGATCGGATTGGCCGCCGGCGCTTCTTTCATCTGCGTCAGAACTGACACTGCTATTCCGTCCTCGTTTGCCGCCTCGGGCAAATCTGGTTGAGCCTGCGGCACCTGGCCATGTATGGTCGCGCCGAACCGGCCTTCGGGGTGCGATGTCCCTAGACCAGCCAAAAGCCTTTGTAAAACACCAATCGGTAACGCGCGATGCCTTTTTGGGCGGGCGGCTCACTCTGTCGCAGCCCGCCCAGGGTTTTCGCGCCGGCCTCGATAGCGTGCTACTCGGCGCCGCCGTGGCGGAGACCCGCAACTCGCTGCTCGACCTGGGCTCTGGCGTGGGCACCGCCGCCCTGGTTGCCCTGGTTCAGAATCCCGGCCGAACGGCCACCTTGGCCGAGCAGAATGCGGAAATGGTCGAGCTCGCCAAGGCCAACGTCGACCACAATGGCCTCGCCGGTCGCGCCAATGTCGTCACCGCTGATGTCGTCGGTCCCGCCGCCGAGCGGCGAGCGGCGGGCATCGTCGATAATGGTTTCGACAGCGTCATTGCCAATCCGCCCTTCTTCGCTGATGGCGGCGGTACGCTGGCAGCCGATGCTGGTCGGGCCGGTGCCCGGCACATGGACGCATCGGCCCTGGACCTGTGGATCAAGACAGCGGCCGGCGCTGCCGCCGCAGGCAGCGAGGTGATCTTCATCTATCCGGCGCCCAGCCTCGCGCCCTTGCTGGCGGGTTTCGTCAAACGCTTCGGCGCCATCACCGTGCTGCCGCTGACCCCGCGGCCGGGCGAAGCGGCAAACCGCGTGCTGGTGCGCGGCATCAAGGGCTCGCGCGCACCACTGACGCTGCTGGCCAGTCGCGCCCTGCACGAGGCCGAGGGTCGCGCCTTCCGATCGGAGTTCGACGCAATCTTTCGTGGGACCGCGCGGCTCGTCTGGTAATCGGCGCCGGACCGCCCTAAATCTGGCGCGCAACAACAAGGATCTGGTATGGCCGACCTGACCACGCCGAAGCGAAACTGGCTGCAGCGCCTGACGGGCCTCGGCAGGACCACCATTCCCGTGGTGCGCCTGCATGGCGTCATCGCCGCCGAACAGCGCCAGGGCCGGCTCAATATCGCCACCGTCGCCCCGCTGCTGCAGCGCGCCTTCGCAATCAAGGCCGCGCCGGTTGTCGCCATCATCGTCAATTCGCCCGGCGGCTCGCCGGTGCAGAGCCGCCTCATCGCCAAGCGCATCCGCGACCTGGCCGAGGAGCATCACAAGCCCGTACTGGTCTTTGTCGAGGACGCCGCCGCCTCGGGTGGCTACTTCATCGCCGTGGCCGGTGACGAGATCATCGTCGACCCATCTTCCATCATTGGCTCCATCGGCGTCATCATGGCCGGCTTCGGCTTCGTCGGTGCGCTGGAGAAACTCGGCATCGAGCGGCGCGTGCACACCGCCGGCAACAACAAGTCGACGCTTGACCCCTTCCTGCCCGAAAAAAAGAGCGATATCGAACGCATCAAGCAGGTCGAAACCGACATTCATAACGTGTTCATCGACGTGGTGAAAAAGCGGCGTGGGGAACGTCTCAATGGTGCGGACGAAACCCTGTTTACCGGCGAATGGTGGACCGGCATGCGCGGCGTCGAGCTCGGCCTTGCTGACGCCGTCGGCGATCTGCACGAGACCCTCCACACCCGCTACGGCCCGCATCTGAACCTCAAGGTGATCGAGCCCAGGCGCAGCTGGTTCGGCCTGCCGCGCCTCGGCTTTGCCGCCTCCCTCGGCAGCGACATCAGCGCCACCATCGAGGATCGTGCGCTCTGGGCGAGGTTTGGGCTGTGACCGGCATTCTCCTCAGGGTCCTGGTCTTCGCCATCATCGGCATCGCCATCTGGCTGGGGGTACGCAAGATCTGGCGCGACTGGACTGGCCAGTTCAAGGCCGACGACGAAGAGGCCAGGCGCCTGCGCCGGGAGCGCGACCTGCGCGAACGCGCTCAGCCCGGCGTCATCGACCTCAAGCGCGACGAGGACGGCACCTACCGCCCCGGAGACGACGACAAACGCCGTTGACCCCAAGGGGCGGCCAAACTAGAGGATTGTCCCCTGATATCAGGGACTGCCAGATGACCAATCGCCCCGCCCACATGGACCCCAGGAATTCCTTCCAGGGTCTGATCCTGACGCTGCAGAATTTCTGGGCGGAGCAGGGTTGCGTCATCCTGCAGCCCTATGACATGCAGATGGGCGCCGGCACGTTTCACACCGCCACCACCCTGCGCGCCCTGGGACCCAAGCCGTGGAAGGCCGCCTATGTGCAGCCCAGCCGCCGGCCCAAGGACGGCCGCTATGGCGAGAACCCTAATCGCCTGCAGCACTATTACCAGTTCCAGGTGATCCTCAAGCCATCGCCCGACAACATCCAGGACCTCTACCTCCAGTCGCTCGCCGCGATCGGGCTCGATGCCAGCGTGCACGATATCCGCTTCGTCGAAGACGACTGGGAAAGCCCGACGCTGGGCGCCTGGGGCCTGGGCTGGGAATGCTGGTGCGACGGCATGGAAGTCAGCCAGTTCACCTATTTCCAGCAGGTGGCCGGCTTCGAATGCTCCCCCGTGCCCGGTGAAATCACCTACGGGCTCGAACGCCTCGCCATGTATGTGCAGGGCGTCGAGAACGTCTACGACCTCAACTTCAACGGCCGCGACGGCGACGACAAGGTCACCTATGGCGACGTGTTTCTGCAGAACGAGCAGGAGCAGTCCAAGTACAATTTCGAGGCCGCGGACACCGAAATCCTGTTCCGGCACTTTGCCGATGCCGAGAAGGAATGCCGGGCCATCCTCGCCAAGGGCGCCGAAGGCAATCGCCAGACCATGGCCATTCCCGCCTATGAGCAGGTCGTCAAGGCCAGCCACAACTTCAACCTGCTCGACGCCCGCGGCGTCATCTCGGTCACCGAGCGGCAGAGCTACATCCTGCGCATCCGCGAACTCGCCAAGAGCTGCGGCGAAGCCTGGCTGCAGACCGCAGGCGGCGGGGCGGAGTAACTCGCCCCGTCTCCCAGGTCAGTTGCCTGGCTGTGTCACGGCCAGCACGGTCAGCATGTGCCGCTTATGCGCCCGGTCGCGCCAGGTGATGGATTGGCCGACGCGCAGGCCGATCAGCGCCGTGCCCACGGGCGTCAGCACCGAGATGCGACCCTGGGCAATGTCGGCGTCGACAGGATAGACCAGCGTAACCACGGGCTCCTGGCCGCTATCGGTCCGATAGTGGACGGTAGAGCCCATGCGTACTATGTCGTCTGGCACATGGCCGTCCTCGACGACGCGGGCACGCTCGAGTTCGTAGAGCAGGTCATCGGACTGGTCCGGCGTGTGGGTAAGCCCGGCCATGGCCAGGACGTTGAGCTGGCGGTGATCCGCCGCGCCCAGCACGATCTCGGGATTGAGGTCGTTGTGAATGGTATTGGTCATGATGTGTGTTCTCGTATGGCCGTCGTCGCGCCTCATGCGCGCCGGGTCGGCGAATGAATGATGTTGGATGATGCGCCAAATTGCGCGGCAGATTGCGGCGCGCCTACCCTAAGCAGGCGCCGGCGCGGCGGGCATGCTTAGGGCTGCGATCCCGACAGGGGGTTTTCCAGCCAAAGTGCGACGGTTCTGCTCATGGCTGTGAACGTAGTGATGGAAGCACGCCAACGCAAGTCACCGCCCATTGCGCGCCAATCGCGACAGTGCCAATGTCCGCCCAATTCTGGTGCGCTCGGGGAGTAAACGCACATGATCGGTTGGATCATCCTTGGCCTTGTCGTCGTGGCCGCCTTCTATGCCGTCGCGCTCTATAACGGGCTGGTCAAGAACCGGCAGATGGTAGAGGAGGGCTGGTCGGGCATCGACGTGCAGCTCAAGCGCCGCACCGATCTGATTCCCAACCTCATGGAAACCGTGAAGGGCTATATGAGCCACGAGCGCGAGACGCTCGAAGCGGTGACCAATGCCCGCGCTGCCGCCACCGCCGCCGCCAACGGCACCCCCGAGCAGCGCGCCGCGGCCGAAGGCCAGCTCTCGTCCGCCCTGGGCCGGCTGATCGCCACCGCTGAGGCCTATCCGGACCTCAAGGCCAACACGACCTTCCTCGAATTCCAGGCTGCCCTGCAGACCGTGGAAGAGGAAATCCAGATGGCGCGCCGCTACTACAATGGCGCGGTGCGCAACCTTAACGTCATGGTCGAATCGGTCCCGTCCAACTTCATCGCCGGCCCCTTCGGCTTCCAGAAGGCGCAGTATTTCGAGCTCGAGAACGAAGCCGACCGCGCCGTGCCGAGCGTGAAGTTCAACTAGCGGGGCGAACGCGGCAGGCATCGAGCCTGTTGCCCCACCCCTTCCCAGCCTCCCCCGTCAAGGGGGAGGTGTCGTTCAGAGTTTTGGGCACCATCCAGCCACACCCACTGCGTCGCACCTCCCCCTTGATGGGGGAGGCTGGGAGGGGGTGATGGGAGCCCCGATGCAGGGCAACTGGCCATGAAACGCACATTCGCAATTCTCCTTGGCGTCCTTGTCGGTCTCGTGCTCGCTTTCCCCGCCACCGCGCGCGAGGAAATCCGCTCCTTCACCTCCGATGTCATCCTCAACACCGATGGCTCCGTGCAGGTCACCGAGACCATTGAGGTCAATGCCGAGGGGAGCGAGATCCGTCGCGGCATCTATCGGGACATCCCGGTGGTGATGCTGGGCAGCGATGGCGGCAAGGTGCGCCCGGGCCTCGACGTGGCCGGCGTCACCCGCGATGGCGACCAGGAGATGTACCGCGTCGAGCGCATGGGCAATTTCCAGCGCATCTGGATCGGCAACCCCGATTACTTCCTCGACTACGGCGTCCATCGCTACATCATCCGCTACACCATGACGCGCATGGCGCGGGCATTCGAAGACCACGACGAACTCTACTGGAACGCCACCGGCAATTACTGGGTGTTCCCGATCCTGGCGGCTCGTGCCACCGTCAAGTTGCCCGATGGCGCCGTGATTTCCGACCTTGTCGGCTATACCGGCGCGGCCGGCTCGACCGAACAGGCCGTTTCGATCAAGCGGACATCGGAGACATCGGCGACCTTTCGCGCCAGTCGGGCGCTGGGCGCGGGCGAGGGCATGACCATCGCGGTGGCCTTCAACAAGGGCGTGATTGCCTATCCCACCGGCTTTGCCGCGATCATGCAGCAGATGTCGGACCTGCGCGAGACGATCATCCCGCTCCTCGCGGCACTGCTGGCTGTGGCCTACAATGCCCTGGCCTGGTTTCGCGTCGGCCGCGATCCGGAAAAGGGCACCATCATTCCCCTGTTCCACGCGCCCAAGGGTTTCTCCCCGCCGCTGACCCACTACATCCACAAATGGGGTTTTGGCGACCTGGGCTGGACAGCCCTGACGGCGGCGATTTTCGATCTTGGCGTCAAGGGTCTGGTGACCATCGACAACAGCTCGGGCTCGCTTCGCATCAAGACGACAGGCAAGCAGCCCGACGAGCCACTGTCGAGCAGCGAAAACATCATCTTCAGCTATCTGCAGACCAAGAAAACCACGGTCATCGACAAGACCAATGGACCGGCCTTGCAGAAGCGGCGCGCTGAGTTTACCAGCGCCATCGAAACCGAGAACCGGGCGCTCTGGTTCAAGAACAATACCGGCTACTCGGTGCTGGGCTTCGCCCTGGCCATCCTGCTGCTGGGCGGCATGGGCTTCACCGAAATCCTCGACCCCATCTGGCTCATCGGCTCCATCGCGGTCGGCATCGTCCTGGCCACGCTGAGTGGCGTGGCCAGCAAGGGCCTCAAGGGGCGCTTCGTGCCGGGCATCGTCGGGGCCATCTGGGTCGCCGTCCTCAGCTTCAACCTTCTCGGCTTCGTCCTCGACAGCCTCACCGCGATTTCGATCAACGTGGCTTCCATCGCGGCGGTCTCCATTGTCGTCGTGACCATCGTTTTCGCCGTATTGATGCGCGCCCCGACCCTGCAGGGGCGCAAGGTGATGGACCAGATCGATGGGCTGAAACTCTATCTCGAGACCGCCGAGAAGAATCGCATGAACATGACCGAGGCGCCGCCGATGACGGCAACGCGCTTCGAGCGGCTGCTGCCCTATGCCATCGCTCTGGGTGTCGAAAAGCCGTGGAGCCAGCATTTCGAGGCCGAATTGGCCCGCCATGCGGTGAGCGATGTCACGGGCGACACCTATTCCCCGAGCTGGTATCGAGGCTCGACGGCCTCGGCCGGCCGGGTTGCGTCGAACATGACCACCGCTGTCAGCGCTGCCGCGGCAAGCATGACGGCTGCCATGGTGGCGGCTCAACCGGTGCAGGCCAGTTC